>NZ_CP049887.1:2436626-3045783 GCF_011304195.1 Vagococcus hydrophili | reverse complement strand
CAAAAACCCACAAATGAACGGTGTGTACATTGATAATGAAGCTACTACGTGTCCTTATTATATGGGGTGGTATGTTTATCGTAATGATAATATTGATACAAGTAAACCAATTGAAGTGCCTAACACAGAAAAACCTAACAAAGTTGGTTGGTATATGGAGAAAGGTACTTTCAAATCAAATGCTGGTAACGAAAATATTGCTATTCTTGATAAAGCAGTAGATGGTAAAATTTTAGGTTGGATTAAACCAGGACAAGAGGTGAAGTACGACCAATTTACTCATAAAGGTGGATATGTTTGGGTAAGACAGCCAAGAGTAAATGGTAGTTATGGATTTGTTGCTATTGGCAAATCAAACGGTAAGAAAAAAACTGAATCATGGGGTCCATGTTATTAACATTCAAATAAAATAGTAAAGCACCTCTTTCTCATTAATTTGAGTTAGAGGTGCTTTTTTTGTTTCTACTATTTCTGTAAGTATTATGATATTATTAAAATAAAATTAACTGATAAGGGGTAAAAAAGATGAATACTTTAGATTTAATAGAAAAAATAAACAAAAAATTAATTAATTATCAAGAAGATTATTCGCTATCAGAAATACAACTAATGGAAAGTGAAATTAACGAAGATAAAAGAGAACCTTATAATATCAGATATACAAAATCACTTTCAGGAAAATTAAAACCAGAATATTTAGATAACACAGTTTCTAGTAAAATTGATAAAGATGTAAAAGAAAAGTTAAGTAATTGGACTACACGACCTACCGGGACTGAAGCTTGTCATATCATAGGGAGATGCTTAGGTGGCTCCAATGGGATCCAAAATATTTTTATTGGAACAGAAAAGCTAAATAGAAAAATAATGTGGCCAATAGAGGAAATAATGTTAGAGGAGATGCCACTTCCAGCTTTTTATAAAGTGAATTTAATTTATGAAGAAAATGAAATTTTTTGTAGTTATGTAGAAATCACAATTGCACCATTACAAAACATAACTAAAACAAGTGACGGTTTAGTAAGTGGTGTCAAAGTGAAAATTAAAAATATGTAAGTTGTAAAATGGTGCAACATAATAGTTGCACCATAGATTGCACCAGTAGAATTTTATTAGATTTTATTTAACTAATAATTCTATCGGATAATTTAAAAATAACTGATTAAATTGACTGTTCTTGGATTAACTAATGAATAGTTTTCGCTGGAAGGGTCAGTGGGCTAATAAATTTAAAGAGTACCAAAACGTTGATTTAACAATGTTTTGGGCTCTTTTTTTGTTACGTGGTTTAAGAGTAAATGCCAAATTAAATGCCATTTGTTAAAAATTAACATATTTTGCAAATCGTTCTCCTGTTTCTCTAACTTTTTCAGGAGTAACGTGAGTGTAAATATTCATAGTTGTTTTAACATCTTTATGTCCTAAACGCTCTTGAACTTCTTTGATACTTGCTCCAGATTCAAAAAGCAAGCTAGCATGGGTATGTCTAAAACCATGTAAAGTAATTTTAGGTAAGTCATATTTTTCAAGAATATTATATAACCAGTCATTTGGAGCTTGAGGGTAATACAATTCATTGAATTTGTTTGTAAAAAGAAACTGAGTATCTTTGGATGTATTATAGCCAAACTTAAAATACCATTCTTTTTGATTATATCGCCATTGTTCTATGACCTTAATGGTTTTAACATCAAGAGCGATAACTCTTTGAGAACTAGTGGTTTTAGGCTCTTGAATGATTATTTGATTATGCTCGTCCATAGCAAGTGTTTTTCCAATAGTTAGCTTTTGATTGAAAATATCTATATCTTTCCACTGTAAGGCAAGAACTTCCGATTTTCTCATTCCAGTAAAAGCTAAAATTCGGAAAAAAGTTAAAATTTTAGTGCTTGTTCTACTAACTTTCTCTGTGTGGCTCTCTAAACACTCAAAAAACACCTCTA
Organism: Vagococcus hydrophili; assembly: GCF_011304195.1. Lineage (NCBI taxonomy): Bacteria > Bacillati > Bacillota > Bacilli > Lactobacillales > Enterococcaceae > Vagococcus > Vagococcus hydrophili. The sequence goes on along the minus strand of NZ_CP049887.1, from coordinate 3,043,840 downwards.
ATTGCTCTTTAGTGTAGAAGTTAGGGAATTCTTCCACTTCTTTTTTACGAGGCAGTACAGTCTTTCTCATAGGGTTAGAATCGATTAACTCCATTTGAACACCAAATTGAAGAACCTGACCAACTACTTTTCTAAAATAATGATACTGTTTGTACTGATCATGCCAAAGATTGACTATTTCTTGACAGTATCTAACAGTGATTTTATCCAACTTTAATTTACCAAAGTGTTGTAATGCATAATTTTCAACAAATCGACGTGATGTGGCAACCGTTGAAGGCTTAACCTTTAGTCGATATTGTTTTAACCACAAATCGTAAAGTTCTGAAAAAGTTATTTTTTCTTGATTAGTTAATTCACGATTATTTTGTTCAAAATCTGTTTGTAGTTGTGCTAAGGCAATTTGTGCTTCTTTTTTGGACTTAAAACCACTTCTAGTTGTTTTTACAGGTATACCTTTTACAGGATGAGTACCTAAATATGCTTGGAATTTCCAACGTTTATTGCCGTTGTTTAATGTGTATTGCTTAAATGAAGCCATGTTGTACCTCCTAGTTGTATTGTTTTTGAGGAGCTATTTCAAAAATCAATTTAGGAGTTAAATACTATTTTTCTAGACTCTTAAGCACTTCATCTATGTTTTCTTGATTAATTAAAGTAATTAACTTTGCTACTGAATTATAGTAATTACGATTATCAATTTGTTGTAATCTAATATCATTCATTTGATCAAAGAACATATCAGAATCAACTAACTCCTCATTTTTTAAATCAGAAGCTTGTAATAGTTTTTCAGTAGTATCTAATTTTTTATATACATCATAATCAGTGAGTGAATGAACTGATTGTCTACGACTAATCGCAAAAGCTATAAAATGAACTGTCGAATTTAATTTCTCAGCAAGTTGTTTTAATTCTTCGTATTTTGGGAAATAAACTTCGTTTTCTATAGCAGCTATTTCTTCTTCAGATTTCATTGGAGATAATATTCTTCCTAGTTCTTCTTGGGTTAGTTTTTCAGCTTTTCGTAAATCCTCAATTCTTTTTCCGTAGCCATTTAATTGTTTTCCAAACAAAATGTAATCAGTGGTTACATTTCCAATCTCAGCAATTTTGAAAAGTCGCTCATTATTTGGCAAATATTGACCTCTTTCCCACTTACTAACAGTGGCTTTAGTCGCAACTGGATCAAATAGTCTCCCAAATTCTTCAAGTGAAACTTTTTTAGAGGATAAATTTAATCGTATTGATTTTATTCTTTTTCCAACTTCTTTAGTGTCAATAGGTCTCAAATGATATCAACCTCCTTATATTTAGTAATTATAATGCAAAACAAACAATATTGATATATAGTATCGTCAAAAAGACACATTTAGTTGACTCTGATTTTAAAACATAGTATATTTTACGTGTAAACGATGTAGTCGTTTACGCGATACTTTTGAGGGGCTACTCAGAAATAAATAAAGAAAGGAATGGTAAAAATGTCAGGATTTCAAGTTATGCTTAATGAAACTCAGACAAAAGAATTACAGAGGTATATTTTTGAATTAACGAATGAAGCGGTGCAACAAGCAATTCATAACGCTGGAACAGACAAGGAATTTTTAAATCAAAAGGAAATGGCAAGTTGGGTTGGAGTTAGTTCAACTACATTAAGATCATACGTTAATGAAGGGATGCCGATGATTGTAATTGGTGGGAGGAATTTATATTCAAAAAAAGAAGTATCTAAATTTTTATTGTCTAAACAAAAATAGAGCACTGTTCTTAGCTTGGTGGCAGAAACAGTACTCATATTTACAAAAAATAAATACAAAAGTATTTACAATTGGAATATAGCATTTTTTTATTATTATTTCAATGATGTTAATACTTTGGAATGGAGAAGTTAGTGGCAGAAAGAAGAATGATGTCCAAACAATTTGTTAACAATGCTAGTTTTATGAAGATGTCTGATTCTGCAAAATTATTATATTTTTATTTGAATGTTAATGCTGATGATGATGGAATTGTAGAAGCCTATGCATATTCTCAAATGTTAAATACACCTGAAGATGATGTTAAAGTTCTATGTCAAAAAGAATTTATTGTATTTTTAAATGATGATTGGTTAGCATTTTTACCTCATTGGTTAATAAATCAACAACTAAGAGCTGATAGATATAAGCCATCAATTCATAGAAATACACTATTGAATAAATATCCTGATAGTATTTCTAAGTTAAAAAAAATAAGTTTAGAGCAATTTAATAAATCTATACAACAAGAGGAGCTGAAGCCAGAAGTTTATAAGAAAATTTTTGGTATACCAACTGACAACCAACTGGAGACACAGGTGAGGTCAGGTCAGAAAAGTCAAGGTCAGGAAAGTTTAGAAAAGGGTAGTGTAGATGAGTTGAGGTCAGGTAAGATTAAAAGAAGTGAGCTTCAAAAAACAATGACTGCTAGTTTCTTAGATCCAAAATCTAAGGAAATTATTATGGATAGAGTTGATAACTTTTCAGAAGAAGAGCAATCACAAATCTTCAAAATTCTTTCTCAAAGCAAATCGTCAGTAGAGAGGAAAACAGGTGTAATGATTAGGGAGTCTGAATATGAATCATTAACCCATCAAATGCTTGAAAGAGTTTTAGAGGAATTAGTAAAAAAAGTAAAATCCAGAGAAAAAGTAAATATGTTTGCTTATCTAAATAAATCTTTTACCGAGTATTGGAAATCGCTCGTCAAAACTATTTATAACGAAAGAAATTTGAATTTTTTCCAGAATTAAAAATGTAAAAATTATAGAAAACAGGAATAGTGTTTTTTATCTCTGTTTTATCCCAAAAATAAAAAATAGAGAATGACACTGTTCCTGCTTTATTAAAAAGGCAAGCAACGGGTTTGTCATGACAAACCCAAAAATCAGAGATTTTTTTCTTGTTAGGTTACACCTAAAACCGTTGAAATATAGTTCAAATTTCAGATGAAATTTAAAGCAATATTTTTGTCGTTTTACTCGAAAGGAGAATGAAAATGACTAAGAGAAAAAAGACGTATTTACAGATATCTTTATCCCCTAAGGACAAAGAATATATTAAGGAAAAAACAAAACTATTTGGATATGCTACTATATCAGCATTTCTAATAGATTCCGCTAATTCTTATATTATGTTGAATGTAGATATGTCTGTTTATAGGAAGTTATATAGAGAGGTAAACTACATTGGGAAAAATATAAATTCCATAGTTCGAAGAATAAATTCAGAAAAATTTTATAGTGATTTAGAAGTAGAACATCTGGAGAGAAGAATGGATGAAATTTATGGATTGATGGAAAAGGAATATGATCGGTTAGAAAAAGTAGCTTTTCATTTTACAAGTAATGATTTAACAGAGGATGAGGTTGTAAAAATAATAAAAGCATATGAGGAAAATCATCTGCCTGTTCCTAAATTTGTATTGCTACAAGATGTTTATCAGAATATACATGATTCGTTGGTTTTTATAACTGAAATGATTCGAGAATCTAAATATCAAGATGAAGAAATAGAAGAGTACCTTTGGATTTACATAAATAATGATTTCATCAAGAATTTAAGTGATGAGAGACTAACAGAATTTTCTAATCGATTACTTAAATACTATGAAAATTTGAGACGAAAAAAGCTTAATCTTGATTACCATTTTTCTGATGATGATTGGTTTGATTTAGTTGATATATTAGATGATTACGAGGAATAGGAAATAAAATAAGAGGGAAAGAGCTAGGATAAAATAATCTATCTTAGCTTCTTCTCTCTTATTTTTATTATTGTGAGTGATATTAAAATGTAAGAATCATATAAAAAAGGTAACAGTAGTAGAAATACATTAGTGTACATGTATGTTTTACTTGAAATGTAACCTTGCTTTGTAATGCTATCAAGATAAACAAAAATTAGTGGAACAAGGAATACTAGAATGATAGTGATAAGGTAGTTTTTAGATATAGCAAAACAAGTGTAAATAATAGAAGTAGCTAAGTAAGTAAGAAATATAATTCCTATTTTTGAATTATAAGGATTTGATATAGGTAAAAAAGTAACAATTAAAGAAATAATAATCTTTGAAAAAACTACTTTAGAGTATCTTTTTTTTTCAAAAATTTTAATACCATTATAAGTCATAATCTTCTCCTTTAAGTGGACTAGTATTAGTCCCATTGTAACACATTAATTCTCTAAGATTAACAAAAAAGGACTAATTTTAGTCCAGAAAGTGTGTTAATCTTGAGGGAAGAGAAAATTATAGATAATGATAATATAATTGGAAGTAATATAAGACGAATTCGCCTTGAAAAAGGTATAGGGCAGACTGAATTGGTTAAACAATTACAATTGATGAACGTTGATATTACAAGGGAAACACTTGTTAAAATTGAAAGTGGTAAGCAGCATATAAAAATAAGACAGTTGATTGAAATTTTAAAAGTATTACAGACTTCATTTGAAGGTTTAATAGATCAAAATTAAAAGTAGTATAGTTTTGTAAAAAAAGAGGCGAGTTAATTGAAGTATAAGTTTGTTGCACCAGTATTTGGATTGAAAATAAAGAAAAAAGTTGACAAAGGTTTGAGACTAGGTAATGTACATCTATCAAATAGTAAAAATTTTTTAAATAAGTCAGTATTAGAGACCCCATTTCCTGAGGTTTTAGGGAAGTATAACCTGTATGATTTTTATGATGATAGAGATATCGAGAACATCTATGTAAATAATTATTTTTATTTGGAAGGTGAAATATCTGATATAAACACTTCTGAAGAGTTATCTGAAAAACAAGGGGAGAGTGGTTTTGCAACTATATTGGTGGCGTTGCTACTTTTGGACATACAAAAATATTTAAGAAAATTGTGGTTATTGAAGGATAATTCAATATATGCAAGGGACGGTTTTGTTTGTTTTTATCCCGAAGATGGAGATAGTAGAATTTTTAGATTTTCATTAAAAGATATTTATTATGATATCTCAGTAGAGAGGAAAGCAGTAGAATTTACAAAGTATGAATTGGAGAGTGCATTTAAAAAATACTTGTCTGTAGAAGAAAATTCATTTTCTTTTATTAAATGTAATACAGTCGATTCAATTATTAAATTTGATAAAAATTATAACTCAATGAACTTATTTTCTAAGAAAACAATAATTAATAATGTTGAAAAATCAGAGTATTTTATCCAAATGTCTAGGAATGAGTTTCATACGGATTTAAAAATATTTTTTTATGTTTCAGCCATCGAAGCACTTCTGATGTCTGATTCCAAAAGTGAGGTTACCCACCAGGTATCAGAAAAAATAGCACATCTTTTAGGTAAAACAAGTGATGAAAAAATTAGTTATTATGATCAAATGAAAAAGATTTATACTGTCAGATCTGCAATAGCACATGGTTCGACATATAAAAATATGACGGATGATTATTTAGTATCTCTATGTATATTTTTAGATGAAACGCTTAGATTATTATTGACTGATTATATAGACCTGTTTAAGAAGGATAAAAAAGAGTTGAATAAATATCTGAAGGAGCTTTGCCTTATATAGGTATTCAAAAAAATTAAAAATGAGGAATACATTATGTCAGAATTAAAAAGTTACATTACAGACGAAGAGTTTAAAAATTTAAAAATTCATATAGTTAATTATAAACCAAGCTCTTATATAATAGTTCGATTTGAATTGCCTTTTCAATTACCATTAGATGAAAACGGTGGGATGTATTCTAAAAAATTTAGAAAAGGATTGAAAACAAAGCATATTTTTGAAAAGTCAGATAATTCAGATATAGAAAAAGTTCGTTCTAATGTTGATATTATTAATATTTTAGTGGAACCATTAACGAAAATAAATGAAGATTATTTAATCAGTAAAGCTATAGATGAATCATTGGTATTTTTAAATAATATTATTAAAGTATTAATCACAAGATTCAAATACGAAGACTTTATCTTAATAAATAGGTTTGATTTACCAGTAGGAATACCAGTATGGATTAGTAATAAATCAAACTTTAAAGAGGAAGACTTTTCAGCAAGTTTGTTAGTTAACATTCATTTTAACAAAATAAGAAGATCTCATGATTTATTGTCTGCTTCTGAACGAAACGAATTAATAACTAGGGTAGAAATAGCAGAATCAAATCCTTTCTTTGACCAAGCTGTTTTATTCTCGGAGGGAACGAATCTGCTAAAATCAGGTGACTTTAATTTAGGGTTTCTGAAGTTACATTCATGTACAGAGAGACTAATGTATGGAATGGTAAAAGAAAAATTTATAAAAGAGAATAAAACTAATGATAAAATTGAAAAAATATCTCAAATTCCTTATAAAAATATTTTAGTTCAGCATTTAGGGCCATACTTGAGTAACGGAGGATTGTTGTTTGATATTGATGATAATAATTCGATAGCTTATGAATATTGGGAAAATGTATATCAAATAAGAAACAATATTGTTCATGCAGGTCATAGAGCAACTGAAAATGAATCTAGAAAAGCTCATGAAATATTATGGAAGTTAAATAAATCAGTAATAGTAACTATGAAAAGTTTAGGACACCCAGATATTGATAAGTACTTAACAGATTCTCAACAAGATTTAGATGAAGGATATATTGGATTCTAGTACTTTTTATTAAATTGAAGAAACGCTTTCTAGTTCATTCTTAGTTACTTGAACTTTTTTTACACCAATAAAAAAAGTTATCTTGGTCTAACAAAGATTATGAAAATGTAGTGATTATTCAATGATAAGTGATGAAAAATAGGAATGTATTTATAAGAATTTACTAGGAGGATGATTATGAAAAATATTGAAATGATAAATTATAATTTTTTTAATGGAGAAAAAAATGAGCTTATAAGGAGTGAAGATTTATTTTTACCAATTATACTAAGTGAAATTTATTTTCCAATAGCTTTAGAAAGAAATTCAGAGAATAAACTTGATGAAGAAACAATAAAAATTTTAGATAATTTAGACAATCAGCATAGAATGTTGATTATTTTAAAAAAGTATGTTTGGGATGAAATAAACAAATATTATTATAATGGTAATATTAAAGAGAATTCAGAAGCCGAATTAAAAAGAAAAGTATTATTTATAACAAAATATTTTAGAACAAATCGAAGACTTCTAAATACTAAAAATATTCTATATGAAGTGAACCCATATAGTGAAGAGAATATAAATGAAAAAAATGTTGTTGATTTATGGATAGCTGCTCTTCTTGATAGACTATACTTGTCTTTAGGAAAAAATAGAGTGTTTAATAGAGGAAATATCGAAAGAAACTTCATAATATCAAAAGCGGACGAATTAAATATACTCTTAAATAATACACAAAATTCGATACAAAAAAATATGCTTAATATTTCATTTTCTAATAAAATAAAATATTTTAAACTTCCATATTATTTGATTGAAGAATTTAAAAAAATTGAAGAAAAAAATTATAAAAATTGGAATGGGCTTGAGCAAAGTTGTTTTGCAATTATGAATTTCAATAATAAAAGATATTACTCAGTGAGTGGAATTGATAATAACATTAAAGAAGGAAATATTTATTCAGCTTTTCATGAGTTTATAGAAAATAAATTCGGGAATCAATATGTGAAAGTTATTTTATCTGATGAAACAAGATACTATTTTAATAAAATAGGAGATTATATTAAATATAGCCAAGCAAAATCAGAAGATGATATATCCAGAATGTTTTCTTGTTGTGAAACAAAACTAATTTCGTACTCTTTTTTACACAATAATATGAAAAAATTAAATATTTTTATTAAATATGAACCATGTAGATTGTGTAGGAGAATGAGATTAGTAATCGGAAAACAAAAAGGAAACAAGAAGAAAGAAATTATTTATAGAAGCAATTCAATAAGTAGAGATATATGTGAAAATGAAGTTGAAAGATATGATAAAAAAGCTAAAAACATTTATGAAAATTTTTAATTTTTGAAATAGCTCCTCAAAAAAATTAATGCCAAACTAAATGCCATTTAGTTTATTTTAGTTGAATCCCATTCATTCTCAGATAAGAATATGTAGAGATAAAATGCTAATTTAAAGCCTATTGCTATCCATTGATGACTAAAAAATCTAATGGAAGGCTCTGTAGGTTAAAACATTGGGAAAGAAAAGTGATTCACTTACTTCTCCAATGTTTTTTAATTTACATAAAATATCGCTTGTGATTCTATAATCAAGTTGTTAGGTTTTTCAAATGAGGATGTGAGTTGATTGGATGAGAGTCAATTAAATTTTAGAAAGGAGAAAAAAATTACAAGGAAACAAGATGAGATTAGAGATTTATTTGAAAACAAAAGAGTCGTTGAAGTGATTCCATCAAAGGAAAATAAACAAGAAAATTCAAATCTCAAGAAGAGAGTTGCAGCTTATTGTAGAGTTAGTACGTATGCTGAAACACAATCGGGAAGTTTTGAGTTACAAATACAAGCATATCGAGAAAAAATACTAAAGCATCCAGATTGGGAATTAGTGGATATTTATGCTGATCAGGGAGTTTCAGGAACTTCCATGAAGAAAAGAGATCATTTTAATCGGATGTTGGCTGATTGTAGGTTAGGTAAGATTGATTTGATTATAGTAAAAAGTATTAGTCGTTTTTCAAGAAATACGTTAGATTTTATTTCAGTATACAGAGAATTGAAAGCGTTGCCTGTTCCGGTTGGGATTCTGATTGAGGATTTAAATCTAAACACACTAGACAGAACAAGTGAAACAATTTTGGTCATGTTTAGCATTATCGCTCAAGGAGAAAGTGAGCAAAAAAGCGAAGCAATTACTTGGTCAATTATTGAGCGATTTAAAAAAGGATTACCGATAATTCCCACACACAATTTACTAGGATTTTATAAAGATCAGTTTGGACAAATACAGATTGAAGAAACAGAAGCTGAGGTAGTTAGATTAATATATCGAAATTTTTTGAATGGTGTCAGGGCTCAGGATATTGCTGAAATATTAATGAATAGCCATATACCAACTGCGATTGGAAATGAGAAGTGGAACGCTTCGTCAATTTACCGAATACTCCGGAATGAAAAATACTGTGGAGATGTATTGATGCAAAAAACATTTACAGTAGATTGTTTTAGTCATCAATCCAAGAAAAATAAAGGTGAGAAACCAAAATACCTTCTAAGAAATGGGATTCCTAAGATAATATCTAGGAAAGAATGGATAAAAACTCAAGAATTACTCAAAGATCCTTGTAAAGGAAAAAAGAAAAAAATAGAAACTATAGAAAAACCTAAATTTTATGTTCTCAAAATTAAATCTGGTATGTTTAAAAATTTTATTGTTTTAGATACAGAATGGTCACAATCTGAGTTAGAGAAAATTATACTTGAGGGAGATAATACTAATGACTAATTTAACATTTGATGATTATAATTTTGAAGTAATTAATATTGAAAATTCTAAGGAAAATTTGTTAACTATAAATAAAAACATGATGACATTTGATCGTTCAATTGCGGAATGTTTAAAATATGCGAGTCATATAAGACCGCTTCTCGATAGAGAAAATAAGATTTTTGCGATACAAGTTTGTCGTTCTGTTGCTAGTAAATCAGTTGCTTTTTCTAAACCAGAAACCAAACAAAAAGGTTCAGTAAAAATACAAGCGGTTGCTATTCGAAATGCTGTGCGTATGTTGATGAAAGACTTATGGAAAGAAGATATGAGGTATCAATTAGAAGGAACATTCATAGAGGATCATAAAGCCTTTATTTTTGATTTAACTAAATATAAAGAATTGCCACCATTTAAGATTGAACGAAAGGTATTAGATAATGAATAAAATAAAAGTAAAGCATCATCTAGTTTTATAGAATGTGCTTTATTTGACTTGAGGGAAAGGGAATAATTTACCACTAATAGGTTTTAAGTTGATATTTTAATAGTTCGTACATTTTACATATTATCTTCATAAAAATGGGAATAGATAGTAAATCTGAAGTTATCTTCAAATAATGCCAGAATTTAAGCAAAATAGAAGTTTGATTTAATAATGGTAGGACAATTTAGCAAATTAAGAAAATCAGTTAAAAAAATTGTGAAATTTATTTTTTTTGATAGGTTTTTGACATATTAGTTTTTCTTAAAATACTGTAAGCAACGATAATTTATTAGATTATTGTTGTTTTTTTTACAATAGGAACTATTTGCGGTATTTTTTTAATAAATAGTTCCTTTAAATCTAAATTTTCGCTTGCTAATATATAAATACAAGGTAAGCGGGAAGTAACCAAGTATATAGTCACATCTAACCTCCTCGGTTATTCTTAAGATACAAATAACGAGGAGGTTTTTCAATGATAGACAAACAAGAAATTGTTCCCGTTTCTTTACAACCGACACCGCCTAAAAGTGCCCCTACACCCAATCAAACCACGCAAAAAATTGCTTTACGAGTCAAACGAGATAATATGGATATTACGATTTACAATGGATGTAATAACTATATTCTTAACGCTGCATTGAAAGAGTTCAATCATGGTTCTTGATTATACGAAGATACAAACTATTTATATTGTTTGTGGTAAGACAGACTTAAGACGTGGGATTGATGGTCTGGCTTCAATTATCATGAATCAATATGAGTTAGATGTTTATTCGGATGCCTTATTTCTATTTTGTGGCAATCGTTCAGACCGGTTCAAAGCACTTTACTGGCAAGGGGATGGTTTTATTCTCCTGTATAAACGGTTTGAAAATGGAAAATTACAATGGCCTAGAAAACAAGAAGAAGTCAAAGAATTAACGCAACAACAACTCCGTTGGTTATTAGAAGGTTTATCCATCGAACAAAGAAAAAAGATATTAAAAGCTAAAACTGGATTTGTTTCTTAATTAGCCGTTTATAATGAAAATTATAGACGGTTTTTCGTCGTATTATTGATAGAATTAGCTATCATATCATGTGTGAATGGAGGTGTTACTTTTGACCGAGTTTGAAGAACGATTGTTAAAACAAAACGAAGCTTTAACTAATGAACTTAAACTTCTAAGAGAACAGAATCAATTTCTTTTAAATAAATTGTATGGACGTTCATCTGAAAAATCAATTGACCCTAATGGGCAATTAGATTTATTTGAAGAGGACTCGTCTTTTAATCTAGCAGAGACAACTGAAGAAAAAACCGTCTTTGAGGAAATTAACTATCAGCGGAAAAAGAAAAAAGGCTACAAAGCAGCCCTCACAAAAGATTTACCTATAAAAGAAGTTCATTGTCAGCTTGAAGGAGAAGACTGCACCTGTGATTGGTGTTGTTCTGATTTAAAAGATATTGGTAAATCTAAAATCCGTGAAGAAGTTATTTTTGTTCCTGCAAAGATGTATAAAAATGTGTACTACCAACATGCCTACGAATGCCCTAATTGTAAAAAAGATGGAGCTGATGCCATAAAAAAAGCCGTTGTTCCTAAACAACCAATCACTCATAGTTTGGCGTCTGCCTCTATCTTAGCTCACTTATTTCATCAAAAAATAGAAATGAGTTTGCCTTTTTATCGACAAGAAAAGGAGTGGGAATCTTATGGATTACGAGTGCCACGTAGAACACAAGCAAACTGGTTCATCACCTCATGTGAAAAATGGTTAACACCTATTTGGGAGGAGCTCAAAAAGAAACTAGTCAAAGAAGAGCTCATCCATGCGGATGAAACTTACTATAATGTTTTATCAAGTGAAAAAGAAAAGTCTTACTTTTGGCTCTTTCGAACCATCGAACAAGCAGAGTATCCAATTATTTTATATCATCATGACCTGAGTCGTAAAAGTAGTGTCGCTCAACAATTTTTAGCCGAATTCTCAGGCTATTTGCATTGTGACGGCTACTCGGCTTACAAATCGATTGAGAATACGACGTTAGTTAATTGTTGGGCTCACGTCCGAAGAAAATTCTTTGAAGCGAAAGATTCCTCTTCTAAAGATACTCCGGCAAGCCAAGGAGTTACCTATTGCGATCAACTCTTTCATATTGAAAAAGAAATGAAGGGATTAAGCCATCAAGAAAGATATGATTTACGGTTGGCAAAAAGCCAACCCATTCTTGATGAATTCTGGCAATGGATCGCTTCTTTCAGAGCTCTTCCAGGTTCGAAATTAGGAAAAGCGGTTAACTATGCGCTTAATATGAAGGCTGGTTTGATGAATTTTCTGGAGGATGGTCGATGTGCCTTATCAAATAATTTAGCTGAGCGAAGTATTCGCCCAACAACGATTGGCAGAAAAAATTGGCATTTTTCTGCGAGTGAACGGGGAGCAACAGCTAACGGAATCGCTTATTCTATCATCGAAACGGCTAAAGCTAATAACTTAGTTCCTGTGAAGTATTTAGAATATTTGTTTAAGCATCTTCCTAATTTAGAAGATAGTTCAAATTCTAAAGCACTTGAGGTTTATTTACCTTGGTCAGAACAGATTCAAGCTACGTGTCGATAAAATAAGGAGCCACTTGTCATATTATGACAGAGTGACGCCTTATTTGGCATATACTCGATTACTTCCCGCTTACAATACAAGGAGGGAAAATTATGATATTACACGAACAACTAAAAATTGAAAGAAAGAAAAAAGGAATATCGGTGAAAGATTTAACAGAGATAATTGAAGATGAGATTGGAATAAATTTACAGGTGAGCACTATCCAACGATGGGAACAAGGAAGTAATTCTATTGACACAAGAGTTTTAGGCTTTTTAAGTGAACTTTATGAAGTATCAATTGAGGATTTAGTTTCAGAAGATATTGATCCAATCATTGATAACAAAGATAAATATTATCAATTTGGAAAAAATATTAGTGCGTATTGCTTAGTTCAAAATATTTCGGAATTTGTTAGGAAATATGAAATAGCAAACCGAAGCGAGTGGGTAGTAGCTCCTAAATATGATTTAATCATGAGATGTTATGAAGACTTTCTAAAAGAGGATGAAACAACGGGGTATCATTCGATAAAATCAGCATATAAAGCTTGTCATTTCTGGTTAAAAAATTGTGAAAAAAGAAAAGAGAATGAACTAATATATTGTATTTTTGATGATGCTGCAGGTTATTTAAGTATCAGAGAAAAAAGAGATCCTGTTGACTACATAGGAGTGCTAGAAGAATTGGAAATTCTTACGGATGATATTTCAGGATATTTAGAATTATTTGAAACAGGAGGGTTTGAAAAATGGGATTACATTTAAAAATCAAAGAAGAAAGAAGTACTTTAGGAATATCACAAGAGAAACTGGCAGAGAAAATAGGTGTTTCAACTAAAGCAATTGCTAATTGGGAGAATGGTAGCAAAAGACCAGGGTTGGAAAATTGTAAAAAATTGCGAACAGTTTTTGGTGTGACACTAGATTATATTCTAAAAGATGACATAGAATTAAAAAGTAAATATGATGAATACGCCAAACTAGGTGAAAAAATTCTTGAATTAGTGGGAGAAGAGTATCCGATTGATTTTATAAAAAATTATTATATTGTTGCTAGAGAACCAAGTATATTAATACCTAGAACAATAACTGAAGAATTTATTGATGATATTAATCAAAGAATGAGTAAATTGAAAGATACAAATTACAAAGAAATAGATAGCATTCAGAGTGACATGGGAGATTTTATATTTTTTTGGTATAAATTTAATAAAGCTAAACACTTAATATCAAAAAATTTAAAGTTAGGTAATCTCTTGTTGAACAGTGTCTCGTATACTGAAAAAGAAGTTTTAGAACAATTAAATAATCCAATCGCAAGAGACAAACCAGTGTTATTACTAAGAAATTTGATGATTGGTAGCTTGATATAAGGGTGTCGTCTTTTAGAATATGAAATCGATGAGGAATTGGACTACAGTAAAGAAATCATCTACCCAATAAAAAATTACAAGTAAACCGGATCAGCTATACTATTGACTTCCAACCACCCTTCTTGTATTATTTAAATACCAACAGTATGTTAAATTAGAAAGGCAGGTCAATCATGGCGAGAGAGCGGAATCCAGAGCGAACACGACAAAAGATATTGGATGTCTCACGGGAACTTTTTCTTGAAAAAGGTTATGATGATACGTCAATTCAAGATATTATTGATGGATTGGGTGGCATGACGAAGGGTGTGATTTACCATCATTTTTCATCAAAATTTGAAATTTTTGAGACAATAATGGCGTCCAGTTCTAGTTTGAAGTTTGATGGTGAAACGGGTTTTGAGAAACTTCAAAATGGAATCAAGTCTTCTTTTGAAGATTTTGATAAGCAGGCGATTGGTTATTCGGCCACGGTGACCTTAAGAAGCCCTCGAATTTTAGGGGAGCAGTATTTAATGATTTTTGATGAGATTGTGCCAGAACTTAAAAAAATTGTGGATGCTGGTGTGGAGGATGGTTCAATCAAAACTGATTTTCCTGAAGAAATCACTGAATTGATGATGTTGACTTTGAACTTATGGATTGGATTTCGTTTTGCTATTTTGTCTGAAGAGGAGTTAAACCGAAAAATGTTATTCTGTAAAAAAATGTTTGAAGGTTTAGGTGTTCCTTTGATTGATGATGAGATTTTAGAGGAAACCAAGTTATTGTTTAGAAAATTAAAAAATGAATAGTGTACCTGCTATTTTTTTTTGGCGCTTAACATACCGATAGTATGTTAAAAGGAGACGCTATCTCGAAGTTGTTTTTTTGAATTTAACATACCGTTAGTAGGTAAAAATAGGAAAGATAGAGGGTCAATTTATAGAAAAATATAATATGAAATTATTATTAGGTAGTCAATTATTTTCAGTTTTAGGAACAGGGATGATACAGTTTGCAATTGCTTTATATGTTTTAGATTTAACAAAGTCTGCTTTAACATTTAGTGTGATTGCATCAATGGCAATCGTAGGTAAATTAATCTGTTTACCCATTTGCGGGATCTTAGCAGATCGATTACCAAAGAAAATGTTGTTATTAATCATGGATATTTCTTATGGGATTCTAACGGTGGGCTTAATTTTAGCTAGTAAGGTTCAAGACCCCATCTTGCCAATTGGAATTATTTTAGTGATTTTGGGATTGGTTTCAGCATTTGAGACGCCAGTTGTTCAATCTACGATTCCGTTAGTTTGTCAAAAAGATGAAATCCCTCAAGCGAATGGTGCGGTGAGTTCTGTGGGGATCATCGGCAATATTATTGCTCCGATTATGGGGCGATTCTTTATAATTTTGAGGCTATTTCTAATGTGTTTTACGTGAGTATTTTTTGTTACTTGTTAGCAATTATTTGTGAAGCAGCTTTAAAAATAGAAAAAAATCAGGAGTTAAGTTATCAAGGGCGTATTCTTGAAGTAGTGAAACATGATTCGAAAGAGGTTGCTAGGTTTCTTAAACAAAATCAGGTAGTCGTACAGGTTTGTCTGATTGCTTTTTTATTAAATTTTTTAATGACTTCTTTTATTCAAGTCTTGGTGCCGTACCTTGCTAGGCTACAAATGGGAATTAGTGATAACCAGTTTGGGATGATGAATACAACCTTTGCCATTGGTGGTTTGGTGGGGGCGGTTCTCTATAGTGTATTTGGAAAACAGTTGCTGAAGATTAGTCTAGTGAAATTATTGAATGCTGTGGCGGTATTGTTTGCAGGATTAGTTATTCCTTATTATTATTTAGAAAAAAACAATCATGCTTTTTTAGTAATGGTTTCTCTAGTGACTGTGATTCTTGCACTTGTAACAATGATTTCGATTCAATTAGTTGTATATATTCAGCTAGTAACAGAACAAAAATTATTAGGTCGTGTGATGTCTTTTGTGATGATCATTTCAACCTTAGCCATACCTGCTGGACAAGTCTTATTTGGTTCAATCGGTAACATCTTAACGCCTGTAACCACCGCAATGCTTTGTGTCTTTATAACTATTTTTACAGTAGTTATCGCTTTTCTAGGTCGTAATACATTTAAGCTGATTCAAAAGACATCGATTGAAAGTCAGTAATCCTTGCCATTCCCCTTTCAAACCGCTATGATAAATGTAAAATAACTATTGTTAGGGGAGTTAAAATGGAGGAGTTTCAACAAATAGTAACGTTGTACCAAAAGCAAAAGAAGCATGAGAAGAATACATTGATTTTATCAATCTCGCTCATAGTTGTAGCGAGTATTTTTGTGATGCTTGATATCGTTCGAATCAATCCGTTGATTGTTTTTATGATTGGAATGGGATTGGTTATTTTTTATGCCTTGAAAAAGAATGTTATCAGTAAAAATTACGATCACGTGTGTCATTTTGTGAAGCGCGAGAAATCGACGTTGCATAAAGATAAAGAGTTTCTTTTTTTTATGGACTATCAACTGTCTCAATCATATAAGGACAATGAAAAACAATTAAAAATCGATCTGAAAGCTCGTGGTAAGAAAATTACAAAGAGAGTGTCAGATATTGAAGAGTTATATGTGACATTGGCCCAAAATTAAGAGAACAGGTAAAGGAGTTCGTAAAATAAAATGAGAATAAAACAAACATTATTGGGGATTGTTTTAGCTTTTACAACAGCTGGTGCGGTCGCTACTTCGGTAACTAGTGAGAGTTATCAAAAGATTTATGATAAACAAAATGAACAAGCTACTTTAATAAAAAAAGCTCAAGATTCAGAATTTATCTCTACAGGAGATAAAGATAAATTAGCAGCTGATTTACAAAGTTTCAAGGAAGCAAAAGAGACTAAAACAAAAGACAAGTTAGAAGATATAATCGATCAAGAACAAGCAACCTTATCAGAGGTGCAGAAAAATTTAGAAGTCAAAGAAGCGAAAGTTGCGAAAGATGAATTAAAAACTCTTCAAAAAACGAGTTCAGACTTAGATAAGAAGAGTAAGGAAGTTTTTGTTTTAGATAAAGACACAAAAGATGCTGAAAAAATAACTTCAGAAGTGTCAAAGATTACCGCAATGGATAAAGTAAAACCGATTCGTGATGTTGCTAAAAATTCAGATGAGTTAATGGCTCGCTTATCTGAAAATCAAACGACAACTAAAAAAATATCCGATGATTTAAAAGAAGTGAATAAACGTTCAGAAGATTTAGGTAAGAAAAAGTACCTAAATGATGAGGACAAAAAATCTTTAGAAAAAGACAGCAAAGATAATAGTCAATTCTTTAAAGATGCGGATAATTTAGAAAAAATTGAACAAAGACAGACTGATTCAAAAGAATTAGTAACAAAATTAGAATCAAAACAAAAAAATACAGAGACAGATTTTAAAGATAATGAAAGTAAGACGCGTGAGTTACTAACATCCTCAGAAAAATTACTAGCAGAAGGTTCATTGAACAAAGAAGAAACGGACAAATTAAAAGGTCAAGTTTCAGTTATGAAGTCTTCACTGGATTTGAAAGAGTATCAACCGGGTGACTTAGGAAGTAAATATACTACGCAAAAATCTGACCACGATACAATAAAAACAGCAAGTGATGGCAGAATTGCTGAAGCGAAGAAAAAAGCGGAAGCAGAAGCCAGAGAGCAAGCTCGTAAAGATGCCGAAGCCCAGAAAAAGGCAGAGGAAGCATCAGCAGGTCCGACATTAGTTGGTGAATGGTATCAAGCGCCACCTGGGAAGAAATTCTTAAAAGCTGCCAGTGGAAAAACTTATGGACAAGTTAAAAATCCAGGGAATTTTAGTCTGATTACGACTGAAGAAGCAGCAAACTATAGCCCTGGACATGGAAATGGTTCAGCGAAGCAATAGAGTTAGTTTATTATTTTAAAATTCAACATACGACAAATCTATAAATTTGCGCCAACTTGGAAGTTTTCCATGAAGTTGGCGCAAATTTTTTGATTTGTCGTATATCTAAAAATGCTTTTCAACCATTAGTTGATTGTGAGAAAG
The DNA here is from genome assembly GCF_011304195.1 of Vagococcus hydrophili. Taxonomy (NCBI): domain Bacteria; kingdom Bacillati; phylum Bacillota; class Bacilli; order Lactobacillales; family Enterococcaceae; genus Vagococcus; species Vagococcus hydrophili. The sequence goes on along the minus strand of NZ_CP049887.1, from coordinate 3,025,925 downwards.
TTAAAATCTTGCTATGATTTATGTATTAACAGTTGGGTTTGCGAAAGGAGTGCCGATGAAGTCGACAATTAGTTTTAATTTAAAGAAATACCGTAAGGAAAAGAAAATGACGCAACAAGAGATGGCTCAGGCACTGTTTGTTACGCCTCAAGCTGTTTCCAAGTGGGAGCGGGGAGATTCATTACCTGATATTTCCTTAGTTCCACAAATAGCGAGATTGTTTCAAATCTCAATTTCTGATTTATGGGCAGAAGAAGCGGAGTTAGTAGTATCACCAATTGAAACACTGAATCAAATGTCACATGGTTTGATTGAGGATGAGATTGTATCACAAGTGATTTTAGAACTAGACAGTGTGACTCAAATTAGTGAGTTAACGATGAGCTTTGACTTTTTTATGCTTTTGACAGATAGACAAAAAGAACAAGTGGTTTCAGCAATCATTGATTCACCCTATTCAGATGGGATGATTGAGGATTTTTATTATTATTTATCCTCAAAGCAGAAGGAAAAAATGGTGATGGAACTACTAGAAAATCAGCGTTACTTGGCCCTTGAAAGTATTATTCCCATGATGAGTCGCTTGATTCGAACAAAAGTATTAGAGGGAACAATTAGAGACCAAGCAAGAGATTTTTTAGAAGAGCTGTTTCCATTTCTAAATTACAGCCAGAAAGAGTGGCTAGTCCAATGTGTGAAATTAAAGACGATACCAATGTCAGTTTTAGATAATTATTTAACTTTTTTTACAGAAAGCCAACGAGAAGAATTAATAAAATATGAGGAGGATTAACATGAATAAACAGGAGCAAAAATTAAAGGTACTGAAAATGTTAGAAGAGGGTACGATTAATCAGAGTGAGGCTCTTGATTTATTAGAGTTAATTGGAGCTGAAAAAGAGAAAGAACAAGAAAAAGAAATCACAATTCCAAGAGAACCCATTCGTGTGACGATTCCAGAAGCACCACTGGATTTCTTTACGAATGGTCATCAATCTTTTTCCGTTTCAGCAGAAGTTCATGCCGAAAGTATTCAATCCTTAAAGTTACTGGGGAAAAATAGTAAAGTCTCTCTTCGAACCCACACAGGGAATAACATTGAGATTGAAGGTTGGTACAAAGCAGTTCGAAACGGAGATCCAATGATTAATTTTGAGGAAAATGACGGGAATTATGTATTAAATTACAATGTTCACGGGGTGAAATATTTAGGTTTTGATGTTTGGGTTCCTGAAGTTGTTTTGATGAACTTGTATCTTGAAAATAGTAATGCAACAGTGGATGTGTCTGGGGCCATTGCAAAGAGAATGACTACTTTAACCAAAAATGCCCATATCAATCTTAGTCAATGTCAAAGTGATAATTTAGTGGCAGTGACAAAAAATGCCCATATTGATATGCGTCAAGTGGTGGCAACAAAGTGTGAATTATCGACGACCAATGCAAAAATTAACGTTAAAAATGTAAAAGCAGAAGTTGGGGAGTTTGTGACAACGAATGCCGAAATAGCTCTTCACGACAGTCAGATTACAAAGTGTAATTTACAAACAAAGAATGCCAAAATTTGGTTGGATTTGGCGAGTTTAAATTTAATGAATGAGCAGACTCAATTTGAAGTGGAGGGAAAAACAACCAATGCCAATATTGATATTTTTCTTCCTGAGATGATGGAGTTACCGTTTAAAATGAATGCCAGCACCAAACGAGGTTGTATTTATACCGATTCGATTGACTTGAAAGTTTCTGCTAGAGATAAAGGGTATCTGAATGCTAAAACTGAGTCATATGATTATTCAGCTGTGACTCTTGATATGAACCTACAGACGACGAATGCGAATATTAATGTTAAGGGTGAGTAAAAATCTCGTCAGAATATCACTATTTATAAAATTTTTCTAAAGGTATTAATAAAATATAAAAGCGATAAAAGAAGCGAAACCTTGTTGTGACGCTTCTTTTTTTGTATCTACGTATTAAAAATAACTGTTCATTTTTGTCAATTATAGTGAACTTAAAATTTATATGATAGTTTCCTTAGTTAAAATTAAGGGATGTTATTTGGAGAGTGGCTTTGTGATAACATTAATATACATGTCTTTTAGAATAAGACTGTGAAAATATGTAAGGGAGCGTTTTAATTAATGAAATCAAATCAACGTGGAATCAAAGAAATTTTAGGTGTTTACGAGCCGAAGCACCGTGTCACAATGCACAAAAGTAAAAAACAATGGGTAGCAAAAGGGTTGTTATTTGGAACCTTGTTATTAGCCGGATCAGCTGTTCAAGCAACTTCAGTTCAAGGGGAATCTTGGACGCCGAACACCGTGGAACAAATTTCATCACGTATTACTGAAGGTCAAAAATCGATTAAGATGATTGAAGGAGATACCGTCTATAACATTGGATTAGCCATTAATATTAAAGACCCAATGCAATTATTATTTGATAACGGATTTTCAGAAGGTGACCAATACACCATGGCTGTTGGAACTGAAATTTCATGGGACGGCAATCATGTGACAGTTAAAGATCCAAGTGGAAAAGTGATTGGAGACAAAGTTGTTTCAAATGATGCCAAGCATAATCCAAATGCACCTGTAGCAGGACAAACATCAGATACACCAGCTAAATCTGTTAAAACAGATAGTAAAGGCAACGTGGTAACAAATATTAATACTGGTGGCAATAACGGGACAAGTGTTAAGCCTAAAGAAGAAGGAACAACCCAAACAAAACCAGGAGTTAAACCAGAAGGAAACGGTAACGGGGAAAAACCAAAACCGACTGACCCTACAAAACCAGTCAAACCAGTTGATCCAACGAACCTAGAAAAAGATGAGACATTAAAAAAATTAGAAGTTGAATTAAAAAAAGAGCAGACAGAACTTGAAGCACTTCAAACAGAATTAGAAAAATTAAAAGCGGATTTAGCTTCAACACAACAAGAAAATCAAGATAAAATTGCCGCATTAGAATTAAAAATTGCTAATTTAGAGGAACAGTTAGCGTCAATGACCGGCCGTAGTTCTTCTTCAGAAATCGAAGCAGCACAAGCAGCAGCCGATCAAGCTGATAACAAAAAGGCTGAAATCGAAATTCCTTTAGCGAATAAACAAGCTGAAAAAGCGCAACTAGAAGAGCGAATGATTCAAATTCAATCGAAATTAGATACTCTTCAAAGTGAAGGAGCACCAGAAGAAAATGCTGAACAATGGCAACAAAGTGTTGAAGAGTGTCAGGTACAATTAGCAGAATTTAGTATGATGATTGAAAAACTGAATCAAGAAATTATTGGTTTAGAAGCTGAATTAGCGACGGCTCAAGCTGAATATGATGCAGCTCTTGCTCACTTAAATGAATTAGAAAATCAAGAAACACCAATGACAGTTGAAGAACTTGAAGCAGCTATCAAAGAGGCAAATAAAGAATTAGAAGAAGTGAAAGCTCAAGCAGAAGCGAAAGAAAAAGAGCTTCAAACACAAATTGATGCTCTAGAAGTAAAAGTAGCAGAACAAGAGAAAAAAGTCGCTGACTTAGAAGCAAAAATTTCTGATTTAAAAGGTGAAGAGAGCCCAGCAGCAGCCTTAAAAAAACGTCAAGATTACGCAAAAAATGAAATTGCTAACATGGAGTTTCTACCAGGAGAAGCGAAATCAACTTATACTTATATGGTAGAACATGCGACAACAGTTTTAGAAGTGGACCATATTTTGGATGAAGCTAGAGATTTAAATCAAAAATGTCAAGAAGGACAAATCATTGATGCGATTAAGAGAGCGCAATTTAATGCTAAGCGTGAAATTGCTGTGATGGAAACAATAACAGCAGAAGAAAGATCTTATTTTAACTGGTTAATAGATGAGGCTGATTCAGTTGAAGAAGTCGAAACACGTCTTGAACATATGTGGGAACTAGAAAATAATCAAAAAGGTAGTGTCACAACACCAGAGGAAGTATTTGAAAAGATTAAACTAAATGCCATGAAAGAAATCGATGAGATGACTAACATGCCAGAACATCAACGAGAGATGTTTAAAAAAGAAGTTTCTGAGGCTAAAACTTTAGAAGAAGTTGATTTGGCGTTAGGTGAAGCAGGATATATTAATAGTGGGATGGCTTCAGTAGAGTTGAGACAAGCTAAGGAGGATGCACAGGATGAGTTAGCCATAATGGATATGTTAACAAAGGAAGAATATTCTGTTTTTTCTAATAGAATAGATAGAGCAACATCATTAGATGAAGTTGAAAAAATAATGGTAGAAGCTTATAAAATCGAAGCTGAGAGAATATTAGAACAAGCGAAGAACGATGCGAGAGAATATATCCTTTCACTATCAAATTTTGACTATAACCACCCTGAATACTCTAAAGAAGAACTACTTGATATACGATTAGCAACCTGTAAAACCTTAGAAGAAGTTGAGATGGAGATTAAATACGCTGAAGAAATCAATGAATTTCAAAATCCGCATAGACCAGCTACAACCGGTGATAAAGATAATGCTATAAACAATATTTTAGGCTATCGTTATTTATCAGAACAAGAGTGTGCTGAATACGAAGTGAAGATTGAATCAGCTGAATTGATGGGTGAAATTTTTGAACTTCAACGTGAAATGGTTCAAATTTCAAGTGAACGTATAAATGCCGCCTATGATGAAATAAATCAAGCGTTTGTAGATGGGAAAATTACAGAACAAGAACGTGAAGACTACATTTGGTATGTAGACCATGGTTATACATTAGAAGCATTAAATCTTCAAATGGAATCTTTCAGAGAAGATATTGCAGACAGATAAAAACAAAAACGAGCTGCAAGAAGCTTAAAAACTTCTTGTATCTCGTTTATTTTTTCAACACTCTATTCGCCATCTTAGTAATCGGTTGATACAACAAACTCACTAAAATAATCGCAGCAATCGTATTAATAAAAGTAATATAAAGAGTAGTAAAACTAGCAAAACTTGATGTGCCTAGACTATTTCCCATCATTAACTGAATGACTAGATTTTTCATAAATGACATAAACAACTTAGCAATCGCTGTAAAAATCATAATAACTGGCATGAACCAAACTTTGTCTTTAAAGCGTTTCAGTTGGTAGTATGAAAAAGCAAGGGTGCCACCTACGACAAAGCTTTCTAAAATAAAGTAAGGTGCTTCAGCAGCAAAGCCGTTTAAAAAGTCAAAAATAGCGAAACCAATTCCCCCAGCTAGAGAGCCTTTAAAGAATCCCAATGTTAATACAGCTAAACATAAAATAGGCATTCCAAAATGGATGAAAGGATTTCCTACCATTGCGGGCAGAGGGACTCTAATGCTGGTTCCTACTACAGTTAGTGCTGAGAATAAAGCCATCAGTACGATTTCCGATGTTTTCCAAGATTTATTGTTCATTGATATAATCTCCTTTTGTCATTCGATTTTCAGCTTGTTGATAAGCGCCGTGCCATACATAGCCAGTGTGTTCATTTAAGAATATGCCTTCATAAATAGCGCGAGCCACATATTTTTTAGCCAGTGTGACTGATTCATACAAAGATAAGCCCTTAGCAAGTCCTGCTGTAATCGCAGCAGCAAAGGAACAACCAGCACCATGATTCGTCTTTGTGATGATTTTTGGCTTATGGATAAAGTGGAATTCAGTTCCGTCATAAAATAAATCGGTCGCTGTTTCACTAGGAAAGCGTGAACCACCTTTAATAACCACTGATTTAGGTCCTAAATCATAAATACTTTGAGCGGCTTCTTTCATTTGTTCCTCTGTTTCAATGACACTTAAACCAGATAAAATTTGTGCTTCGACTAAGTTTGGTGTCACAATATCAGCCAAAGGAATTAAGCGTTTAATCATCTCATTAACCAGTTCTGGTTGGAGAACATCTTTGTTGGTTTTAACCGCCATGACGGGGTCTAAAACCACATGTTGTTGTTTAAGTGATATCACTTTTTCTTCAATCAAGTCAATAACTTCTAAACTTCCAAGCAGTCCAATTTTAACCGCGCTTAGGGTGCCACCAGAAAAAGCCGTAACTAATTGCTTCTCCACCACATCAATCGGCATCGGAAAAATATCAGGTACTCGAGTACTTGGATCAACGGTTAAAACACTTGTAATTGTGCTGATGCCAAAGGTTCCATACTCTTGAAAGGTTTTTAAATCCGCTTGAATGCCCGCGCCACCTCCTGCATCAGAGCCAGCAATCGTTAGTATCTTTTCTACCATAAAACACACCCCTAACAGTTATTTGATTTCAGTTTAGCATGTCATTATTTTTATTCCACAGCCAATTGATATAAATTGGACCCATCCAATTTGTGATATAATCTTTTTGAGGTGATGCTAACATGAAAATAACAATAGATAAGAACAATAAAATTCCATTATATCGGCAAGTGATGAATCAAATAATTAGTCAAATTGAGCAAGGAAGCTTAGTGAGAGATGAACGATTATTGTCTGAGAGAGCTTTGGCAAAAGAGATTGGAGTCAATCGCAGTACGATTGTTAGAGCTTACGAAGAACTTCATGCACAAGGCTTTGTGGTACGAAAATCAAATAGTGGCACCTATATTTTAGGCGATTACAAAGGGAGTTTATCTAAAGAAAACTTACCAGTTGTTACGTCTTCTGGATTAAAAGAAATAGAGGATAAAAATTCTTATATAAACAAAGTGGAAGCCAAACAACAGCAAAATGCACAAGGATTTATTAATGCCTTTACAGGGGAGTTACCACTAGAATTAATTCCTAAAGTTAGTTTGGATAATGTTTCTTTTGAGGAGTTCCTCCAAGAAGAGATTTCGCATTTAGGTTATGAACCTTTACGAGAAGAAGTGGCGCTGTTATTTGAAAAGATGTATGGGTTTAAGTCGAGTCAAGGCAATATTATGTTGACTGGGGGTGGACAGCAAAGTTTATTTTTATTGATTCAAAGTTTACTTAAACCTGGAGACACGATTGCTGTAGAAAATCCCTCTTTTTTTTATGATATGTCTTTATTTAGAAGTATGTCGATTAATGTGGTTCAAATTCAGGTGGATGATAAAGGAATGGTTGTTAGTGAGCTGAAAAAGTTACTTGAGGTAAAAAATGTTCACTTAGTGCTAACCAATCCCAATTTTCAAAATCCTACAGGCAGCACGTTGAGTTTAGAAAGGCGTCACGAATTAATCAAGCTGTGTCAAAAATATCGAATTCCGATTATTGAAGATGATGTATTTGGCCAACTCTCTTATCAGGTACCAAACCCAATGCCCTTATTAAAAGAACTCGCACCAAAAAGCGTGATTTATATTGGTTCATTGTCAAAAATATTGGGAAAAAGAATTCAGTTAGGCTGGATTGATGCACCCGAAGTGATTTTGAATGAGGTAGTTAGATTACGAGATGAATATGAAAGTGAACTGAGTATTTTTCCGCAAGTCTTAGCAACTTACGTATTAAAAGATATAGTTTTTGATGAGCAACTAAGTAAGATTAGGCATAATTTAGAAGGGAAAATGAGGTTACTACAGTCGGAGATTAAACTTAAATTAGACAAGCAGGTGGAACTAAAATTACCAAAGGGTGGCTATTATGCTTGGTTAACGTTTACTAAGACATGTACAAGGAAAGATTGGCATGATCTCTTATCAAAGGGAATCGCTGTTTATCCCAGCTTTTTAGACACAGAAAGTTGTCAAAGTTGCCGATTAAATATTGCTAGAGTAACGGAGTCAGAAATCAAAAAAGTTGTTAGTGAATTAAAACAGATGACTGAAAAATAAACGCGTTGAAGGATGATTTTTTTCATTCTTCAACGCGTTTTGTTTATTTTTTATAAAAACGAACATAAGTGCCATCAAAAATTATCACTCTTATGATTTCTAATATGGAGATAGACGGTGTTCTTAGAGATACCTAGTTTTTTAGCGATAATTAGCACAGCATCTTTTAAATTAAATATTCCTTGATCGTACAAACCAACCACTATTTCTTTGTTTTCATTTAAACTCGATATCTCTGGATTATTGTGAACAGACTGTTTCATTTTATTGAGTGAAATCGTAATAAGTTCATCAATACTTTCAGAGAAAGTTTCGGAGTTTTTGATGTCGATGTTTGTCTCTTTATCTTTTTGTTGAATAGGTGGCATTAAATCACTTAGAAAATCAATAAGAGGAATTTCTAAAGGCAAATTAATGCAAATCAAGCCAATCACTCGATTATTTTCTCCAAAAATTGGGATAGTACTGGATTTTAGAATAGAGCCAATTTCGTTTTTCTCAAAAAAGGGCATGACCATAGAATCACTATTTTTTTCTAAATCTTTTAATTTTTTTAAAGCTAAGTCTGAAATTGGATCATTCTTTTTTGTGTTACTGAGGTGTCCATTAATCACTACTAAAGCAGATTTTTCAATATTCTCAAGGCTGTATAAAATTATTTCATGATTATGTCCTAAAAAGTTGCTAAGAGCTTTAAGCGTTAAGGAATAGGATGTTAAAAGTTGTTGATCCGATTTACTTAAATTCAGATAGGATTTCATTTGATGTCACACCTTCTTTACTAAAATTAATCTAAGTGTAATACTTTTTTAATTTAAAAGCAATTTCCGAAAAAGATGATAAAAAAACCATTGACTAAACTTTAGTTCAGTTGTACACTATTTTTGAACGATGAACTTTTTGATCAGTGACTAGTATTTATTTTAGTATCCCCTATCCTATCATAAATAACATTTCGCATCGGAAAACCACCGTGATAAAGTTCATTTTTCTTTTTGTATATCGATGGAACAAGTAACTTGAGTTAACTAATATTTTAGTTAAGCCAAGTTACTTGTTTATTTTTGTAGTACTTCTTTGCTATAATACAATGTGGAATGGAAGGTGACAGGATGAATCATAATGATCGCTTGAAACGCTTAAGATATGCGTTAGATATAAGAGATGTAGATGTTGTTGAAATATTTAAATTAGGTGGGGCAGTTGTCTCTAAGGAAGAATTTTTATCTATGTTAACAATGGTGGATGAAGAGACTTACGAAACTGAGATTTCTGATGAATTATTTGAGAGATTTTTAAATGGGTTAGTGACTTCTCAACGTGGTGCTAGAGAAGGCGTTGAACCAGTTTTTGAATTGCGTCAAAGAAATGCGAATAATATTTTGCTTAAGAAAATTAAAATAGCTCTTTCGCTGACAACGGATGATATGATTGAAATTTTTGAAGATGGCGATATTAAAATGTCTAAAAGTGAACTAGGATCATTTTTACGTAAAGAAGGACATCGTAACTACAAACAGTGCTTAGATAATTATACGAAACACTTTTTACTAGGTTTAGTTCCACGTTTCCGTTAAAAAGGAGGTTTTGCTCATGAGATTTGTGATTGATGGAGATGGTTCTCCTGTAAAAAATGAAGTCATTAAACTAGCTGAGATATTTAATCTACCTGTACTGATTGTGACGAGTGTGGATCATTTTACAAATAAGGAGTATCCAGCGTTTGTCAGTTTTATTTATGTCGATAAAGGTGCTGACGGGGCAGATTACCGAATTGTTAAAGAGATTCAGGAAGATGACGTGGTTATTACTCAAGACTATGGATTAGCTTCATTGTTATTAGGTAAAAAGGTTCGTGTTTTTCATCATAGTGGGAAAGAATATTTACCAGAAACCATCGATACTTTATTAACTCAGCGCTACATCGGTGGACAAATGAGAAAAGCGGGAAAGCGGACGAAAGGTCCTAAAGCTTTTACTCAAGAGGATAGAAATAAATTTGTTGAAGTGATGAAAGAGGTTATAGCTAAAAAAACCAAAACTGATTAGATTCAGTTTTGGTTTTTTAGTATTTTTATTGCTTGGAGCTATGCGACTTTTTCATCACGCTATCTAGTCTGGATTTAAAAGGCAGCTCCTCCAGCTGCTCAGAGCTAGGCGCCTTTTTCATCACTCTGATTTTTCAAATCTTCTTCAATCTTCAATCGCTGAACTTTCATCGTTGCAGTTCTTGGAATATCATTATAATCCCAAATAAGTGGTTTACTTAGAAGTGGGAAATCAGATATAGCGTGCCACCAACGTTCCCAGTCCATGTCTTCATTATCTACAACAGAAACAATCGGTTGAGCGATATCGTCTTTTCCACGAACAATCACGACTTCATTTAGAAAATCTAGTTTATCTAAGAGTAAGTCTTCGATCTTTAGGGTACTTTCCACGTCACGGATTAAATCAACTTGACGATCGAGTAAGAATAAATCACCGTTTTCATCTTTGTAACCAAAATCACCACTATCCCACCATAAATCATAAGTGTTTTCAGTGAATCGAGCATCTTCTTTATAATAAGTTAGGGCACGTCCTTTAGACAACATTTGAATGTTACCAGTTGTGTTTTCTGGGACAACCTGAGCATTCTCATCAACAATTCGAACTTCTGTTAATTCAGGCATACCAACACCCATATTACGAGCATCCAATGTTTCAATCGATTCTTTCGTGTGGAATCTCATAATCATGGGACCACATTCACTTTGACCGTATACTTGCATGAATACAGGTCGCTCACCACTTGAAGCATTTAAGAAAATCTCCATCGTCCCTTTATTAATCGCATCAAAAGTTGAATGGAAATAATTAAAACTAGCAAATAGTTCAGGTTTTTCCTTAGCTAAATGACTCCACTGAACAAAATTATTTGGATGAGTCTCTAAAGCAACAGGTTTAAATTTTGTTAAGGTTCGGTCAACATTCTCTAGTTCACTGCTACCAATCCATAGCATAGGAAAACCTTTCGACATTAGAGAAGAAATCCCAATATTAAAACGAGAGTGAACGGGTGAGATATGGAAAGCAACGAGTTCATCTTGTTTCATCAAATCAAAAATATTTTTTTGCCACTTAGTTCGCCAACCCATTGATTGGGCAGAATGAGCGATTAATTTAGGAACGCCTGTTGTACCCGAAGTATGAGTCATGTAAGAAATGTCATCGATTGGTAAAAATTCTTGTTCAGGGGTCTCATTCACTTCTAGAGTGACAAGTTTTTCTAATTCAATTAATTGATTAGATGGAATACTTGTAATGTGAGGTGCTTTTGATGCGGTCACTTGATCAAAAATCATCCAAGGGTTTTCCAGACGGTCACACATAATCGTCATAATTGGCGCTGGAAAGTGAAAGGAAATCATCACAGGAACTGCCCCAAGGAAGCTCACGGCCACAGCTAGTAAATAAGTATCAAACATGGGAGATTTATAGATAACCACTTTATCCCCCTTTTTAATACCAAGTTGTTTTAAGCGAGATGCTTGGGCGATAATGCTTGTTTTAGCGTCTTGATAAGTCGTTTCTAAAGCTAAATCTGGAAATCCGATTAATGTGTCATCAAAATAGATGGGAACATTAGGGAATCTCTCAGCAGCCTCTGCAAAATTTGAATAGAGATTTAACTCTTGATACGTATTGTTTGGAAAAATCATGAAAAGGAACTCCTTTTAGTCGTTAATTTTTGGAACTGTTACATTATAACAAAAAGTAAGTGGTCATAGTTAAATATTTCACAAAAAAATTTACTCAATAATCCCTTGGACACGTCCAACTTGATCCTCTTCAACTAACATCACTTTAATGCCGTGAGGATGATTTGCGCTGTTGGTTAAAATTCTTTTAACGTGACCTCTCGTTAATTTACCACTACGTTGATCTTTTTTTAAGACAATATCAACTAACTGCCCAATCTTGATTTGACTTCTATTTTTACCGTTCATAATTACCATCCTTTATGGGTTAAATTTACTTTGCTATCATAACAAGATTTATGCCTATTTACCAATCAAAATTTGTTATGAAAAGTGGTTCTAAAAACTAGACAAGTGAGAAGAGATACTATAAATTAAAAAGGTAAAAATTTTTTCTAAAAAAATGACGAAAATTTGATACATCATTTATATGCTGTAAAAAAATAACGAACGATTTTATTGTTGTGAGGTTAGGAAGGTAATTGGGATGGATGTTTTAGAAGTTACAAGTATTATTGGAACCATTGCATTTTCACTATCTGGAGCAATCGTTGCTATGGAAGAAGATTATGATATATTAGGCATAACTGTTTTGGGTTTTGTCACCGCATTTGGTGGCGGGGTATTAAGAAATGTTATCTTAGACTTACCCATGTCAGTTTTTTGGAGTCAAACGAATCTTTTCTATGTATCTTTTGCGACGATTTTATTAGTCTATTTGTTTCCAAAGAAATTTACCTCATGGAAAAAAATGGAAATTATCTCTGATGCGATTGGGCTAGCGGCTTTTAGCATTCAAGGAGCTTTATATGGCTTAGATATTAATACACACATTGGTCCTGTCATTGTTGCAGCAATTTTAACAGGAACAGGTGGTGGGGTGATTCGTGACCTTCTGGCTGGTAAAAAACCAAATGTGTTAAGTGCTGAAATTTATGGGAGTTGGTCGATTTTAATCGCAGTGGTGATCTATTTCTTCGTTCCAACGAAACCTTTATTTTATATGTTGATTATTGGTTTAACGGTTGTGTTTAGATTAATCGGCTTACTTTACAACTGGAACTTGCCGAAAGCAACGGCCTTTGTAAAAAATGAATTACCTCAAATCACCCCACAGCAAATAATAGAAAAAGAACAAGATTATTAATTATGCGTAATTTAACAATGAAGAAACTTGCAGAAAATATGTGAGTTTCTTTTTTTCTGTTGTTTTCCATGAATTAAAGACTTTTTTCGGTTATAATAGGCAAGGAAAAGAGGGATAAAATGGATCAAGTACTGCAACTTTTAGAAGAAAAATTTGGCTATCAATCCTTTCGAAAAGGTCAAGAAACCATTATAAATAATATACTTCAAGGAAATGACTGTTTAGGAATTATGCCAACAGGTGGTGGGAAATCCATTTGTTATCAACTGCCAGCCTTAGTTTTAGAGGGGTTAACAGTGGTTATTTCCCCTCTAATTTCCTTAATGAAGGATCAAGTAGATGCATTAAATGACATGGGAATTCCTGCTAGCTATATTAATAGCACGCTAAATTATCAAGAGATTCAGTTTCGTTTAGGCCAAGCAGCTAGAGGAGAGGTGAAATTACTTTATGTGGCTCCAGAGCGTCTTGAAACTTCTGATTTTGTTGAGTTATTAAGACATGTTCAAGTCTCATTAATCGCGATAGATGAAGCTCACTGTATCTCTCAATGGGGGCATGATTTTAGACCAAGTTATATTAATTTAGCTCAAACCATTCGTTCTTTTTCACCACGCCCAAGAATTGTGGCATTAACGGCAACAGCCACACCGGAAGTGGCGACTGATATTTGTCAATTATTGTCAATTCCAGAAGAAAATCAAGTAGTTACAGGATTTTCCAGAGACAATCTAGCCTTTCAAGTGATTAAGGATCAAAAGGACACTTACTTATTAGAGTTTCTAAAAATGAATCAAGGTCAATCAGGAATTATTTACGCTAGTACAAGGAAAGAAGTGGAAAGAATTCACCGCTTACTGGTTCATAATAAGCTTAAGGCTGGTATGTATCATGGTGGAATGTCTGAACAAGTCAGATCTAAAAACCAAGAGGATTTTGCTTATGACCGAGTAGAAGTGATGGTGGCAACTAACGCCTTTGGTATGGGAATTAATAAAAGTAATGTTCGCTTTGTAGTGCACGCTCAAATGCCTGGTAATTTAGAATCATACTACCAAGAGGCAGGGAGAGCTGGACGTGATGGCTTACCAAGTGAGGCAATTTTATTATACAGTCCTCAAGATGTTCAAATTCAACAATTTTTTATTGAACAATCAGAAGCTAATATAGAATATCGTCAAAATGAATACTTGAAATTAAGAGAAATGAATCAATATTCTCATACGGAAAGCTGTTTGCAAAACTATATTTTACGCTACTTTGGTGAAGTTGGAATAGATTGCGGACGTTGTAGTAATTGTTTAGACGAGCGTGAATCAGTGAATATCACAATTGAAGCGCAAAAAGTCTTTTCTTGTGTGAAACGGATGAATGAAAAGTTCGGAAAATCATTAGTAGCTAAAGTTTTAACTGGTTCAAAAGATCAAAAAATCAAACAGTGGCATTTTGATGAGCTGACAACTTACGGTTTAATGAAAGACTGGTCACAAAAAGAAGTTACTCAATTGATTGATTACTTAACAGCTGAGCAGTACTTAATTCCGTCAAAAGGACAATATCCTTTACTATCTCTTTCAGGGGAAGGAATTAATGTGTTACTAGGAAAGAAACAAGTCTTTAGAAAACAATTAGTGGTTAAACAATTAGTAGTAGATGATGGTTTATTTGAAAAACTAAGAGAGTTACGTTCTGACTTAGCAGACGAACAAAACTTACCACCTTATGTCATTTTCTCTGATAAAACACTTCATGAGATGATCGAAAAACAACCGAAAACCTCTCTAGATTTCCTTCAAATCAAAGGAGTCGGTCAAAATAAACTAGACAAATACGGCGAAGCGTTTATGAAAGTAATGAGAGAATATGAAAAGAGTGATGAAAAAGGCGTTTAGCTCCGAGTAATTGGAAGAAATATCAAAAAATCCCGGTTTTGGATTATTTGATATTCCTGAAATTACCGAAGGAGCTGCCTATTGAATCCAGACTAAGTAAGCGTGATGAAATAAGCGTTTAGCTCCGAGTAATTGGAAGAAATATCAAAAAATCCCGGTTTTGGATTATTTGATATTCCTGAAATTACCGAAGGAGCTGCTTATTGAATCCAGACTAAATAAGCGTGATGAAATAAGCGTTTAGCTCCGAGTAATTGGAAGAAATATCAAAAAATCCCGGTTTTGGATTATTTGATATTCCTGAAATTACCGAAGGAGCTGCTTATTGAATCCAGACTAAAACAGAGTGATAAAAAAGGCGTTTAACTCCAAACATTAAAAAGAATGGCTTACTAGTCATTCTTTTTTGTTATCCACTTCACAGTTTTAGCATATAAAATAATTTTATAGGGTATTAAAATTATTAATAGTTTAATAAAAATTAACAATTTGTAAACGGTTACAATAAAGAGTACATTGGATATGTAGACAGAGACAAGTAAGAAGAGGTGAATAATTTGATAACAGTAGCAGTAGCAGGTGGCTCACAACCAGAGATTTTAAAACTCGTGAAAAAAGCTCAAGAAGAGTGTCAGGAAACACTTGAATTTGTTGTTTTTGACACAACAGAAAATATCGGAAGTGAAGAAATTTGGAAATATGTTCATTGTGAAGATGAAAAACAGGTCGCTCAAAAAGCCATTCAACTAGTGGCAGAGAACAAAGCCCAAATTTTACTAAAAGGAATCATTCAAACTCATACGTTATTAAAAGAATTACTCAACAAAGAACATGGCTTAAAAACAAAACAAGTTTTATCTCACGTAGCAATGGTGGATATTCCTCAGACAAAGCAATCTTTTTTACTAACAGATTGTGCCATGAATATTGCACCAGATAAAAATGCTTTAATTGCCATTATTGAAAATGTAAAAGAAGTCGCTCATAAAATTGGCTTAGATAAACCAAAGATTGCCTTACTAAGTGCGGCAGAAAACTTTAATCCTAAAATGCCTTCTTCTGTTTTAGCAACGGAAGTGACAGAACATTTTAGTGAAACAACAGCTGCCACTATTTTTGGACCCATCTCATTAGATTTAGCTCTTTCAAAAGAAGCAGTGGCACATAAACGTTATGAGGGTCCGATTATGGGAGACGCGGACGTCATTGTTGTACCAGCAATTGATGCGGGAAACAGTTTATACAAATCCCTCACTATTTTTGGTAGGGCTAAAGTTGGAGGAACAATCGTTGGAACGAAAATTCCAGTGGTTCTTACCTCAAGAAGTGATTCAACAGAGAGTAAGTTACATTCATTAAAATTTGCACTAAAACAAGTTTAAGGTAAAAGGGGGAAACTAGATGGAAGCAATATTAGTCATTAATCCAGGGTCAACATCAACTAAAACAGCCGTTTATGCTGATCATCAATTAATAGCTGAAGAAACTATAAGACATAGTGTAGAAGAAATTTCACAATTTAAAGACGTGATTAGTCAAACGGATTTTAGATATAACATTATCAAAAATTTTATCGATAAATTAGGCTTGGCAGAAAAATTAGTTGCCGTTGTAGGACGAGGTGGTTTATTAAAACCAATACCAGGTGGCACTTATCAAGTTGACCAAGCACTGTTAAAGGATTTAAGAGAAGAAAAATATAATACTCATGCATCTAACTTAGGAGCTATCTTAGCCAATGAATTTGCTGAATCTTTAAACATACCAGCTTTTATTGTCGATCCAGTTGTGGTTGATGAAATGAAACCGCTCTCAAGAATCTCTGGTTTAAAAGGAATTGAAAGAAGAAGCGTTTGTCATGCTTTAAATCAAAAAGCGGTCGCTAGAAAAGTGGCTGAAGATTTAGGGAAAACCTATGAAACAGGCTCTTTCATTGTGGCTCACTTAGGTGGCGGAATTAGTTTAGGTGCTCATGAGAACGGTCGAATGGTTGACGTTATTAACGGTATTGACGGTGAAGGTCCTTACACACCTGAAAGAAGTGGAGCGCTCCCGGTTTTAGATTTTTCTAAGCGAGTGATTGCTGAAAATATGACAGTCAGTGATGTCAAAAAGTTAATTGCTGGAAACGCAGGTTTAAAATCTTATTTGGGTGAAACGGATATTCGTGAAATAGAAAAAAGAATGAACCAAGGAGATGAAGAAGCAAAATATTATCTTGATGGTATGTGTTACCAAGTAGCTAAAAATATTGGCGAGTTAGGGGTGGCGTTAAAGGGTCAAGTGGATGCGATTATTTTAACTGGTGGGGTGATTTATTCTCAGTATGTTTTAAGTAAAATTACGGAGTATACAGAGTGGATAGCACCAGTCAAAGCTTTTCCAGGTGAGATGGAAATGGAAGCCTTGTATGTAGGCGCTCTGCGAGTGATAAAAGGTGAAGAAAAAGCATTAGCGTACGATGAAGTTGAAATTCTAAAGTAGGAGTGATGTGTGATGGCAGAACAAACAGATTTACTGATTTTAGGTGGCGGAACGGGCGGTTATGTGGCAGCCATTAGAGCCGCTCAAAAAGGATTAAGTGTTACTTTAGTTGAAAAGTACAAACTAGGTGGAACCTGTTTGCATCGTGGTTGTATTCCAACGAAAGCTCTTTTAAGAAGTGCCGAAGTGTATGACACAATGAAACAAGCAGCAGAGTTTGGTATTGAATCAGATCAAAAATTCGCCGTTAATTTTGAAAAAATCCAAGCACGTAAACAAGGAATCATTGACCAACTTCACTCAGGGGTAGAAGGACTTTGTAAAAAAAATAAAATCAAAGTCCTAGAAGGTGAAGGAGCCATTCTTGGACCTTCCATCTTCTCACCTGTTTCTGGAGCGGTTGCAGTGACCTTTAATGATAAATCAAAAGAAGAAGAAATTATTGTTCCTAAAAATGTCATTATTGCCACAGGATCGAGTCCAAGAACCTTGCCTAATCTTCCACTTGATGAAGAGTTTATTCTTTCATCTGATGGCATGCTTCAATTAGAAACATTACCTGAATCAATCGTGATTGTAGGTGGTGGTGTGATTGGCGTTGAGTGGGCATCTCTTTTAAATAGTTTAGGGGTGAAAGTAACGATTGTCGAATTTTTAGATCGTTTACTTATTAATGAAAGTCCAACGGTTTCAAGACAATTGAAGAAAAGTTTGGAAAATAAAGGGGTTACCATTCTTTTAAGTAGCAAAGTGGAAGAAGCCAAAGTAACAGGTTCTTCTGTAGAAGTTTCGATTGAAGGAAAAGACAAAGTAACTGTTGATAAAGTGATGGTGGCTATCGGTCGCTCGCCTAACGTTCACGGGATTGGTCTTCAAAATACTTCAGTGAAATATGGCGACAAAGGAATTGAAGTCAACGAGTTTTACCAAACAACGGAGAGTCATATTTATGCGATTGGTGATTGTATTGACACCATGCAACTGGCTCATGTAGCGATGAAAGAAGGAGAGATGGCAGTTGCTCATATTCTTCAAGAAGAAGTAATACCACTTGATTATCACAATGTTCCAAGAGGGGTTTATACAAATCCTGAAATTGCTAGTGTAGGTTATGTGAAAGGCAGTACCCCAGAAGGCAAAAAAGTTAAGGTAGGTAAATTTAACTTTGGCGGCAATGGAAAAGCATTAGTTTACGGGGAAAGTGATGGCTTCATTGAAGTGATTCGAGATATGGAAACAGATGATTTATTAGGCGTTTCAATCATTGGACCTCATGCAACGGACTTAATCACAGAAGCCAGTACTTCAATTTATTTAGACGCGACACCACTGGAGATTGGCGAAGCAATTCACCCTCACCCAACGTTAACAGAAGCACTGCAAGAAGCTGCATTAGACACTTATGGCTTAGCCATTCATAAATAATAGAAAGGTTGATAGTAAATGAAAACGTTAAAAAAATCAGGTTTAAGTAAAGAAGAATTGATTCAAGCATACCGCGAAGTTTTAAGAGGTCGTCGCCTAGATGAACGTTTATGGCAACTGACTCGGATTGGAAAAACTTCTTTTAATATTTCAGGTCAAGGAGCCGAAGTGGCGCAAGTAGCAATGGCTTTAGCTTTTGATCCTAAAAAAGATTACTACTTACCTTATTACCGAGACATGACAGCCTGTTTAGTTTGGGGAATGACACCAAAAGATATTATTATGGGCTCATTTGGAAAAGAAGCAGACCCATCTTCTCACGCCCGTCAAATGCCTAATCATTACGGATCTAAAGAACATAATATCGTTTCCTTTGCATCAACTGTAAGTACACAAATGCCTCTTGCAACAGGGGTTGCGTACTCTGCACAATTAGAAAAAAGTGATTTTGTAACCCTAACAACAACTGGTGAAGGATCAGCTAACCAAGGAGAAGTTCAAGAAGCAATGAACTTTGCAGGCGTTAAGAAATTACCATTAATCTTTGTTGTTGAAAATAATGAATATGCCATTTCGGTACCGATTAAAGAACAATATGCCAATAAACACATGTCAGATCGTGCGGAAGGTTACGGTTTTGAAGGGATTTCAGTTGATGGCAATGACTTCACAGAAGTTTACTTAACATTCAAAAAAGCGGTGGAAGACGCGAGAGCTGGTAAAGGATCTAAATTAATCGAACTCCGAGTATCTCGTTTAACATCTCACTCGGCAGATGATGATCAAACCATTTATCGTTCAAAAGAAGAAATCGAATCAATGAAAGAAAAAGATCCGATTGATGCCATGGTCAAACAATTATTGGCAGAAAAAATCATGACACAAGCTGAACTAGATAAAATGGACGAAGAAATTCGAGCTGAAGTCGATCTAGCAACAGATGAAGCTGAAAAAATGCCAGAACCACTAGCAGAATCTTTATACGAAGAAGTTTACGCTAAATAGTAATTAAAAAGAGAGGATTGAAAATAATGGCTGAAATGACATATTTAGAAGCATTGAATTTAGGTATTTCTGAGGAAATGGCTCGTGATGAGAAAGTAGTAATCTTCGGTGAAGACGTTGGTGGAGATAAAGGTGGTGTGTTTGGTGTAACCAAAGGCTTGGCTGCTAAATACGGAGATGATCGTTGTTTTAATACACCATTAACAGAAGGTTTAATCGGTGGTTTAGCTGTCGGTCTAGGATTACGTGGCTATCGTGCCATTGGAGAGTTCCAATTTGCTGATTATATCTTACCAGCAACGAACCAAATTTTATCAGAAGCAAGAACCATGCGTTACCGTACGAAAGGTGACTGGACAGCACCAATTGTGTATCGTACGCCTTATGGTGGTGGGGTTCGTGGTGGTTTATATCATTCTCAATCAACAGAAAAAATCTTTTGTGGTCAACCAGGCTTAAGAGTGGTAACACCTTCTAATCCATATGATGCAAAAGGCATGATTAAAGCGGCGATTAGATCAGATGATCCAGTTATTTTCTATGAGCATAAACGTCTATATCGATTACTTAAAGCAGATGTACCAACAGATGATTACATTGTTCCAATTGATAAAGCAAATGTCGTTCGCGAAGGTAGTGATATCACTGTTATTGCTTACGGAATGATGCTTCAATATGCAATCTCTGCGGCTGAAAAATTAGCTGAGGAAGGCATTGAGGCAGAAGTAGTCGATGTTCGTTCTCTTTACCCACTAGACCGTGAAACATTAGTGAATGCAGCGAAGAAAACTGGTAAAGTCTTACTTATTTCTGAGGATAATAAAGAAGGCGCAATTATTAGTGAGATTGCAGCCATGATTTCAGAAGATGCGTTGTTTGATTTAGATGCCCCTATTCAACGTTTAGCAGGTCCAGACGTACCAAGTATGGGATACGCATTACCTCTTGAAAGAGAATTTTTAGTGAATCAAGAGCAAGTGACTCAAGCAATGAAAGATCTAGCAGAATTTTAAACTTGATATAGGAGGAAGATAAAGATGGCAATCAAAGAAATCTTAATGCCTCATTTAGGGGAAAGTGTCACAGAAGCTTCAGTCGTACAATGGTTGGTTCAACCAGGAGATAAAATTAAACGCTACGCTCCTTTAATGGAGGTTGTTTCAGATAAAGTAACCACAGAAGTTCCATCTGATTTTGATGGGGTGGTTAAAGACTTAATCGTTAATTTAGATACAGATTATCCAATTGGAACTGTTTTAATGACATTAGAAGTTGAAGGTGCAGAAGAAAAACCAGAAGTTAAAGAAACAGCGAAAGCAGAAGCGCCAGTTGCTCAACCTTCACCAACACAAGGAAAAATGGCAGGACGTTATTCACCAGCTGTCTTAAAACTTTCTCAAGAAAAAGGGATTGATTTAGCTCAAGTTGTGGGAACAGGAAAAGAAGGTCGTATCACTAGAAAAGATATTCTAAACTTTGTTCCAAGTGAAGCATCAGCTGCTCCTGTTCAAGTTGAACAACCAGTAGAAGTTAAAGCAGCAGCACCAGTGACACAGGTTGCACTACCAAAACCAGTACCAGTTATGGCAAGTGCTCATGATGAAGTAGTACCAGCTGATGGTGTTAGAAAAGCGATCGCTAAGAAGATGGTTCAAAGTGTGAATGAAATTCCACATGCTTGGATTATGGTTGAAGCAGATGTAACGAATATTGTGAATTTAAGAAACAGTGTGAAAGATGGTTTCAAACAGCAAGAAGGTATGTCTCTGAGCTTCTTCCCATTCTTTGCTAAAGCGGTAGTTCAAGCAATGAAGAAAAATCCGAAAATCAATACTTCTTGGCAAGATGGTAACATTGTTTATCATAAAGATATTAACTTATCAATCGCAGTCACAACTGATGAGCATCTCTTTGTACCGGTGATTCATCAAGCAGATAACTATTCACTAACTGGCTTAGCTAAAGAAATTAATCGCCTAGCAAGTGATGTAAGAACAGGAATCCTAGCAAATGAAGACATGCAAGGTGGCACGTTCACTTTAAACAATACAGGTAGTCTAGGCTCTGTTCAATCAATGGGAATCATTAACCATCCACAAGCAGCAATTTTACAAGTGGAATCAATCAATAAACGAGTAGTACCAACAAAAGATGGAGGCTTTAAAGTAGCTGACATGGTTAACCTTTGCTTGTCAATTGATCACCGTATTTTAGATGGTCAACAAGCAGGTAAATTCTTGAAGGATATCAAAGAAAATCTAGCTCGTTTTGAAGTAGAATCAGATATTTACTAAATTTAATAAAGATTAGGAATTGCTTTAATCACAAGTAGCCGTTCATCACAAGAATTTAATTGATAAATGACGTGATGAACGGCTTATTTGCTGACGGAAAAAATCGATAAACAAATGATGTAATGTTAAATTAAAAAAATAAAATTAGGGGATTTTAACATGACAAATGAAGTGACTCAAACAAAAATGACACCAAAAATCTTTTTTAACAAACTATTAACAGGGACGGCTCAAGGAACGATTATCGCACTGATTCCAAATGCTGTTCTTGGCGCAATTTTAAAATATTTTGCTCATATTCCAGTGATTCAGATGATTATTAACGCAGCACTTATTTTCCAAGTTGGAACGGCACTGATTATTGCAGCACTTATTGCGAAACAATTCGATTTAACGCCACCTAAAATGATGATCGTTGGTGGAGCGGCTTTTGCAGGATCTGGGGTTATTAAATACAATCCTGATATTAAAGGGTTTGTTGCGGCTGGTACTGGAGACATTATTAATATCATGTTAACAGCATCAATTGCTGTGTTGTTAATGCTTTGGATAGATACAAAATTTGGTTCGGTCGAAATTATTGCACTACCGATTGTTGTAGGGATTGGCGCTGGTTTAGCAGGAATGTTGATGTATCCATATGTGACTCAAATCACGGTAGCGATTGGAAAAGTCATTAATAACTTTACAGATTTCCAACCGATTATTATGAGTATTTTAATTGCATGTTCTTTTGCAGCTTTGATTATTTCACCAATCACCACAGTGGCTATTGGGATGGCGATTCAATTAAATGGTGTTTCAGCAGGGGCTGCAGCTATGGGAATTGCTGCAACAACAACTGTTTTAGTCATTCATTCTTGGAAAGTTAATGAATCTGGAGTGACATTAGCTGTTGCTTTAGGTGGGATGAAAATGATGATGCCTAATCTATTTAAGTATCCAATTATCTTGGTTCCATGCTTAGTTACGGCGACTGTTTCAGCAATTCCAGTTGCGTTGTTTAATATTTCTGGGACACCTAACTCAGCTGGATTTGGCTTGGTAGGTTTAGTCGGACCACTGGCTTCATTAGATGCCGGATTAAATGTTGTATTACTAATTATTTCATGGTTTGTTGTTCCAATTGCTGCGGGACTTTTATCTAAAATTATCTTTGAAAAAGTCTTGAAAATCTACGACAGCAAGGTTGTTTTCAAGTATCAAGGCTAAAAAAAGAGACTATTAATTATCCTTAATAATCTCAATAAAATCTTTAATGTCATTTGTAATGTGGGCGTCACGCTTTAAGGCGATGCCAATTGGAAAATAATCGTATTTATCTTTTAATGGAATCCAGCTTAATCCATCACTTTTACCCACTTCTTGATATTCAATCGGTAAAATACAAATAGAATCATTTTTTCGTAAGCTATGAAGTAAAACTTGTAAATCGTCATTATGAAGGACAATGTTTGGTTCAAAGCCAAAATTACTTGAACGATCAAGTAAAAGTCTTCCTAACATAAAATTAGTTGTCAGAGAAGAGAAACGTTGTCCTTTCAAATCTTTAAAGGTTAGAACACTCTTTTGCGCCAAAGGATTATCATCAGGCATCACCACATAAACATGATAACCTCTTGTAGATGTTTCTAAGGCTTCAATAGAGATTTTATCCGGATAAAGATTAGGGAACGAAATCAAACCAATATCGATTTCATCATCCATCAGCATTTGTTGTAAGTAAGGCGAGCCGTCTTGTTTTATGATCAAGTCAATATGTGGATGTGACGAAAGAAACAAGGAAATTTCTTTCATAAACTGCATTGAAAAAAGAGTAGTGATACCTAATTTGATTTTTTTCTTAGAGTGAGATGATTCGTCATCCATTAAATGAATATCAGCAATGAGTTGATCAAAGTCAGTAACAAGAGTCTGACCGTGTTCGTAAAGGTAAAGACCTGTTTTGGTTAATTGGAAAGGTTTGTCAGTATGAGTGAAAAGCGTGGTCCGCAAGTCACCCTCCATTTTTTTAAGCGCAAGAGATAGGGTGGGTTGAGTCACAAAAAGATTTCTTGCAGCGGCGGATAAATTTCTAGTATTAGCTATTTCAATAAAGTATTTAAGTTGTTGAATATTCAAAATAAGCACCTTCCATTCAAATAATGATAAAGCGTTTTAATTTTAAAAATGTTAACTATTATATCTATGATACCATAAAAATTTTGATTTTATGTCGTTTTTTTTATAGAATGAATAGTATTAAATGAAAGATAAGGAGTGTTTTTAAATGAAGGTAATTATTGCAGGAGCAGGAGCGATGGGCAGCCGTTTCGGACTTATGTTACATCAAGCAAAAAATGAGGTCATCTTAGTTGACGGTTGGCCAGAACATATAGATAACATCAAGAAAGACGGCTTAAAAGCTAACTTTAATGGTGAGGAAGTGGTCGCACAAATTCCGATTTATCATCAAAATGAAGTAGCTAGCGTTGATTTTTCAGCAGATTTAGTGATTCTTTTTACAAAAGCGATGCAACTTGACGCTATGATGAAAGAAATTAAGAACATGGTCGGTACCAATACGAAAGTGTTATGCTTACTTAACGGCATTGGTCATGAGGATGTTATCAAAAAATATGTTCCTTTAAGCAATATTATTTTAGGTAACACAATGTGGACAGCTGGTTTAGAAGGACCTGGAAAAGCTAAATTATTTGGTAATGGGTCAATCGATTTACAAAACTTAGGAGAAGACGGAAGAGATGCAACTGAAGAAGTGATTGCGTGCTTAAACAAGGCGAATTTAAACGCAAAATACTCAGGGAATATCTTGTCTTCAATTTATAAAAAAGCCTGTGTTAACGGAACAATGAACGGCTTATGTACCATTTTAGATTCAAACATGGCTGGATTTGGTGAAACAGATGTGGCAGACGCGATTGTTGAAAGTATTGTTTCAGAATTTGCGGCGATTGCTAAAATGGAGAAAGCTGATTTAAATATTGAAGAAGTCTTAACTCAAATTAAATCTTGTTATAACCGTGAAACAATCGGATTACACCACCCATCAATGTACCAAGATCTAATCATCAACAACCGTTTAACTGAAATTGATTATATCAATGGCGCAATTGTCAGAAAAGGAAAACAATACAACATCGAAACACCTTACTGCTCGTTCCTAACCCAATTAGTCCATGCGAAAGAACAAATATTAGGCGCGAAATAAAAAAAGGTGATAGTGGCGCTTAGCTCCAAATAACTGGAACTAATTTTTTTAATTCCATTAAACACTAGTTCTTTTTGTTAAGAATTAGTGTTTTTTGTTTTCCTATTAGTGGTACAATAGGAAAATAAAGGGGACGTGGTATGAAAAAAATTCAAGGGGTTTCTTATTCAAACGACTTTTTAGAAACAACATTCTCTGGTACCATCCATAGTGTTTTTGAGAGAACGTTTAATATCGAAACAGAAACAAATAAATTAATGACAGTGGCGACCCATCCAATTTTTGATGGACCGCAAATGATTAAAATAAATGAAACATCTATGAAATACCTGCCATTAGAAATTGGTATGGCAGTCTCACACGTTGGTAAACGTCTTTTGATTGCTGATGTACTGGAAATTGATTGTGAAGAGGCAAAGGTAATGGAGGAGTTACCTTTAGTTTTTTCAAAAGAAAAAGCTTTAGAAATCAAGCGACACACAACGATTATCAATAACTACTTAGAAATAAATTTGGATACCGTTGGCTTTTACCGCAAAACTTTTCCCAATGATGTGGAAGAAGTGATGCACCGTTTTCTAATGAACGGAAAAGAAACTTTAGAAAGTGCGTTTGAAAAAGATGATTCCTCATTACTAGAGGTAGGAGTCTCTTCCTTACTTGGATTAGGTCACGGATTAACGCCTTCTGGTGATGATTTTCTGACTGGCTTTTTACTGGTTTTAAATAGTCAAACTGATACTAATCGTGAGTTTACAGGTCTTCTAAATCAGTTGGTTCAAGAAAATTGTCGCAAAACCAATGCAGTCAGTCAGAATCAATTAAAACTTGCGATAGATAAAAGAGCGCTAAAACCAGTCCAGCAATTTTTATATGATTTATATCGTGGTTCCTCTATGTTAACGTTGAATAAACGAGTGGAGGAAATCTTAAGGATTGGTTCATCTTCAGGTAGTGATATGTTAGCGGGTATCCTTTCGGCGATTCGCTTGTATTAATAAATAAAGAAAAGAAGGAGTTTTTCACATGTTTAATTTTGATTTTCAAGCAGCAACAAATGTTTTATTTGGTAAAGGTCAGATTGAAAAATTACCTAGTAGCTTAGCACCATTCGGTAAAAATGTTTTACTAACTTATGGTGGGGGAAGTATTAAGAGAAATGGTTTATACGATGATATTATCTCAAAATTAGGATCAGACTTTAATGTCTTTGAATTACCTGGGATTGAACCTAATCCAAGAATTGAAACAGTGATTAAAGGTGTTGAACTGTGTCGTGAACATAAAATTGATGTGATTTTAGCTGTGGGTGGTGGATCTACCATTGATTGTTCTAAGGCCATTTCAGCAGGAACATTTTATGATGGCAACCCTTGGGATTTCACAAGTGACGCTAGTTTAGTAGGAGAAACACTTCCTATCGTATCTATTTTAACGATTGCTGCCACAGGTTCTGAAATGAATGGTGGTTCAGTGATTACGAATTTAGAAACCAAAGAAAAACTAAGCTTCGGCGCTCGTAGTTTAGCACCAAAAGTTTCGATTTTAGACCCAAGTTATACTTTTTCAGTGCCTAAATATCAAACAATGGCAGGATCAGCAGATATTTTAAGCCATTTATTTGAAAATTATTTTGATCACACAAAAGATGCTATGGTTCAAGATAGTATCGCTGAAGGATTAATGCGTACAGTTCATCATTACACACCACTTGCTCTAGAAAATCCAGAAAACTATGAAGCTCGTGCTAATTTAATGTGGGCAAGTTCTCTTGCTTTAAATGGTTTGACAGGTTCAGGAAAAGCCCAAGTTTGGTCATGTCACGCAATGGAACATGAATTAAGTGCTTATTATGATATTACACATGGTATCGGCTTAGCTATCATCACACCAAGATGGATGAAACATTGTTTAAATGAAACGACAGCAGCGAAATTTGCTGAATATGGGCACCGTGTATTTGATATCGATTATATGGACGATACAATGGCAATGGCTGAACAAGCGATTGAATCTACGTATCAAGCCTTCAAAAATTGGGGCGTTCCAATGACGTTAGGCGAAGTAGGAATTGACGAGTCACTTCTTTCAGAGATGGCTTCACAAACCATTAAACACAAGTCACTTGATAATGCATTTGTACCAATTAAAGAAGCGGATGTTTTAGCAATATTCAAAGCTTCATTAGTAGAAATGTATTAAGATGCTCAATTTAGATTTACACAATACTTTTTTTCAATTATTTATGATTTTTATTGTCTATTCAATGATTGGTTGGCTATGGGAAAGTTTCTTTTGTTCCTTTAAAGCCAAGCACTTTGTTTATCGAGGCTTTTTACTGGGCCCCTATTGTCCAGTTTACGGATTTGGCGTTTTATCAGTACTGCTTCTTGTACCAAAGGAATACGGAACACTCCTAAATTTATATTTTAATATTGTTGTGATTGTGACGATTGTTGAATATGTGACCAGTTTTTTACTAGAAAAATTATTTTCCATGGAGCTGTGGGATTATAAAGAGGTACCACTTAATATTCACGGACGAGTGGCGGTTCCCGTTTCAATTTTTTGGGGTGTTGGCTGTTTATTTTTAATCAAAGTCATTCATCCAGAAATAGAGAAATTAATTGGTTTTCTGAATGCTGAAACAAATGGTTGGTTACCCCTAATACTCTTTGTTTTGTTTGGCTTAGACGCACTAACCACGTTCATTTTCACCATGACAACCAAAAAAGAAGTGGAGCATTTAGTGGATACATCAGATAGTGAAAATGCAGTGATTAAAGAATATCGGTTAAAACATCTCTTTATTAATGCGGAAGAATCTCTTAGTCGACAATCAATCTTAAGTCATTTAAAAACGAAGAAACCACATTTGAAACATCGAAATTTACAGCGGATTGTTAAAAACTATCCCAATTTTAAATTAAAGAAATAAACATAGGAGGTTGTGATAGAACTGGAACGAGTTTTATTGCAACCTTTTTACTTTTTTAAAAGAAAGGAGAAGCTTATGAAAATTGAGCGACTCATGTATATTTTAGTGACTTTACTATCTAATAGATATCTTAAGGCAGGTGACATCGCTGAAAAATATCAAGTGTCAGTTAGAACAATTTACCGGGACATTGATACTTTAAGTTTAGCGGGAATTCCTATTTATTCTAAAAAGGGAACTCAGGGTGGGTTTTATATTGATGAAGATTACCAACTCAATTCATTACTTTTTTCTGACATGGAGAAGAAAATTATTTATGATTTGAGCCAAAGTTTAGCAACGAGTTATCATCATCCAAAAATAGAAGAATTGAGTCAAAAAATGGCTTATCTTGTTCAAAAAAATCCAAGTTCCTCTCCTTATTTTTTTGATTTGAGCTTATGGAAAACCAATCAATTGATTTTAACGGATATTGAAAAAGCCATAGAAAATAAGCAAGTTTTATCTTTTGAATATACGAGTTACAAAGGAGCAACCACGAATCGACAAGTGGAGCCAATTAATTTAGTTTGTAAATCTCACGTGTGGTACTTGTTTGCTTTTTGTCAGTTGAGACAAGAGGAACGTTTATTTAGAATAAGTAGAATCAGAAAAGTTCAATTACTAGAAGAACAATTCAAAAATCAGCATTCTTCAATGGTTGATAAGTCAGAGTTAGACGTCTTTTATCATTCACTTAGCGAGACAGTACCCATGGAGGAAGTCTCTTTGGTTTTTAATTATTCAGTTAAGGCGAAAGTCTATGATACCTTTTTAGAAGAAGACATTACTGAATCTGAGGATAAAATATATGTTACTAAAAAACTACCGAAAGAACCGTGGACGGTTGAAATGCTCATGGGATTTGGTGGAGAAGTAAAAGTTCTGTCGCCTGATACGTTAAAAAATGACATCATAGCTAGTGCTAAAAATATTTTAAGTCAATATGACATAATGTAGTCACAAGACTTTGATAGAATGAATTTATTAAAGAGAGGACGAGGTGTTTAATAATGGCAAAAAGTATTTTTAAAGTAAATGATTGGCAAGAGGTTTTTACAATTGAGGAAAAAGTAGCTCATGCAAGAGTTGTTTATGACGTTGAAGGTGAATTGACAGGGAAAATAGATGTAGACTATACGATTTTATATTTGGAATACAATAAAGAAGATATTCATCAATCGTCAAGTGTTTTTGAAGGATTTATGGTCTTTAAAGGTGAAATTGAAGGTCGAAAAGGAAGTTTTATCTTAGCTGATAAAGGAAGTTTTGTTGATAATCAATATGAAGCCAAAGTCGAGATTATCCCTGGCACAGGAACAGAAGATTTTACTGGTATTACTGGAAAAGGAATCTATGAGCCAACAGCAGAAGGTATGTTATTGAGCTTAGACTTTAATTAGGAGAAAATAGAAATGAAATACGAGTGGCGAAAAGTAGAAAAGCAAGTTTATTTACCTAAAGAAATAGAAGTGAGAGAAATACCCAAATACTCTTTTTTAATATTAGAAGGAATGGGAAATCCTAATAATAATTCTCACTACGCTAGTCAAATTGAAGCTTTATATAGCGTTTCTTATTCTCTTAGAATGAGTTTAAAAAAACAAGGATTTGAATATACAGTTTATCCTTTAGAAGGTGTTTGGACAACAAGTGATGGTTCTAAAGATGAAAATTTAAACAAAGACGCCTTAGTTTACCGAATCATGATACGTCAACCAGAACAAGTAACCGCTGAAATGGTTCAACAAGCCATGAAAGAAGTTCGTTTAAAAAAAGGTAATCCAAGGATTGAAGATATACAGTTTGAAGCCTATGAAGATGGTATGGTTGTTCAAGGAATTCATGTAGGAACCTTTGAGACAGAAATTGAAACCTTTAGGAAAATAGATCAATTTTTAGAAGAAATGCCTTTTAAAAGAGATTGGATCATGGATACATACGTTCATCGTGAAATTTATCTTTCCGATTTTAGAAGAGTCGCCCCTGAAAAAAGAAAAACACTATTACGATATAAGTTAAAAGAGAAATAAGATGAAACTTGATATGGTGGGAATAATCGTCAGTAATATGAAAGAGGCAATTGCTTTTTATGAGTTGTTAGGACTAAAAGTTAAAAGTGGTAGCTCTGAAGATGCTTATGTGGAACTTGAAAATGAAGGGGTGCGAATTTCTTTAAATACCAAAGAGATGA
This sequence comes from Vagococcus hydrophili, assembly GCF_011304195.1. NCBI lineage: Bacteria > Bacillati > Bacillota > Bacilli > Lactobacillales > Enterococcaceae > Vagococcus > Vagococcus hydrophili. The sequence goes on along the minus strand of NZ_CP049887.1, from coordinate 2,995,783 downwards.
TCACAGCTGTTTTAGGATTTGAACCAGAAACAACTGGAGATAAAGTTGAACTCGCTTTTCTTTGTGAGAGTGCTAATCATGTAGACGAGTTAGTTGAAAAAATACGCTTAGGAAATTATGAAGTGATTAAAGAACCATGGTTGGCTCCTTGGGGACAATATTATGCTTTAGTGAGAGATCATGATAAAAATATTATTAGCTTATTTGTTAATGAATAAAAGGTTTCTAGCCATACATTTTGGCATAGCTAGATCCTTTTATTTTTTTGAAACCTTATTTTAAAGGAAAAAATAAGGTTTCAAGGGCATAAAAAAAGAAAATTAAAAAATCAATCCTGTGACAATGACAATAACTTCTGCGATTAATGTTCCAACAGAAACAGTAATAAAGGTTTGTTTAAAGGCATTCTTATGATTTAAACCAGTTAAAGCTAAGAATGTTAAGAACACACCGCTTTGAGGAACAATGGTTAAAATGTTAGACGCAATCGCTGCAACACGGTGAATCATTTCAGGTTCAAGGCCTTTATCTAAATAAAATTGAGCGAAGTTAGGCATAACAATTCCAAGGGCTCCAGATGAGGAACCTGTGATAGCAGACATAGAAGATGTCAAGACAGTTAAACTGATTAATGGGTTACCTGGGATATTTAAAATTAAATCTGAGAAGAGTTTAAAACCAGGAGCAATCATCACAACTGCACCAAAAGCAACAGCAGAAGCTGTGGCAAAGATTGGAGCGATAGAACCACTTGCTCCTAAATTAAAGGTTTTTATTTTTTCAGGGATAAAATTTCTAAATAGAATAACAGCTAAAATAATCGCTGAGAGTAAAGCAATATAAATAATATTTTTCTTTAAAAACTCATTACCAAAGATACTACCTGATAAAGCTAAAATGATGAGTAAAACTAAAGGAGTGACACTAGGTAAAAAGTTAGGAAGTTCTTTTTCTTCAATAACTTCATCAGCATCTAATGCATAAGTGGCATAATTTTCACCTTTAGCTAAACTTTTGTTTAAACAACGTTTCATATAGAATAAACCAAAAGTGATACAGCCAATAGAACCAAGAATACTAGGAACTGCTGCAGCTGTTAAAGATGTATTTAAGTATTGAATGGGAATAACATTTTGAATGGCTGGTGTTCCTGGTAAAATAGTCATCGTAAACGTTGCAATTCCCAACCAAAGTGGAACTTGGATCAAGTTCCAAGATAGATCCATTTTTTTGAATAAGCTACGAGCTAAAGGTAAGACGGCAAACATGACAACAAAAAGGCTAATGCCACCATAAGTTAAAATAGCACTAACTGCAAAAATTGCAACTAATACTTTATAAGGACTATCATAACCAACTTTTTTCAAAATATAGTCAGCAATAGAAGTTGTTGCCCCACTAACTTCCATTAACTTGGCTAAAATAGAACCAAGTAGGAAGATCGCAAAATAGTTTAAAATATAAGTTGAAAGAGCACCCATATATTGATTCGCTTCTTTACCTAAAAGAGAAGTGAAAGGATCCATTTGATTAAATAGAATCACAATAGCCGTTGCAAGTGGTGCAGCAATAATAATGTTTATTTCTTTAAGGGAAAAATAAATAATGGCGATAACACCAAGTAGAACCCCAATAGAACCAATAATTTCCATAGTGTAAATTCCTCTTTTCTTGATAAAACAAATAGAGTGGTTAAAATGGCGCCTAGCTCCAAGCAAATGGATTGATTAGTATTTGTGAAGTTGGTGTAGGAGATGCCATTTTATCCTCTGACTATTAAAGAATATTCATATAAATAAGGTAGAGACTGACGTTGAAGTCAATCTCTTTACTTAACAATGTAACTTTTATTGTGCAGTGTAACCACCATCAAGAATACATGCTTGGCCAGTAACACCTTTAGCTTTATCACTTGCTAAGAATGAAACGTAATCAGCAATTTCTTGAACGTCGATTAAACGTTTTTGTGGTACTAAAGGATAAAGAACTTCTTCTAAAACATTTTCTAATGGAATATTACGAGTTTTAGATAAATCTTCAAATTGTCCTCTAACAAGTGGTGTATCAACATAACCAGGACAAATGGCATTAACTGTAATACCAGAGTCAGCGGCTTCTAGAGCTGCAACTTTAGTTAAACCGATTAAACCGTGTTTTGAAGAATTATAAGCTGATTTTCCAGCAAAACCAATGACACCATTAATAGAAGCCATATTGATGACACGACCATGTTTTTGTTTTTTCATTGTTGGGAAAACTCTCTTGATGGCGATAAATGGCGCAATTAACATTACTTTTACCATAAATTCAAATTTATCAGCAGGGAAATCTTCGATCATTGAAACGTGTTGTAAACCTGCATTATTAACTAAAATATCAATACGACCATATTTTTCAATAACAGTATCAATTGCTGTATTGATTGCTTCTTCACTTGTTACATCACATAATATGCCAAAAGCATCATATCCTTGTTTAGTGTACTCAGCTACAACTTCATCTAATTTTTCTTTGTTAATATCAGAGAAAGCCACTGTTTTTCCTTCTTTTAAGAAAGTTTCTCCAATTTGTTTACCAATACCACTTGCAGCTCCTGTAACGAAAACGACTTCTTTTAAATGTGTCATAATAAAATCCTCCAGTATATTTTTTATTTTGTTTTATTGATTAAAGTAACTTCTGTTGCTGCTTGTACTTCTTCAAATGAATAATCAGGATGAATTTCGATAGCACAAAGGCCTTCTTCTTGATATTCAAAAACGCCCATCTCAGTAATAATTAGATTAACAACTTGTTTAGCTGTTAACGGAAGGGAACAGTTATTCAAAATTTTATGTTTTCCTCGATTAGTATGTTCCATTGCAACGATTACTTTTTTTGCACCAACTAGTAAATCCATCGCACCACCCATACCAGGTACCATTTTTCCTGGAATTAAGTAGTTAGCAATATTTCCGTATTGGTCCACTTGTAAAGCACCTAAAACAGTGGCTGCAACGTGTCCACCACGGATAATTCCAAAAGAAGTTGAGCTATCAAAGAAAGCTCCTCCTTTAACGATTCCAACAGGTTGTCCACCAGCATTTACAATGGATGGATCGATGTGTTCCGGATCAATATCAGCTGTTAAACCAACAAAGCCATTTTCAGATTGCAAAGTAATCGTTACATCTTCTGGAATGTAGTTGGCAACTTGTGTTGGTAATCCAATCCCTAAATTGACTAAGGTATTATTTTCTAATTCTTGAGCGACACGTTTTGCGATTCGTGCTTGAACTTCTTCTTTGGATAATGTTACGCTTTCTGTCGTCATTTTTTATGCTCCTTTTACTAAGTAATTAACAAAAATTCCTGGTGTATGAACAAAATTAGGATCAATATCGCCAACTTTAACTACTTCTTTGGCTTCAACAATTGTGGTAGTTGCATTTGTAGCCATCATTTGATTGAAGTTATTTTCTGAACCTAAATATTGTAAATTACCTTGAGTATCAGCTTTATTAGCAAAGATTAAAGCGACATCAGCTTTTAATGGTTTTTCTAAAAGGAAATCTTGCCCATCAACGTTAACAATTTCTTTTCCTTCTTCAACAAGGGTTCCAAGGCCAGTTTGGGTTAAGAAACCACCTAAACCAAAGCCACCAGCTCTGATTTGTTCCACTAAAGTTCCTTGAGGGACAAGTTCAATAGTTGTTTCACCTTCTGTCATTTGACGACCTGCTTCACGATTTAAGCCAATATGAGAAGCAATAATCGTAGAAAATTGTTTTTTGGCTACCATTTTACCAACACCTCGATCAATAAAACCAGCGTCATTACAAATGAGAGTTAAATTATTAACACCTTTTTCTACTAAGGCATCGATTAGTTTTTCGGGTGTTCCATTAGCCATAAAGCCGCCAACCATGATTGTATCTCCATCATTGATGTGAGTAACGGCTTCAGAAATTGAAATCTGTTTGCACATATTAAAACCTGCTTTCTATAAGTTGTAATTCTTAACAATAACTGCTGTTCCTTGACCGCCACCAATGCAAAGGGTAGCTAAACCATTTTCAGCTTGGCGACGTTTCATTTCATGAATAAGAGAAACCAAAATTCTAGCACCGCTAGCACCAATTGGATGTCCTAAAGCAATTGCGCCACCATTCACATTGACGATTTCTGGATTTAAATCTAATTCTTTTAAGACTGCAATTGATTGAGCAGCAAAGGCTTCATTTGATTCAATTAAGTTTAAATCAGCAACTGTTAGGTTAGCTTTTTCTAATGCTTTTTTAGAAGCTGGAATTGGACCAGTTCCCATAAGTTCAGGAGCGACACCTGCACTGGCATAGCTAGTTAAAGAAACTAAAATATTTAGTCCTAAACTTTTTGCTTTTTCTTCAGTCATTAACATCACCATAGCCGCACCATCATTGATCCCTGAAGCATTTCCAGCAGTGACAGTTCCTTCATTTGGTAAGAAGGCAGGTCTTAATTTTTGTAACGTTTCAAAAGTTGTCCCTGGTTTTGGATATTCATCAGTATCTATTAAAATTGGCTCTTTTTTGCGTTGAGGAATTGAAACAGGTACGATTTCATCTTTAAATACATGATTTTCTAAAGCAAGAGCTGCTTTTCTTTGACTGTTTTCAGCAAAATGATCTTGATCTTCTCTAGTAATACCATATTGTTTGGCAACATTTTCAGCTGTAATTCCCATATGATAGTGATTAAAAGCATCTGTTAAACCATCATTAACAAGAGTATCGATGACTTTACCATTACCTAGTCTTTGACCAAAACGTTGATTTTCTAAAACGTAAGCTGCTTGGGACATGTTTTCAACACCACCAGCAATAACAATTTCAGCATCACCTAAAAGAATACTTTGTGCAGCAAGTTCGATTGCTTTTAAACCAGAACCGCAAACCATATCAAGAGTAAATGATGTCTTTTCGCTTGGAATACCTGCATGAATGGCAACTTGTCTCGCCACATTTTGACCTAAACCAGCATGAAGCACATTTCCTAAAATCACTTCATCGACCATTTCAGGAGCGACTTTCGTTGTTTCTAAAATTCTTTTTAATACAGTTGTTCCGAGTTCTACGGCTGAAATATTTTTAAAAGCACCACCAAAAGAGGCAATGGGTGTTCTTAAAGCTTCAACAATGACAATTTTTTTGTTATTCATAATTTAAAGTCCTTTCTTTGTAAAACGCTTTCTACACTCACAAGATAACAAGGAATTTAGGTAAAAGAAAATATATAAAATTTAGATAACTATAAATAATATTTATAGTTATGATCTTAATGGCTTTTATTATAAGGTTGTGACATAATGAGTTTGAAATTAAGTATAAGTATACATAATAGTTATTGAAGGTATTACTACAAATTATATAGGGAGTGTGATACGTCATGGATATTAAACAATTGCGATATTTTGTTACGATTGTTGACAATAACTTTAATTTGAGTCGAGCAGCAGAGTTGTTGTATGTTTCACAACCAACTTTAAGTATGATGATTAACGACTTTGAAAAAAGAGAAGAACTTAAGTTGTTTAAGCGTGCAGGTGGTCGAATCAAAGGATTAACTTATGCTGGAGAATCCTTTTATGAAGATGCGATGATTGTTCTTCAAAATTACAATGACATGTTTACAAATCTGCACGAGCAGTTTAAGGGTATGAAGGGAACAATAACAATCGGCATTCCACCCCTTGTTTTATCAGTTGTTTTTTCTACAGTGATGCCAAGGCTTATTTTAGAAAATCCAGAAATTAAATTTAATATTAAAGAAATTGGAGCGTATGACCTAAAAAATGAATTACTTTTAGGAAATGTTGACATAGCCGTACTGCTTTCACCAACAGGATTAGCAGATAATCTTATTGAAAATTACGAGATTCAGCGTTCTGAGTTAAGTTTATTTGTTTCCCCTAGTCATAAACTAGCTAAACGTCAAAAGGTTGGTTGGAGTGATTTAGATAATGAAAAATTGGCTATTTTTGATTCTTCTTTTATGATTAATCACTTATTAATGGATCAATTTGAACGTCATCAAGTACATCCCAATATTATTTTAACTTCTGGATCTTGGGATTTTATGTTGAATTCAACCAAGATAAATCATGATATTGCAACAATCTTACCTAAGCCTACGAAAGATTTGTACCAAGTAACGGATGTGGTCTGTTTACCAATGGAAAAACCAATCAGTTGGCAAGTTGTTTTGGCTAGACTTAGGAAAGATAATTATTCAAAAATAGAAGCCTATATCATTGAATCACTGACGCAAGCTTTTAACGGAAAATGATTTCTTACTATATACGGTTTGATTTACCATAACTAAAAGTTATTCAATATATGAAAAAACAGTATTAGCTATTAACTGAAAAAGGTATTATATTCATGTTGTTGAAACGAGCAATAGAAAAATGATACTTTTGTGTTATATCTTTCACTGTTTTTTTGATTGCTCATTTTTTAACAAATAAAGATAGGGGTGTCATAAATGTTAAAAGAGTATCCAAGCATTACACAAGACAAAATAAAAGTTGGCCAAGTTGGGGAAAAATCAAAACGTGTGACAGAACAAGATGTGGATTTATTTGCTCAAACAACAGGAGATATGAATCCAGCACATACTGATGAAGAGTATGCTAAAAGCAGTATTTTTAAAACTAAAATCGCTCATGGTATGTTAGGAGCAGGCTTAATTTCTGCTTGTTTAGGAATGGATTTACCTGGACCTGGAACGATTTATTTAGGTCAAAATCTTAAATTTATCCATCCAATTTATTTTGATGATGTGATTGTGGCAAAAGTAGAAGTAACAAAAATCATCGACAAAAAGAAATTTATTATGGCTGAGTTACATACCACTGTTGTTAATCAAAACGGTGAATTATTAATAGATGGGACAGCAACAGTTATCCCACCGAAAGGAGAGTAAACAATGAAAGTTGAAATGAAATTAAAAGGTAATATGGCAAGAAGCGTTAATCCTAATGGGTGTAAACAAGAAGTCTTAAATCAAATTAACTACGTAAAAAAACAAGGCGATTATGAAGGAACTAAAAAAGCGTTAGTTTTAGGAGCGTCTTCTAGTTATGGTTTAGCTAGCCGTATTACAGCAGCTTTTGGTAGTCATGCGGATACAATTGGTGTTTCTTTTGAAAGAGGACCAAAAGATGAAACTATGTTAGGAACTGCTGGTTGGTATAACAACATTTTCTTCAAAGAATTTGCTGAAAAAGAAGGGCTGATTGCCAAAAATTTTATTGGAGATGCCTTCAGTTTAGAAATGAAAGAACAAGTCATTGACTATATTAAACAAGAATTTGGTGGCGAAATTGATTTATTAGTGTATAGTTTGGCAGCACCAAAACGTACAGACTATAAAACAGGAATCACTTATTCTTCAGCTTTAAAACCAATCGGGCAAGAAGTTTCAGGAGAAAATATTAACCTAGAAAAAGAAGAACTATTTATCCAAACAGTTGAACCTGCAACAGAGGAAGAAATTGAAGGTACAGTTAAAGTGATGGGTGGCGAAGATTGGGAATGGTGGGTTGAACTCTTAAAAGAAGCTGGCTGCTTAGCAGAAGGTTTCAAAACAGTTTTATATTCTTATATTGGCCCAGATGTGACTCATGCCTTTTATCACGACGGTTCTTTAGGTGTTGCAAAAGAACAAGCAGAAGAATCATCTAAAAGAATTAATAAAAATCTTAAGAGTCTTAACGGTGAAAGTTTGATTTGTGTGTCAAAAGCAGTGACAACTAAAGCAAGTGTGGTTATTCCAATCTTACCTAAATACTTAATTTGTTTATATAAAGTGATGCAAGAAATGAATCTTCACGAAACGCCAATTATGCATAAAGACCGTATTTTTAGAACAATGTTATACGGAACAGAATCTAATTATGATGAAAAAGGCCGTTTGCGTCCAGATAGTTGGGAATTAAGAGCAGATGTGCAAGAAAAAGTTAATAATTTAATGGCACAATTAACAGCTGATAATTTTAAAACAGATTTAATAGCATATGATTTATTTAAAAAAGAATTTTTCAATTTAAACGGATTTGACGTTGATGGTAATACAAATAATGACGTTGATGTGGCTGAATTAATGAGAATGAAACCATAGGAGGAATATCATGAGCGTTAAGTTTATTAAAGCAAGCGAAGTCCCAAGTTTAATTCATGATGGCGATGTTTTAGCTGTTGAAGGGTTTATTGGAACAGGTGTTGCTGAAGAAATTCATGAAGCAGTGGAAACTTTTTATAATGAAAACCAACATCCTAAAGATTTAACATTGATGTATGCCGCTGGAATTGGTGATGGTGGTGATCGTGGATTAAATCATTACGCAAAAGAAGGGTTATTAAAAAGAGTTATCGGCGGACATTGGGGATTAGCACCAAAATTACAACCTCTTGTTTCAGAGAATAAAATCGAAGCTTATAATTTCCCACAAGGTGTTATTTCACAAATGTTCCGTGACATAGCAGCTAAAAAGCCTTTCTTAATCAGTAAAGTGGGCTTAGGAACTTTTGTAGATCCAGATATAGCTGGTGGTCGCTTAAATGAAGCGACTAAAGAAGAATTAGTTAAGAAAATGATCTTTAATGGTGAAGAATACTTAGCTTACTCATTACTACAACCAAATGTGGCAATTATGAAAGGAACGTTCGCTGATGAACACGGTAATATTGCTTTTGATGAAGAACCTTTAACTTTAGAAGCGACATCTTTAGCAATGGCAGTAAAAAATGCTGGTGGAATCGTAATTGTTCAAGTGAAGAGACGTGTACTTTCAGGCTCACTTGATCCAAAATTAGTTAAAATCCCAGGTCTTTTAGTGGATTATGTGGTTGAGGTTGAAGATGAAACCAAACATATGCAAACCTTTGGTACACAATTTAATTCAGATTTCATTAAATCTGATGTGATTAAATCAGAGGGAGCAACAGCAGTTCCTTTAAATGAACGTAAAATTATTGCTAGACGTTCTGCTTTTTTAATTCCAGAAGATGCTAAGATTGTGAATTACGGAATTGGTATGCCAGAAGTTATTTCTGCCGTACTTAAAGAAGAAGGAGCTAATGATCGCTTTACAACAACCATTGAACCAGGAAGTTTTGGCGGTATTCCAGTTGGTGGCCTTGATTTTGGTGCAGCTATTTCTCCTGAATCAATCATCGACCAATCTTATATGTTTGATTTTTATGACGGTGGTGGGATTGATATTGCCTTTCTTGGCTTAGCGGAATGTGATCAATATGGAAACATCAACGTTTCTAAATTTGGACCAAAAATTGCTGGTGCTGGTGGTTTCATTAATATTACTCAAAACACTAAAAATGTGGTCTTCTGTGGCACATTTACTGCAGGTGGTCTTAAAACAGAAGTGAAAGATGGCAAGTTAACTATTTTAAATGAAGGTAAAAAATCTAAATTCGTGAATGATGTGGAACAAATTACCTTTAGTGGAAAAACCGCTCTAAATAATGAACAAAATATTTATTATGTTACTGAAAGAGCTGTCTTTAAGCTTGTGAAAGATGGCGTTGAGTTGATTGAAATCGCTCCAGGAATTGATTTAGAAAAAGATATTTTAGCGCATATGTCCTTTAAACCTGTGATGAAAGAAAACATTAAATTAATGGATGCAGCGATCTTTTCTGAAGAAAAAATGAAGAATCTTAACTAATTTTGAGGTTGTTCGTAAATAAAGGAGTGTGACCTAAAAGTTACGCTCCTTTATTTATAAAGAATTAGGTTGTCTTTAAAAAATATTTTCTTTTGAAAAAATTTGAATAAAGAAATCTTCAACAAATTCAGTTAAATGATTTTGATGAATGTTTTCTAAACGACATATTTTAACAATCCAGTGAAGTGGTGGCTCAATAGAGCGACACATCAAGGTATCTTGTGAGTAATGAGGGATGATAGGTGCTGGTAACAAGGTGATAATGTTAAGTGATTCACACATGCTCGCAAGCAAATCCCATGCGCCAGATTCAAAAAAGATATGTGGGGTTACCCCTGCTACTTGGAAATTCTTTTTGATTTGATGATGAATCATAAACGTATCATTTAAAAGAATAATTCGTTCACTAGCTAAATTTTTATAAGGAATTGGAGCTTGGCTTTTAGCAAAATTATGCTGTTTATTAAAAACAACGACAACCTCATTTTCAACAACCGTTTTACTTTGAATGTTAGATGTTGTGATTGGATCAATTAAAAAGGCGATATCAATTTCTTGAAGTAGAAGCATTTTTTGTAATTCATAGGCACCAGCTTCAATAATTTCAAGTTGAATACTAGGGTTTTCAATAATAAATTGAGGGATGGCTTTTTTAAAAAGAACAGTTAAGATAACTGGTGGAATGCCAACTTTAATTTTGCCTTTAATCTCTGTTTTATTGATTCGTAAACCTTTCATTAATTGATTATATTGTTCTAAAACGTTTAATGCGTTTTCATAAAATTCTTTACCAATCGGTGTTAAACTAACTAATCTTCCTTTGGAGCGGATAAATAATTCTACACCTTCTTTTTCTTCAAATTCTTTGATGAATTTGGTTAAACCTGGTTGAGAAATTAATAAAATTTTTGCAGATTGAGAGAGATTAAAATTATTTTCAACAATGGTTGTAAAATATTCGAGATGCTTAATATCCATAAATAAAACCTCCAAAAATAATGTTTAGAAAGGGAATAAAAAATGTATCTTATAGACATTGTAGCGAATCATTTACCAAATAGAAAGCTAAAAAATAATATTTTAATGATTGGCATAACAGGAAATGTATGTTCAGGTAAATCAACTTTCGCTAGCTACTTAAAAAAAGAGATAAATCGTGTTTATCCGACAGAGCGTGTTCAAATCATTTCAACAGATGATTTTTTGTATAGTAATGAAGAGTTAAATGAAAAACATTTATTTGATAAAAAGGGTTGGGTTGAAACGTATAATGAGGAAAAAATAGCTGCTTTTTTTAGTTATTTATTTCAAAATAAAAGCGTTGTTTTAAGAGGTGTTTATGATCAAGTAGTAGGAGATATCATAAATAAAAATCAACAAATAAATAACCCGAGTATTTTAATAATTGAAGGAACAATGGCCTTAAATTCTTTGTTTAATTCGTATATTGATTTTTCTTTATTTTTAAATGTCGAGCTAAATTTAAATTTCAAATGGTATCAACAAAGAACGATGAAAAACATATCATCTAAAAAAGAATATGCTCAAATAGCCCCAGAAAAAAAAGATCTGTTGATCTCATCAATTTGGGAAGAAATCAACATGAGAGCTTATTATACCTATATTTTACCAGTTAAAAATCAGGCAGACATGCTAGTTGAATTGGATCGAAATCACGAAATAAAAAAAATAGAATATAACAAGAAAATAAAAATTATGGAGGTAGCAAAAAAACACTTTCTTTAGTTTGTTACTTAAAATCTTTAATTTGATTATTAATAATATTTGTTGAAAGCGTTATCCTTGATGAGTAAGTGAAGAGAAAAATAAAATAACGGAAACTATTTATTAAAATTGGTTAGTTTTGTATTTGAAATCATCATTTTTTGTTGGAAAAACCAGTTTTATTTGAAAGTTTGTGCTGTTTTGTTTCTTCAAAGAAAAGTTTTTAAAAATCAAGGGGGAGACACATGAAGAAAAGTGAAATTGGTAAGGCGTCGGTAGCAGTCTTACTAGCAACAACAACGTTAGCTTTAACAGGTTGTCAGTCAGGGGAATCAGCAAAAAATGACATCAAATTTGCTGAGACGGAAAAAAGTAAAATTGATAAGGGAATGGATAACCAACCCGAATCATCTTATTGGTTCCCAGAGGATTTGCTTAAATGGGATGCAAAAAAAGATTTAGATGCCAAATATAACACAAGTACGATTCCATTGGCTAAGAGAGTCGACAAAAAAGAACTACCAAAGTCTAATAAAACCCAAAATGATGAGATGAAAGTTGCCGCTTTATCTATCATGAATAGTAGTACTAGTGGCAATGCACCACGAGGAATAAATAACTTTGATGCCAATGTCTTTTCAAATTGGCAATACATTGACCAATTAGTTTATTGGGGCGGCTCTTCTGGTGAAGGGATTATCGTGCCACCAAGTCCGGATGTGATTGATGTAGCTCATAAAAACGGTGTGCCAGTTCTAGGAACAATTTTTTTCCCGCAAACAGCTCATGGCGGAAAATTGGAATGGTTGGATACATTCCTAAAAAAAGACAACGATAATGAGTTTCCAATTGTTGACAAAATGATTGAAGTTGCTGATTATTATGGGTTTGATGGTTGGTTTATTAACCAAGAAACCGACACAGAAGTGACGAGTTTTGATGATGTAAAAGATGGCAAAGAAAAAACAGAGAAGAAATCTGATGAAAAAGGATTATCTAAAGAACATGCTGATTTAATGCAAGAGTTAATTGCTGAATTCAAAACAAAATCAGATGATAAACAAGAAATCATGTGGTATGACTCGATGACCAGTGACGGTAAAATGGATTGGCAAAATGCTTTAACAGATCAAAATAAAGCCTATATGGTAGATGCAGATTTAAATCCATTAGCAGATAGTATGTTCTTAAATTTCTGGTGGAACACAGATAAACTCGCAGAAAAAGAACTACTAAAAGCATCAAATGAAAAAGCCAAAGATTTAAAAGTTAATCCTTATGATTTATATGCTGGAATTGACGTTCAAGAAAATGGCTACATGACGCCTGTTAAATGGGATTTATTTACAGATAGTAAAGGAACACCGTTAACTTCTCTAGGATTATATGTGCCAACATGGACCCATGAATCATCAAGTAATCCAGATGAATTCCAAGAAAAAGAGAGTATGTTTTGGGTCAATGGACAAGGTGACTCAAGTAAGAGTGAATTACCAAAAGGAGAAGAATGGCCTGGTATTTCAACTTTCTCTGTGGAGCAAACAGCGATTACAGAGTTACCATTTGTGACTAATTTTAATCTAGGAAATGGCTTTAATTATTTCATTAACGGGGAAAAAGTTTCAAGTCGTGAATGGAACAACCGAAGCATGCAAGACATTATGCCAACTTACAGATGGCAATTTGAACATAATAAAAACAATAAGCTAGATGTGACAATGGATTACGCAGATGCCTTTAACGGTGGAAATGCTCTAAAACTGCGTGGCAATATGGCTAAAGGTCAACCAAGTCAGATGAAATTATACGAATCAAAAGTTAAACTAGGAAAAGACTTGAAAGTCACAACAACCGCTAAAGCAAATGTTAAAACAGATGTTAATCTTGTTTTGACGTATGATAATAAGAAAACAGAAACCTTTAAAGCAGATAAAGCAATCGGTGAAGAGTGGACAACAGTCTCATATGATGTGAAGAAAGCAGCTGGGAAAACAGTCACAGGAATCGGCTATGAAATCACAGCCCAAGAAAAATCAGATACCTTTGAACTTAAACTAGGTCAACTTTCAATGTTACCAGAAATCAAAAAAGAAGAGTTATCCGTTGATGATTTAACTATTGAAGAAGCAATTTTTGATGAAGAGGAAAGTAACTTTGCTGGAGTACGTTTATACTGGAAAGAATCAAAAGAAGATAGCTTATCTCATTATGAAATTTACCGAGTGAACGAAGACAAAACACGTTCATTCTTAGGAGCAACGCCTTCAAGTAACTTCTACATCAATGCCCTAGAACGACAAAAAGATGTGACAAAAACAAAATTTGAAGTCGTGCCAGTCGATGTTGCAGGTGAGCGTGGTAAGGCCTCTAAAGCAGTGACAATGGATTGGCCAGACAATACCGTACCAAAAGCCAACTTTAGTGCTTCGAGAACATTAATTGCACCAGGGGAAAAAGTGACATTTACTGACAAATCTTCAAGCAATACAGATAGTATTAAGTGGGAATTTGAAGGTGGCGATATTAAGGGTAGTACGGATAAGGAACCCGTAGTAACTTATGCTAAAGAGGGAACTTATTCAGTGAAAATGGTAGCTAAAAACAAATCGGGAGAAACGCCTCTTGAAATGGAAAAATTAATTACTGTCTCAAATGATGCTAAAGGTGATTTAGCTTTATTATCTAAAGGTGCCAAAACAGAAGCCTCTTCTTTTGTGAATGACGGTGAAGCACCACAATTTGCTGTGGATGGAAAAATGGACACTAAATGGTGTGCAACAGGAAACCCTCCACATGCGTTAACCGTTGATTTAGGTAGTGTGAAAACAATTAGTGAAGTTCATATTGGACACGCTGAAGCAGGTGGCGAAGGCCCAGATATGAACACAAGAGCCTACAGTATTGAAGTGAGTGAAGACGGTAAAGAATTTAAACAAGTCACTCGCGTTATCAATAATGAAAAAGGTGAAACGGTGGATACCTTTGCAGCAACTAAAGCACAATTTGTTAGATTTACTGCTGACAAACCAACACAAGGCGCTGATTCTGCCGTTAGAATTTATGACTTTGGTGTTTATGGATTGAAATAATAATTTAAAACTATCTCATCAGAGTTTTTAGTGAGATAGTTTTTCTATAATCTAAAAAGTAAAGTAAGTTGAAAAGAGGTTGGATAAGTGGTATGATTTTTCAAAATCAGAAAAAGAGGTGAGCTGTATGAAATTATCTAAATCAAGAAAAATTGTCCATATTGCTGCTGTCTTAGGTGGGATTGTTTGTTTAAGTCCGATTCCCTTTTCTGATTCAGTGATGCTACTTCCGATTCAAGCATGGATGATTATGAAACTTTATAAAGTTAATCATAAAAAACAAACAGATGGTTTAATTAAAGGAATTATGACTTCCATGACCCTTTCGGTTATTGGCAAAGGTTTAGCAGGTAACTTGATAAAATTTATCCCAGTAATAGGAACGTTTTGGGGAATAGCAATTAATGTTGTTGTTGCGGTTATTTTGACTGAGATGGTGGGTATTTCTGTAAGTGAAGGGTTAGAAAGAAACGAAATAGATAATACCAATGATTTGATGGCGGTTTTATCTAAAGCAACACGTTTAATTGCTAAGTAAATCAAATTTAAGTCAAAAAATCGACTAAAATACATAAAAATGTAAATAAAGATTGGTACGTTAAGTATCAGTCTTTTTTTATACACATTTTCTAAAAAAATATGTAGTTGTTGGTTATAAAATATGGTAGGATAGCGTTATCAGTGGTTTTATTACAACATTAAATTTAAAGAGACTGATGACTAAAATTTATAACCGAGGTGTCTCAAATGGGAAAAATTCGTATTAACAATCTTAAGTTTTTTACAAAGAACGGTGTGTTAAAAGAAGAACGCGTTTTAGGTCAACAATTAGAAGTTGATGTTGAATTAACAATGGATATTACAAAAGCGGGTAAAACTGATGATGTCGCAGACACTGTTAGTTATGCAGAAGTCAATGATCAAATTGCCTTAAGACTGCAAAGAGACTCCTTTGATTTAATAGAAGCAGTAGCATCCGCTATTTTAGATGATATAGAAGAAGTTCACGGTGAAAAATTACAAAAAGCAATGGTACGCATTAGAAAATACAGTGTGCCAATGCCAGGGATTTTCGATAATATCGAAATTGAAATGGAAAGAGAGATGAATGGCAAATGACCATCTGCTATTTAGCTCTAGGCAGTAATTTAGGTGATCGAGTAGACCTTCTAAAAAAAGCTGTGCAATTATTATCAGAAGAAGAGAAGATTAATGTTTTGGCTCAGTCAAATATTTATGAAACTGAGCCTTACGGAGATGTTCCTCAAGATAATTACTTAAATGCCGTTGTAAAAATTGAAACAACGTTAGCTCCGATTGAATTGTTAGATACAACGCAAAAAATTGAGTTAGAATTAGGTCGTGAGCGGTTAATTCGTTGGGGCCCACGTACCATAGATATTGATTTGATTTTAATGGACGGGGTTACTTATCAGGATGAGCGGTTAACTATTCCTCATATTGAAGTGGCAAAGCGTTCTTTCGTTTTAATTCCATTAAAGGATGTTTACGAAAAAACAGCGTTGTTTGGTAAAAATATAGAACAATTAATCAGTGAAACAGGCAATCAAGATGAAGTCTGGAAAAGTCGAGAAAGTTGGTAAGTCAAATGGATTTAGAAAATAAAAAAATTATTGAAGATGCAGTAAGACAAATTTTAGAAGCAATTGGTGAAAATCCTGAACGTGAAGGCTTAAAAAATACCCCAAAACGCGTTGCAAAAATGTATGATGAAGTATTTGGTTCTTTAACAGGTCCAGAATTTGATGATTATGCTTTATTTGATAGTCGCAATGATGATGATATGGTTTTAGTGAAAGATATCCAGTTCTACTCAATGTGTGAGCATCATTTATTACCATTTTATGGAAAAGCTCATGTCGCTTATATCCCAGATGGAAATAAAGTATTAGGTTTAAGTAAATTACCTCGTTTAGTTGAATATTGCGCAAAACGTCCAAGCGTTCAAGAAGATTTAACAATTATGATTGCAGAACAATTGGTGAAACATGTACCAGTTAAAGGTGTAGCAGTAGCAATCGAAGCGGAGCATATGTGTATGACAATGCGCGGTGTAAAAAGCCCTCACAGTTCAACAAAAACGTTCCATTACACAGGTGTCTTTAAAGAAGACCGTGAGTGGAAAAATGACTTTTTAAGAGCACTTGATTAGAGATGGAAGTAATCATTGGCACAAATAATCAGGGGAAATTAGGAGAAATTAAAAGTAGTCTGGCAACTAGTCAGATTACTTTTCTTTCATATATTGAAAGATTAGGAAAAGAAATTGATTTTCCTGAAACAGGGACGACCTTTAAAGAAAATGCTTTAGAGAAGGCCAAAAACTATGCTGACTACTTAAATCTACCAGTTTTGGCTGATGATGGTGGTCTTATCTTAGAAGCTTTTCCTGACTTACTAGGACTTAAAACGGCTCGTTTTTTCAAAAAAGGATTGAATGATAGTCAGAAAAATCAGCAGTTGTTTGATTTAATGTTAGGTGAAGAAAATCGGAAACTATCACTTTATGCGGCAGTGGCTTATGTTTATCCAGATGGAAAATATTTATTAGTAGAAGAGGTTCTTCAAGGGGAGTTAACGGAAAAAGAAATCGGTGATCTAGGTTATGGATTTGATAAATGTTTTTACTTGCCTAATGAAAAGAAAACCTTAGCAGAATTGCCTTTAGAAGAGCGTAATGCTTATAGCCCAAGAGTGAGAGCATTAAAAAAAATCGTTGAACAAATTGAGAAAGAAGGCTAGTTAACATGAAAGATGTCAAAATAATGGGAATCGTAAATGTCACCCCGGATTCATTTTCAGATGGTGGTCAATTTTTCGATGCCAATACAGCTATCGCTCACGGTTTACAGTTGATTAAAGACGGAGCGGATATTTTAGATATTGGGGGACAATCAACACGTCCCGGTTATACAGAAGTGTCTTTTGAAGAAGAAATTCGCCGAATTGATCCTGTGATTAGAGGACTTAGAGAGCATAGTGATATTCCGATTTCGATTGATACGTATTTTCCAGAGGTAGCAGATCATGCTCTATCAATTGGTGCGACTATTATTAATGATGTGAGAGGTTTAGATTTACCTGGAATGATGGATGTGGCTCTTAAGTATCCTAAGAGTGACGTGATGATTATGCATTCTCGACCACGAAGAAAAGAGATGACTGTTGAAGAGGACATTCAGGATTTCTATGAGGAGAAATATCAAGCCTGTAAAACAGCTGGTATCGCTGATGAACGCATTATTTTTGATCCAGGTATTGGTTTTGGAAAAGCCGTAGAAGAAAATGTTGAAATTTTAAAACACCCACAAAAATTCCGTTACAAAGATTTTCCGGTGTTGTACGGAGTTTCTAGAAAAAGAACAATCAATCATTTGATTCATGAGGAAAATCCTTTAGAGCGTGATTTTGGCTCTGTGGCAGCGACTCTTTATCCGGCTACTCAAGGTGTGGAATATATTAGAGTTCATCATGTTAAAGGAATGAAAGATGCTTTAAATGTTTGGACAACATTATCGAGTAATTAGATGAAATTGGCTTCCTTTTTTACAACTTATGATATAATTAATACATAAATGTAGCTAATATTTCATAAAGGAAGTGGTAAAAATGGAAGAGACATTATTCTTTAATTTAGGGAATGCTTTGGCTTCGAATTTTGATACCAAAGAACTTGAAAGAACAGCACAAGTTGAGCGGTTGAAGTGGAAAAAAGGACGTCAATTAGTCATAGTGAATGATCCAGATCATCCAGAAAAAGAGCATATACTATTTGATTTATCTGATCAGGAAGAACCATCAAAAAATACCTATGCCTTCAAAGTCAAAAAGATAATTGAATAAAGAGTGTCCTAAAGATTATTATAAATAAGTCATTATTTACAAGAACAGGTTGTTTTTGTGAAATAATGACTTATTTTTTTGTGAATAGTTCTCAAAATAATAGGATTAAAGGTGTATTCTAAAAGTGAATAGGTACTATTCGAAGGAAGGTTTCCAAAATAACAAAGAAAGCGTTATCATTAATATATAAATGTACAGTTCAAATAAAACATCTGTTGTTTGATTACAAGTATAGAAAAAAGGAGGCTTCATAAAAATTCACAATCATCTCGTATTCACTTGTTAATTACTAAACTAATTAGCAGTTAAAAATGAATCAATAACATGTGTCGATAGAAATCTCAATATACTTAAACTATTTATTTAGTAAAACCTTGATTATATTTCTTGATTAAATTGTGCTTAACATTTATTTGAAAATAATGTCCAACGTGAAAATATTAAAGAACCACTATAATTATTTGGAAAATAATTATATTAGAAAATTTGGAGGTAAAAACATGTCTGATGGTGAAACTAATCAGTTAAAGAAAACTTTGGGTTTTACAGTTGCTCTAACAACTATTATAGGAATGGTTGTAGGTTCAGGAATCTTTTTTAAACCTTACGCGATTTTTAATGCTACCGGTGGCGCACCGGGACTAGGTATGTTGGCTTGGGTTGTTGCAGCAATTCTTTCTTTAGCAGGTGCTTTAACTGCTGCAGAAGTGGCAGGAATGATTCCAAAAACAGGTGGAATGGTAACATATATTCACGATATTTACGGTCCAAAATTAGGTTTTATGACAGGTTGGGTTGATTCGACATTGTATCAAACCGGTTCAACAGCAGCAATTGCAGTGGTATTCGGAGTGCAAGGAGCTAGTCTTTTAGGCTTTCCCTCAGATAACTACTGGCCAAAAGTGCTTTTAGCAATTGGAACAACTGGTTTTCTTGCCTTTATGAATAATTTAGGATCAAGAACAAGTGGTATTATTCAAAACATTGCGACTGTAGGTAAATTGGTTCCGTTGGTCACAATTATTGCTGTAAGTTTTGTTAAAGGGACAGGTAATGATGTGTTAACACCCTTACTTGGTCCTGATTTAAATCCAGGGAAAGCATTCTCGCTTGCGCTACTTGCTGCCCTTTTCGCTTTTGATGGTTGGATGGGTGTTGGAATGATTGCTGGAGAGATGAAAAATCCTGGGAAAGATCTACCGAAAGCGTTAATTTTAGGGATTTCAGTCGTTGCATTTATTTATATTGTTATGAACGTGGCTTATTTATGGGTAATGCCAGCGGATCAATTAATGTTAACAGAAACGCCAGCTGCAGATGTTTCTAAAATTTTATTTGGTCAAAAAGGGGGGCAATTTGTTTCCATCGGGATTCTCATTTCGGTGTTTGGAGGGCTAAACGGGTACGTCTTTACAGCAGCTAGGTCAACGTTTACTTTAGCTCAAAGTGACCGGATTCCTTTTAGTCATGTTTTAAAGAAAGTTAACAAAAATGGAGTACCATCCAATGCGACTTGGTTTGTTTTTATTGTTTCTTCACTTTACTGCTTAACTGGAAAATATGATTTATTAACGGACTTATCAACATTTATGATTTGGAATTTTTATATTTTAACGTTTTATGGTGTCATTAAATTAAGAAAAACACAACCTGATGCTGTTAGACCTTACAAAGTTCCTTTATATCCATTTATTCCAATCGTGGCTATTTTAGGTGGGGCAGCTGTTGTTATAAGTACCATCATCACTCAATTTACTTACGCAATGGCTGGCATTATTATCATGCTACTGGGCTTACCTGTTTACAATTATTATGAGAAAAAAGACAAGCATAATAAAGATGACAAAGCAGGAGATATCGCATAGAACACTTGATAATTCCTTAAAGGGGAGAAGAAAATGATTCCAAGTTTATGTCGAAAAAATAGAGTCGTTGTCTTCTCCTGTTGAATTGTTTGCTGTTGTCAAAGCTGATAGCTATGGACATGGTGTTGTAGAAGTTGCTAAGACAGCACTTTTAGTTGGTGCGAGTGGTTTGTGTGTGTCTAATTTAAATGAAGCTTTGTTTAATTCTGTTCAATCAGGGGCAGATTAGTTGTTATTTATGATAGTGACTATTCCATTTTGGCAATTTAAAAGCCTGTTTGACCGTTATACTTAAAGTAGAGAAGAAACCTAATAAGAGGAGGATCGCAATGCAAAATCCGAGAATTGTGGTTGATTTAGTAAAAATAAAAGAAAATATCGACTTTCTTTCAAAGAGAATTAAGAAAAATAACGACATTTCTGTAACCGCTATCACTAAATCTTTTTCGGCTCATCCTGAGATAATCTCAGTTTATGATGCGTGTGAGGAGATTGATTATTTAGGAGATTCACGAGTTGAAAATTTTATTAATAATCAGGAGACATCAAAAGAAAAAGTTTTGGTAAGAATTCCAATGATCAGTGAAATACCAGAAGTGGTGAAATACACAGATATTAGTTTTAATACAGAAATTGAAGTGATAAAGAAACTAGATGAAGAAGCGGCTCGTCAAGGTAAGCAACATCGCATTCTTTTAATGGTTGATTTAGGAGACTTGAGAGAAGGGATTTTTGAAGAAGAGGAACTTTTTTCTATCGTCGAAGAGATTATGACATTAGAAAATATTGAACTAGTTGGTTTAGGAGTTAACTTAACGTGCTACGGAGCAGTCATTCCAACAGAAGCTATTTTAAATCAATTAGTTAAATACAAAATGCAAATAGAAGCGTGCTTTGATGTGGCATTAACGATGATTTCTGGTGGTAATTCAAGTTCCGTTTATATGCTAGAACCTGATACGAAGGAAAATTTACCGAATGGCATCACTAATTTAAGAATTGGAGAAGCCTTTGTTTTAGGAAGAGAAACAGCTTACGGAAAAGATTATCAAGAGATGCATCAAGATGTGTTTACTTTAAAAACAGAAATTGTTGAGTATAAAACAAAACCATCTTATCCCATTGGTGAAGTAGGTGTGGACGCATTTGGTAATAAACCAACCTTTGTTGATAAAGGACTAATGAAACGAGGTATTGTCGGGATTGGGCGTCAAGATGTTGATCATACAGCAATCACGCCTCTTGATTCTCGTCTTGAAATCATAGGAGCCAGCTCTGATCATTTGATTATTGATTTTACTAAGGCAAAAGATGATTACCAAGTAGGCGATGAAGTTTCATTTAGTTTAGATTATGGTTCGCTATTAAGTTGTTTTACCAGTGAGTATGTTAAAAAAGAATTTATATAAAAAATAGGAGGAAATATTAATGCAAAACGTAAAAGTAATTATTTGGGGAATGGGAGCTATGGGCTCTGGAATGGCACGTATGTTATTAGGAAAAAAAGGTGTGGATGTTGTTGGAGCTATTGATATTGGTGATAAAATCGGTAAACCAATTTTTGAACATTTAGGAGAAACTTTTGAAGGAAAAGAAAATATCAAGATTGGAACGGTAGAAGAGTACATTACAGAAAAACGTGCAGACGTTGTTTTATTATGTACAGATTCATTTACTAAAAAAGCTTTCGATAAAATTAAATTAATCGTTGAACATAAAATGAATGTCGTTACAAGTGCCGAAGAAATGGCTTTTCCTAAAGCTCAAAATCCTGAATTAGCAGAAAAAATTGACGCTTTAGCAAAAGAAAATGGGGTGTCTGTTTTAGGAACTGGAATTAATCCAGGCTTAATTATGGATGTACTTGTTTTAGTTATGACTGGTGCTTGTACAGATATTAAAAAAATTACATCTCGTCGTGTCAATTCATTGTCTCCATTTGGAGCAGCGGTAATGGAAGAACAAGGCATCGGTATTTCTGTAGAAGAGTTTGAAAAAGGTAAAGCAGAAGGAACATTAGCTGGACACGTTGGTTTCCCTGAATCTATTTCACTCATGTCAACAGCCTTAGGAATAGAATTAGATGAAATCGTTCAAGACATGGAACCAATCGTCACAGACGTAGATCGTGTAGCGCCTCATGGTGAAGCGAAAGCTGGTTCAATTGCAGGTGTTGCGATGAAAGCTTGGGGTAAAAAGGACGGAGAAACGATCATCGAGATGGATCATCCTCAACAAATCGAACCAGAACAAGTGGGTGTTAGTACAGGCGATTACGTGATTATTGATGGAAATCCAGCGATTAATGTGGTGAACTCACCAGAAGTTGAAGGTGGTGTTGGAACGATAGCGATGTGTGTCAACATGATTCCGCAAACCATCAACGCTCGTCCTGGACTTGTAACAATGATTGATTTACCAATTCCACATGCTATTTTAGGTGATTTTAGAGATCAAATTCATCCAGAGGCAAAAATCGTTAAATAAATAATGGAGGCTTTAGACATGATTAAGAAAAATGAGTGGGTTCAAGTTCATTCAGTTGTTTTGACATCTGATCAAAGAGCGCCACAAGTACCAGATGATACAAAAAGTGTGCCACTAGAAATGTGGGTGAAGGGTTTTCTAACTGAAGATGCTGAATTAGGCGAAATGGTGACTGTAAAAACGGTAACTGGACGATTAGTTGAAGGAAAATTAATTCAGGTACATCCAACATTCCGACATAGTTTTGGTGAATTTGTGCCAGAAATTCTAGAGATTGACCAAACCATCAGAAAAGAATTATTTGGAGGTGATTATTAATGTCTAACAATAGCTATCAAGCAGTCATGGATCGTAAAAACAAAATAGTTCAAGATTCTCTAAAAATAAACTATGAAGATTTTAAATTATCCGATGTTGCTTTTGATTATGAGCGAATGATGTCAGAAGTGGGTTATTCCATTGATGAAATGATTGAAATTCAATCTGCCTTAGGTGTTGGTAATACACCGATTGTTGAATTAAAAAATATCACAGCCCTTTCTCGTAAATATGCAGCACCTGGAAAAGGCGCTCGTATTTTTGTGAAGGATGAAGCAGCGAACGCCTCAGGGAGTTTCAAAGACCGTCGTGCCTCTGTTTCTTGTTACCATGCTAAAAAATTAGGTTATAAAGGAGTAGTGACTGCAACTAGCGGGAACTACGGCGCAGCAGTTGCGTCTCATGCAGCTAAATTAGGCTTGAAATGTATCGTGGTACAAGAATGTTTTGATTCAAAAGGAAAAGGACAACCAGAGATTGTTGAAAAAGCTAGGAAATGTGAAGCTTTAGGAGCAGAAGTCGTTCAATTAACTGTTGGACCAGAATTATTCTATCAATTCTTACAAATTGTGGAACAAACAGGCTATTTTAATGCGTCACTTTATACACCATTTGGGATAGCCGGTGTTGAAACTTTAGGCTATGAAATTGTTAAGCAGTTTGACCGAGAAGTTGGTAAGCAACCAGATGTGGTAGTAGCAACCAACGCTGGTGGTGGTAACTTAACTGGTACTGCTAGAGGAATGATTAAAGCTGGGAATACAACCACTAAAATTGTAGCAGCAAGTGTTGACCTAACTGGTTTACATATGGCCTCAGATGGTGATTTTAACCGTAAATCCTTTACAACCGGACACACTGGTTTTGGTGTTCCTTTTACAACAGGTCCAGATCGATCAGATGTGCCACGTTCAGCAGCCCGTCCGCTTCGTTACATGGATCGTTATGTAACCATGAGCCAAGGGGAAGTATTCTATGTGACAGAAATGCTCGCTAATTTAGAAGGTCTTGAAAAAGGACCAGCTGGGAACACATCCCTTGCAGCGGCTTTTGCCATTGCTCAAGAGATGGATGAGGATCAAATTATTTTGGTTCAAGAAACAGAATATACAGGAGCTGGAAAAACGGTTCAGCCTCAGTTATCTTTTGCACGAGATAATGGGATTGATATTCACTTTGGAAATCCAAGAGATGAACAGCCTGGCGTATCGATTGTCTTACCTGATTCTCCAAAATCAATTGAGATTAAGGATGTTGATTTAGAAAAATTAAGACATTCAGCAATTAGAAATGCTATTAAAGGAATCGAGAGAGAATTAACCAAAGAAGAATTAGCTTATTTAGCAGAAGAAATCAATGGAACTGTTGAAGACGTTATAAAACATATCGAACAACTAAAAAAATAAGAGGTGACTATCAATGGAAGAAGTAACTTACGAAGAAGCAAGAAAACATCTTGTGGGATTATCAGATGATGAATTAAAGGATCGTTTTTGGGCCTTATCAGAGGAAATTATGGAACCAATGCTTGAGATGGGACGAGAATATACTTCCCCTTCAATTGAGCGTTCTGTTTTATTAAGAATGGGATTCTCTTCGATTGAAGCAACTGAAATTGTGAACCGAGTGCTTGCTCACGAATTAATGGGAAAAGGTGCAGGACATATTGTTTACCGAATCGCTAAAGAAAAAAATATCGATGTGAGAGAAGCTGGCATTAAATTAAGTCAAGGCGAGTATTGGGACGATGTTTTAACTATTTTTAAGGGAGGTAACTAGTGATGACAGAAACAATCAAACTAGATAAAAATAAAAAATTAGATATTAATGAAATTTTGACAGATTTAGAAAATTACCGACCTAAACGACGTGGTTGGGTATGGCGTACACCAGTACCAAATTATCAACTTCATAAATTTGAATACCATGACATGGCAGAATCGTTAAAACAATCAGTGCCGCTACCATCTGCTAAATACTTTGGTAATATTGATCCTCAAGGCACATCATCTATCACAACAGAAATCGCTTCTGGTCGTTTTGAAGATGATATTAGAAGAATGCGTATGGCTGCTTGGCATGGTGCCGATCATATTATGGTAATCAGAACTGCAGGACAATCCCATTTCGAAGGGTTAATTGAAGGAACGCCTCAAGGGATTGGTGGAATTCCAATCACAAGAAAACAAGTTCGTGCCCAAAGAAAAGCTTTGGATGCCATTGAAGAAGAAGTGGGTCGCCCAATTAACTATCATAGTTATGTATCAGGAATTGCAGGACCGGAAGTTGCGGTTATGTTTGCTGAAGAAGGGGTGAACGGAGCCCATCAAGATCCACAATATAATGTATTGTATCGTAACATTAATATGGTTCGTTCATTCATCGATGCCTGTGAGTCTAAAAAAGTGATGGCTTGGGCAGGAATTGCTCAAATTGACGGAGCACATAATGCCAATGCAACAGCTCGTGAAGCGTGGAAAGTAATGCCTGAATTAATGGTCCAACATGCCCTTAACTCAGTCTTCTCTTATAAAGTGGGGATGGCTAAATCAGATATTTGTTTATCAACAGTACCACCAACAGCGCCACCAGCACCATCTATGTTCTTAGATTTACCATATGCTGTGGCTTTACGTGAATTCTTTAGTGAATACCGCATGCGTGCCCAACAAAATACGAAATACATGGAAGCATCAACTCGTGAAGCAACAGTCACTCACGTATTAAACTTATTAATTTCAAAATTAACAAGTGCGGATATTCAATCAACAATCACGCCAGATGAAGGACGTAACGTTCCTTGGCATATTTATAATGTTGAAGCCTGTGATACAGCTAAACAAGTTTTCCAAGGCTTAGATGGTTTCAATCAAATGGTTGAGTTAAAAGAAGATGGACCATTGCGAGAACAAGCGCGTGAAATCAAAGAACGTTCTGTTTTATTCTTAGAAGGAATGATTGAAGCAGGAGGTTACTTCCAATCGGTAGAAGATGCTTTCTTTGTGGATTCAGGTAATTATCCAGAGCGAAATGGCGACGGGATTTCAAGAAAAATTAATGGTGGTGTAGGAGCTGACACGATTTACAAACGTGATGAAGACTACATGGCACCAGTTACCGCTCACTTTGGTTACAACAATGTGGCTCAATATGACGAGTCAGCAATTGATGATCCAGCAAAATTAATTGGTGGTTCAACATTTGAAAAACCAGAAAAAATTATTTTTATTGATGAATTAGATGAAAATGATAACGTGAATTTACGTTTAGAAGAAACAAAAGAATTCAGAGAAGAAGGCTTAATTAAACCAGAAGCAGAGTGGCAAGGAGACGGTACGGTTTTAATGACCTTCATGATTCCAGAATCAAGTCGTGTAGCAGAATTTGCAGCGCTTGAAATGGGTAAAAAAATGGGTCTTGAAGATTGCGAAGTCATCAATAAAGAAGTGATGCAAGCGGCAGAAGGAACTCGTATTGAGATGAAAGGGCGTATGCCATTCTCAATTAAGAAAGATTCACTCATCATTCCAGAAGAACCTGTTGTCATGTCAGACGACGAAATTCGTGAAGACATTAAACGCAAGAAAATGGTGATCGTAGCAGGAACTGTAGGAGAAGATGAGCATTCAGTGGGCTTACGAGAAATCATCGATATTAAACATGGTGGTATCGAACGTTTCGGAATTGAAGTTCATTATCTAGGAACTAGCGTGCCAGTTGAAAAACTAGTGGATGCAGCGATTGAATTAAATGCTGATGCCATGCTAGCTTCAACAATTATCAGTCATGATGATATTCACTACAAGAATATGCAACGTATTAATGATTTAGCGATTGAAAAAGGAATCCGTGAAAAAATCATGATCATGGCTGGTGGAACGCAAGTTATTCCAGAAATCGCTGTGAAACATGGGATGGATGCAGCCTTTGGACGAGGAAGTAACGGATCAAATGTGGCGACAGCGTTAGTGGAACGTCGCCGAGAAATGGAAAAAAAATAAGATGAAAATAGATATCTTGGTAGCAGAAATTGGATCAACAACAACCGTCGTTAATGCCTTCCATGATATTCATACAGATTCACCGAAATTTATTGGTCAAGGACAGGCAGCAACTACTGTTGAGGAGGGCGATGTTCGTATCGGTCTAGAAAACAGTATTCGTGATTTACAAAAAAATCTACAAGCAGATACTTTAACCTACGATGAGTTATTTGCCACATCCTCTGCAGCAGGAGGATTAAAGATGACTGTTCATGGTTTAGTCTTTGACATGACAGCAAGAGCCGCTAAAGAAGCAGCTCTTGGTGCTGGTGCGATTGTCAAAATGGTAACGGCTGGTAATATGCGAAGAACGGATTTTAAAAAGATACAAGAAACGAATCCTAATATTATTTTAATCGCAGGTGGTGTGGATTACGGTGAGCGAGATACAGCCTTAAATAATGCTGAAAAGTTGGCTGAATTAAACTTACCGATTCCAGTCATTTATGCAGGGAACATTGAAAATGACGAAGAAATTAAATTGATTTTTGAAAACTACGATAATGATCTTTATGTGGTTGAAAATGTTTTTCCAAAAATCGATGAATTAAACGTTGAACCGACTAGAAAAGTTATTCAAGATACCTTTGAAAAACATATCGTCCATGCGCCTGGAATGGAGCATGTCTATGATATTGTGAACGGTTCAATTACACCGACGCCAGCAGCGGTAATGAATTTAAGTCAATTAATTTATGACAAAATTGGGGACGTGTTGGTGATTGATGTGGGTGGGGCGACAACAGATGTCCACTCCGTGACAGAAGGCTCAGAAGCGATTTCTAAAATTCAGGTAGCTCCGGAACCTTTAGCTAAAAGAACGGTTGAAGGTGATTTAGGACTCTATGTTAATAAAGAAAATGTGATTGAGTTAGTAGGAGAAGAAGAACTTGTTAAACAAGGGTTTGATTTAGACCTTTTTCGAAATGAATATCATTCGATTCCTAAAACTGAAGAAGAGCGAAGGTTGGTTGAGGTTCTTTCAGAAGCAGCCACATTAACTGCTGTTGAAAGACACGCTGGGCAAGTAAGATATGTTTATGGTCCAACAGGTCGTTCTACTTTGGCACAAGGAAAAGATTTATCCAATGTGAAGTATGTGATTGGAACAGGTGGGGCATTAACAAGGCTTGCCAATGGTCCGGCTATTTTACAAAAAATCACAAAGGATAAGGATTCAAAATCATCTCTTTTATTACCAACAGGAAGTGTAAAAGTCTTAATCGATCATGATTATATTATGGCGTCATTAGGTGTCTTGGCACACAAATATGAAGAGGCTGCACTTATATTGTTGGAAAAATCGTTTAGAGAACAAGTTTTTAAAGATTAATTAGTCGAAAAGGCTTTCAAATGCTGAAAAGATAAGTTATAATTAATAATATCGTTTAATTTAGAATAAAACATTCTTATGAATGACAATGGAAGTTGGTGAGAGGCCAACACTGTACCCGCAACTGTATAAACATCATCATGATGTTTGAGTCAGGAACATTGGTTGTATTCTAAATTCACTTTTTCGGGAGTAGAGAAGTGGCTAATCATGTCTAAAACATGGGCCACTTTGTGTAAACAAAGTGGCTCTTTTTCATTAAAAAAAGTTCTTTTACCGGCAAGTAAAAGAACTTATAGTATTCTCAGTTTATGCCCATTTTATGGTTTGCAGTTTCGGAGTGTTGTGAGCACCTTGTTGGCAAACAAAATTAAAAAGGGTTGAGATAGATTGATTTGTACAGTTGGATTTATTCATGATGACTTGAATCGGCTCTTCTTTTGCTATGACTTCAATAATGTTGATTGTCCCAGAATCAATATATTCTTGAAGTCTACCCGTTCTAACGATGCCTAGCATTTTACCAGATAAAATGGCTTCTTGAACAATTTCATCACTACTCGTATTGATGATTGTCGGTTGATTAAAGCATTGCTGAAAAGAGTTATCATAGTTATAATACTCAGATTGATCAATAACGATTGGATATTTAGAAAAATAATCTTCCAGTGAATACTCTGGATTAAAGATTGAATGGTGGATACAAAGAGCTGTACTCTCAACAGCAATTTGCTTAGTGATTAAATCAGAACTGGCTACTTTACCTGTGATAATGCCAAGATCAATTTCGTTTTTCAAAATTTTACTAATGGTTTCCTCATTACTAGCACCATTTAAGGTGAAAGTCACTGTTTCATTTGTTTTAGCCATCTTGTTTATGGCAGGCATGAAATAGCGAAAACCGTAATAGTCATGACCTTGAAGTTGGAGTGAGATATGGTTGCCTTGGTCAGGTGAAATATTTTTGATCAAGTTAATCTCTTTTAAGATGTTGATTGATCTCATGTAAAGCTCCTCACCAGCTTTTGTCAAAAGATACTTTCCGTTTCTTTTGATAAGTAGGGTACTTCCTAGTTCAGTTTCTAAACTTTGGATATGTTTGGTGATGGTTGGTTGTGAATAATTTAGTTTAATTGCTGCTTTGGTCATGTTTAATTCCTCAGCCACAACTTGAAAAGTTTGTAAGGTTCTTATCTCCAAAAAATCACCTCCTAAATTTTTAAATGCCTCACGTTATATTATATCTCAAAAGACATAATCGGTAAACGTTTTCTTTTTTATAGGTTATTTTTTTTGTTCTTTTTACATGGTATTATAAAGTGAATAGCGACTATTCTAATTTGTTTAAAAATTTTTTTTTAGTTAATATATAATAAGATTGAGGCTATCCTATGAATTCTTTAAAAAAGCAATACTTTCCACATTTTCATCCGGTTATTATTTTTTTATATTTTTGTTTAATCCTAATGATTATCATGTTTTCTGTGAATCCTATCATTCGGTTAATGGCGCTTATAGTAGGTGTATTCACCCAGTGGCGTTTAGTTGAGAAGCAGCAAATAAAAAGTGATCTAAAATTATTTGCCATCATTTTTATCTTTTCTATGTTAGGTAATTTTTTATTTGTTCATACAGGAAGAACGATTTTATTTGAATGGGTGATTAGCGCAAGTAAGAGCTACCGATTTACATGGGAGTCGTTATTTTATGGTATATCTTTTGGTGTGATGATGTGTGCCATTTTTATTTGGTTTCGATTATTTTCATTATGTTTTGATAGTGAAAAAATTCTGTATCTATTTGGAAAAAGGCTGCCTAAAGTTTCTTTAGTTTTATCAATGATTTTAAGGTTTATTCCTCTGTATCAAAAAGAAGTCGATAATATTAAACTAGCTCAAAAAGGAATTGGCTTAAATAATGAAGTAGAAGGACGAAAAAAGATCGAAAAAGAGTACCAAACATTTTTAAGTTTGTTTGGATGGGCATTAGAGAAATCAATTATCACCTCTGATTCAATGAATTCTAGAGGGTACGGTTTAAAAAATAGAACACAATATCAGGCGTATCATATCAAAAGAAGAGACATCACGCTTGTATTAGTGAGTGCCATATTATTTAGTGGCGTATATCTATGCTCAAAAAGTGGTGGCTTCTCATTTTATTATTACCCAAGAATTAATTTAGGGATTGAAGAAGGCGTGTCATTATTAGGTTATATTAGTCTAGGGTTTTTATTATGTTTACCCTTATTAGTTGAATTAAAGGAGCAAGTGAAATGGACATACTTAGAATGGAAAATGTAGGGTTTAGGTATGATCAGGCCTCTCAAAATGTTTTAGAAAATATAACCTTTAATGTTAAAAAAGGTGATTTTGTTGTTGTGATGGGAGCTTCTGGAAGTGGAAAAAGCACATTGCTACGATTATTAAAAGAAGAATTAAAACCTCATGGCAAGATGACAGGAACTATTTATTTCAATGATCGTTTAATAACAGAACTATCTGACGAAGAAGCTGCCTCTAAAATAGGCTATGTGATGCAAGATCCTGAAGCTCAGATTGTGACTGATAAAGTATGGTCTGAACTTGCTTTTGGGTTAGAAAATTTAGGATTACCAAGGGAAATTATTAGAAGTCGGATTGGTGAGATGGCGAATTATTTTGGGATTCATCATTGGTATCACAAAGATGTGAGTGAATTATCAGGGGGACAAAAACAATTATTGAACTTAGCAGCTGTTCTTGTGATGCAACCTGAAATTGTCATCTTAGATGAACCCACTGCTCAGCTTGACCCAATCGCCTCATTAGATTTTTTACGAACCATTAGCCGGATAAATAAAGAATTAAACACGACGATAATTATTGCAGAACATGATTTAGAGGAAGTTTTCGGTACAGCGGATCAACTGTTATTATTAAAAAAAGGCGAGAGCGCTATTTTAGGAAGTCCAGTAGAGTTGATTGAGACGTTAATAAAAACAAAAGAGGGTGAAGAAAATTTACCTTCAGCCATTCGATTACATCGTTTGTATCAATTAAAGACAAGCTATCCATTAACTATCAGTGAAGGCATCAGACAGATGAATACTTTTTTTGAAAGTAGGAATGTTTCAGCTTTTAACACGGTAGAAAATGAAGGAGTAGTAGAAAAAAATCCTGTTATTTCTTTAAATCAAGTGGCTTTTAAATATTCGCGCCTTGATACGGATATTTTATACGACGTATCATTAGATATCAATCAAGGAGAAATTTTTACGATTCTTGGTGGGAATGGCTCTGGTAAAAGTACACTCCTTAAAGTAATGAGTGGCCTTGTAAATCCTTATCAAGGAAAAATTCTTCTTAATGGTAAAAAATTAAAAGGAAAAAATAAAAATTACGGGCATGAAATTGCTTATTTACCTCAGCAACCAGCTGCTATGTTTGTTAAAGAAACAGTCAAAGATGATTATCAAGGCTTTTTAGAAGCTATGAAAATACAGCAAGTAGATGAAAAAATAGAGGAAGTGGTTAACTCTTTATCAATTGATCATTTGATGGATCAACATCCTTTTGATTTAAGTGGTGGGGAACTGCAGTTAGTGGCTTTAGGTAAAACTTTACTTCTTCAACCGGATATTTTATTTTTAGATGAGCCAACAAAAGGCGTGGATACTAAAAATAAGAAAAAAATCGGTAAAATATTAAAGAGTTTATCAAAGAGCGGTAAGACAATTATTATTGTTACTCATGATATGGCGTTTTCAGCTAGTATTGCAGATCGTTGCGGGTTATTTTTTGATAAACAAATGATTTCCATATCTGATCCAGAAACGTTCTTTTCAAGTAATTATTTCTATACGACACCGACAAATAAAATAGTGAAGAATTACTTACCAAAAGTAGTCACTGTGGAGCAAGCAAAAGAACAATGGTGTTCTTTTGAAAAAGGGAATGAAGCTAATGGTTAAGAAAATCAGAAAACTAATCATTTTTCTTTTATGCCTAACGCTCATGTATTTCTTTTATCAACACAATCGCTATAACTTATTATCCATATTTGTGGTGTTAGTTTCTTTTATTCCATTTTTAGAAAAATTTGAAAGAAAAGAGATGGCAACGAGAGAATTAGTTTTGATTGCGGTAATGACAGCGACGGCAGTTGTTTCAAAAATTATTTTTTTCTTTGCCCCGTCGATTAATCCTTTAGTAGCAGTGGTTATTATTTCCGGACTTCAGTTTGGCTCATTATTTGGTTTTATGGTGGGAGCTTTGTCTCCATTTGTCGCCAATATGATCTTTACACAAGGGCCTTGGACGCCGTTCCAAATGATAACAACGGGCATAATTGGATTAATTGCAGGTAGTAAGTGGGTTAGAAAGCATGAAAATAATCGGATCATTATAAGTATTTTAGCTATCATGTCAGGAGTGATGTATTCACTCTTAATGGATATATGGACAGTGCTGTCCATTGATGGCGTCTTTACGTGGAGTCGTTACTTCACTGTATTAATTCCAGCGATACCTTATACAATGACGTATATGATATCGAATGCAACATTTGTAAACATATTAATCAAGCCATTAAGTACGAAAATAAAACGTATTAAACAAAAATATGGTTTGGAAAATTAAGAAAGAGGGAAAGAAAATGAAAAAAATAGTAGGATTAGTTGTATTATTAGTAGCTTTAACAGGATGTGGCTCAAAACAAGCAGACACAACGAAAGATAGTAACCAACAAGCAAGCAGTTCAGCAGTAGCTTCATCAGAAAAAACTGAAAAAGCTGTTAAAGTTGTCTTACAAGAAGATGGAAAAGAATTCAGTACAAAAGAAATCGAAATTAAAGAAGATGCTATTTTAGGCGATGTAATGGCTGATAACTTTAAAATTGGTGAAGAAAACAACATGATTTCTTCAATCGATGACAAAAAACAAGATGCAAAAGCTCAAAAATATTGGATTTACCAAGTAAACGGTAAAGAAGCAGAAGTGGGAGCTAACGAATACAAATTAAAAGCTGGAGACGAAGTTATCTGGAATTTATCTAAATTCGAAATGAAATAAATAAAGGAAGTGACAACATGAAAGTCTATACAAAAGGTGGAGACAAAGGGAAAACAAGTCTAATCGGTGGTAAACGTGTTAACAAAGGCAATAAGCGTGTTGAGGCGTATGGTACCACAGATGAAATTAATTCCCAAGTCGGTTTAGGTATTTGTGAAGTAAGAGAGTTAAAAAATAGCGAAGAACTTGTCGCTGAATTAACAGAAGTTCAAAACTATTTATTTGATTGTGGAACAGACTTAGCGAATGTGTCAGATGAGATGCCTTTTATGATAACCTCAGAACATGTCAAATGGTTGGAAGACAAGATTGATGGGCATACAGAAAAGTTGCCAAAAATTGAACGCTTCATCTTGCCTGGTGGTAACAAAGCAAGTTGTCAATTACATGTTGCTAGAACGATAACAAGAAGAGCAGAACGTGCGGTGGCTTCTTTAATTGAAGAAGAAGACATTCCAACAGATGCGTTTAAATTCTTGAATCGCTTATCAGATTACTTTTTTGTTGTTGCAAGATTAGCCAATGTTTTAGGGGAAGAAGAAGAGCACTTCTATGAAAGAAGTAAGATCGTTTTTCACTAATCAGAGTGGTGAAAACGGCGTTAAGCTCCAGGCAACTGCCGTTTGACCCCGGAATAAAAAAACAGACATTTCCATTTAACTGGAGATGTCTGTTTTTTTATTTAAATATTAAGCTTCTGTATCGTCAGAGCCTTTTTTCTTTTTCATGAAGAAGATAATACCAGCGATTACGATAACTACTGCACCAATAACACCAGCAAATTTCATTTTTTCTTCACCTGTTTGAGGTAATTTGTTGACTGGAACATAATCTTTGGCAGTTTTTCCACCAGGAGTACCAGTGTTGCCACCAGTGTTTGTTTTATCCACGAAGTTTACTTTGATTTTATCTTCAGAATAAACAATTTTTAATTCATTTTTAGGATACTCTGCATTAAGTTTTTTCATAGAAGCATCATCAATAGTAAATCCAGGAGTGAATTCTCCAGAACCAGGTTTTAAAGGTTCCCAATCACCTTTATCACTAAGTGAAAGATAAGGATCATTTTTAATTGCTCCAAAAGTACCTGTAACATCGATTTTACCATCAGCTATAGCTTGTAATCTACCTTGACCAGACCATTTAGAACCGTCAAATGTAGCATCTAATGATTTTTGTTTAAAAGTAATTTTGATTACTTTTTCTTCTTTTTTTACATCTGAAGCATTGATTTTAACACTTTGTTTGTAGTCTAATTTGATTTCTTTTCCTTTAAATTTATCTGAATTAGCGATTGCATCAAAGTTTTTATCTTTGATTAATTTAAAGCTAACTTCTTGATTAAATTTCTTTTCTTTAACGCCATTTTCAAGAACTTCAAATGAACCATCTTTAGCTAATTTAATTTTTCCGTCTTTTGAATCAAGAATATCAAAATCAGCATTTAAAGCAGCACCATTATAGTCGAGTGTAATTTTACCTTTGTTGTCTTTAATAGTTGGAGTTAACGTTAATCCTAATGGAGTTGGAGTTACAGTCGTAGTATCTTTTTTATCAATCACAAATGATACATTTTCAACTGGAATTTTATCGCCAATTGTTTGAGTAGGATATTCTTTCTTCAAAAATTCTTTTGTAGCTGTATCTGGTTTAAAGAAAAGTTTAACATCTGTTTTCCCAGCTTTTAAAGCAGTCCATTCACCTTTTTCGTTAATGGTAACAAGGTCTTCTTTGTCAGCAGGTTTCTCAGTTTCAAATGTACCTTTTAATTCTTTGTCTTTCAATTTTCCAAGGTTGATAACGCCTTTTGAACCTTCTTTAGTTTTAATAGGGCTGTCTTTCAATCCTAGTTTAAAACTTTTCGTCGCTTCATCAGCTTTATCTTTGTCCGCTGCTGTGACTTCATCTTCTTTCACAGTTTCATCTGCTGCATCAGCTTTAAGAACTGTTTCAGTTGTATCTTTTGTTGTTTCTTCTGCATTAACCAATGTTGTGCTACCTAACAATAAAGGGACACAAGCTAAGACTAGTGCTGAAACGCGTAATGAATTTTTTTTCATGAGATTCGCTCCTTTTAATTTAAATAATCTATATGTAATTATTATACATGAATTTGTTCGAAAGTTAAATAGTTATTTTATTATATCAGTTTTATGAGTTTACAATGTGTTTTTGTTGTTAATGATGACTTGAACGAATTTTTGCGAGGCTAAAGAGAGTGAAACGCTTTTTAAATAACATAAACCAATCGCTCTTTTAGGGATTTGCTCAATTAAATCCACTTCTTGAAGAATTCCTTGTTTAATATAAGCTTTTGAAAACTCTTTTGTAACACAGGCAACGCCAAGATTAATTTTAGCAAAATCTAATAATAAATCATGAGAACCTAATTCAAATTCAGGATTTAATGATAATTCTTTCTCCTTCAAAAAACTATCAATAAAACGCCGTGAAATTGAGTCTTGATCTAAACAAATGATAGGATGTTTTAAAACATCTTCTATTGATTGAGGTTCTAAAAAATTCTTCGCGTATTTTGAACCGTAGACAAAAGTGTCTTGCACATCAGCACAGTGGATTTTCTCAAGTTTGTCATCTTCAATTGGAAAGTTACAAATGGCAATATCGATTTTACCTTGTTTTAGGATATCAATTAATTCGGAAGTCGTTCCGTTAACTAATTTAAAACTAATTTCAGGGTAAATTTGATGGAAGTGCTCTAAAAAAGGTAGTAGGAAATAGCGAGAAATGGTATCACCAACCCCAATTTCAATTTTTCCACCTTTTAGTAGCTTGAATTCTTCCATCTTTTTCTCACCAGAGTCAAGCAGATTCAGAGCAGAATAAACATAATCATGAAGTAATTTTCCTTCGTCAGTTAAAATG
Organism: Vagococcus hydrophili; assembly: GCF_011304195.1. Classification (NCBI taxonomy): domain Bacteria; kingdom Bacillati; phylum Bacillota; class Bacilli; order Lactobacillales; family Enterococcaceae; genus Vagococcus; species Vagococcus hydrophili. Next base: position 2,959,412 of record NZ_CP049887.1, on the reverse strand, counting down.
ACGCCTTGTGGGTTCCGGTTAAATAAGCGAATGGAGAGTTCTTGTTCTAATTGGGCAATGGCTTGACTGACTGCTGGTTGGGTTAAATAAAGGCTTTTGGCAGCTTTTGAGAAACTTCTGTGTTGCGCGACTTCATAGAAAACACGATATAAATCTAGTTTGTTAACCATATAAATCCTCCTTATACCTCATATAGTAGATATTAATTTTACTTATAACATGAAACACGGTATAGTACAAGAGTAGAAAAATTTTAAAACGCATACAGGTTATGCAAGAAGGAGCGATTTCTATTGGAACGCACAGTTGGAACAATAACTAGAGGGCTACGTTGTCCGATTATTAATGAAGGGGATAGCATCGAAACAATCGTTGTCGATAGCGTCTTAAATGCATCAAAAGCAGAAGGATTTAGTATTGAAGAAAAAGATATCGTTTGTGTAACGGAATCAATCGTTGCAAGAGCGCAAGGTAATTATGCTTCAATCGATCAAATTGCCAAAGATGTCACAAATAAATTCGGTGAATCAACAGTGGGCGTTATTTTCCCGATTTTCAGCCGTAATCGTTTTTCAAATATTTTAAAAGGAATTGCTCGTGGATCTAAAAAAATCGTTTTAATGATGAGCTATCCATCAGATGAAGTGGGAAATCACTTAGTATCTTTAGATGCGTTAGATGAAAAAGGTGTAAATCCTTGGACTGATGTTTTAGATGAAAAACAATTTAGAGAGTTATTTGGTTATAACAAGCATACCTTTACTGGTGTTGATTATATTGAATATTACAAAGAATTAATCGCTGCTGAAGGTGCCGAATGTGAAGTTATTTTCTCTCAAAAACCTAAAACAATTTTAGATTACACTAAAAATGTTTTAACATGTGACATCCATACACGTTACCGCACAAAACGTATCTTAGAAAATAGTGGGGCTGAAAAAGTTTTCACTTTAGATGATATTTTATCAAGTTCTGTTGATGGTAGTGGATTTAATGAAAATTATGGTTTACTAGGATCAAACAAATCGACTGAAGAAGGCATTAAATTATTCCCAAGAGATTGCCAACCAGTTGTTGAAGCCATTCAAGAAACAATCAAAGAAAAAACAGGTAAAACAATTGAAGTGATGGTTTATGGGGACGGAGCTTTCAAAGATCCAGTTGGAAAAATTTGGGAACTTGCTGATCCAGTTGTTTCGCCAGCCTTTACTTCTGGCTTAGAAGGAACACCAAATGAAGTTAAATTAAAATACTTAGCTGATAACAACTTCTCAGATTTACGTGGTGCTGATTTAGAAGCAGCCATCAAGAAACATATCAATGAAAAAGACGAAGATTTAACAGGCTCAATGGAAGCCCAAGGAACAACACCTCGTCAATTAACTGACTTAATCGGTTCACTAGCTGACTTAACATCAGGAAGCGGCGACAAAGGAACACCAATCGTTTATATCCAAGGATATTTCGATAACTTTACGAAATAGAATGGTGAAAAGGGCGTTTAGCTCCGAGCAACTGGAAGAACTATCAAAATCTAAACTCAAAAAGAAGTTGACACTTGTCAGCTTCTTTTTTTGCCATTCATCTCTCATTCAAAATGTCAGATGAATATTTTAATGAGGAACATCTAAAATTAAGATTAGAATAAAAGGAAAATTGTATCACAACCGTGTTTTATTCACATATTTAAATTAAACTGTATAAGTATTCAAATAGAATTTTCTAAGGAGTTTATAGTCAATGGACGAAGAACAGAGTAACAAAAAGAAACTGTCGTTAACAGCTCTCATATTAATGATTTTTACCTCAGTATTTGGTTTTGCCAATATTGTTAGAGCTTATTACTTGATGGGGTATGCATCAATCATTTGGTATGTTTTAGCAGCAGTGACTTTCTTTCTACCGTTTGCTTTTATGCTATCTGAGTTTGGGGCAGCATTCAAAGATGAAAAGGGTGGGATTTATTCCTGGATGGCAGTTTCGGTTAATCCGAAGTTTTCATTTGTGGGAACAGTTATGTGGTACGCCTCTAATATTATTTGGATGGTAAGTACAGGGATATCAATTTGGATTCCTTTATCTAACGGAATCTTTGGAGTTGATAAAACCCAGCAATGGTCATTTTTAGGTCTCGATAGTGTGCAGACATTAGGGTTACTCGGAGCAATATGGATTTTGTTTATTACGGTTGTATCCAGTAAAGGACTTGATAAAATTGAAAAAATTACCAATGTTGGTGGGGTAGCAGTTGCCCTATTAAATGTCGTTTTAATTTTAGTCGGAATATTTATATTAGTTTTAAATAAAGGTCAAATGGCGGAACCAGTGACTGTAGCAAGTTTTGTTAAGTCACCCAATCCTGATTATGGATCAATTATTTCAGTCTTTAGTTTCTTAGTATTTGCAATTTTTGCCTATGGTGGTTTGGAAATCATTGGTGGATTAGTGGATGAAACGGAAGATGCTGTGGTTAATTTTCCTAAGGGTATCAAATTATCAGCGATTGTGATTGCAGTGGGATATGCTGTAGGAATTTTCATTATGGGAATTTTTACGAATTGGTCATTTGCTTTTACAGAATTTTCAGCAGCAGATATTACTCTAGGTAATGTAGCATATGTGGCTATGAATAATATGGGATATCAATTAGGTTTAGCCTTAAATTTATCTGACAGTGTTGCGATTCAAATTGGTGTTTGGATGGGAAGATACATTGGAATTTCAATGTTCTTAGCTTTAACAGGTTCATTCTTTACTTTAGCTTTTTCTCCTTTAAAACAATTAATTGAGGGAACACCTAAAGAAATTTGGCCTAAAAAATGGACAAAAACTAAAAATGGTTTACCTGTTCACGCCATGTATGTTCAAGCTTTTGTCGTGATTGTCATTATTTTATTTGTCTCATTTGGTGGAAAAGGTGCGAAAGAATTTTTTGAAATTATTATATCGATGACAAATGTCGCGGTAAGTATTCCTTATATGTTCATCGTGATTGCTTTTTATGGCTTTAAGAAGAAAGAAGAAATCGAAAAACCTTTCATTATGTTTAAATCAAAAAATGGTTACAAATATGTTGTGGCAATGGTAACTTTCGTGATTGGATTTGCTAATGTCTTTACAATTATTGAACCTGCACTTCACGGAAGGTATGATGAAACATTCTTTTCTATTTTAGGACCAATCGTTTTTAGTATTCTAGCACTACTAACGTTTAGAAGATATGAAAAGAAAATGGAGAAAAATGAGATAAATTAAAAAAATCATCAGATCCAATAAAAGGATCTGATGATTTTTAATTTGCTCCAGATGCTTGGAGCAAAACGCTTTTTAATTCACTCTATTCAAACGCTTTTGAATACTTTACTGTACCGTAAACATTATTCAGACTGTCTTTCTGTAATTCTTTTATCATAAAGAATTCATCTGGAACGTCAAACGGTGCTTTGACATTGAAGTTGCTTGCTGGGGTGTAGCCGAATTTTGAATAGTATTCAGGATGTCCAAGAATAACGATAAATGGTTCACCATTTTCGCTAGCTGCTTTTTCAAGGGATAGCATTAATTTTGAACCAATCCCTTGTTTTTGATAGTCTGGATCCACTGACAAAGGTGCTAAGGAGAGTCCAGCTAGTTGAGTCGAGTCATCCTCGATATAACAACGGCTTAATAGTCCGTGTCCAAGGATTTTTTCATCTGTTAGTGCGACAAGCTCATAAGCAGTATCGTAATCTTTTTCATTTCTAATCTTTTCGATTAATTCTGCTTCGCCTTGGTAACCAAATTCAGTGGTCTTAAAGGCTGCAATGGTCAATTTTGAAATAGTTTCATAATCTTTAGAATGTGTTTGGCGGATCAAAAAATCATTCCTTCCTATTTAGTAACTGTGTGGTAGAAATCATGTAAATGATCTAAGTCTTCCATTTGTTGGTTACATTTTTGGCTGTCTTTACAAATATAATTTCCTTTTTTAGTATAAGTACCATCACCAGCGACTCGGGTTGTGGTTAAAAACATAGCAACATTATCTATTTTATGGCAAATGGCACACACGTTTTTGATCACGTCTGTGGACATAACACCGTAACAACCAGTTAGACGCTCCTCATGGTAAAAGGTAATATATTTTCTTTGGGTGCCTATATCGTCCCAAGCAAGGTAATTTATTGCTTTTAAATTAATACTATCCCATTTAGGATATTTGATTTTTTTAACTTTTCGAAAGACTTTCTCGATTTGCTTATCAGAAACTTCCTTAAAAGGTAAAATCTGTGCTTCAATTGTTTCAAATAGAGAAACAGCTTTAGCGTTAGTTAACGTTTTATCTAGATAGATAGGTTGAATTTCTGCCAAAAAAGCTTCCTCTAAGAAGGGTGATATATTTTGAGTCACCGTTTCTTGAATAGTCAAAATGACGCTTTTATCATTTACTGTTTTATAAACATTAATCAGATGGCTGATTTGTCCTTTAATATAGTTATATTCATATGGTTGTAGCATGTTTTTTCCTTCTTTCTCATGAGTTTGAGATACTCTGAGGAAAACAAACTACTTATCTTAAGTTGTTGCTCAAAGTATCTTTAATAAAAATTACCTTGAGTCAAGATTAAAGATGACGGTATCATCTCAATCACCTCCTATTAATGGTCTTAGCATATAATTTTACAATTAATTTGTAAAGCATTAGAATTAGACTTACAAAAAAAGAAGTAAAAGGGAGGAAATATATGTTATATTATGTTAGAAAAGCCGAAATAAGTGATTTAGAAGATATATTAAATGTTGTACAAAATGGGAGAGAAACACTTGCTAAGAATAATGTTCCCCAGTGGCGCAATGATGAAGGTCCAAATAAAGAAGTTCTTACAGAAGATCTTCGAATTGGTGAAGGATATGTTTTAATCGAAGTTGATCAAATTGTAGGTTATGGAACCATTACTACAGGTGAGCAAGATGGCTATGCTGATATAACAGATGCTTCATGGCTTGGTGGCGTTGATTATGTTTCTATTCATCGGTTTGTTATCACCACATCAATCAAGCAAAAGGGAATGTCCCAATTCTTTTTAGGGCATTTGATCTCTTTTTCAAAAATGCTAGGACATTCAGATTTAAGAGTGGATACTCATCCCTTAAATTTAGGGATGCAAAAAGTAATTGATCGATCTGGTTTTTCTTATCAAGGAAACATTGTTTTACCTTGTCCAGATGGTGAGAGAAAAGCTTACCAGTTGATTTTAAATTAAAAAATAACCAGAATTAAATCAAAACGATTTAATTCTGGTTTTCATGTGTTATTCGCAGACCCAGGTTCCATTTGCATCAAGGGAGCAAGTGCTACCATTTTCTACAAGTATCAAAGGTTCATGATCTTGTTCGGCAATTTTTTCAATCGTTTCTTGAATAACTTCAAGAGATTGGGCACCATTAATACCGTATTTTCCATTAATGACAAGAAAAGGAGCGCCGTGAATATTATAGTTTTGGGCTAATTTAAGGTCATTATTAATGGCTTCAATCGTTTTTTCAGAATTGAAAAGCTCTTCAAAGGTCGCTATATCAATTCCTTCTTTTTGGATAATTTCTTTAATAACCTCAGGATCTTCTATATTTTTATTTTCTACAAATAATTTTTCTTGAAGCTTATCAAAGACATTCCAGTAAGCCTCATCTCCAGCGATTTCTTTAGCCACAGCCGCAGCCAAAAGTCCTGGTTTAGATGTTGGAAATTGGAAAGGAGTATCTTTCATTCCTGATATATTAAAACGATGTAAGTCGTCGTTTTCGTTGGCATGTTCCCAGTGTTTCAGTATTTCAATTTTGGCATTGTCTCTTGTTCCAAATTGTTGAGCCAAATCCTTACTTTCCCATGCTAAAGCAAAGGAGCGGTGGATGATTTCAACGTTAGGATATCTTTCCTTAATCTGACGCATACGGTAAGACATGGGAAAACAAAAGCTACAAATGACATCATGAAAAAATTCAATTTTCATTTTATAACCACCTATCTTTTATTGAGTACATCATAACGAGATTCATAATGAAATACAAAAATTTTGCTTATGAAATATAACACAAAACAAGAGAACCGCGTATAAAAAAGGCCAGATAAGGACGTATTAGTATGGATAAAAAAAATAAAAAAGCAGAAATACCCCAAGTTAGTGAAGAATATGGCTTAGTTGACTTTAGGCCGTTAACAATGAAAGAACGATCAGAAATCTATTCAAAATTAACAAAGGTCCAACGAGCATTAATTGATGAACATCGAAAATATTTAATTAGGTCTGAGTTTATTAAAGACAGTTATTTGAGTGCTTCTGATTGGGAATTTGTTGATTTAAGAATTGATGAGCGCTACCCTGAGACGCATCAAAAAGAAAAGCAATTATATTGTCAGTGTGGTCGCAGATTAAAGTATCAATATATTGTTAAATCAAAGGAAACAGGCAAGAAGATGGGATTAGGCATTCAGCATTTTAAAGATCATTTAAATATCCCTCAGCAAGTTGCTAAAGAAATAGTGGATCGTTTAAGTAATGTAGATTTTGGCTTAGACGAATTGTTATGGTTAAAGAGAAAAGGAATCGAGTTTCCAAGAGAATTGTGGGAAAACTACGCCTTGTACCTTTATAAAAATCAGCAAGTAAAACAACCATTTGCGATTAACTATTCTTTAGCTCAACGAATTGGAGCTTTTAAAGAAGCTGATATGCCGATTTATTTTTCTGATTATCAGTTACTAATAAAAGAAATCAAAGAGTTACAAAAAGCGAGTATTGAAATGCCTCAGGAGACAATAAACGAATCAAATTTAAAAGAGTTTAAAAGAAACCTACTATCTAATATTCAACAAAAAAGCTTGTTTGATCGAGTTTCTATTTGGTCTCTTCAAATTCAAAAACAAATGGCTTCAGGCGTCAGTGAACCGAAGTTACCTACGACTTATTTTGAAGAGTTATATGAAATCTTAAGTCAATCAGGAAAAGATCGAGAAAAAAAATTGCTCGCATTTGGTAATAGAGGAATGGGCAAGTGGATTCAAAAAGAAGTCTATCTTCACTTATTAAAAACTGTCGAAGAATACGGATTATCAGAAAGTTTTCTAAATGGGATTCATCCATTTATGAGAGAAGGATTAAGCGATTATATTGTTGAAGATCAGAAAGATATAGAGCTCAAACAAGATTTAGAAGAAATAACGGAAATATTAGCCAAATATGATGTTGCAGAAAGAGAAAAGTTATTAGAACTTTTAATTAAAAACAAGATTGATTAAAATGTCAGTCTTGTTTTTTTATATCTATCGTAGTTTTAATAAATTAAAAGACAAAAGGAGAAGATTATGACAAAAAACGCTTACATTGTGAAAGGATGATTAAAGTTACGTAAGATGTTGGTTTAATATAGATTATTTCATTTTAATGTTAAATAATTAAATCGTGAAAGCGTGTTATATTTAGTGTGCTATATAACTAAATTAAAAGGAGCGGTACAAGTGGAGAAAAAACAGAAGTTAACACTAAAAGCACTTATTCTCATGATCTTTACATCAGTATTCGGTTTTACCAACATTATTAGAGCCTATTACTTAATGGGTTATGGCTCAATCATTTGGTACATTCTTGCAGCAGTAACATTCTTCTTACCATTTGCGTTTATGCTATCAGAATTTGGGGCAGCGTTCAAAGATAGTAAGGGTGGTATCTACTCTTGGATGGCTGAATCAGTCAATCCTAAGTATGCTTTTGTTGGAACATTCATGTGGTATGCTTCATATATCGTATGGATGGTAAACGTTGGTACAGGGATTTGGATTCCTTTATCAAACGGGATTTTTGGTGTTGATAAGACACAAACAATGAGCTTTTTTGGATTAAACGGTGTACAAAGTTTAGGACTTTTAGGAATTGCTTGGATTCTTTTAATCACCTTCGTTTCATCTAAAGGTTTAGACAAAATTAAAAAAGTAACATCAATCGGTGGGACAGCAGTTGCCTTAATTAATGTGGTCTTAATTTTAGGTGGTCTATTAATTTTAGGCCTTAACAAAGGTCAAATGGCTGAACCATTAACAGCGGCAGCCTTCACTCATTCACCAAATGCAGATTATACATCACTTATCTCGGTATTTAGTTTCTTAGTATTTGCTATTTTTGCTTACGGTGGTTTAGAAGTTGTGGGTGGCTTAGTGGATGAAACAGAAAATGCCGAAGTAACTTTCCCTAAAGGTGTAACTATTTCAGCAATTATTATCGCAGTTGGTTACGCTGTGGGTATCTTTATTATGGGGGCATTTACTAACTGGACATTTGCTTTCACTCAGTTTTCAAAAGCAGATATCACATTAGGTAACGTGGCGTATGTTGCCATGAACAACATGGGATATCAATTAGGGTTAGCCCTTAATTTATCAGATGCTACTGCTGTAACAATAGGAATGTGGGTTTCTCGTTATATGGGTCTTTCTATGTTCTTAGCTTTAACTGGTGCATTCTTTACCTTAATCTTCTCACCATTAAAACAATTGATTGAAGGAACACCAAAAGAAGTTTGGCCTAAATCTTTCAGCAAAAGAGAAAATGGTATGCCAATTGTTGCAATGTGGGTACAAGCAGCTATCGTTATTGGAATTATCTTTTTAGTTTCATTTGGTGGTGAAGGTGCAACTGAGTTCTTCAAAATTTTAGTAGCTATGACTAACGTATCAATGACCGTTCCTTATATGTTCTTAGCTTTAGCTTTCTTAGGATTTAAGAAAAAAGAAAATATTCATAAACCATTTGAGATATATAAATCAAAATCGTTCTACAAAATTGCTGTATTTAGTGTAACTTTCGTGGTTGGTTTTGCTAATGTCTTTACAATTATCAACCCAGCGATGAATGGAAACTTGAAAGAAACAATCTTCTCAATCATGGGTCCAATCTTCTTTGGTCTATTAGCATATTTCATGTATAGTAGATATGAAAAGAAAAATAATATCAAATAAAAATTATTAAAGGAGTCTTTAAAGATGGAAAATTTTAATCATTACTTAGACAAATATGCTGAATTAATTGTTAAAACCGGTGTGAATGTTAGTGGCAATCACAGCGTTATTTTAGAAATCTCAGTGACACAAGCACCACTTGCTCGTTTGATTACTAAAAAAGCTTATGCAATGGGCGCTAAAGAAGTAATAGTTCGATGGAATGATGATGAAATCTTAAAAGAAACAGTGGCTCATAAAGAAGCTGTTGCCTTAGAAACAGTTACTGACTATCAGTTAGCAGAAGTGCAAGACTGGGTAGACAAAAAAGCATCAAGAATCAGTGTTGTTTCAGCTAATCCAGATGCGCTTTCAGGTGTACCAAGTGAACGTGTTGGTTTGTATCAAAAATTTGACCGCAAATTATTGTTTAATTTAAGACAAGCAGGTCAATCAAATAAAATTAGCTGGACAGTGGTTGCTGCTGGTGGGGTTGAATGGGCGAAAAAAGTCTTCCCAGAATTAGCAACAGAAGAAGAACAAGTGGATGCTTTATGGGATGCAATCTTTAAAGCCACAAAAGTGTATGCTGATTCACCAGTTCAAGCTTGGCAAGAACATGAAGCCTTACTTAGAGAAAAAGCAGATATGTTAAATAAGGAGCAATTTACAAAACTTCACTACACTGCTCCGGGAACTGATTTAACCGTAGGATTGCCTAAAAATCATGTTTGGGACAGCGCTAGAAGTATTAACGCGTCAGGTGAAGAATTCATGGCAAATATGCCAACAGAAGAAGTCTTCACAGCTCCTGATTGCCGCGTGGCTGATGGTTATGTGACAAGTACAAAACCATTAAGTTATGGTGGAACAACGTTAATCGATATGGTATTCCATTTTGCAAACGGCGAAATTGTTAAAGCAACAGCTAAAGAAGGGGAAGACGTTCTAAATCATTTAATCAATATGGACCCAGGTTCTAAGCGATTAGGTGAAGTAGCACTTGTTCCGGATCCTTCACCAATTTCTCAATCAGGTATTACATTCTACAATACTTTATTTGATGAAAATGCTTCTAACCACTTAGCTATTGGTAATGGTTATGCCTTCAACATTAAAGATGGTGTTGAGATGGATGAAAAACAATTAGAAGAAATCGGCTTGAATAGAAGTCAAAACCATGTGGATTTCATGATTGGTTCTGACAAAATGAACGTTGATGGAATCAAAGAAGACGGCACAATCATTCCTATTTTTAGAAATGGTAACTGGGCTTAATAACTGAATAAATCTATTTTAAAGCGAAGAGATGAGAATCTCTTCGCTTTTTTGTGTTTCACAAAAAAATCTGGTTGTATTAAATAGACAAAATAGAAATTAAAATGACAAACGTTTGAAATGAAAGTTTATTAACTCTTATGTATATTAGAGTGTAGAGTTAATAAGAGAGTTGTTTAAAATGCACAAACAAAAACTGGAAATTGTAAAATTGAGACAATGTAACCGTTTTACACTTTGTGTAATATAAGGATATCAGCAGCTGATATAACATCTAAGGAGGGCAATATGGAAGCGAATCAGGGGATATTCCGATGTCGAACAAAGATATATCGGTAACGAGGGAACAAGTAGATTTGATCCGAGAGAGAGGATATAATGAAGATTTATTACCAAAAACTGAAGATAAAAGGAATATGAGTGCTAAGAATTACTTTACTTTATGGATGGGCTCTATTCATAATATCCCTAATTATACTGCAGTAGGAGGTTTTCTATTTTTAGGCCTTTCACCGATTAATATAATGATTGCTTTAATAATTAGTGGACTAGCCGTTTCAGCATTAATGGTTTTAAATGGTAAGGCCGGTTCTAAATATGGAATTCCTTTCTCAATGCACTTAAGATCAGTTTACGGAGATGTTGGTGCAAAATTACCTGGATTCCTAAGGGGTGGAGTGGCAGCAATTGCTTGGTTTGGGTTACAGAATTATACAGCATCATTAGCATTGCTCATTTTAATAGGAAAATTATGGCCTGGATTTTTAGTGCTTGGTGGTGACTTTAATTTTTTTGGTATTAGTTTACCTGGTTTAATTGCTTTCACTATTTTTTGGGCAATAAATCTCTTAATAGGATTAGGTGGCGGAGCAGCGTTAAATAAATTCACAGCAATTTTAAATCCTTTGATTTACGTTGTTTTTATAGGAATGACCATTTGGGCAATTAACGTGGGTGGAGGAATTGGAAATATTTTAAATTTTACACCAACGGGAAATCAAGTTCAAAACCATTCTCCAATTCTAGTTTATTTTATGATTATTAATTCTGTTCTAGCAGTTTGGGCAGGACCAGGTTCTAGTGTATCTGATTTTACTCAAAATGCAAAATCAACAAAAGATCAAAGAATTGGTCAAACAGCAAGCATGTTAGTGGGGTATGCAATTTTCGCTTTTTCAAGTATTTCAATTTTGATTGGTGGCTCTATTCATTATGGTGTACAAGAGTGGAATGTGTTAAATATTGTAGATAAATGGGATAATTTACCAGCAATGTTATTAGCGATTATTGTTTTATTAATGACAACGATTTCAACCAATGCAACAGGTAATATAGTACCAGCAGCCTATCAATTATCAGCTCTTTTTCCAAAGAAAATTAACTATCGTAAAGGTGTTATTATTGCGGCAGTAATAAGTTATATTATTATGCCTTGGAAGTTAATGGAAAATTCGGATAGTATTTTTGCTTTCTTAAATATGATCGGGGCAGTATTAGGACCTGTGGCAGGTGTTATGTTAGCTCAATATTTCTTTATCCTTAAAGAGGAAATAGATTTAAATGAACTTTATATGGATCCAATCAAAGATAATAAAGACAATCAATACAAAGGAATTAATAAAGAAGCGTACATAGCAACTATCATTGCATTAATTGTTTCAATGTTAGGACAATTTATACCGAGTTTAAGTATTATTTCTAGCCTGTCATTTATTGTTGGGGCTGGCTTATCATTTATCATATATTTAGGATTAAAAAAATTAAAATAAATTCAATTTAGGAGGAAATTAGTATGAGTTTTGATTTATTGATAAAAAATGGTTTAGTTATTCTTAATGAGGGTGAAGTTACTACTGAAGTCGCGGTAACAGATGGTAAAATTGTAGCAATTGGAGAAAATTTAGGTGAATCTAAAGAAGTGATAGATGCGAAAGGGTTAATCGTTAGTCCAGGTATGGTAGATGCTCATGTTCATATTACTGATCCAGGAGGTGGATTCCGTGATTTCTGGGAAGGTTATGTGACAGGAACGAGATCTTGTGCTAAAGGTGGTGTAACTTCGTTTATGGAGATGCCGTTAAATCAGGTACCAGCAACAGTGAATAAAGAATCACTAGAAATTAAGTTCGCTGCGGGCGAAGGTAAGTTAATGTCAGATGTGGGATCATTTGGTGGTTTGGTGCCATATAATTTAGATGGTGGGATTCAAGAATTAAATGACGGAGGTGTTGCAGCGTATAAGGCCTTTATGGCAACTTGTGGGGATCGGACGATTGAAGGCGACTTTATGAATGTGGATGATTATTCACTTTATGAAGGAATGAAACAAATTGCTAAAACGGGTAAAGTTCTCGCGATTCACGCTGAAAATGCAGGAATCACAGATAAACTAGGTGAAATAGCCTATCAAAATGGTGAAACAACGTTAAAAGCATATGTTGAAACAAGACCAGTTTTTACAGAAGTCGAACCAATACGCCGAGCTATTCTGTTAGCTAAAGAAACGGGTTGTCGCATTCATATTTGTCATGTGGCTTGTCCAGAAGGTGTGGATGAAGTGACAAAAGCTCGTCAAGAAGGTGTGGATGTTACGTGTGAGACATGTACACATTACCTATATTTTGAAACTAACGAGTTAGATAGTATTGGACCGATTGTTAAATGTTCACCACCAATTAGAGATAAAGCAGTTCAAAATGGTTTGTGGGAAAAAGTAATGACAGGTGAAATTTCATTTGTGACATCTGACCATTCTCCTTGTACACCAGATTTAAAGGATAAAGAAAATGCTTTTGAAGCTTGGGGAGGCATTCCAGGGGTTCAAAATAATGTGGATGTATTATTTGATGAAGGTGTCCAAAAACGTGGTATGTCATTAAAAAAATTCGCTGAGATGATTGCAACGAATCCAGCTGAAAGATTTGGCTTAAACTCAAAAGGAAGTATCTCTATTGGAAAAGATGCAGATTTTGTATTCATTTCGCCTAATGACTCTTATGTGTTAAAAGCAGAGGATCTAGAATATTTAAATAAAATTAGTCCTTATATTGGTCGTGAAATTGGAGCGCAAGTTGTTAAGACTGTTTTAAGAGGTCAAACAATCTATTCTAAAGAAACAGGTGTTTCTGAAGATGCCGTTGGTGTGTTCATAAAAAAATAATAACTAAGAAGAGAAGCTGAACGTGTCGCCAGCTTCTTTTTATTCATTTAATATGAATTTTCGTTCATTTTGACCAAAGAAGCTATCAACTTTGCAAAAATCAGCTAATGAAAATGAGGAAAAAACACACTATAATTAATAAGATAAGCAATGATAGTAATGAGGAGAGATAATGTGAATGAGAAACTAAAGAATAATTATTGGAAACAAATAGTCATCGTTTTAACTTTTGGATGGATTGTTGTTTGGTTAAATCGAACGGCGTTAACACCTATTTATCCACAATTAAGTGACTTTTTTGGTGGAGTAGGTGATGCAAAAATAGGAGCTATTTCAAGTTTTTACTTCTTGGGCTATGTATTAATGCAAATTCCTTCGGGGATTTTAGTTGATAAGTATGGAAAGAAAACAGTATTAATTCCTGGCTTTTTATTGTTTGCAGTTGGGACATTAATTTTAGCATCTTCTAAAAGTTTGGAAATGATGTATGTAGGAAATGTTTTAGCAGGAATAGGTAGCGGTACTTTTTATGGTGTTGCTTTTTCTTTAACTAATGAATATGTACCTCTTAAATATCGAAGTGTTGCAACAGCTGTTGTAAATTGTGGAACAGCAATAGGTAGTGGTATTGGTATGATAGCCTCCAGTTATTTTGTATCTCAATTGGGACTTCCTTGGCAATATGTAGAGTGGACGTCATTTGTTACAATTTTATTGATGACAGTTGTATTTTTTGTTTTTATTAAAAAAGAGCAACCTAAAAAACAAGAGGATACTGTAATTAGTGGAGATATAGAAAAGAAAGTAACACTGAAAAGGTTATTTATACCCAAAATGATAGGAGCTTATTCAATCTATTTTGCTACTTGTTATGCTTATTATTTAGTGAATACATGGTTACCTAATTTTTTGGAAACAGAAAGAGGTTTTGAAGGAGCGACGATTGGTTTGGCTTCCTCATTGATTTTTGTTACTTCAGTACCAGGTGCCTTAATATTTAGTCGAATAGCAGATAAACATGTTAATAAAAAGGTTGAAATTGCTGTATTTCTTGAAATTGTAGCGACAGCATCCTTGTATTTAGCTGTTATGTCTACTAATAAAAATATGTTGATGCTAGGCTTAGTATTATATGGTTTTTTTGGGAAAGTAGTGGTAGAGCCGATTATTATTTCTTGGTTAGGAGAGCAAATACCAAGAAAAGGTTTAGCAACAACACTGGGAGTATTTAATTTTTTAGGCATGAGCTCTTCAGTGATTGCACCCTCTTTGACAGGTGTAATTTCAGATGCAACTGGTTCTAAAATTAATGCCTTCTATATAGCGATTGTCATTCTAATTATTGGAACAACGATCTTTTTTGTAACGAATAAATCAAAAGAAAAAACTGTAATTAGTTAATATTTATCTGAGTTGGTTGAAGTGCACAAAATGGAAGTACAATTTGTGAAGATGACCAATGAAAGAATGTTAGTAAAGGCTTACAATTTTAATATATAAACGATTAAGGATGTGTTCGTGTTGACAGATTTGTACAAAGAGATAGAAAAACATGTGAATTGGTTATCTTCTATCGGACTGGATCCAAAAGGTGGAACAACAAGATTGTTGTATGATTTAGCTTGGATTGAAGCTCAAAACAGCTTGAAAAATAAATTTGAGGAAACAGGATTATCCGCTTCATTTGATAGTGTAGGGAATTTATTTGGTAAATTAGAAGGATCTAAATACCCTAAAGAAACTATTATGACAGGATCTCATGTTGACACTGTTGTAAATGGTGGGGCGTTAGATGGTCAATTTGGTATAATAGCCTCTTATTTAGCTATTAAAATGTTAAAAGAGCAGTATGGTCAACCACTTAGAAACTTAGAAGTAGTTGCTATGGCAGAAGAAGAAGGCAGTCGATTCCCTTACGCATTTTGGGGTAGTAAAAACATATTCGGTTTAGCAGATAAAAATGATGTTCTTTATGCAGAAGACACAAAAGGAATTTTATTTAAAGATGCGATGAATCAAGCTGGGTTTAATTTTAGAGATGAAAATGAAAAAATTAGAGAAGATATCAAAGCGTTTGTTGAAATTCATATTGAACAAGGTAATGTCCTTGAAAAAACTGGAAAACAGGTCGCTGTGGTTAATAGTATTGTTGGACAAAAAAGGTATGATATCACGCTGAAAGGTCAAGCAAATCATGCAGGGACAACACCAATGGGCTTCAGACATGATACGGTTTATGGAATGAGTAAAATGATTTCTGAAAGTATTGATCAAGCGAAAGAACTGGGCGATCCCTTAGTTTTAACGTTTGGACATATTGATGTGAAACCCAATACAGTAAACGTTGTGCCGGGAGAAACGTTCTTTACCATGGATTGTCGTCATACAGATGGCCAGGTACTTGGTGATTTTACAAAGGAAATGGAAAGTTTATTTAGAAAAATAGCAAAGGATTTAGAACTGGAAATAGATATTGATAATTGGATGGATGAAAAGCCAGTACCAATGTCTGAAAAAATAGTAAAAATATTAGAAGAAGCTTGTCAGGAAAAAAGCTTGAATTATACAACGATGCACAGTGGTGCTGGTCACGACTCGCAAATATTTGCACCACAAGTACCAACAGCGATGTTATTTGTACCAAGTGTTGGGGGTATTAGTCATAATCCAGCAGAAGCAACAAAAACAGAAGATTTAGTTGAAGGGATTAAAGCGTTAATAGCTTCACTATATAAATTGGCTTACGAAGAATAGAAAATAGAAAGAGGTATTAGTAATGGGTTATCGTACAAATGAATTAGGTTATCCAAATGATTTATTAGCATCAAGATCAATCGTGGAAAGAGGCAATTTTGCCTTGATTCCACCACAAGGATTGGTTAAAAATGTGTTACCAAATTTCGAAAACTGTGAAATGACTATTTTAGCGACACCAAAGTTAGGAGCGGCTTTTGTTGATTATTTATGCCGTGTCTTACCAGGTGGTGGCAATAAAAAAGGTTTTGGCGGCAACGGAATTGAAACGTTTATCTATTGTTTAGAAGGTGAATTAACTGTCACAATCGGTGCAGAAACCTATGAATTAACAACAGGTGGTTATGCGTATTGCCCACCAACAGAAAGCTTAAAATTTGAAAATAAATCAAATGAGAAAACAGAAACGTTCCTTTATAAAAAACGTTACCAAGAAGCAGAAGGTTATGCCCCTTATCCAGTAACAGGGAATACAAATGAAATGGATTACCAGGACTATGAAGGCATGACAGATGTTGGTTTGAAGGATTTATTACCAACTGACTTAAACTTTGATATGAACTTCCATATTTTAAAGTTTGAAACTGGCGCTTCTCATGGCTATATTGAAACGCACTATCAAGAACATGGTGCTTTAATGCTAGAAGGTGAAGGTCTTTATAACCTAGATAATCACTGGCTTCCAGTTCGTGAGGGGGATTATGTCTTTATGGGAGCTTACAATCTACAAGCTGGTTATTCAGTTGGACGTAAGGGAGCCTTAACTTACCTTTATTCTAAAGATTGTAATCGTGATGTGGAACTATAAAGAATAGAAGGAGTCAGTCAATGAGTGAAGAATTAGTTTATTTAAATAAAGAAGAACTACAAAGTTTAATGCAAACGAAACTTGAAAAAGCAGGCTTAAAAGAATCACACGCTAAAGAAGTGGCGAATCATTTAACTTATGCTGATTTAAGAGGGGTGCATTCTCACGGAACAGTTCGTGTGGAGTACTATGCTGAGCGAATCGCAAAAGGTGGAACAACCATTGATCCAGCATTCAGATTTGAGAAAACGGGACCAAGTACGGGAGTATTTCATGCTGATAATGCCATCGGTCACGTTGCTGCTAAAGAAGCTTTAGGTTACGGCATTGAGATGGCAAAAGAAACTGGAGTTGCGATCGTTGGTGTTTCTAAAATGGGACATAGCGGGATGTTATCTTACTACGTTGATTTAGCCGCTCAAAATGATCTTGTGGCATTAGCTGTTTGTCAGTCGGATCCAATGGCAGTGCCTTTTGGTGGAACTAAGCCTTATTTTGGGACTAATCCGATTGCTTTTAGTGCACCGACCAACGATGCGCGACCAATTATTTTTGATATGGCAACAACGGTTCAAGCATGGGGAAAAATTTTAGATGCTCGCAGTAAAAACATGCCAATTCCTAATACTTGGGCGGTCGATGAAAACGGAGAAGCCACAACAGATGCCAATAAGGTAAATGGCTTATTACCAATTTCTGGTCCTAAAGGATATGGACTTATGATGATGGTTGATATTTTATCAGGATCATTATTAGGATTGCCATTTGGACAACACGTCTCATCAATGTATTCGGATTTATCTAAGGGTCGTGATTTGGGGCAATTATTTATCTTGATTAATCCAAGTTATTTCACAGAATTAGATCAATTCAAACAAAATTTATCTCAAATGATTCAAGAATTACATGATAATAAAGCCGCACCAGGATTTGATCAAGTTTACTATCCAGGGGAGCTTTCAGAAATTCGCCAGCAAGAACACGAAACCAGTGGTGTTCCTGTTGCCAAAAGTATTTATGATTACTTAGTCAGTGATGCGGTTCATTTTGACCGTTACGATCATTCTGATGCTTTTGCAGAAACTGAGAAATAATTTTTGAAAGAAAAAAGGGGAGAACAATATGCTTCAAACAATAATAATGAAAAATAGTTATCAAGACTCTGTTGTTTTGATGCTTTTAACAAGTAAATTAAATCAATTAGCAGAAGTTGAAAGAGTGTCAATCATGATGGGAACACCTTCAAATATTGATATCTTTAGAGCAAGTGGCTTTGACACACCAGAATTAGATGAAGCAACAAGTAACGACATGATTGTGATGCTTGAAGTAGCATCAGAAGACGACAAAGAAAACGTCTTAAACATGATTGAAACAGAGTTGAGTAGTACAAATGACGGCGGTGGTGCTGTTGAAGAGAAAATCAATTCATGGGAAAAAGCTTTGAAAAAAGCACCAGACGCCAATGTTGCTTTAATCTCAATTCCAGGTGAATATGCTGCTTTAGAAATTGAAAAAGCAATTGATAATGGTTTACACGCTTTTGTTTTTAGTGACAATGTGCCGATTAAAGAAGAAGCCAGGTTAAAAGCGAAAGCTCATGAAAAAGGCTTAATAGTAATGGGACCAGATTGTGGAACAGGCGTGATTCATAGCTTGCCACTTGCGTTTACTAACAACAATCGTAAAGGAAAAATCGGCATTATCGGTGCTTCTGGAACTGGTATTCAAGAAGTAACAACTTTAATTCACCGTTATGGACAAGGTGTGACGAATGCTATTGGAACAGGTGGACGAGATTTATCAACGGCTGTTGGAGCTGTTTCAATGATTGATAGTATTGTGGCTCTTAACAACGATCCAGATACAGAAGTCATTGTGGTTATTTCAAAACCACCAGCAAAAGAAATCGAAGCACGTGTTTTAGATGTGTTAAGAAAAGTTGAGAAACCAGTTGTTACATTATTCCTAGGTTCAAAACCTGTGGCTCATGAAGAAGGGTTATACCATGCGTATACCTTAGAAGAAGCCGCTCAACTTGGAACAAAATTAATGAACAAAGAAGAAGTTGTTTACGCTCCTCTTCCTGCTAAAGAAGTTTCATTGAGTGAGTCTGAAGGAATCAAAGGTTATTATTCAGGTGGTACGTTAGCTTATGAAGCGGCCTTTTTATTAAGTGATGCCCTTAAGTTATCAAAAGAGAACACATCAGAAGGTTACACGTTAAAATCAGACCTTCATGAAGTGATTGATTTAGGGGATGATATGTATACCAAAGGGAAACCACATCCAATGATTGATCCTGAAATCCGTATTGAGAAAATCAAATCCGTTGTAAACCAACCTGAAACTGCCGTTGTAGTATTTGATGTGGTTCTTGGTTATGGTGCTCATGAAGATATGGCAAGTGCCTTGAAACCAGCGATTGTTGAAGCAAAAGCAGCGAGTGATGTTACTTTTGTGTCCGTTGTTGTTGGAACAGATGAAGACCGTCAAAACATGGACAATCAAATTGCTATTTTAGAAGAGATTGGTGTCATTGTTTGTGAGAATAACGTTCAAGCCTTACAAACTGCTCTTCGTGTCGTAGGTAGTGAATTAATCTTTGAACCAAAAGAAGTGAAAGCAAAAGAAGCGAGTACATTAAAAGAATTACCAGAAGTCTCTGAAAGTTTAGCTAAGTTAATTTCAGAAACACCAAAAATTATCAACATTGGCTTACAAAGTTTTACAGAATCAATTGTCGATAATAAAGGGGAAGTGGTTCATTTTGAATGGCGACCATCTGCTGGTGGTAACGTAGAATTACAAAAAGTCTTGTATTTCTTAAATCAATTTGAATTTAACGCTAAATAGGAGGAAACGTAAATGAATTTTAAAACAATAGAAGAAGCCAATCAAGCAGTCATTGATAAAGTGGTTCAATCAGCACCTTTCTTATTAGATGTTGTCCCTGCTAAATCAGTGATTCCAGATTTAAATAAAAAAATGTTACTTCATGCAGGTCCTCCAATTAAATGGGAAGACATGACTGATCCAATGCAAGGTTCTTGTGTGGGAGCTGTTCTTTTTGAAGAATGGGCTGATAATGAAGAGGATGCTCGCAAGATGTTAGCCTCAGGTGAAGTCGAATTTTCTCCTTGTCACCACCACAATGCAGTGGGACCAATGGGCGGAATTACTTCTGCTAACATGCCAGTTTTTGTGGTAGAAAACAAATCAGAAGGAAATACAGCTTACTGTACAATGAATGAAGGAATTGGAGCAGTTCTACGTTTTGGGGCTTACTCTGAAGAAGTTGTCACTCGCTTACGATGGATGAGAGACACATTAGGACCAGTTTTAAGCAAAGCTCTTTTAACCATGGAAGACGGCGTGAATATCAATGTGTTAGTAGCTAAAGCGATTGCGATGGGAGATGAGTTTCACCAACGTAATATTGCAGCGTCTCTTGCTTTCTACAAAGAATTAGGACCGATTATCACCACTTTAGATATTACTGAAAAAGAAAAACAAGAAGTCTCTCAATTCTTAGCAGACACAGATCAATTTTTCTTGAATGTCATGATGGCAGCTAGTAAAGCCGTTATGGATGGCGCTAGAACGGTGACTGAAGGAACGATCGTTACAGCAATGTGTCGTAACGGAAAAGACTTTGGTATCCGTATTAGTGGCATGGGCGATGAGTGGTTCACAGGACCAGTTAACACTCCTCAAGGTCTTTATTTTGCCGGTTACAGTGGGGAAGACGCTAATAAAGATATTGGGGACTCTGCGATTACAGAAACATTTGGTGTTGGTGGTATGGCGATGATTGCTGCACCTGCTGTAACACGTTTTGTTGGTTCAGGTGGTTTCTATGACGCTCTTAATACATCAAACGAAATGTCTGAAATTTGTATGAGTCAAAATCCAAACTTCCCTGTACCTACTTGGGACTTTAGAGGGATTTGTTTAGGTATTGACGCAAGACTTGTGGTTGAAAAAGGCATTACACCAGTTATCAATACAGGGATTGCTCATAAAAAAGCGGGAATCGGACAAATTGGTGCAGGAACTGTTAATCCACCTGTGTCATGTTTTGAAAAAGCGATTCAAGCTTATGCTAAAAAATTAGGTATGTAATTAATTGCTTATCTTAAAAACATATGAAGAGTGTGGCAAAAATCAGCCACGCTCTTTAAATTACGAAAAAAATGAAAAATTTAGGAAAAGAGGAAGATATTAATGAAAAAACGTGTCGTTTTAGCTTTAGGTGGCAATGCTATTTTACAACCAGGACAAGCAGGAACTTATGAAAATCAAAAAGCTAATATTGAAACAAGTGCAGATAGCATTTCAAAAATAATTAAAGCAGGTCATGAATTAGTGATTGTTCACGGAAACGGACCACAAGTGGGGCAGATTTTACGTCAAAATGAATTAGCAAAAGAAGAAGTTCCTGTTCAACCGTTACCAATTTGTAGCTCAGAATCACAAGGGTTTATCGGGTACATGTTACAAGAATCATTAAAAAACCGTTTGCCAGAAAAAAACGTGGCAACTGTTTTAACCATGACAGAGGTGGATTTAAAAGACGAAGCCTTTAATCATCCAACAAAACCAATCGGCTCTTTTTATACAGAAGAAGAAAGCCAAAAATTAGCTGAGGAAAAAGGTTGGGTAATGGGTGAAGATGCAGGTCGAGGTTACCGACGTTTAGTTGCTTCCCCTGAGCCTAAACAAA
The DNA here is from genome assembly GCF_011304195.1 of Vagococcus hydrophili. Classification (NCBI taxonomy): domain Bacteria; kingdom Bacillati; phylum Bacillota; class Bacilli; order Lactobacillales; family Enterococcaceae; genus Vagococcus; species Vagococcus hydrophili. The sequence goes on along the minus strand of NZ_CP049887.1, from coordinate 2,937,718 downwards.
TTGTTGAAGTAGATGTTATCAAGACAATGTTAGAAAATGAAATCGTTGTAGTCTCAACTGGTGGTGGTGGTATTCCAGTTGCTAAGAATGCAGAAGGTAAACTAGAAGGCGTGGCTGCTGTCATCGATAAAGATTCTTCAGCTTTAAGATTATCAAAAGATGTGGCTTCAGATGTATTAATGATTTTAACGGATGTACCTAATGTTTATATTAATTACGGTCAAGAAAATCAAGAAAAATTAGAAAGCATTAGTATTGAAAAAGCGGAACAATATTACAATGAAGGTCATTTTTCAGATGGTAGTATGGGACCCAAGATGGCAGCTTGTATTGAGTTTGCTAAGTTAGGTAAGACAGCAATTATTTGTGCCTTATCAGATGCAGTAGAGGCTTTAGAAGGAACTGCTGGAACGAGAATTGTAGGATAAATATTAAGATAGTAAAACCAGTCGAACAACGAGGTTCGACTGGTTTTTTAGGTATTTAAATTATCTAACCAAGAAATAACTGATTGATAGGCATTTATCCCTTCATTAAAGGCAAGATTACTATCAAAGTCATGGGGCATATTCTCCACAAAGAAAGTTTGAGTTTGAGGGATAAGTTGACTCATCTCTTGGCTAATCTGAAAAGGGACATCTTGATCTGTGTAACTAGCTGCGATAAAAGTAGGTGGTAACTGAGCTAAATTTTCTTTCGTTAAACTAAAATCAGAAGCACTGTTTTTTCGGCCTAATAATTCTTTGATCCACGTTCCAGTTTGACGGTAAGACAAGTAGATAGGAAAGCGCTCTTCAATAGGAAATTCTGCGATGGGCGTTTTTTGAATCAATGAATGAGCCGTCATAAAAGGAACGATTTTATATTCTTTATAATGTTCACTAGGCATTGTTAGAAGAGGTTCTTCTAAAGAATAGTAGCCATAAAAAGAAATGATTTGTTTAGGTGCCTTAAGACAAGGCGAGTTGGCTAATTGTAAAGCCAAGTAAGCACCGGCAGAACGACCAAAGTAAATTAAATGATCGACTCTTTCATGCTTTAATTCAGGCATCTGGGCTAAATTTTGGATTCCTGTTTCTAAACAAGTCATTATCACATCAAGCTTAACTTCTGGGACAAGTGGATAATCTAAGGCTAAAAGTGAGTAACCTGCTTGAGTTAGTTCTTTAATATAAGGCATTGGCAAATCGTTTCGATTCCCAAAAATCAGCCCACCGCCGTGAAAATAGAGGATTAGTCCTTTCTTTGATTCATTTGTTGGTGTATGGAGGGTAGCTTTTAAGGGTAAATTTTTATAACTATGGTATATAAATGTTGAAGTCATGGTGTTCTTCCTTTTGTTAGTTATTGTTCGGATAGTTCTAAAGCAAGTCGTAAATTCAAACTATTTTCTGGTGAGGTAATATCAAGACCTAATATTTCTTCGCAATTATCGATTCGATATTTTACAGTGTTTCGATGAATAAACAACTCATTGGCAGTTTTAGTAATCTCACACTGATTGTTTAGAAATGTTTTTAGTGTCTTCCTAAGTTCAATGTACATACTTTCGCTAGGAAAGGCTAGTTCTTTAAGAAGCTTTTGACAAAAGTAACGAATTTCTTCTGGTTGCATACTATCAAACAAGTTTAGAATACCTTTTGATTTGTAAAAACTAACTGAATTGATATTTTTTTTATGCTTCCCTTCTTCAAAAATGATTTTTGCTTCAACAAGAGAAGTCGAGATCGTATCAATAGACTGACAAAGCTGTCCACATGAAAATAGTAAATCAATAGGTAGAACTTCTTTTAATTGACCTGCTAGTTGAATTAATGAATCCGTTACTTGTCGCTGAGAAATTTTATTTTGAAGCATAATGATTAAATGAGAACTATTTTTTTCAGGGAAAATCAACGCATCATTAAAGAAATGAGTGACTTTCTTTTCTAACCACTGGTAGGCTAATTTCATCTTTTCTTCATTTAATTTTATCTTATAGCTATTTGAAAGTGTGGTATCCATCGTAACGTAGACAATCTGATAAAACTGAGAGAGTTGAACGCCAAAATTTGTATCATAGCTCAGCCAATTTTTTTCATCAATTAAATTATGCTGTTGTCTTTCGATTAAATTTAGAAAGTAATCACTTTTGATTTGTTTTTTGGATTCTAAAACTTTGTCATTTTTCAATAAAACAAAACTTAGAACAAGTAAGGCTTGATCAATAGCAAATTCAGAAACAGGATAGGGAATATTTTCAGGCGAAATGATAATTAAATAGTAAGGGAAGTAATTATTGCTTTTAATTGGGTAAACCGCTACTTCGACTTGATTATTTTCACCTAAATCCACAAATTTACTTGAAGTTTGTTGCTCAATACCAAAGGCTTTTTGTTTTTTTAATCGTTTCACAATTTCTTTAGGTGGTAAGTTTAACTCAGTAATATCCCGTGAAGAAGAAATGACTTCCTTAAATGGGTCTAATAGAATGATGGGGCAATTGACACTATGATTGAATTCAGAAACAATTTTAGATAAACTGGCATCGTTTAAAATAAGGTTGGAAAATTGTTTTTGAATGTCTAAGGCATAACTAATTTGTTCTGTTTTAGATTGATTAATGAAACTAGAAAATTTTTGTAGAACACTACCTAACCGGTGAGTGACAGGAATCTCAATAATAGCTAATGATTTTTCATTAGCATAGTCAATGATTTCTTGGTCAATTTCATCAATAAAACGGCCAACTTTTATACCTAACCCAGCAGAATTAATAGAAACCAGAGAATCAATTAATTCCTTCAATCCGTTTTGGTTGTCTTTATAAACCATTGCTGTAGTTAAAACAAGGGTGTGACTTGATGTAAAATCAGCAATATCAGGTGTTTCACTAATATCTACATTCTTTAATTCAATTTCGGTTGTTTCAATGGTGGTTAATAATTTAAAATCGGAAAATCTAGGGACGGGAAGAATATCCTTTAAGATAGTCACAAAATCACCTCAACATAGTATTTTTGACCTTATTATATTATAAAGTGCTTGTCTTTTCGAACCATTAGCTGTTTTGCACTAAAAATATCTAATTTTAGCCAAATTGACTAATGAATTCGCTTTTTCTTTTTTAGATAATTAACTAAAAGGAGTTGATAGCAATGATTCAACCATTCACTACCTCAACAAGAACCATCATGACACCAGGTCCGGTTGAAGCGTATCCGTCTGTGTTAAGAGCGATGGGAACGCCCATTTTAGGACAATTTGATCCAGAATTTTTAAAAATTATGCAAGAAGTCAAAGAGATGATTAAAATCCCTTTTCAAACAAAAAATGAAGAGGCTTTCGCCATTGATGGGACAAGTCGTTCTGGTTTAGAAGCGGCATTGATTGCTTTAATCGAACCAGGTGATAAAGTGTTAATCCCATCATACGGAAGATTTGCTTATCTTTTAGCTGAAATTGCAGAAAGAGCAAGAGCAGAAGTCATACTAATAGAAAAAGAATGGGACAGTGTGTTTCAACAAGAAGATATTATTGAAGCAATCGAAACTCATCAACCAAAAATAGTTGCCATGATTCACGGAGAAACGGCCAATGGTCAAATGCAACCCTTAGATAAAATCGGTGTGTTTTGTCGCGAGAATAATTTGTTTTTTATGGTCGATACAGTCGCAACTTACGGAGGTGTCGAAATAAAAGTGGATGAATGGCAAATCGATATCGCCATTGCCGGTAGTCAAAAATGTGTTAGTGTTCCAGCAGGATTGTCATTAGTCACTTATAATGACCGAGTGAAAGAAGTCATTGAAGCTAGGTATCAACTAGAATTAGGTTTAAGTAAAGAGATTAGAAATGAGCGTCATATTAGTAGTAACTACCTTGATTTAAGTCAGTTACAGCGTTATTGGAGTCATGAACCGATTAATCATCACACAGAAGCCACAAGTATGATTTACGCACTACATGAAGGTTTGCGTCTACTTTTAAATGAAGGGATTCAAGAAAGTTATGAACGTCATTTATTAAATGATCAAGCCATCAAAGCTGGTATCGAGGCAATGGGATTAACATTTTACGGTGATTTAACAACTAAAATGCCCACGGTAACACCGATTATGATTCCTAAAGGGATTGACGGTGAAAATGTTCGTGATATGCTCCTTAATGAATTTGGTGTGGAAATTGCTTCCTCATTTGGACCTTTAAAAGGTAAAGTTTGGCGAATTGGGAATATGGGTTATAGTAGCCGAAAAGAAAATGTCTTACATGTTTTGGGCGCTCTTGAAGCAGCACTCTTATATCAAGGAGCAAACATCAATTCCGGAAAAGCCGTGCAAGCAGCCTTAGAAATCTATCTAAAATAAAGGAGAAGTTTATGCAGTGGATGACTGTATAAACTTCTTTTAATAGAGTGGTGAAAAAGCGTTTATCTCTGAACAACTGGAGAAAACCTAAATCATTTTTCAGAAATTATATCTAATTTTCAGAAAACCGAACATTTTACACTTTCAATACATAAAATTTACGTAATACTGTGGTATTTTTTTGATATTTTGATACAATAAAAGTTGTTATTACTTTAAATTGGGGAAGTGGTATATGTTTTTTAGTAGAATAAAAAATATTATTTTTGGGAGGAAGTTTTTTGGAAGAGAAGAAATGGTTTAAGAAGTTGAATTTAGCCATGCTAGCACTGTTATTATTAGGAACATTTAGTCCAACAATTACAGCTTTAGCAGAAACACAAACGATTAACGAGACAATTGAAAGCGTTACTCAAAATCAAGATGAGGCGACAACTAGTTCAACTGAAGAAGTAAAAGGTATAGTAGAAAGTTCAGAAAAACAAGAAACAGTGATTTCTGAAACTAAAAAAGAAAAAATAGTAGAAAGTTCGGTAATTCCGAACGAAGAAGTTAAAAAAGAAGTAAAAGATGTTAAAGAAACGAAAGCAACTGAAAAGAAAAAATTAACAATTTTAGGAACATCAGACGTTCATGGGAATGTTTGGGATTGGTCTTATGAAGACGATAAAGAGGCTGATTTAGGATTTGCTAAAATTTCAACAGTTGTTAAAAGTGAACGTGCTAAAAATCCAAATAATATTTTAGTGGATGCAGGAGACAACTTACAAGGAACACTTTTAACAGATGATTTATACAGTTCAAAAGCTGAATTACAAGGTGTGACACATCCAGTCATTGCTGCAATGAATACGATTGGCTATGACGCAATGGCGTTAGGAAACCATGAGTTTAATTTTGGAACTGATTTAATTAAAAAAGTTGAGAAAGATGCGAATTTTCCACTTCTTTCAGCGAATACTTATTTAAAAGGAACAGATACAAATTTTGTCAAAGCAACAGAAGTTAAAATGGTCGACGGCGTTAAAGTGGGTATTATTGGTATGACAATTCCTCACGTGGCAATGTGGGATGGGGATAAAGTAAAACATTTAGACTTTAAACCTTTAAATGAAGAAGCAAAAAAACAAGTGAAGATTTTACAAGAAACAGAAAAACCAGATGTGATTATTGCGTCAATTCATGCCGGATTAGATAATAGCGATCCAGCTGCAGCGGCACGTAACGTGATTAAAGAAGTTCCTGAAATAGATGCTTTTGTTTTAGGACATGATCACCGTGAGTATGCAGAAAAAATTGCAGATAACACTGGAGCCGAAAAACCAGTAGCTGCTGTTAAAGATACAGGTTCTGGCGTGGTTAAAATTGATTTAGATTTAGAACAAGATGAAAATGATAAATGGAATGTGGTTGACTCAACACCAACGACGATTTCAGTTAAAGGCGTTCAAGGTGACGAAGCAGTTAGAGCGGCGACTAAAGAAGCACATGAAAAAACACAACAACATGTTAATGGCGTCATAGGGGAAGCCAAAGACAGTTTCTTACCTGAACAACGTGTTCCTGGTATTCCAGAAGCACAACTACAACCAACAGCGATGATTTCTTTAATCAACAATGTTCAAATGGAAGTAGCAGGGGCGCAATTAGGATCGGCAGCTTTATTTAAAGCCGACAGCAAATTAGATAAAGGGCCGATTAAATTTTCAGATATTTTTAACATTTACAAATACCCAAACACATTAGTTGGAACTGAAATGACTGGGGCACAACTTAAAAAATATTTAGAAAAACAAGGGGCATATTACCAACAATATGAACCAGGTGACGTAACGATTGGCTTTAACGAGAAAATTCGTGTTTATAACTATGACATGGTTTCAGGCGTTAAATACAAAATCAATATCTCAAAAGAGGTTGGTTCACGTATTGAAGACTTAACTTTTGAAGGTAAACCAGTTACAGATGATCAAGTCTTTAAAATTGCAATGAACAATTATCGTTTTGAAGGGATGGCAAAAGATGGTTTGGTTAATCCTGAACCTTATTATGAGTCAGATCCAGCAACTTTAAGAGGTAAAATTGTTGAATACATTGAGAAAAAACAAGTCATTGATCCAAAAGAAGAATTAGAAGAAAACTTCGAAATTATTGGAGCAGATTTAAATCACCCAGCTAGCAAATATGTGATTGATCAAGTTAAAAAAGGCACACCAGGTTTCGAAATTATGCCTTCTGCAGATGGACGTACACCGAATGTTAGAAAATTAAACGCGATTAAACTACATGAACAAGGTCTGATTCCAGATGAGTACATGGGTGAAAAAAGCTCTGTAAAAATCATGCACACAAATGATATGCATGGTCGTATGGAATATATGGAAGATAAATATAGTCCATCGATTGGTTTAGGTCGTGTGAAAACATTTAAAGACCATGAAAAACCAACCCTTTTAGTGGATGCAGGAGATGCGATGCAAGGTTTACCAATCTCTAACTATACTAAGGGTGCAGACATGGTGAAAGCCATGAACGAAGTGGGATATGATGCTATGACTCTTGGAAACCATGAGTTTGATTTTGGTTTAGAGACAGCATTGCAGTATAAAAAAGATTTAAACTTCCCAATTGTCTCAGCGAACGTTTTGTATAAAGATGGTTCAAGACCTTTTGATCCTTATACAATTGTGACAAAAGAAGTGAATGGTAAGAAACAAAACTTTGCCTTAATTGGATTAACAACACCAGAAACAACAGTAAAAACTCATCCAAACAATGTGGCAAAAGTAAAATTTGAAAAACCAGCACCAACTGCAATTAAAATGATGAATGAAATTGGTGATAAGGCTGATTACTTTGTCTTTATGACTCATTTAGGTATTGATGAAACAACTGTGGAAGATGAAACAAGTAAACATTTAGCAACTGAATTAGCTAAAAACTTCCCGAATAAGAAAATCTTTATTGCAGATGGTCATTCACACACTGCTTTACCAGAAGGAATTAAAGCAGATAACGTGTTGATTGGTCAAACCGGAAATCATTTAAATAATGTGGGAATGATGACAGGGAATTATGAAGGTGAAAAACCAGAATTAAAAGCTGTTTTACATCCATTCTCAGAATTAAAAGACTTAACACCAGATCCTAAAGTTGAAGCAATTGTTACAGCAGCGAAAGCGAACTTTGACAAAGAGATGTCAGGTGTGGTTTTAGAAGACAATAAAATTATGTTTAATGGTGAAAGAGAAAATGCAAGAAGCCGTGAAACAAACTTAGGTAACTTAATTGGTGATTCATTACTTGCTTACGGTAAAGATGGCTTTAAAGAGTCGTCTGATTTTGCCATTATGAATGGTGGCGGAATTCGTCAATCAATTGAACCAGGAGTGGTGACAAAAGGGAATATTGTAGGCGTTATGCCGTTTGGTAACACAGTCTCTCAAATTAAAGTAACAGGTAACGAAGTCTACGCGATGTTTGAACATTCATTACGCTCAATCCATGCAACTGATAAAGATGGTAAAGTAATTATGGATGAAAATGGACTACCAAAACTTGGCGCTAACGGTGGTTTCTTACAAGTTTCAGATTCGATTAAAGTCAAATATGACTCTAATTTAGATGGGGCAAAACCTGAAGAAAATGTGCCAGGAAAACGTGTTACAAGCATTCAAATTAAAGATAAATCTGGTAAATTTGTAGACGTACCAAGAAGTGATAAAGTGACTTACAACATGGTAACTAATGACTTCTTAGCAGCCGGTGGCGATGGCTACACGATGTTAGCTGGAAAAGCGGCAGAGCAAGGGCCATCAATGGATGAAGTCTTTATGAGTTACTTAACTAAATTATCAGACAAAGATTTAGCTGGATATAAAGAAGAATTACCATTTACACGTATTATTTCTGAAAAACGTGCTGAGGTTAGCACTGTTGAACAAGAAAAATTAGCAGCAACGATTGCTAAAGCAGAGAAATTAAATGAAGCAGACTATACAGAAAGCTCATGGAAAGACTTCTCTAAAGAATTAGCAAATGCTAAGAAAGAATTAGCAGCTAAAGACGAAACACGTGCAAAAGCAGCGAATGACAGCTTAACAAAAGCAATGAACGACTTGAAACCAGTCGAAGTAACAAATGATAAAAATCAAAAAGAATTAGCAGCAACGATTGCTAAAGCAGAGAAATTAAATGAAGCAGACTATACAGAAAGCTCATGGAAAGACTTCTCTAAAGAATTAGCAAATGCTAAGAAAGAATTAGCAGTTAAAGACGAAACACGTGCAAAAGCAGCGAATGACAGCTTAACAAAAGCAATGAAAGATCTAAAACCAGTAGAAGGTAAAGTTGAAACGAAAGAACAAGATAAATTGAAGAAAAAAATAGCTTCCTTCAAAAAAGAAGATTACACAGCACATAGTTGGGCGAAATTTGAAAAAGAATTAGCCAAATCTCAAAAAGAGTTAGAGGCTAAAGACGAGAAACGTGCTGAAGCAGCTAATAAACAACTTGATCAAGCGAGCAAAGACTTAGTTTCAATTAAAGAATTAAAAGAGTTAGTTGCTGAATACAGTCAGTTAAAAGAATCAGACTTTACTAAAGCGACATGGACTATTTTTGAAAAATCATTAAAAGAAGCGAAAGATTTACTAGCTCGTGCTGAAAAAGTAACAGAAGAAGTGACGAGAGAACAAATTACTCAAGCAAGTAAGTCACTAGCCGATACTCATAAAGCTTTAGTTAAAACAGGAACAAATCCAGGTACAACTGGAGGAAACAATTCTAGTGGGAATGGAACGTCAACAACAGGTAAAAAATACTTCCCACAAACAGGGGAAGCCGTTGAAAACTTCGGTTTAATCGGAATCGGATTGTTAGGCGCAACTGGCGTTTATTACTTCAGAAAGAAAAAAAGCGATAAAGCAGCCTAGAGGTTATACCGTTAAATAGAGGTTATAACTAAAGCGTTTAGCTTCAAGAATTAAAAAGAAAATACGAAATCATGTGAATTTGTCATGATTTCGTATTTTTTTTAATTGTTAAAAGTGTCAATGGTAAAGTTAAAATGATATAACCTAAAATGATAATGATGCTAGCACTCAACCAGAAATTACTTATATTAAATTGTTTAATAATAAACAAAGGAATTAAGATTGAGAGAACATAAAAGACAAATAATTGAAAGAAACGCTTGAATGACATATAACCCCTCCTTAACTGTAAAAAAAATAAACTACACACATTAAAACATATTTTTTGAGAAAAAACGATGGTGTTTTAAGTTTATTTCGTTATTTTAAGTAGTTAAGAAATTAATAATTTTTAAAATATCCAAAATTTTTAAATAAAAATACAAAAAAAACTAGTAATAATTAATAATTGATCATATAATGATAAATGTATTCGCTTGATATTTATTACTTAAGTGATAATTTATTAGTTATTCTTTAGCCGAATAATTCAATGAATAGTGACTGGTAAAGTGAAAAAAGTAACAAAACACCGAATTTTGTTACTTTTCCCCCTTTTTATTTACAAATTCAAAATAAAATGATGACTTATTTAGGTAAGTCTAGTACAATAAATACGAATAGTTAAATATTTAGAGTGCATGCAGTTCTCTAAACGTATGAAAAGGATTGAGGCTTTTGTCTCAATCCTTTTTTTCTTTTTACATTCTTATTGATTCTAGTTCTCAATTAAGTATGCTATAATATGTGAGTCATTTAACACGACGAAAAAAGATTATGATTAAAGGGGTTTATGTATGAAAGGTTTAAAAGTTCAAGATTTGATATCATCAGGGGTTTATGCCACTGTTTATTTTTTTGTTGTCTCTATCGCAACATTTTTACTAAGATTTACGGTTCCAATATTTAATACATTGTTAATTCCAGGCCTATCTGCCGTGTTTGCTGGTGTTGTGTATTTAATGGTAATTAATAAAATTCCTAAATTTGGAGCGATAACGATTGTTGGTTCAGTGATGGGATTGTTCTTCTTGATATTTGGCTATTTTCCGTTAGCATTTTTACCAAGTATTATTTTCCCGTTACTAGCTGATATCGTTCAAAATAAAACAAAGATAAAAGAAACAATTAAAGTGCCTTTAAGCTATATTATTTTTAGTTTTGGTTTGACAGGTCCTATTTTACCTTTATGGTTCATGAAAGAAGCCTATACAACCTCTTTACTAAATAGAGGAAAAGATATGAGTTATGTGAATAGTGTGTTTGCACCAATCACAACAATTTCTTTTTTTGTTTCAATGGGATTTGTCATTGTTGGTAGTTTAGCAGGGCTGTATTTAGGTCAGAAAATTTATCAAAAGCATTTTGCTAAGAAAGTTAGAAAAGGAAGTAAATAATGAAGAAAGAATATCTTTCATTTGATCCGAGAAGTAAACTAGCTGTCGTTTTATCGGCTAGTTTACTTTTGATGCTTCGAGTGAACTGGTTAACAGAAACAGTGTTTGTGTTAATGCTGTGTTTCCTTCTCATTATCAATGGCGCTTGGAAAAAAGGCTTGATTTTAACTAGTTGTTATTATGTCATTATGGTGATTGATATTCTTTTCTTTCAAGAAATTACTGGAGCAGTATCAGCTTTTTTATCCTTTTTTTTAGTAGCAAATCGTTTACTACTGCCACCTGTTATGGCAGCTGCCTTTGCGATTAATCAAACAAAAATGAGTGAATGGATTGCTGCCATGAAAAAAATGAGAGTTCCAAAATTTATCATTGTACCATTTTCGGTGGTTTGCCGGTTTTTTCCAGTCTTAATTCAAGATTTTAAACAAATTCGTTTAGCTATGAAATTTAGAGGGATTGGTATAAATTTTGTGGATTTGATTAAGCAACCATTGTTAACATTGGAATACATTATAGTACCTATCTTAATGTCAGTCGAGGCTACTTCAGTTGAATTATCTGCAGCAGCTCTGGTACGAGGTTTAGGAAATGAAGAAAAATCCTCTAGTATTTATGAAGTGAAATTCAAAATGCAAGACGTGATTTTGTTTCTATGCTTGATTATATTTTTTGTAGGAGGATGGTTGCTTAATGATTCGATTAAATAAAGTATCTTTATCTTATGAAGAAGAAAATATCCTAAAAGAATTAGATTTAGAAATTAATGACGGTGAATGTGTGGTTATTTGTGGTGAGAGTGGTAGTGGAAAATCATCCTTAATTCGAGTGTTGAATGGTTTGATTCCAGAGCTTTACGAAGGTCAAATAGAGGGTGAGGGAGTTGTGTTAAAACAGACACTTCCAATCGAGAATTTTAATGCTTTTGTTAAAAATATCGGCGTTGTTTTTCAAAATCCTAAAACACAATTCTTTATGAATGATGTGTATTCAGAATTAGCATTTTCTATGGAAAATTATGGGTTTGAAAGAGCTGAGATGATTGAACAAGTTGATCAAATCTCTGGAAAATTTGATTTGAAAAAATACTGGTCAAGAACGATGTTTCAATTATCTGGTGGTCAAAAGCAACGGATTGCTTTTGCTTCTGCTTGTATGATGGCCCATAAATTATTTTTACTAGATGAACCTTCGAGTAATTTAGATGAAAAAAATATTCAGATACTGACAGAGTCTATTCAGTGGTTAAAAGAGAACAAGCAGACTGTTTTGGTAGCGGAACATCGCTTATATTATTTATTGCCAGTGGTAGACCGCTTTATATTGGTGAAAGATGGAGAGATTACGGGAAATTTTACGAAAGATGAGTTTTTAGAGAAATCATTGTCTGAGTTAAACGCTTTAGGTTTAAGATCTCTAGAAGAAACTAAGTTATCAATTAGTAGAACATCAGAGGTAGTGTCATCAGACCATAATATTTTATCATGTGAAAAAATCACGTTCGGTTATAAAAAGAAAACAACTGATTTAGAAATCGATAAACTAAACTTTGATTCAAATGAAGTGACTGGAATTATCGGAGAAAATGGTTCAGGAAAAACAACTTTATCTCATATTTTGACAGGTCTTTTGAAAGCAAACTCAGGGAAAATTATTTACAATAATAAAGAACAATCTGCAAAAGAGTTAATTAAAAAAAGCTTTTTAGTGATGCAAGATGTGAATCTACAATTGTTTTTTGAAAATGTAGAAAAAGAGATTACCGCAAAAGCGAAGCGTATGGAAATTTTTGACGAAGTTGTGACAATTTTAGATTTAAACCATTTATTAGATCGACATCCTCAAACCTTATCAGGCGGAGAGAAACAGCGAGTAGCGATTGCTAGTGCCATTCTTTCAGGAAAAGAGATTATCATTATGGATGAACCTACAAGTGGTTTGGACTTAAAGCACATGAAAGAAGTCAGTCTTGTGATAGAAAAAATGCGCCAATTTAATATGTTGTTGATTATTATTTCTCATGATAAAGAATTTATTAATTTAACTTGTCAACGAGTGGTGGAACTTCAAGAGGGAAGAATAGTATCAGATTCAAATCAGGATGTATAGCAGTGAGACTGGCATAACTTGTCGGTTTTTTTTTTAACCTCCATTGTGTATCTTATAAAAAAACGAAAAATATCATACTTTTTAGCTTTGAAAGAAGTGACACAATGGTTAGGTCAAAACCATCAATTAGAATGGAAAATTATGTTTAAAGTATGATAAAATAGGTAAAGTAATTAAAAAATAGTTGAAGGAGGACATGGATGGGTATAAGTCTTATATGGTTATTTGTTTCAGTTGTCATACCACTGATTTGTTTTTCTTATTGGCTATTTTTTAGACCGACAAGTCTTTGGACAGGATTCTTTTTTGTTATGTTAACAGGCTTTTTATATCTAATGTTAATTATTCAAGCAGAAAGAGTTAGTCAAAGTTTAGCAATTTGGATAGCAACCCCGATTCTTATTTTCTTAGTATTAATCGGGATTTTTGGAATGTTTACAGGAGTCATTGCTCTTTTTTGGAACGAGCGAGTGTTATTAAAGAGAGAGGGATTTTCTTTAAGCAACTTATTACCGTTATTAGTTGCATTTGGCTTAATTGGGTTTCAAATTGCCATTCTCTTATTGGCATACTTTGGGAGTAATCCTTATATTGTGTCATTATCTTTATTAATCAATTTAAGTTTCTTTTATGTCGTAGCAATCTTTTTCTTCTATCTGATGACATCTATTTTATACAATCATTTTCCTCACCAAAAGAAAGTTGATTATATTATCGTTTTAGGTGCCGGTTTAATAGACGGAGAACGAGTGACACCACTTCTGGCTAGTCGAATTGACGCAGCAGTTAAACTGTTTGACAAACAAAAAAACAAAAAGAACCATCAACCAACTATTATTTTGTCTGGTGGACAAGGTCCGGATGAAAAAGTTTCAGAAGCAAGAGCCATGATGAATTATGTTGAAGAAAAGAACTATCAGTTAGGCAATGTGTATTTAGAAGAGAAATCAACGAATACAAAAGAAAATTTACAGTTTTCAGAAGCCATTGCGTATCAAAAAGATAGTATTAAAAATTTTAATCGAAAAAATATTGTGATTGCCTCTAATAATTACCATATTTTACGAGCTGGGAAATTGGCTTATAAACTAGGGATCTTTGCCAGAGGTGTGGGCTCTAAAACCAAATTATACTACTTACCTACAGCATTTATTCGAGAGTATATTGGTTATCTAGCATTAACGAAAAAAAGACATTTAATTATTTTTGGTATCTTTTTATTTTTCTCAGTTTCATTCTTAGTATTAAAGTTATTTGTTTCATAAGAGATGAATATCATTAAAGAATCCTCCTAAAGTTAGTTCATTAAACTAACTTTAGGGGGATTTTTTATTTAAAAAGTAACTAGACTCATTTTTTGTTTGTTAAATATGGCTAATTCTTTGATATCATGATTTTTTAATAACTGCCCCATCTCTTTAAATCCTAGTTCGTAATCTTCTGCAACGTGAGCATCCGAGCCCAATGTGAAAAGTTGTCCTCCTAGTGAGATGTATAAAGGAATGGCATAATCATATAAATGTTGATTATTATACTTCACAAAACTCTTAGCATTTAACTCAACAGCTAATTTTTTATCAATCACTTTTTTGAAAAGTTCAATTAAAAGAGGCTCTGCTAATTGTTGATATTCTTCTGCTGAAATGTCTAATTGTCTCATACCATAATCAAAATGAGTCAGGATATTGGCTTGAGTCATATTTTCTACTGAAAGAATCATTTGTTCGTAATACTCAGTCACTAGGCGTTTCTTTTCCATAGTTCGAACAATAGGGTCCATAAAATCAATTTTACCATTTTGATGGGTACTTAAAAGAATTAAGTCGTAGGGACTTTTTTCTACAAATTCGGTGATGACATCATGTTGTGAAGGAACATAACCTACTTCAATTCCTCTTAAAATATTCCGATTATATTTTTCCTCTAACTCGTTGATTTCTTGATTGTAAGTAATAAAGTCAGGAAGACTATCTTTAAATTCATCGGCTGGATTATAAAAATCAAGGTGTTCAGTTGTGACTAAGGTATTATCTGTTTTATTTAAATAATTTTCAAAATGTTCTTCTGAGTCGAAAGAATGATGAGTATGCAGATGTTGATCGTAATAAATTGACATGGCTTTTTCTCCAATCTAGATATAATTCTTTTTGATGTATTCTAGTTCATTTAAAAATTGAGTGGCTAACCACTTAGGCTCCTCTATTGTAGCATGTTTTCCTAAACTCATTAAGTAGCTGAATGTTTAATTATTAACATTGTTTCCTAAAAAAACAAAAATGTTTTGTCTTAGATGAACCCACAACAGGTTTGAGTGATCAAGATTTAACTAAACTTTTATTGGTTATCGAAGAATTATTAGAAAAAGGCAACACTGTTCTTGTCATTGAACACAATATGTTACTTGTGAGACAGTGTGATTGGATCATAGACTTTGGACCAGGTTCAGGTAAACACGGGGGACAGATTTTGTTTGAAGGCTTGTTAGATGATATAACAAAATCTGAAGAATCGATTACAAAGAACTACTTATCCTAAATAATGATAAATTTCTGACTATTGTTATAAAACCTACAAAAGCGATTCATTTTTTGTTATAGTAAGATTATTGAAAAAATGAGTGAGGCAAGAAAGGATTTATGAATGAAGAAATTAGGATTATATTTAGGTAAAGTTTTATTAGGGTTAATAATTATTCTAGGTGTAGGAGTGAAGGCTCACGCTGAAGACGGACAACCTTCTATGATGGACTTAATCAAAGAGGCTAACTATCAAGCACAAGAGTCTGATAAACCCAAATCAGCGATTTTGGTTGATGGAAATACAGGGAAATTATTATGGGGAGAAAACGAAGATACACCACATAATCCAGCAAGTATTATGAAATTAATGGTGATCTATTTGACGTATGAAGCAATGGCTAATGGTAAGTTCAATATGGACACAGAAGTTGTTGCAACACCAAGACATCAACAAATTGCAGGGATTTACGAGATTAGTAACAATAAAATTCAAGCAGGAGTTTCTTATCCAATCAAGGAATTAATTCCTATGGCATTGGTTCCGTCATCGAATGTGGCAACTATGATGTTAGCAGAACAAGTTGATCCTAATGCAGTGTCATTCTTAAAAAAAATGAATGATAAAGCACAAGAATTAGGCATGAAGAACACTAAAATTGTCAATGCTACTGGTGCTGAAGTCTCATCTTTCCAAGGTTTATATGGAGCTGAAGGCGTGGATACAAGTTCTTTAGATGTGAACGGATCAAACGTGACAACAGCAAGAGATTTTGCGACGTTTTCATTCCATTTAATTAAAAACTATCCGCAAGTATTAGAATATACAAGTTCACCAGTAATCACTGTTATGAAGGGAACGCCGCAAGAGGAAACTTTCGAAACTTATAACTATTCAATTCCAAACAACGGTAAAGTTTATGAAGATGTTGATAAAAATTATGATTTTGAAGGCGTGGATGGATTAAAAACAGGTTCAAGTCCTTCTGGTGCGTTCAATATTGATGCAACAGCTAAAAGAGGCGAGTTAAGATTGATTGCCATTGCTTTTGGTGTGGGTGATTGGAGCGATCAAACGGGTGAATATAAGCGTCATCCTTTCGTGAATGCCATGTTAAATCATGGGTTCAATAATTATGAATATAAAGAGCTAGCTAAAAAAGGTGAGCAAACGATTAACGATAAAGTAGTTAATTTAGCTGAACCAATTAGCGATGTGGTAAAAAAAGGTGAAACGCCAAAACTTAAATTAAATGAAGATAAGACAGTGACTGTTGAAAATTCATTAAAAGAAGTTAATGAAACAGTAAAACCAGTTGGTGTAAAATATGAAGAAGTCGATCAAGGTGTTGTGGAACAAACGAAGAAACAAACAAAAAATATTCTTGATGAAGTGAATAAAACAGTGGATATGTCTAATCCAATCATTAAAGCGGTTGTGATTACATTCAGCGTTATCTTTTTCTTAATTATCTTCCTTGTGTTACTATTAGTAAGAAGTAATCGTAAGAGAAAAAAAGCTCGTCGTGAGCGCATGAGACGTTTTGAAAACATGGGTAAATCTGACGAAGAATAAACGCATCAAAAAATAAAAATTAAAAAAACAGGTTTATTTCGCTTAAGTTTGCGAGTAAACCTGTTTTTTATAAAATAATTGCCATTTTTATTATACAATAGTTGAAAGAGTGAGTATTTTAATATAGTATTTAGTATTGATAGAGAACGAGGTGATAGGATGAAAAATTTAATAAAATTAGTATCAAATCGAGCCATTATAATTGGGTTATTAATTTTGCTTCAATTAGGATTGTTGTTTGCTATTATTTTTAGGTTTCAAGAGTATTTTGTTTATTTTTATACAACGTACATTATTGTTTCAGCAGCAGTCATAATTAAAATTGTTAACAGTCGAACCAACCCAGCCTACAAGATTGCTTGGATTATTCCGATTATGTTGATTCCTATTTTTGGAACAGTGATTTATCTTGTCTTTGGTCGAATTCGTTTTACTAAAGAAGATAAACGTAAAATGTCACGCATCCAAGAAAAAGAAATGGAATTAATGCAAGAAACTGTAAAAGCAGTCCAAATAGAGGACGGCAATCATGATGCGGTGATTCAATCAAATTATTTAACTCAGTACGGAGAAGGCGCGTTGTTTAAAAATACAACCAGTCAGTATTATCCTTTGGGAGAAGATGCCTTTAAAGCCATGCTTGAAGAGTTAGAAAAAGCGGAGAAATATATCTTTATGGAATATTTCATCGTTGAAGAAGGTAAGATGTGGGATGCTATCTTAGAAGTCTTAGTCAGAAAAGCCAAAGAAGGTTTAGATGTTCGTTTTATCTATGATGATTTTGGCTGTCTGTATACATTGCCTCATCATTATTACCGTAAATTGGAAAACTTAGGGATTAAGAGTTGTGTTTTTAATCCATTCGTACCAGTCTTGTCTTCAATTTTCAATAACCGAAATCACAGAAAAATTACAGTCATTGATGGGAAAGTTGCCTTTACAGGGGAATTAACTTAGCAGATGAGTATATCAATGAAGTTGATCGCTTTGGTCATTGGAAAGATAATTCAATCATGATTAAGGGAGAAGCTGCTTGGGGATTCACGTTACTGTTCTTGTCTTTATGGGAATTTATCTATAATGACGATGACGAATTAAGTGATTTCTATCCAGAGTATAAAGAAGGCGAACTACCTGAATCAGAAGGGTATTATCAACCTTATGTGGATTCACCTTTTGACAATGAAACAGTAGGGATGAACGCCTACCTTAATTTGATTAACCGGGCGAAAGATTATGTGTATATTACGACGCCTTATCTAATTATTGATAATTTGTTGATGGAAGCCTTATGTGTTTCTGCTAAAAGTGGGGTTGATATTCGTATTATTGTGCCACATCAGCCTGACAAGTGGTATGTACATGCGGTAACACGTTCTAATTATGCTCAGTTGATTGAAGCAGGAGTTAAGATTTATGAGTACACACCTGGTTTTATACATTCAAAAACCTTTGTGGTAGATGGAATTTATGCCACAGTTGGAACAGTGAACTTAGATTACAGAAGTTTATTCTTACATTTCGAGTGTGGTATTTGGATGTATAAAACGCCTTCTGTCTTAGAAGTTTACGAAGATCACATGCAAACGGAAAGAGCAAGCCAGCTAATTACGTTAGAGGAAGCCAATGATATTAAATGGACGACTCGATTAGGAAGAGCGATGTTAGCAGTTTTCTCACCTTTACTATAAAAGAAGTGCTAGATTGAAGTTATTATGCGTTCAGCAAAAATAACTTCCAATCTAGCTTTTTTTTAGGATAAAATATACTTGTATTTTAATATTTTATGATATGATACTTGGTGAAGATAAGTAAGAAAAGAGTGGGAGTATGTCAGAAATATATTTGGATCATGCTGCAACAACACCAATGCATGAAGAAGTTATTAAAGAAATGACGCGAATTATGATGGATGTTTATGGTAATCCGTCAAGTATTCACCGATTCGGTCGAAAAGCTGAATTTGAATTGGAAAACGCAAGAGAAGAAATAGCTAAAGCAATCAACGCTCAGCCGAATGAGATCATTTTTAATAGTGGAGGAACTGAAGGCGATAATACAGCCCTTATTCAAACAGCTTTAGATAAAAAAGAATCAGGGAAACATATTATTTCAACAAATATTGAGCACAGTGCTGTTCTTCATTCCTTAGAATACTTAGAAACATTAGGTTTTGAAGTTACTTATTTACCAGTGGATGAAACAGGTAAAATTACTGTGGAGCAAGTGGCGAATGTTTTAAGAGAAGACACAATTCTTGTTTCAGTCATGTATGGTAACAATGAAGTCGGAACGATTCAACCGATTAAAGAAATCGGAGTATTACTAGAAGATCATCAAGCCTTATTCCATACAGATGCCGTGCAAGCATTTGGTACTGAGAGTATTGATGTGAAAATTTTAAATGTTGACTATCTAAGTGTCTCTGGTCATAAGATAAATGGTCCTAAGGGTGTGGGTCTTCTATATATCAAAAAAGGTGTTTTAGTTCCTGTCATGCTTCGCGGGGAGAACAAGAAGAAAAGAAACGGGCAGGCACAGAAAATTTAGCAGGAATTGTAGGGTTAGCTAAAGCCATTACGATTTTAAGTGATGAGCAAAAACAAATGAATAAAGAAAAATATCAAGTATTTAAAGAAATTATCTTAACCAAATTGAATGAATCGGGTGTTGATTTTGAAATTAACGGCGATGAAGACAATCATTTGGCTCATATTTTAAATATTTGGTTCAAAGGAA
Organism: Vagococcus hydrophili; assembly: GCF_011304195.1. NCBI lineage: Bacteria > Bacillati > Bacillota > Bacilli > Lactobacillales > Enterococcaceae > Vagococcus > Vagococcus hydrophili. The sequence continues at coordinate 2,918,062 of NZ_CP049887.1, read as the reverse complement.
TTCCTAGTAATATTCTCTTATCTAAGCTTGATTTATTAGGTTTTGCGATTTCTACAGGCTCAGCTTGTAGTGCTGGAAACGTGGCGCCATCACCGATTATTCAAGTGATGAAGAAAGAACATCCAGAAGCAGCTGTTGAATCGATTCGTATTAGTTTTGGCTATGGTTTAGAAAAACAAGATATTATTGATTTTTCAGATAAATTAGTCACAAGTATTCAAGGTTTTCATTAAAATAGCGTAGCTTTTCCTAAGAGATTTGTTTATAATTAAGTGTATAAATAGGTTTTAGGAGGAGAATTATGTCTTTTTTAGATAAAGCAACAGTTGAAGGTGCAACAACATTTTACAAGGTAAAAGAAACGGCGAGAGCATATGCCTTTAAGGATTATGGATTTAAAGAAACGGCTTCTGGAAACTTCCAATTAGTTCGTCCTTTAGACACTAACCCTCAAAACAAACAAAGTCCAAAATTAAAAATGACTGTAGCAAAAGATTTAAAAACATTAAAAATGTCAATCACAACACCCAATGGGTTGAAGAGCATGAACATTTTTAAAGGTGACTCTCACGAAGAGAAACAAGCACAATTCAAATACATCATGGCTGACATGATGCATTATGGCTGTTTAGAAGAAGCGTAAAAAAACGAGATGGATTAAAAGTCCATCTCGTTTTTTTATTGTATGTACTTCTTTGATAATAAGAACATACTTATGCCTAATCCTATAAAATAAAGTGGCATGATATAAAGGGTTCCATTATGAAGATAGCTCATACCAAATGTAATAAGGCTAACAAGTAGATAGTAACCTAAACTAAAAATCGCCCCAGCTGATCCGACAACGTCGCTAAAGTCCACAAGAGCCAAGCTTAAACAGTTTGGTAGTGCGGTTCCAGTTCCAAGTAGAGTAATAAAGATACTTGCTAAAATGAGTGTAAATTGTCCCCATTTTGGTAAGAAACTACTATAACTTGAAAGTAGTAAACAAACTGAGCCAAGAAGCATGATTTTTATTCCTAGTAAAATAATAACTTCAGCTTTTCTGACTTTTAAAAGTTTCTTTGAAAGAAGAGCACCAACAATTGATGCTCCTGCAATCACAATCCCTAAAAAGCCATATAAAGAAGCTGATAAACCAAATTTTTCAATGAAAATAAAGGGTGCTTCAGCATAATAACTGAATAAGATGCCATTAATTGCTCCAATTAAAAAGCCATAAGTTAGAACTTTAGGATTTTTAATGAGTCTGACAAAAATCGGCCATAAGGCAACTTTTTGTCTCGTTGAAACATCAAAAGTTTCTGGTAAACCGACAAAGGTATAGGCTAGTAGAAACAAACTCATTAGTACCAATGTTAAGAAGACCATTCTAAAACCAAAGTAGTTTCCCACAAAGCCACCAATTAATGGTCCGACTGCTGGTGTAAATGCTAAAGCAGCAGAAATTTGAGCAAATAGTTCATGACGTTTATTGCCAGAAAAGGCTTCACGTAAAATTGTTTGAGTCGTCACGGAACCTGTACTAGCACCAAAAGCTTGAATAAAACGGGCCAGTAATAGGAAGTTAATTGATGTTGAGGTGTAACAGAATATACTTCCAATTCCATATAAAACAATGCCGTATATCATAGCTGGTCTACGTCCGATGATATCTGAGAGATAGCCCCAAAAGAAGACACCAAAAGCAAAGGCTAAAAAGTAAATACTTAGAGTAAGTTGCGCCGTATTCATGGATACCTGAAAGCTTTGAGCAATCTCAGGTAATGATGGGGTAAATATCGTTTCACTAATTTGTGGGAATCCCACTAAGCAGATTAATAATAATAAAGTTGGTTGTTTTTTTATCGATGTTTTTTCCAATTTTAATTCCTCCGAATTTTTAAATTATGCGAAAAAAACATCCTTTGAAGGGAAATGGAGGTACCATAATCTTGATTTGATCTAAGGTAGACACGGTTTTCACCCTTTCTTATTTATTCTAGTGAAGGATAACATAGTTTAAAAATACTGTAAAGTAAAAATACTTTAAAGGAAATAATAAGAAATAGGTGATTTTTTATGAAAAAATGTATATAATGAAAACACTGAAAAATTACGACCTTCAAATCGTATTAGATTCAGAATCTAAGAAATGATGGTGATAGAATGAAAGATAACAGCGAGATTCGTGTTGTTGTTGGCATGAGTGGTGGGGTTGATTCATCAGTAACAGCCTTACTTTTAAAAGAACAAGGATATGACGTAGTCGGTGTCTTCATGAAAAATTGGGACGATACAGACGAGAATGGTGTGTGTACAGCAACGGAAGATTATAAAGATGTTGCCAAGGTAGCTAACCAAATTGGTATACCATACTACACGGTGAACTTTGAAAAGGAATATTGGGACCGCGTTTTTGAATATTTCTTAGCAGAATATCGTTTAGGTAGAACACCAAATCCAGATGTTATGTGTAACAAAGAAATTAAATTTAAAGCCTTTTTAGATTATGCAATGCAACTTGGAGCGGATTATGTGGCAACAGGTCACTATGCTCAAGTTACAAGAGAAGAAGATGGTACAACGCACATGCTAAGAGGTGTTGATAATAATAAAGATCAAACGTATTTTTTAAGCCAATTATCACAAGAACAGTTAGCAAAAACCATGTTTCCATTAGGACATATGGAGAAAAAAGAAGTGCGCGAAATTGCTGAACGTGCGAATTTAGCTACAGCGAAGAAAAAAGATTCTACAGGTGTTTGCTTTATTGGTGAGAAAAACTTCAAAGAATTTTTAGGTCGTTTCTTACCAGCTCAACCAGGCAAAATGGTGACTTTAGATGGTCAAGTTAAAGGTGATCATGCTGGCTTAATGTATTACACAATTGGTCAACGTCAAGGATTAGGTATTGGCGGAGGACAAGGTGAGTCAAGTGAGCCATGGTTTGTTGTGGGAAAAGAACTCGCAACGAATACTTTATTAGTGGGACAAGGGTTCCATCATGAACATTTATATGCTACAAAATTAACAGCCAGTGAGATTCATTTCACAGTGGATACTCCTCTTGAAAAAGAATTTTCTTGTACTGCTAAATTCCGCTATCGTCAACAAGATACTGGTGTTAAAGTTGTTTTAAACGATGATCAAACAAAAGCGACTGTTATTTTTGACGAACCAGTGAGAGCTATTACTCCAGGTCAAGCCGTAGTCTTTTATGATGGAGATGAGTGTTTAGGTGGCGGTTTAATTGATGCGGCCTTTAACGAAGAAGTCGAAAGACAATATGTTTAAATTTTTTTAGTTATTGGTTGACAGTTATTTAAAAATGATTTATAGTCTTAGGTGTTAAGACAATTAAATAGATTTGTTAGGTGAGGCTCCTATATGAACATAGGCTACTGCCCAAAAACGTCGAGAGACGCCAATGGGTATAACAGGAATTACCGATTTAAGGTTCTTCTTAACGTAGCTAAAGCATCTGCTTTTACGTTGTATAGTGCTAAAACTCAACGAAAGGATCTTAAGAATGCTTATTTAGTGATGAATTCATACCTCTCGTCGAGTTTTTGGCGAGAGGTTTTTTGTATGAATAACAAATAAAGTTAAAGGAGATGGAAACAAATGGACGACAGTAGTCAGAGTGAAAGTCAAAGGGGTTTGTGTCATAAGAATTATGTTTTAGAAGATATCTATTATTGTTTATTTGTTTCTAGAAATAAGTAATCCGCTTCTTTATCGTACTTCTTTCATAAACCCAATGAAGTGAGGAGGAAGCCTACATGCCAGAAGTAATTGTATTTTTACTATTTGTAAGTGTTGGATTGTCTCTTTGGGTGATATTTTATGGAAAGAAGGTAAAAAATAAAAATGGAAAACAAAGAAAAAGTGGTTCAAAAAAACGAGATTAATTATACAGTTTTCTCACAAGAAACCACAGAGAGCGTTTTAAACAAATTTAAAAGTAATGAAAAAGGTCTTTCGACACAAGAGGCTGAAAATTTAAGAGAAATTCACGGAGAAAATGTGATTTCTCATGGTAAAAAAACACCACTGATTGTGGAGATTTTAAAAGCATACTTCACACCATTCACGATTGTATTAATCACATTAGCCATTATTTCTTTCTTTACAGATTATGTGATTGCACCAGCGGATGATAAAGATTTAACAGGTGTGTTAATTATTGCAGCTATGGTCTTTTTAAGTGGTACGATGACCTTGATTCAATCAGTGAGATCAAGTAAAGCCGCAGAAAAATTAGGCAATTTAGTTAAAGTAACTGCCACTGTTTTACGAGATGGGCAAGAAATTGAGCTACCGATTGAAGAATTAGTTTGTGGGGACATTGTTAAGTTAGCTGCAGGAGACATGATTCCAGCAGATGTCCGCTTATTCCAAACAAAAGATTTATTCATCTCACAAGCTGCCATGACAGGTGAAAGTTACCCAGTTGAGAAAAAAGCGACTTATGAAATGATGGAACACAGCAGTGAAACTGATTTAGAAAACATTGCTTACATGGGAAGTAACGTTGTCAGTGGTAGTGCGACAGGTGTTATTGTTGCGGTAGGAAATAGAACTTTATTTGGTCAAATCGCAAAAGACGTGACTGAATCAAAAACCTTAACTAATTTTGATATTGGTATTAACAAAACATCTTGGTTATTGATTCGTTTTATGTTAGTTATGGCACCAACAGTTTTCTTAATTAATGGTTTAACGAAAGGTGATTGGTTAGAAGCTTTCCTATTTGGTTTATCAGTAGCAGTTGGTTTAACTCCTGAAATGTTACCAATGATTGTGACAACGAACCTTGTCAAAGGCGCTTCAACAATGGCGAAAAAAGGCACAATCATTAAAAACTTAAATTCCATTCAAAATTTCGGTGCCATTGATATTTTATGTACAGATAAGACAGGAACGTTAACTCAAGATAAAATTATTTTAGAATATCATTTAGATGTTGATGGTAAAGAAGATGCTCGTGTCTTACGTCATGCATTCTTCAACAGTTACTATCAAACAGGCTTACGTAATTTAATGGATAAAGCGATTATTGATTCAGCTAATGAAGAGCTAGACATTGATGTGGCTAATTACAATAAAGTGGATGAAATTCCATTTGATTTCCAACGTCGTCGTATGAGTGTTGTGATTGAAGATAATCACGGTAAGACACAGATGATTACAAAAGGTGCCGTTGAAGAGATGCTTGAAATTTCTAGTTATGTAGATTACAAAGGCAAAGTTATTGCTTTAACTGAAGAAATCAAGCATACGATTTTAAAAACAGTCGATGACTTAAACGAAGACGGCTTACGTGTGATTGCAGTTGCTCAAAAAACAAACCCAAGTGTTGTTGGTGAGTTTTCTATTAAAGATGAAAGCGAAATGGTCTTAATTGGTTACTTAGCGTTCTTAGATCCGCCAAAAGAAACAACCAAAGACGCGTTAGAAGCACTTAAGAAACATGGTGTTGGCGTTAAAGTGTTAACTGGAGACAATGCACTTGTAACTAAATCAGTGTGTAAACAAGTTGGTTTAGCCGAGGAAGAATTAATTACTGGTAGTGAAATTTCTAAAATGAGTGATGCTGAATTAACGGTAATTGCAGAAAAACACAACATTTTTGTTAAGTTATCACCTGCCCAAAAAACACGTTTAGTTCGTGTTTTAAGAAGCGCAGGTCACACAGTCGGCTTTATGGGAGACGGAATCAACGATGCACCAGCTATGAAAGAAGCGGATGTGGGTATTTCAGTGGATACAGCCGTTGATATTGCTAAAGAATCAGCAGATGTTATTTTGTTAGAAAAAGATTTAATGATTTTAGAGCGTGGTATTTTATCAGGACGTACTATTTTTGGAAACATTATGAAATATGTGAAAATGACAGCCAGCTCAAACTTTGGTAACATGTTCTCAGTGGTTGTTGCAAGTATTTTCTTACCATTCTTGCCAATGTTGCCATTACAATTACTATTCTTAAACTTGATTTATGATGTGTCTTGTATGTCAATTCCTTGGGATAACATGGACAAAGAGTACTTAGAAGAGCCTAAAAAATGGGATTCATCAAGTATTGGTTCATTCATGAAGTGGTTAGGACCAACAAGTTCAATTTTTGATATTACAACTTATGCGTTAATGTATTTCGTGATTTGTCCAGCAGTTGTGGGTGGTTCATATCACACATTAACAGCAGAACAACAAGTCTTGTTTATTGCTGTGTTCCATGCCGGTTGGTTTGTTGAATCACTATGGTCACAAACTTTAGTTATTCACACATTAAGAACACCAAAATTACCATTCTTACAAAGTAACGCATCATTTATTTTAACAACAGTGACAACGATCGGGATTGCGATTGGTTCAATTTTACCATTTACTGCTTTCGGTGAAAGATTAGACCTAGCACCATTACCATCAAACTACTGGGGCTGGTTAGCAATTACGGTTATTGCTTATCTACTATTAGTTATGTTTGTTAAGAAAATTTATGTAAAACGTTTTGGAGAATTATTATAAAAATTTTAGATGAGAGGTGGACACGGTTGTGTTGCCTCTTTTTTTTCGTACAATTATAATATAAGTAAGGAGGGGAAAACATTGGAAACTATAATGTATTCGGACTTTTTAAAAAATTTATGGAATTATGTGAAGCAAGTGAATGAGTCTTCTGATGGAATAATTGTGACAAACGGTAATATTGAAGAGGAAATTGTTATAATCTCGAAAAATGACTATGATGCTATGCAAGAAACTTTAAGAGTATTATCTAATAGTTATGTGATGAAAAAGATACGTCGTGGAGATGAACAGTTTTCTAAAGTTAATTTAGAAGTGCTAGACTTAACCAGTGATGTTTCAGCAAAAGATCATTATCAGTAAATTTTATGTTAGAGGTGGACACAGTTGTGTTGCCTCTTTTTTTATATATTTTTTAAGCCATGTAAACCCATAGAAACAGGTAAAAATAAAGCTTTAGAAAATATTTTTACTAACATAATAAGATTAGGTATTCCAGTTTGGAATAGCAAAAAAAGAGATAGTTCAAATTTTGACTACTGCCATATTTTTGAATGATAATTTGATATAATTAATAAATAAGAAGTTTAATTGTGATTCTATAGATATTATTAATCTAAAAAAAATAAATGTTTTGTTAGTGAGGCTGGAAAATGCTTAAGTTAGAAAGAGCAATACAAAAGGACATAGTACAGATTCATACGATTCAAAAAGGTGCTTTCAAAAAATTATATGAGAAATTCCAAGATAAGGAATCTCCTTATAACGAGACAGAAATGATTCTATTAGAGAAATTTCAACGTCCAAATAATTATTTTTATTTAATAAAACAGCAACAAGATGTTATTGGGTTTATTCGTGTGGTGACGAATAGGGAAGAAACAGAGGCAAAATTTAGTCCTATCGCCATTCTGCCAAAGTTTGATGGTTTAGGTTATGGTACAAAAGTCATTGGCCTCATTGAAAATGAATTTCCTAAAGTTAAAGAATGGTGCATCGCAACGATTTTTCAAGAAGAAAAGTTACTTCATTTTTATAAGAAATTAGGCTATGAAAGAGTGGATGAGTTGATCAGACTGCAAGATAATATGGATATCGTGATTCTTAAAAAGAAAATGTTATGAGGAGGAGAAAGGAATGTGGAAAATAATATTGGTTCAACATTGCCAATCAGAGCATCACATTAATGAGATGACAGGCGGATGGACAGATACACCTTTAACCAGTTTAGGGAGAGAACAAGCAAATTTAGTTGGAGAAAAAATGATTGGTTTGATTAATAGTGAAGAAGAGTATGTTCTTTATTCTTCAGATTTATTAAGAGCCTCTCAAACGGCTGAAATTATTGCAGGACACTTAAATTTAGAGGTTAATTTGGATCAAGGCTTACGAGAAATTAATACTGGAATTGCTGCTGGAAAAACAAAAGCGTGGGCCAAAGAACATCGAAATCCTAAAAGTAAACAAGGGTTTGAATTAAATTACCGTGAGTTTGAGAAAGGTGAGAGTTGGGGTGAGTTTTATACTCGTGTTTCTAACTGTTTAACTAGGCTTTATCAAAGTGAAGAAGGAAAAAATATTATAATTGTCACACATGGCGGTACATTAGGTTATATTGTGGCATGGTGGCTAAAATTCGAACCTGAAATGTTGAGTAATGCTTATTTTGCCTCATCTCCAGGTGGAGTTACGGTTTTAAGTCAAAATAATTATGGTCAACAGGAGATTAATAGATTTAATGACACGTCCCACTTGTAAAAAAGAAAGGAAGCGTGAGAGGTATGAAAAAATGGGCGGTATTTAATTGTGTTGCTGGAGCTATCATTTGTTTGTGTACATGGACATCTATTGTGAATTATGTCTTAATTGAGTATTATCAAGCATCTACTTTTATTTCATTTCTTATTTTAATTAGTTCACTTGTGTCTTTAATAAAAACAAAAGATAAGTGGAATATTTTAGGAATAATTCTTGTAACTCCTTCATTTTTAGTATTTCTTTTTTTTACCTACCTCATCGTCTTTCAAGTTCCACTAGCCCCATAACATTATTTTAGGAGGTTTCAAATGGTTTCAAAAAAAAAAGTTCCAAGTATTGAGTTTCTATGGTTAGGTTTATACGCATTTGCTGGCTTTAGTTTGGAATTGATACTGGATGTTGTTGTGAAAAGTATAAAAGGAAGTTCCTTAAGTTTAGGGTGGCACTTACTAATGACTAGCATGCTATGGTTGCTGTGTTCTTTGGGGTTAATTTTCTATTCAAAAAATCGTTTTGATTTTGATGTCTTAAAAAATAAAACGGAGCTTAGAAGAAAAGAAAAAATAATTCTTAGCATTTTAACTATTATTGTGATTTTAGTCACTAGTTTATTATTTAAAGGAATCAAACCAATGGTGGAATTCAATAATGGGTTAAAACAGAATTATTTACTGCTTTTATTAAGAATGATGTATTATGCGTGTGAAGCAATCTTGATAACATTAAGCATTGCTTTTTCACAGAAATTTTTTGAAGATAAGTTTAATATAAATAAAAAAATTCCTGTGGGAGGTTTCTTTTTAGCAGCAACATGGGGCGTGATTCATTTACTTTTACAAGGCATATCTGGAGGGGGTTTTGCCATATTTTTCTCGATTATAGCAGGACTGATTTATACGAACTGCCAGAAAGATTTTAAGAAAAGCTATGGATTAATTTGTCTTATGATTATTCTTTAAAAGAACAGCGTTAAAATCCAAACAAAACCGATTAGAATTAAAAGGACACCTTCTAAAGTATCGAGAAAATCAATACTTTTACGAAATTTAGAATCAGTTTGTTCCGTTGGTTGGTCTGTTTTTACTAAATATAGTTGAACAATACCTGTTGCAATGAGAAAGAATGGGTAGACATGATTGTGTTGACTGAAAAAAATAGTTCCTAGACCAATCAATATAATGGGAATAAGTAAATAGATTTTTTTCATTATAATGCGTCTCCTTTATTTTGATAACTTTTCAATTTCCAGTTCAATTAATTCAATTGAAATAGTGAGTGCTAAAACTCTTTCTTTTGAGAGGGTAATTTGAGACTTAAGATTTTTGCCATTATTTTGCTTTTCTTCTAGTGAAATAATGGCTTTTTCTATTTTATTTAAAGTTGAAACAAGTGATTTTTTAGCTTTTAAATAGTCTTCTAAAGTATAGTTCGTCATAGTTATTACCACCTTTTTAGAGTTATTGGTCTATCATTATACAATGTATCTTTTACAGTGTCTATTTAAGAAATAGAAAAATCTATAGCTGCCTATCTTATGTTATAATGAAAAGACGTTTAAGGAGGTCGTAGTCATGTATCAAGTGATTGTAACGTATAGTGAAAATGAGCCATGGTGGTTTTTTGACGAGTGGCAAGAAGATATTAAAGAAAAATTTGAGTACGATTGTTTTTGCCAAGCAAAGAAAAGATATGATACTCTGGCAAATAAATTTGAAAAAGAATTTGAAGAAAATCGAGTGAAACCTCCTTTACTTGCGGCATTTTGGAATGATGAAGAGTTGATTTATTGCGAAGATTGTGATGAAGAACTTCAAGCCTATAAAGGATTAATGTTAGTGAAAGATTACCAAAAATTAGATGATGGAGACTTAGAAAAAAATGAAGCAATTAATAATAGCGGAAAAGCCAAGTGTTGCCCGCGATATCGCTAAGGTATTAGGCGCAACTCAAAAAAGTAAGAACTATATCGAAGGAAAAAATGTCATTGTGACATGGGCATTGGGACATTTATTAGGTCTTAAAATGCCAGAAGACTACAATAAAGATTGGGCAAATTGGGAGATGAACACACTACCAATGATTCCTAAAAAATCAGGGATTAAACCCTTGCCTAAAACACGCCCACAACTTAAAGCAATCAGTCATCTCGCTAACCGAAATGATGTCTCAGAAGCTGTTATCGCAACAGATGCTGGGCGTGAAGGTGAACTTGTGGCTCGTTGGATTTTAGAGTACGTGAAATTTAAAAAGCCAGTCAAACGTCTTTGGATTTCTTCACAAACAGATAAAGCCATCAAAGATGGTTTTAGAAAGTTACAACCAAGTAAAGCTTATGATGATTTGTATTATTCAGCGATTGCTCGAGCAGAATCTGACTGGTTAGTTGGTCTTAACGTGACTCGTGCCTTGACGGTGAAATACAAAGATAGCTTGTCAGCAGGGCGTGTGCAAACCCCGACTTTAGCCATGGTTAGAAAACAAGAAGAGAAAATAGAAAAATTTAGACCAGAAAATTATTTTACGCTAGATTTAAAATTTCAACACTTAAACGGAAGACTTCAATTACAGAACCCAAGACAATTTAAGTCTCGTGAAGAGCTTGAAAATGTGGTTAAACAGATTGAAAAAAATCCAGTTAAAGTAGTGGATATTAAAGATAAGAAAAAAACAGAAACAGCACCATTACCTTATGATTTAACTGAAATGCAACGAGAAGCCAATCAGCGCTTTCAATATTCAGCTAAGAAAACCTTAGGAATTATTCAACGTTTGTATGAAACTCATAAAATTGTGACATACCCTAGAACGGATTCTAAATATTTAACAACAGATATGAAAGATACGATGAAAGATAGACTCCATGCGGTAACAACTTTAGACAGTCAACGAGTGAAGTCGATTATTAAAGATGGGGCTGTTGTGAAGCAAAAAAATGTCTTCCAAAATGCGAAAGTAACGGATCACTACGGATTAATTCCAACCGAACAAGCACCAAGATTAGAAAAATTAGATAATGAAGAAATGAAAATTTACCGCTTGATTGTGGAACGTTTCTTAGGTTTATTTGAAGAGCCATTTGTTTCTAGCAATCAAACAATTACAGCTAAATCAGGTGAATTTACTTTCTTATTCCGCCAACAAAAGATTGAGTCTTACGGTTGGAAAAAAGAAAAAGAAGAAGTGAAAGAGCAATTAACATTTAAAGTTGGCCAAGGAATTCCTTTTAATTTTACAATCAATAAAGAATTAACGACACCACCAGCACCTTTAAATGAGGGAACGCTACTTGGTCAAATGGAAAAACATAGCCTAGGAACACCAGCCACAAGAGCTGAAATCATTGAGAAATTGATTAGTTCTGATTTAATGGAACGAAATAATGGGAAATTAAGTGTGACACCAAAAGGAAAACAACTTTTAACTTTAGTTAATCCTTCTCTTGTGACACCTGAATTGACAGCCAAATGGGAAATTTCTTTAGAAAAAATTGCTCAAGGGAAATTGAATCACCGAACGTTTATTAAAGAAATTGAACAAGAAACCGCACGCTTGGTGAAAGAAATAAAAATGAGTGAAGATAAATATGTGGATCATGCTTTAACAACCAAAGATTGTCCAGATTGTGGCTCTAAATTACGTGAGAAAAACACCCGAGATGGAAAAATCTATGTGTGTAGTAGTGACGAGTGTTCATACAGACGTCGTAAAGATCCGAAAGTTTCCAATAAACGTTGTCCGCAATGTAAGAAGAAAATGGAAATTTTAGAGAATAAAAACGGGGCTTATTTCAAGTGTAAGAACTGTAATTTATCTGAAAAAATGGACAAAAAAGGTGGTAAAGGCAAAAAAATGACCAAACATGAAGAACGTCGTTTGGTGAAGAAATATGCTGCTGCCGATGAAGAAGAGCAAGAAAGCCCACTTGCATTAGCATTGAAAGCCGCGATGAAAGATCAATAAATAAAAGCAAGGCAGGAACTTAAATCAAAATTTAAGCCTCTGTCTTGCCTCTTTTTTAGCTAAGTAATGGTATAATGAGCAGGTGAGGGGGTCTGTTTGATGGAAGAAAAAATTAAAAGAGTAGTAACTGAGCAACGTCAATTTTTTGACACACAAAGAACATATCCTATTGAATTTAGATTAAAACAATTAAAAAAATTAAAGGAACAAGTGAAGCGGTATGAGGATGATTTACTTGATGCGTTGTACCAAGATTTAGGGAAAGCCCCAAGTGAAAGTTATATCACTGAAATCGGTCTTGTTTATCGTCATATTGATGAGATGATCAAAAAATTACCTAAGTGGGGGAAAGAAAAACGAGTGAAAACGCCACTTTTTTTGTTACCTGCTAGAAGCTATACTCTACAAGCACCATACGGGAATACGTTAATTATTGCGCCATTTAATTATCCCGTACTGTTAACCTTAGATCCTCTAATTGGTGCTATTGCAGGTGGTAATACAGCTATTGTCAGCATGTCGGAACACACAACAAAGACAAATCTTATTTTAAATACGCTGATAGCAGAAGCATTTTCCGAGAGTTATCTTTTCTTTTTAACAGGTAGTAAAGAGTCGAATGAGCTATTATTAGACCATCGTTTTGATAAGATTTTTTTTACTGGCAGTCAAAAAATAGGGCAGATTGTCCTAAAAAAAGCAGCGGAATTTTTAACTCCAACAACACTAGAACTAGGTGGGAAAAGTCCTGTCATAGTAACAAAATTTGCCGATCTAGAACTTGCGGCAGAACGGATTGTTTGGGGAAAATTTTTAAATGTAGGTCAAACTTGTGTTGCTCCTGATTATTGTTTGATTGATGAGAGTATAAAGGAAGAATTTATCCCTTTATTAATTAAAAATATCCAGCGCTTTTTTGGAGAAGAAATAGAAAAGTCACCTGATTATGGTAGATTAATTAATAATCAAGCTCTTGAAAGATTATTGATACTTTTAAATCAAGACAAAGAATATATCGAATTTGGTAGTCAGTTCAATGAATCTGATCAATATTTGGCACCAACGATTGTCTCAGCCGACATTGAAGAGCCGCTAGCTTTAATGGAAGAAGAAATATTTGGTCCGATTCTGCCAATTTTGAGTTACCAAAAATTAGATGAAGCAGTGACTTTTGTTTTAAATAAAGATAAACCACTAGCTTTTTACCCTTTTAGTAGTGATCAAGAAGAGTTGGCGTATTTGATCCAAAAAATTCCTTTTGGAGGGGCGACAATTAACGATACCATTCTTCATTTAGCTAACGAAGAGCTGCCTTTTGGCGGTGTAGGAACTTCTGGTATGGGAAGTTATCATGGTTTCAAAACCTTAGAAACATTTACCCACACAAAATCAATTTTAAAGAGATCGACCTTATTAAGGATACCTTTGTTATTTCCACCTTATACGGCGGATAAAACTAACTTGATTCGCCGTTTTTTTAAGTAAATTCACAAGTCTCTTTGTTTATAGTATAATGTGGAATGATAAAAGTAAGGAGTTTAGATATGGCAGCGAAGAAAAAAGGAAAAGCACCAACAAAAAAACAGAAACAACAACAGGAGAAAACCACTTACTTTCTAATTGGTGTAGGATTTATCGTCTTTGGTATTATTGGTGGTTTAAAACTTGGCTTTTTAGGAACACTAATGGCTAATGTTTTTCGTTTTTTAGTTGGGAATACATACATAGTGATGGCAGTTTTACTCATTATTTATGGTGTGTTGCTTTTATTTATGGGGAAAGACCCTAAATTTAAAAGAAAAACAATTTGGATAGGTGGGCTGATTTTTTATGTTAGTTTACTGTTATTCATTGAAATAGGTTTATTCAAACAAATTAATCGAGATACAGCAATTATTTCATTAACATGGCAAAAAATATTTGCAGATATTAAAGGAAATCAAGTGAGTCAATCAGTTGGTGGAGGAATGCTTGGTGCCACGCTTTATAGCATGACTTACTTCCTTGTTTCAAAATTTGGCTCTTATGTGATTTCATTTATTGGGATGACGACAGGTGTGTTACTCTTTTTAAATGTTGGATTGTCAGATGTCATCGAGAAAACCCGTGTCTGGGGAGGTAGTTTGTTTAGTTCGGTTGATGAAAGAAAGCAGCAATTAGCAGAACGAAAAGAAGAAAAAAAAAAGCTGAAAATAGCGAAAGAGAATGAGAAAGTTTCAGAAAACTCAGTTAGAAAAACAACTGCAGGTGAGGAACTGGCTAGTAAAAATAAAGAGCAGGTACCAGACATTGAGCCTGAGCAAATTAAGTTAGAAATTGACAGTTATCAAGATAACTATCAACGTCAGCAAATTGAACGACCTAAAAAAGAACCAAAAGTAGCAAGTGAAGAACCTAAAGAAGTGGAAAGTAAGTTACAATTTGATATCCCTGATGAAGTGGAAAATTTAGATTATATCTTACCTTCTAGTGACTTGTTGGAGGATATTCCTTTAACAGATCAAAGTAAAGAATACAAATTAGTCGAGAAAAACGTCAAAGTGTTAGAGAGAACTTTCGATAGCTTTGGGGTAGATGCTAAGGTGGTTCGTGCAAGCCTGGGTCCTTCTGTTACTAAATTTGAAATTCAACCAGCTGTGGGTGTTAAAGTGAGTAAAGTGGTCAGTTTAACCGATGACTTAGCACTGGCATTAGCAGCGAAAGATATTCGAATGGAGGCGCCAATTCCAGGTAAATCACTTATCGGTATTGAAGTACCGAACCAAACAACGAGTATGGTTTCATTTAGAGATGTGATTGATGCTCAAGAAAGTCATCCTGAATCACTTCTTGAAGTGCCATTAGGACGTAGTATTTCAGGTGAAGTCATGTCTGCGGATTTAACGAAAATGCCTCATTTACTAATTGCTGGATCAACTGGTAGTGGTAAATCGGTTTGTATTAACGGTATTATCTCTTGTTTATTAATGAAAGCTAAACCAAATGAAGTTAAATTAATGATGATTGACCCAAAAATGGTGGAGTTAAACGTTTATAATGGGATTCCTCATTTATTAACGCCAGTTGTTACTAATCCAAGAAAAGCGGCTCAAGCTCTTCAAAAAGTAGTGGAAGAGATGGAACGCCGTTATGAATTATTTGCAGGATTTGGCGTTAGAAATATGACTGGTTATAACAATATGGTGAAAAAACATAACGCCCAAACTGGTGAGAATAAAGCTTTATTACCTTACATTGTTGTGATTGTTGATGAGTTAGCCGACTTAATGATGGTTGCCAGTAATGAAGTGGAGGACGCGATTATTCGTTTAGCCCAAATGGCTCGTGCGGCTGGGATTCATATGATTTTAGCAACTCAACGACCAAGTGTGGACGTTATTACTGGGATTATTAAAGCCAATGTCCCTTCTCGAATTGCTTTTGCAGTATCGAGTGGGATTGATTCACGAACAATTATCGATGGTAATGGGGCTGAAAAATTACTGGGACGAGGAGATATGCTCTTTGTGCCAATGGGTGAAAATAAACCAATTCGTGTTCAAGGCGCCTTTATTTCCGACGAAGAAGTGGAAAATATCGTTAGTTTTGTAACGAATCAACAGGAAGCTGATTATCAAGAGCACATGATGCCTTCAGAAGAAGTGGAAACGTCATCTGGTGGGGGTGCAGCAGTTGATGAGTATTTTGAAGAGGCGAAAGCATTGATTGTTGAGATGCAAACCGCAAGTATTTCTCTCTTGCAACGTCGCTTTAGAATTGGTTATAATCGTGCGGCTCGTCTAATTGACGAACTAGAAGAGCACGGTGTGGTTGGACCTTCAGAAGGAAGTAAACCACGGAAAGTGTTGCTTACTTATATTCCAGAAGAAGAGACCTTCGTTGACGAAGACTTATAAACTATAAAGACCACTGAAACTAGATTTTTAGGCTAGTTTCAGTGGTCTTTTTTAGTTTAAATCAAAATATTGTTCTTAGAAACAAAGGTAATGTCTCCAGAAATACTCACGTGAAGTTGCTCGTTATCTTTTTTTAGTTGGACTTGTACAAAGCCCTCTTTTTTGACTTCATAGCCTTGTTCAACTAAAAAAGAGGTCGTTTCTCCTGATTGAATAGGAGCTACATATTTTTCATAATAAGCCCCCATAACACCAGAAGCCGAACCAGTCACTGAATCTTCCACAGAACCTGTTAAAGCGCCAGAGAAATGACGACTATACATCAAGGCTTCTTTGGTTTTCGTTTCCAAACAAATCGGGTGAATAGAAGCGTTCGGAAAATCCTTTAAAATATGAATAAATTCTTTGTTCTGTGGAATCATTTTTTTGAATGTTTCTATTTTTTTAATAGGAACGATTAATGTCCAAGTGCCGGTTGAACCGTAGCAAATCGGATAAGTTGAGTCAATATCATCAGCTGAAATATTCATAACATTGGCTAATTCTTCAATAGAGCTTTCAAATTTTTGGAATATAGGTGGGTGTTGATACATGGTTATTTTACCAACTGAGTCAATAGAAATAGGAACTATTCCAGCCTTGGTCTCGATATTTAGCGAAGATTTATCTGTTATTTTTTCATCTAATAAGTACCTAACACCAGCTAACAAGGCATGCCCACAAAAATCCATTTCAGATTCTGGGGCAAAAAATCTAAAACTAAAGTCAACTGTTGAGTTCTTTGAAATAAAGATCGTCTCATTAAAGTTGATTTTTTTAGCAATGGCTTGTTGCTCCTTTGTTGCTAAGGGTTTTAAAAGATTGATGACAGCAGCAGGGTTTCCTTTATCTTTTGTGGTAGTAAAGACTTGGTAATGAGTCCAGTCCAATGAGTTCATATAAAAGTTTCCTCCTATTTTGATTAATTTAGCTGTATTATAGCAAAAAAACAATGAACCGTGATTTTTATTTTCACAGTTCATTGTTTGATATACCTTCCAGTTACTTGGAGCAAAATGATTTTTTATTCACGCTATGTAGTCTGGATTCAAAAGGCAGCTCCTGCGGCAACTTCAAAAATAAAAATTAATCGGAAAAAGCACCGATTATTTTTTATTTCCTCCAGCTGCTTGGAGCAAAGCGCCTTTTTCATCACGCTTATTCATCAAACGAGCCTTGTAGGAAGGTTGTTTCGTTGTAGTTTAGTGATTGTCGTAGTTGGTTTGCTAGGCTAGCTGAAATTTTTCCTTGTTCTAGTAAACATTGGACGACTGATCTTTCTTCGTCAAGTGTTTTTAAGAAGTACTCTTGATAAGCTGTCTGATACTCATCTTTTTGACGAGTTTGGTAATTTTTGATTCGGTCCATCTTACTTTGGTATTCTAAAGTAATTTGGTCTAAGATTGATTTTTTTAAAATAAAATTCTCTTCTGTTTCATCTAGACGTTCTTTGATATCTGTTAATGTCATAATCGCGTACTTAGAACATTCGCTTTCCAAAAGAATCACATCCCGATGAGTACCTTCTGGTTTATAATTTTGACGTAAGAACGTTTCTACAATAATTCGTTTGGTTTTCTTTTTAGCTTTAAAGAAAGACTGTTTCATGATAATTGAGAAGTTAGTGCTGTGGGCACGCTTTTTATAATTTAACATTTGAATGTAATTCTTTGTTAAAATTTTCGGGAAGTTATTTTTCTCGATTAAAGACATAGCAGCGTTAAATTCACTTTGCACCGCATCTTTACGGTAGCCCATTTCAATTTCATGGTAGAGCTCATTAGATGTCACTGTATCATTTAAATAAAGATTTTTAAGTTGTTTATCTAAATCATTGAGCAAATCTGTAATGACGGTTTTATTATCAGAAGCGAGGTCGTTCTTAAGTGAACGTATTGCCTTTTTCGTCATTAGTTTTTTCGCTTCAATTTCTGAAAGATCAGAATCATCTTCACTTTCCTCTCGTTCTTCATCAATAAAAGCACTATCTCCTGTTAAGATTAAGCGGGTTCTTTTCTTAGTTAAGAAAGGCAGCGTCACAACTGCGACGATTAAACTAGTTAAGATAACCCCACTGGCTAGGAAAATGATTAAGTAGCGTTCTTTAAAGACTTCTCCGTCTTCTAAGAAGAAAGGAATCGAAAGCACCATTGCCATTGTAACCGCACCTCTAACCCCAGTTAATCCAGTTAAAAGGGCAGTGTAGAACTTAGGTTTGTGATTAACCATGTTACGTGATTTAAGGTAGCTAAACCACATATAACCGTATGACCAGAATGTTCTGATTGTTAATAAAACAAGCCAAATTGAAATAACGTAACCGATTAATGTCCAGTTATTAATGGTTGGGTTGATGATTGCTGAGTGCATAGCAAAAGGTAAAAGTGCCCCTAAGACCACGAATACAACCCCGTTCAATTGGTAAATAATAATATCCCAAACTTTGTTGGTTACTAATTTAATTTCTGAATACTGTCGTCTGTATAAAGGTTCTTGTTGAATCGAGACAACCCCTGCAACCACAACTGCGATCACGCCTGATGCGTGGAATATTTCAGCCGCAATGAAGATGACAAAGGGAGTTAAAATTTGAAGTGAGGCATGAAGAATAACATCTTGAATACCTTGTCTAAGAAGTAGATTTTCTACAAAATAAAAGACTTTTGATAAAACATAACCAATGATGACTCCAACGATACTCATGTATAGAAAATCAATTGTTGCGACTTTCCATGAAAAGACACCTGTTAAAAAGGCTGCCATCGCATATTTAAAGGTAATCAACCCACTGGCATCGTTGATTAAACTCTCACCACTAATTAAACTCAAAATCCGCTTGGGTAACTTAACTTGTTCCGCTATCCCTTGAACCGCCACCGGATCAGTTGGTGATAAAACAGCTGCTAAGGCAAATGATAAAGGCAATGAAATTTCTGAAACAAAGAAGTTAATCATAAACCCACCTAGAACAGTTGTTAGTAATACTAGCCATATAGCGTTTGCAAAAATCGGTGCCCGAAGTTCCCAAAGTTCTTTTTTTGGAAAATGTTTTGCATCACTGTAAAGCAATGGTGCAACAAAGAGTAACATAAACCAATCTGTTTCAAGATCGATTTGTAAATTTAAAACGATTGCTGCGAGTACCCCAATTGTAATTTCAATTAGAGCAGTTGGAATGGATACCAAATAATGGCTGATAATATTCGATATAATAACGAGTAATATCAATAATATAATTGTTTCTAACACTGCCATGAAACACCTCCGTAATTTATTTCTATTCTAGTATAACAAAAAAACCACCTATTTTTTAATTTTTTTGTACTTTTCTTCAGACAAAATGTGTTATCTTACAAAAATGTTCGTTTGTTGTTAGTCCATTAGATGTTCTAAACCCCCTATTTCCATTAGACTAAGGTCAAGATAATTAATTGAAAGAGGGAGAAATCATGTTAAAAATAAATAATGTAACAAAAACTTATGGAGATAGCGTAAAGTACCAAGCATTAAAAGGAATTGATTTAGAAGTTAAAAAAGGAGAATTCGTTGGTGTTATGGGTCCTTCAGGAAGTGGTAAATCAACGTTACTTAACTTAATTGGAACCATTGATAAACCAACATCAGGGAGTATTACTTTAGATGGTTCTGAACCTGCTAAATTAAATCAAGAAGAGCTTGCTAAATTCAGAAGAAATCAATTAGGGTTTGTTTTCCAAAGTTTTAATTTAATGCCAACTTTAACCGTTGAGGAAAATATTGTTTTACCTTTAACATTAGACGGGGAAAAAGTGAGCGTGATGAAAAAAGCGTTATACGAAGTAGCTGTCACTTTAGGGATTGAAAGTTTACTTAAAAAAAGAATTGCCACTATTTCAGGTGGACAAGCTCAACGTGTGGCAATTGCTCGTGCCATGATTCATCAACCTAAATTAGTATTAGCAGATGAACCCACAGGAAACTTAGATACAAAATCATCAAGAGATGTGATGGGCTTATTATCACGCTTAAATCAAGAAGAAGAGTCAACGATTTTAATGGTAACTCACGATCCATTTGCAGCAAGTTACTGTGAGAAAATTATCTTTATTAAAGATGGGGAATTAGTTCAAGAAATTTATAACAACGGCAATCGTCGTGAGTTTTATGATGTGATTTTAGAAAACTTAAGACAGTTAGAAGGTGACGTAGATGAGATTTAAGGAGTTTGTCTTTAAAAATACGATTCGAAATAAGAGTCTTTATATGGCGTATTTCTTTAGTACCTTAACGACTGTTATGACTTTCTTTACCTTTGCAGTCTTTGCTTTTCATCCAAAATTAAATGGTGATCTTCATATGGCTGTCAAAGCTGGGATGATTACGTCTAGTGTGATTATCTACATTTTTTCTTTCTTTTATGTATTGTACTCAATGGATATTTTCCTCCAATCTCGTAAGAAAGAATTTGGTTTGTTGCTCATTCAAGGGATGTCACCTAAACAATTAAGGAAAATGGTTTTCCAAGAAAATACAATCGTTGGTTTTCTTTCAACTGTTGTCGGAACGTTTGTGGGAATTTTCTTTTCACAATTAATTTTATGGTTAAGTAAAATCACCATGCGTGTTGATTTAGGTTTTTATTTTCCAGTAAAAGCAATTGCTGTAACTTTTGTTTCTTTTATTTTACTTTTCATGATTATATCATTCTTCATCCAATTTAAAATACCAAAAATGGACGTTCAAGAATTATTAAAGAGCCAAGATATGGGTAAAGGTGAAGTGAAAGCGTCTGCGATTAAATCAATTTTAGCGATTGTTTTAATTGGTGTAGGTTACGCCGTTGCTTTAATGGTTCAAGGTATGCAGGTTGTTATGGCCATGGTACCAGTTATCATTTTAGTCATTTTAGGAACACGTTTCTTATTTAATCAATTAAGTGTTTTTGTTGTTAACGCCCTTAAAAAAAATGAAAATCGTTTCTGGAAAAAAACAAATATGTTAGTTTTTTCTGATTTAAGTTTTAGAATGAAAGACAATGCCCGTTCATTCTTCTTAGTTGCAGTCATTACAACTGTTGCATTTTCTGCGATTGGAACATTGACTGGTTTTAAAGAAATGACGTTAAGTGGTATTAATTCAATGCCATATGATTACTCAATAACAGAAAATCCAGAACAAGCGGATAAAACAGAAGAACACGTTTCAATTATTAATGAAACATTGAAAAAAAATGAGGTGAAAGCTGACGAGTATCAAGTCACACCTTTATCAGTTCCTAATTCAGTCGGTCAAGAAACGATACCAAGTGTTTTAAAAGTTTCTCAATACAATGAGATTGCTAAAAAAATTGGTGAAAAAGAATTAACAGTTGATGACAAGTCAGCAGTCTCTCTGAAAGATTTAAGTGCTCCCGATGCTGAAATGCTGACAGGTCAAAAGAGTGATAGACCAACAGAATTTACAATGAGTGAATCACAAAAATTAAGTATCACACAAGTCGAAGTGAAACAAGCTGTATGGCCAACGTATAGTGGAACTTATGTTGTATCCGATACTAACTTTGATAAATTAAAAGAGAACAACAAAATGACTGTCATGCATGCATGGTTAGTTAACGAAGGTAGTTTTGAACAACAAAAACAAGCAGGTGACGCTTTAGGTAAGAATAAAGCCTTTGAGAGAGTTGATGCTAAAGCAAGTACGATCCAAATGATTACAGATTCTTATGCACCAATATTATTTATCGGCTTCTTTATCGGAATTATCTTCTTCATCTCAGCCGGAAGTTTCCTTTACTTCAGATTATACAGTGATATGGCTGTTGACATTGAGAAATTCAGCATGATTCATAAATTAGGTTTTAGTAAAAAAGAAATGAAAAAAGTGGTGTATCAACAAGTTGGCATTTTATTCTTTACGCCCATTGTTGTGTCATGTATTCACGGAGCAGTCGCTCTAACAGCGATGTATGCCTTGTTTGGCAAAGGACTACAAATAACAGCACTTTATGTTCTAGGTGCCTTTATTGTTATTCAAATTGTGTATTACTTAATCGCAAGAGTTTTCTATTTCAACAAATTATATCGTTCAGTAGCAAGTTAACTTATAGAATGATCGTCAATAGCTCTCAAGCTGTTAGGCGGTCATTTTTTTGTTATAATCAATTTTATAAGGAGTGATCACATGATAACAGAACGAATGAAAAGATTTGAAGAGTTTGGTAATCAATTGCCTCACGGGAAGGTGTATTACCGTGAAGATTGGGACTGTATTTATTTTGATTTACTAGGTAAACAATTTGGGATGATGTCAAAAAATGCTGATGAAGACTCGTTGATTACGTTAAAAGGTGAGCCAGAGGTTAATGAAGTTTTGAGAGAAACTTATGAGGACGTTGTTCCTGGCTATTACGCGAATAAAAAGCATTGGAATTCTATTTATTTGAAATCCACAGAAATCAGTGATGAAGAGATTAAAAGAATGATTCAGACTTCGTATGAGTTAGTATGGAAGAAATTACCGGCTAAGGTGAGGAAAGAATTGTCTGAGCAGTAAAATAGTGGAAAAGGCGTTTGACTCCAATTGCTTGGAGCTAAACGCCTTTTTCATCACTCTGTGTAGTCTGGATTCAAAAGGCAGCTCCTGCGGCAATTTCGAAAAATAAAATTAATTCAAAGAGCACGAATTATTTTTATTTTCCTCCAATTGCTTGGAGCTAAGCGCCTTTTTCATCACGCTAGTTCATAATTGTATCTATCGCATTAATCGTGGCGTATCTAAAGCCTTCTTTTTCGAGGGCTGTGATGCCTTTGATGGTTGTCCCTCCTGGTGAGGTTACGCCGTCTTTTAGTTCTCCTGGGTGTTTGCCTGTTTCTAGTAAAAGGTTGGCTGAGCTTGCGACCATTTTGGCGGCTACGTGGTAAGCCATGTCTCGGTCCATACCGTTAAGGACAGCACCGTCACTTAAAGCTTCCATGAAGACATCCACAAAAGCAGGGCCACAGCCAGCTAATGTACCAAAAATCCCGATTTTATCTTCGGTTATTTCTACTAATTCTCCTAAGTAATTGAAACTAGTCTGAATGAGTTCTTTACTTTCAGATGCTATATTCTCGGCATATACAATACCAGTAATACCTTGATTGATTTGAACCGGTGTATTTGGAATTGCTTGAGCTAAAGGATAAGATCCTCCCATGACAGCTTGCATTTCTTTCACTGAGACACCCGCTGAAACTGAAACAATCGGAATGACTTTATCTTGTAATGTTTCTTTTAATTCTTTCAAAATAGATAAAATTAAAGGTGTATTCACAGCAAGAAAAATAATATCTTGTTCTAAAAAAGCTTGATTATCATTGGTTAATTTAAATTGTAGTTCCTCTTGAAGTGTTTGAGCAGTGCCACGTCGTCCACCTCTAACGAGTAAGTCATTAGGTGATATAGCCTCAGAACGCAACCATCCCTTGATCATAGCACTCCCCATATGGCCTGCGCCAAAAATTCCAATATTCATAAAAAATTCCTCCTTGTATATTTCTGCTCTTATTATAAAATAAAAGAGTTACTAAATATAGGTTTTGTTCTTAAAGATAGAAAAGATAATCTATATTAGGTATACTTATTTTTATATAATAACAAGTAGTATTTTTGGAGGGAAAGAATGAAATTAATTATAGATAATCTTGAAAAGGATTTCAAAGAGAAAAAAGTGATAGATCAAGCTTCCTTTGAATTCAAAAAGGGAAAAATCTACGGATTATTAGGCCGTAATGGGGCAGGTAAAACAACGTTGTTTAACTGTATTTCTAAAGATATAAACTATGATTCTGGTAATATTTTTTTAGAGGATGAGACAGAAAATAAAGCATATAAAGAAACAGACATTGGTTTAGTTCATGCAACACCTAATGTCCCTGATTTTATGACAGGTTACGAGTTTATCAAATTTTTCATTGATATGAATGCCCATCAAATGAAAAATATTCGAACACCTGATTCGTATCTTTCAAAAGTGGGAATCAAAAAAGAAGACCGTCATCGTTTGATGAAGGAATATTCTCATGGAATGAAAAATAAAGTACAGATGATCGCAACCATGATGATTCAACCACCTGTGTTACTCTTAGATGAACCTTTAACATCTTTTGATGTGGTAGCAGCTCATGAGATGAAAGAACTGATTCTTTCTATGAAATCAGAATCAGTGGTAATATTCTCCACACATATTTTACAGCTAGCTCAAGATTTATGTGATGAAATCGTGTTACTGCATAACGGTAAATTAAGAGGCATCCCAGCAAGTTCAATTCATGACGCTGACTTCGAAGAAGAAATCGTTCGTTTGTTATCTGAAGAAGACGGCGGAATCAGCAATGAATGAAATCAAAGAACTCTTTAAATTAGAATGGAAGTACCGAAATTTTAAGGCGATTTTATTTGCGAATGGTTTGATTTATTATTTAGGACGAATTCCATTAGTTGGAAAAATCATTCCAACAACCATGTTATATCGTGAATACAATATAAAGAAATTTATTGCATTGTTTAAACTTATCATCGCTTTATTTGTTTCTTTTGGGATATATGGTATTCCTTTTGTTTTAAGCTTTTTTATAAGTAAGGGAATAAACTCAGGATTGAATCAGGATATTTCAATTTTTACGGTTTGGTTCATTATTTTTGTGGGAATCGGTTGTTGCATTGGCTATCTTTTTCCAATACTGCAACAACAAGAAGTTCGTTTTATCGCTAATTTTAGAATATCTAAAGAACAATATATCAAGCGAACGGCAATTCTAAATATTATAAAAAGTACAGTGTATGGTTTACCTAGTATTGTGATTATCGGGTTGATAGAGAAAAATTTAGGCTTATATTTATTAATTGGGATCTTTTCAGAAATCAGCTTATCATTATTTTGGTCAGTTATTAATTTACGTATGACACTGTTTAAAAGGCGATTCGCTTCAAAAGCCATCCTTTGTTTAAGTTATATTGCCTTAACTTTTATTGGATTATTTGCACTACATCAAACTGATCAAGTTCATTTAGTTGAACGTCTGACGATTAACTGGTTAACAGCTTTTATTTGGGTGATTTTAAGTTTTCCTTTGTTCTATTTGTACGTTAGATTTAACCGCTTTGAAGAGTATGCAAGACAAATATTTGAATCTTCAGAAACAGTGATTGATCACTCAGATAAACAGAAAAAAGATAATAATTATTATTTAGGAGAAGGTCAGAAAACAAAACTTGAAAAAAATGAGAGTGATAAAAATCTAGCTAAATACACAGGTAGTAAGTATTTAAATGCCTTATTATTCAACCGATTTAAAACAACTTTACGTAAGCAACTTTTTATAAGGTTGGTTGGCATATCTGTTGTGATGCTAAGTGTTGTTGTTGCAAGTCAAGTATTTCCTATTCAAATTAAAGGAGATAAACTAGAAGAAATTCTTTACAATATGATTCCTGTCATGTTTTTTATCCTATATTTATTATCCTTTGGAAAGAAAATGGTGCAAACACTGTTTGTCAATTGTGACTATTCTATGCTGGCGTATCCTTTTTATAGAGAATCAAAGGCAATTGTCAGTGGTTTTTTCTACCGTTTCTTTAAAATTTTTTACTATAATGGGCTTATCTCACTAGCAATTTATGGATGGGTTGTGATTTTTAATGTGGTTAATCAGCACTTTTTAAGCCTATCATTTATGTTACTTTTATTGTTCGTAATGACGAGTTTAACTATTTTGTTTTCCTTCCATGAATTATTTGTTTATTATATTCTACAACCCTTTACTAGTGATTTTCAGGTGAAGAATCCTGTCTACAAAGTAGTAGATGGTGTGTTCTACGGATTATCTTACTTGAGTTTACAATTAAAATCAGTCGGTTTAATGTATGGGATGATAGTTTCAGGCATTTCTATTCTTTACTTTATAATCGGGATGTTGGTGATTGTTAGATTTGCACCTAAAACATTTAAATTAAAAAATTAGACATTTCAACTTGATAAAATTTAGAAAAAGTGTTTAAATATGGATAACATTAATAATATAGATTGATGCGAAAGACACCGATGATTGAAAACTGTTTGTTAGGGAGGGAAACCTAGACTGAAAGTTTCCTAAACAAGTCCAATGATTGACCACTTTCAAGAGCTTAGTCGAAACTAAGCCGGTCGTACCGTTATCACGTTCGAGAAGAATCAGCTTATTTAGTGATTCAACAGTTAGGTGGAACCACGTTAATTCGTCCTATTAAGCTATATGCTTAATAGGGCTTTTTTTATTTCAAAAAATAGGAGGAAACAAGATGTCAATGATTAAAATTACATTCCCAGATGGCGCAGTGAAAGAATTTGAGGCGAAGTCGACAACATATGATATTGCAAAAACAATTAGTAATAGTTTGGCTAAAAAAGCATTAGCAGGAAAATTAAATGGTGAGTTAATCGATTTAAACCGTGAGATTGAAGAGGACGGTTCTTTAGAAATCGTGTCACCAGGACATGATGATGCGCTTCAAATCCTACGTCACTCAACAGCCCATTTAATGGCAAATGCTGTGAGACGTTTATACCCAAATATTCATTTTGGTGTAGGTCCAGCAATCGACAACGGCTTCTATTACGACACTGACAATGAAGGTCAAGCGGTCTCAGAAGAAGATTTAGTTAAGATTGAAGAAGAAATGATGAAGATTGTTAAAGAAAATAACCCAATCCTTAGAAAAGAAGTCTCAAAAGAAGAAGCTTTAGAAATTTTTAAAGGGGATCCTTACAAAGAAGAGTTAATCAACGACCTTCCAGCAGACGAAACAATCACTGTTTATGACCAAGGTGATTTTGTTGATTTATGTCGCGGGGTTCATGTTCCTTCAACAGGACGCATTCAAGTTTTCAAGTTATTATCAGTAGCTGGTGCTTATTGGAGAGGTAACTCAGACAATAAAATGATGCAACGTGTTTACGGAACAGCCTTTTTTGATAAAAAAGAATTAAAAGAATACTTAAAAATGCGTGAAGAAGCCAAAGAACGTGACCACCGTAAATTAGGTAAAGAACTTGATTTATTCATGGTTAACCCTGATGTAGGTTCTGGTCTGCCATTCTGGTTACCAAAAGGTGCGACTATTCGCCGTGTCGTTGAACGCTACATCGTGGATAAAGAAATTAGTTTAGGTTACCAACATGTATACACTCCGATTATGGCAGATGTAGAAATGTACAAACGTTCAGGTCATTGGGATCACTATCATGAAGACATGTTCCCACCAATGGATATGGGTGACGGCGAGATGTTAGTGTTACGTCCAATGAACTGTCCACATCACATGATGGTTTATAAAAATGATATCCATAGCTACCGTGAATTACCAATTCGTATTGCTGAACTTGGTATGATGCACCGTTACGAAAAATCTGGGGCGTTATCTGGTTTAGCTCGTGTTCGTGAAATGACTTTAAATGATGGTCATACATTTGTTCGTCCTGATCAAATTAAAGATGAGTTTATGAGAACACTTGACTTAATGGTTAAAGTATACGAAGACTTTAACATCGATAACTATCGTTTGCGTTTAAGTTTACGTGACCCTAAAAATACTGAAAAATACTTTGATGATGATGAAATGTGGGAAAAAGCAGAAACAACATTACGTGCTGCCTTAGTTGAAGCTGGCGTTGAATTCTTCGAAGCAGAAGGAGAAGCAGCCTTCTACGGACCTAAGATGGACGTTCAAATTAAAACAGCTTTAGGAACAGAAGAAACATTGTCTACTATTCAATTAGACTTCCTATTACCAGAGCGTTTTGATTTAACTTACGTGGGTGAAGATGGGGAAAATAATCACCGTCCAGTAGTTATTCACCGTGGTATCGTGTCTACAATGGAACGTTTTGTAGCTCACTTAACTGAAGTTCATAAAGGAGCATTCCCAACTTGGTTAGCACCAGTTCAAGGAACAATCATTCCTGTAAACTTAGATTTACATAGTGATTATGCTTTTGAAATCAAAGAAAAATTAGATATGCATGGTTTGCGTTTTGAAGTGGATACTCGTAATGAAAAAATGGGTTACAAGATTCGTGAATCTCAAACTCAAAAAGTACCATATCAAATTGTGGTTGGAGATAAAGAATTAGAAAACGGTGGCGTAAATATTCGTCGTTACGGAAGCAAAGAAACAAGTGAGATGAACGTTGATATGTTTGTTGAATCAGTTGTCGCTGACGTGAAAAACTATAGCCGTAAATAATGAATTATGAAGAGTTAAAGCATAAGTTTGAAACTTGTGTTTTAGCTCTTTTTTTAATGATTTTTAAATTATAAAAATTTATGAAAAGAAAGTGAATTTCATTGAAAAACAAGGGAAAGCATGAGATACTCAATAATGAGTTTTTAGAATAAGAATTCGTTAAATTTCAGAAATTATTAAGAAATTTAATCAGATAAAAGTGTAAAATATAATTAATTGTGATTTCGAAAGGACTTTTTATATAAATGAGAAATAATAAAACACCATGGCGTCCCTTTTCAAAGAAAAATAAAGCAGAACAAGATACAAAAAAATCCCACGTTCCATTTAGATTGGATTTTCTTTTCTTTATCGTCTTTCTTTTATTTACCGCATTAGTAGTTAGACTTTCTTACCTTCAAATCAATAAGCACGATGAATTTGCTGAAATTGTCGAAAAAGGTCAAAAAAGTATTATAGAAGAGAATGCTCCTCGTGGTTATATCTATGATGCCAAAGGAAAAGTATTAGTAGGAAATAAAGCAAATCAAGCCATTCTTTTTACAAGAAGTACGGGCATGACAGCTGAAGAGATAAAAAAAATAAGCAAGCAAATCGTCGATTTAATTGCGATTGAGCCAGAAAAATTATCTGAGCGAGATAAAAAAGATTATATTTTGTCAGATCCCAAAGAATTAAAAAAAGCAGAAGGTAAATTAACGGTTTCAGATAAATTAAATACAAAGGGCGAGCAATTATCATCAAGTGATCTGTATAAGAAAACTTTAGATAAAGTTGATGTTAAAGACTATGAATTCACAAAAGAAGACGAGAAGATTGCCACAGTCTTTAAAAAAATCAATAGTGCTTATGCCTTACAACCAGTTACCGTTAAAAATAAAGATGTAACACCAGAAGAAATTGCGGTTGTCGGAGAAAATACGGCAACAATTCCTGGTCTTTCAGCAGGAACAGATTGGGAAAGAGAATATCCTGAAAAAGATCAAATTAGATCGATTCTAGGTACTGTTTCGACTGAGAAACAAGGTTTACCAGAAGAAAAAGCAGAAGAGTACCTTAAAAAAGGTTATAAAATCAATGACCGTGTTGGTTTGAGTTATTTAGAAGAATCTTACGAAAATGACTTAAAAGGTAAACGTGGTGAGTCTGAGATTACTACAGATAAAAACCAAAAAATTACTTCTAAAAAAGAAGTCAAACCGGGTGAAAAAGGGGACAACCTTGTTTTAACCATTGATTTAGAATTCCAGAAAAAAGTCGAAGAAATATTAGAAAGTAATTATCAAAGTTTGATCAATTCTGGTAAAGCACAATATTCAGATGGTGCTTATGTCGTTGTAACTGAACCGTCAACCGGAAATGTATTATCCATGGTTGGTTTAAATAAAGATCCTGAAACAGGTGAACTAGTCGATGATGCGTTAGGAACATATAAAAAAGCTTACGAACCAGGATCATCAATCAAGGCAGCAACGATTATGTCAGGGTATGAAAATGGCATTATCAGTGGAAATGAAACAATGATTGATGAACCTTTAGTCTTTGAAGGCGGTCAAACAAAATCATCATTATTCAATCAGTACGGTTCTTATCCACTTACAACAGTGCAAGCACTAGAAGTATCTTCCAACGTTTACATGATGAAGATTGCATTAGGCATGATGGATGCAACATATACACCTAATATGTCATTACCGTTTAGAACAGATGTTTATAATACTTTAAGAAAAACCTACGAAGAGTTTGGTTTAGGAATTCCAACAGAAATTGATTTACCAAGTGAGGAAACTGGAATTGTGAGAACAAACTATAAAGATAAAAACGGTAATTATTTACCAGGTGTTATGGGTAATTTACTTGATTTATCTTTTGGTAACTACGATACTTATACACCAATGCAGTTAAACCAATATGTGGCAACTGTTGCTAATGGAGGAACTAGGGTCGCGCCTCACGTTGTAAAAGGGGTGTATGGCAACGATAACTCAGGTAACTTAGGTGAAGTTAAAAAAGAAATTAAACCTAAAACATTGAACAAAATTGAAGGTAAAGAATCTGAATTTGATATTATTCATCAAGGAATGGTTCAAGTAGTTAATGGACCTATGGGAACGGCTCACGGGGCCCAAGGAGCAAGTTTACCAATTGCAGCTAAAACAGGGACAGCCGAAACATTTGCTGTGAATCCTACAAACAATAATGTAGAAACAGTGATTAATAGTACAATTGTTGGTTTTGCACCTTATGATAATCCACAAATTGCTGTTAGTGTAGTTCTTCCGAAAATTAAGGATGATAAAGATGCTACTAATGTGGCTATCCTGAAACAAGTGGTGAATGCTTATGCTGAAACGCATCAATAATTTTTGTAAAGGGAAACTCCTTTACAAAAAGCTTGAAATTTAGAAAAAGTCATGGTATTATATTTGAGTGTCAAGTAAAGGTACTTGAATTATATAATTATTGGAGGAAATAATCATGCGTATAAATATCACTTTAGAATGTACTGAATGTAAAGAAAGAAACTATCTTTCAAATAAAAACAAACGTAACAACCCTGATCGTTTAGAAGTTAAAAAATATTGTCCACGTGAACGTAAAGTTACTTTACACCGTGAAACAAAATAATAGTTAATAACTATGAGCTAGCAACCTTATTAAGTGAGGTTGCTAGCTTTTTAATTTAGAATATAAATTAACATTTTAAATAAAAATACACATTATAAAAGGATGGATGTTCTTTAATGTATACAAGTTATGCTATTATTAGTTTAACAAATGTTATCATGGAGGTGAGTTTTTTTGAATAAGAAAGCTAAGTTAAATAAATATATCAGTGCAGTCATTATATTGGTTCTCTTATACTTATCCAATTTAATTGTAGGTGGTTTGCTAGTTAAAATCTTAGTCATAGGTATAGCGGACTTATTTGGAGAAATGATGGTACCTATGATACTGTTACCTGGAATCTTATCAAGTGCGTTGATATATGTTGTTTGTTTTAAAACTTCTTTGATTAAACAAATGGCTATTCCAACTAAGAAATTAAGAACTTATCTAATGATTCAAGGAACAATAATGCTGTTTATAGAACCAGTTGCTCTGTTCATAGCATTAATATCAACAGGTAATACTGGTTCAGGAATGAAAGAAATGGTAGTAGCATTTAGCTATGTTTGGTTTCCCGTGAATATAATTGTGTGGGTATTTTTTGTATTATCTTTGATATCTGGAGAAGAGTAATTTGCAGAGTTAAGAGATGGGGGTTAAACTAATGAAAGGAGTGTTTCTTGTGAAGAAAAAAGTAACAATCACCTTAAGCATTGTTTTAGCCATAACGATTTTTTTAATTTATTCAGCGGCAGTAACTGGTACTGAACATTTTCCTTTTTCAGATGATGAGAGTTCAAGTGAGATGATTATCTATACAAAAGGTGCCAATGTTTTTAAAGTCATTAATAAAGTTGAAATGATCTACTATGATACATATATTGATGATCAGGTAGAAGGTTCTGAGGAGTTACCTGGCTATTCAATGAAAGAAAAAGGTGACGATGTTGTGGTTACCTTAATCCCAGGCAAAATGACCATTGAAAGTTGGAGTGAGTTAGTTGGTTATGATTTATCGGAGTATGTGGATGAAGCAGATGTGAAACCTCACGTAATTAAATACAACGAGTTTATGATACTGGCGAAAGAACTAGGTTTAATCGAGTAAAAAAGAGAAAGACAATGACAAAAGTCATCATCTTTCTCTTTTTACTATTTAATTTAAAAATTCAATTTCTTCTTCTGGTTGCTCGTTTTGTTTCATTGCTTTTAAGCTAGCGACATTTTCAAAATGTCTGATGGAAAGTTCGATCAAGTAATTGAGGAAGAAAGCAAGAACTACCCCGAATACTAAAATAAATAAAAGAATTGAGTTATCTAAAACAGGTGAAGCTGATGGTGATAGGCTCTCTGTGAAAGGCTTTTCGTTCTCGGACATCATATTTATTAATTCTCTACGCTGACTCATATTGATATAAAGTTTTGTTGTTATCAGTAAGAGACTAGTTATACTGAAAGAAAAAATGATTCTATTCAATAATCGTATGTTGCGAACTAATTTAGTATTTTCAGTAGGTAAAAATTTATTTTTCATCTTAAACAACTCCTTTTCTTTTAGTGTATCATAAAATAGGAGTTTGGACCAAAATAACTCTATAATTGACGATAGCCATCCTTATCTGCTTGATAAGAATGGCTATCTGATTAATTTTTTATTTATATCTAAAGTGTGGCGATTACTATTGCTTAATTTCTAAAATATTTCTCGTCTAAGTGGTGTAGTCCCAACCTCTAAAACACCGATGTAGCTCTCAAGCTACGCCTCTTCGTAAATAAACTTCTTTAAAACATATTTCAATCTTGCATATAAATATAACTAATGTGAGATATATCATAGCATGTCTGTTCAGTAAATGCAAATGCCCTTATGAAAAACTTTAGATTTTGTTTTGTCATAGCTCATAAATTGAGTATAATGATAGTAATTCGAAAAAAATCAAGACAGGAGGTTTCTTCATGAAAAAAGAAATTCGAAAAAAAGTACTACATGATTTAAAAGAATTAAGTAAACGTTCTGTGGAAAAGAAACAAATAGAAGAAAATATTTTAAATCAATTATTTCAAACGAAAGCTTGGCAAGAGGCTAGTGTGATTGGAACAACTCTCGCAATGGATAAAGAATTTAATACATTGCCACTAATCAAACAAGCGATTGAAGAAGGGAAAACTATCTGTGTTCCTAAAACATTTGGTTTAGGTAAGATGGATTTTTACTATTATGATTTGGAAGAACCTTTAGAAGAAACCAATTTTGGTGTCCTAGAGCCAACAAATAATCAAAAGTTCGAAAAGGAACAAATCGATTTGTTAATTGTGCCAGGGGTGGCTTTTTCTAAAGAAGGGTATCGTGTTGGTTTTGGTGGTGGTTTTTATGATCGTTACTTACCTGATTTTAAAGGGCAGACCTATAGCTTAGTTTTTAAAGAACAAACAGGATATGATTGGCAGCCAAGTCAATATGATATTCCTGTCAAAGAAATGATTACAGCAACTACAACAGGGGGAAGTCGATGAATCAATTGTCAGATACATGGAACAAAATAAAAAGAGGACCATACATGGTGTACTTGTTTTTAACCATACAAATTGTGGTTTATCTTTTAATGGAGATTTTTGGGGCTAGATTCGGGGTTTTTAGCGGATCAGAAAATCCTTATATCCTAACCTTATTTGGAGCTATGTCGCCTCAATTAATCGTTGAAAACCACGAATATTGGCGTTTTGTAACCCCAATCTTCGTCCACATAGGATTAACTCATATCGCGATAAACTCCTTAACTTTATATTTTGCGGGAAGATTGTTAGAACCGATTATCGGTCATCTACGTTTCTTCTTTCTATATATGATGAGTGGGATTATCGGTAATTTATTAAGTTTTGCATTTAATAACTCAGGTGGTGTTTCTGCTGGGGCAAGTACGTCAATCTTTGGGATGTTTGCAGCCTTCATTGTTTTAGGGCGAATCTATAGTTATCATCCGATGATTCGTCAAATGTCACAAACAATGACTATGTTGATTATTATGAACCTAGTGATGAATCTATTTTCAACAGGGGTGGATATGTTTGGACATATGGGCGGTGCACTTGGCGGATTGTTAATAATGGTGGTTATCGGTGTGCCTAAAAATCATTTGCAAAACAAAATGAATGTTCACCAACGAATTGCTACTGGGATTTTTACCGTCTTTCTAATCGGATTTTGTCTGTTTTATGGCTTTTCCAAATTTTAAAATACTAAAGTGATGAAAAGTTGGTAAGATTGACCAAAAATGAGAAAAGCGACTATGATTTTAAATTTGTTATCTGTATAATGATATGGGAGCGTTAATATGAGAACAATGTATGATGTACAACAACTATTAAAGAGATTTGGTGCATATATTTACGTAGGTAACCGCTTATGGGATATCGAATTAATGATGATTGAACTTAAGAAAATATATGACAACGAATTGATTGAAAGAAATGATTATATTAATGCCATGATGATCTTAAAAAGAGAACATCGTCTAGAAACAGACTATCAGGAGGGGCTACAGTGAGTAAGAAATTAATTGGTATTGATTTAGGAGGCACAACAGCAAAATTTGCAATCCTAACAGAATCAGGTGATATCCAACAAAAATGGAGTATCGAAACAAACATTAACGATGAGGGAACACATATCGTTCCAGAAATTATCGCGTCTATAAAACACCGTTTAGAATTATACGGCATGACTTCAGAAGACTTTATCGGAATCGGTATGGGAACGCCTGGAACAGTAAATCGTGAATTAGGAACAGTTATTGGAGCTTACAATTTAAACTGGAAAACACTTCAAGAAATTAAAAAACCGGTGGAAGCAGCACTTAATATTCCGTTTGCCATTGATAATGATGCCAATGTGGCAGCTTTAGGTGAGAGATGGAAAGGTGCTGGGGAAAATTCTCCAGAAGTAACTTTCATGACTCTTGGAACAGGTGTTGGTGGCGGTATTATCGCTGAAGGTAACCTTTTACATGGTGTTAACGGAGCAGCTGGTGAGATTGGTCATATTACAGTTGAACCAAACGGCTTTGAATGTACATGTGGTAAAAAAGGTTGTTTAGAAACCGTCGCTAGTGCAACAGGTGTGGTAAAATTAGCTCGTTTTATGTCTGAAGAATACTCAGGAAACTCTGAATTGAAATACAAAATTGATGATGGGCAAACGGTCACAAGTAAGGACGTTTTTGATGCAGCTAAAGAAGGTGATGACTTTGCTTTATTAGTTGTTGACAAAGTTTGTTTCTATTTAGGCCTTGCATGTGGTAATATTGGTAATATGTTAAATCCAAGCGACATTGTCATTGGTGGTGGCGTTTCAGCTGCTGGCGACTTTTTACTTGAAAGAATCCAAACTTATTTTGAACAATTTACTTTCCCACAAGTTAGAGAAAGTACTAAAATTAAATTGGCTATTTTAGGTAATGAAGCTGGTGTGATTGGAGCTGCTTCTTTAGCATTGCAGTTTAAATAAGATAATAGTGTAAGAGAGGGAATTAGTTCATGGGATTTATAGCAACACTTAACATTTTTTTGTTTTCAATTATTTTGATCTACGGTTTATATCGCACGTATTTCTTTATCATGAGAAAAAGAAGTGCAACGTTACTAACACAAGACGAATTTAAAGAAAATATGAGAAATGCACAGGTCATTGATGTTCGTGAAAAAGAAGAATTTAATCGTGGTCACATTATGGGCGCTCGCAGTGTTCCCTACACGATTTCAAAAGCTCACAAAGAGTATTTGACAGCTATTAGAAAAGATAAACCAATTTATCTTTATGATAATAGAACAAATATGTCATCGTTTATGGCGAAGTTATTAAAAAAAGAAGGTTACACTAATATTTACATTTTAAAAGGTGGATATAGTGACTGGTCAGGTAAAACAAAGAAAAAATAAAAAGAAAGTGATTGCTTTTTACAGTAATCACTTTCTTTTTTATTATTAATTAGCGTGCGCGACTTTTACGCATTGCTTTCTTGCGGTTATCGTCAATAATCATTTCTTTTTCTTCGACTGGTTCAATCACAAGTTTTTTGATACCTACGGCAACGCCAGCTAAAGCAGCAAGGGTTACTGTTGTACCTGTTAAAAATCCTGAAGTAAATTTTTTCATATCTTTCACACATCCTCTATATTTTGTACAATACCATTATCCCTCATTTTAACAAAAAAATCTAGTCATATCATAGATTGTTCATGTTAAATCTAACAAAAAAATGTTAAACTATTATCTGAAATGGAGTGATTTGATGACATTAGTATTTGCCCATAGAGGAAGTAAAGGAACGCATCCTGAAAATACATTGATTGCCTTTAAAGAAGCGATTAGAGTGCAAGCTGACGGAATAGAATTAGACGTTCAGTATACAAAAGATAAAGAATTAGTTGTTATTCATGACGGTGACGTGAACCGAACAACTAACAAAGAAGGCTTAGTTCAAAATTACACTTTAGCAGAAATTAAAACATTAGACGCTGGTAGTTGGTTTGATGCTAAATATCAAGAAGAAACAATTCCGTCTTTTGATGAAGTACTGGCATTATTGGAAGAGAGTAACTATCCCGGTATCTTAAATATTGAAATTAAAACGGATGAATATGATTATGATGGGATTGAAAAATCTGTCATTGAAAGCTTGAAAAAATATCAGTTATCTTGCCAAATTATATTCTCAAGTTTTAACATGGAAACAATGAAGCGAGTGATTTCTCTAGATCAAGAGCGTCCTAAAGCGATGATTATGGATAAATCAGAAAGAAAAATAAATTTTGCTAGAGAAACCGCTGAAATTGATGCTATCCATCCTTCTATGGAGTGGATTAAAGAAAATCAAGATATTATCCCAATGTTTGATTTGAAATTACGCCCATGGACAGCTAATTCAACTGAAGACATGAATTTATGTTTTGATTTGAAATTAGAAGGTTTCCATACTGATTTTCCAGAAAAAGCAATGAATGAGAAAAATAAGCGATGAAAAAAACAAAAGTATTAGTGATAGTTGGTCCAACAGCCGTCGGAAAAACTGCTCTTAGCATTGAGTTAGCTAAAGAATTTAGTGGCGAAATTATTAGTGGTGATTCACTACAAGTTTATAAAAAATTAGATATTGGGACAGCGAAAGTCACTGAAGAAGAAGCGGAGGGCATTCCTCATTATTTAATAGATGTGAAGGAACCGAATGAAAATTATTCAGCTTATGAATTTAAAACAAGTGCTGAAGAAAAAATTGCAGAGATTACTAGCCGTTCTGGATTGCCGATTGTTGCAGGTGGAACAGGTATGTACATTCAGTCTCTCCTCTTTGATTTTCAATTAGGGAGTAACGAAGAAGACACAGAAGCTCGTTTAACTCGTGAAAAGTGGGAAGAGTTTGCGTCAACGGAAGGTAAAGAAAGTCTATGGAATCATTTGAATAAAATAGACCCACTAGCAGCTAAATCAATTCATATGAATAATGAGAAACGTGTCATTCGTGGGATTGAAGTCTTTGAAAAAACAGGTACTAGTATTTTAAATCAGCAAGGAATTGATTTTAAAGATTTAAGTCAGTCTCAATATGATGTGAAGTTGATTGGGCTAGAAACGGACCGACCTGTTTTATATGACAGAATTAATCAACGTGTGGATATGATGATGGAACAGGGCTTACTTGAAGAAGCCCGCTATGTCTATGAATTAGGTGAAGTTCAGGCAATGCAGGGAATTGGTTATAAAGAGTTCTTTCCTTTTTTTAGAGGTGATTTAGAGATGAGTAGTTGTGTGGAACTTGTTAAACAACATTCCAGACAATACGCCAAACGCCAACTGACCTGGTTTAAAAATCGGATGAGCGTGGAGTGGTATGATATGATTAAGGAACCTAGTATTAAAGAGGATATCATCAAGGATGTCACAAAATGGCTAGAAGAGTGAAAGAAGGTATTGTGTGGAGAAAGTTATATTAGTCGGTGTTGAGAACCAAGAGAATTTTAAAACTTTTACTGAATCAATGGCTGAGTTGGCTAATTTAGCTGAAACAGCACAAGGTGAAGTTGTTGGTGAGATGATTCAAAAAAGACAAGCGATTGATCGCCGTACGATTTTAGGTAAAGGTAAATTATTAGAATTACAGTCTTTAGTAGAATCAACAGAAGCAGATGTGGTTATTTTTAATCATGAAGTATCCGCACGACAAGCTAGATTAATCGAAGAAGTCGTGAATGTAAAAATATTAGACCGCGTGCAACTTATTTTAGATATTTTTGCCATGCGAGCAAAATCTAAAGAAGGTCAATTGCAAGTTGAATTAGCCCAACTTAATTATTTGCTACCTCGATTAGTCGGTCAAGGACTTGCTTTGTCACGTCTTGGTGGTGGGATTGGGACAAGAGGTCCTGGTGAAACGAAATTAGAAACAGATCGCCGTCACATTAGACAAAAAGTAACCTTGATTAAGCGTGAATTAAAGCAAACGGAAGAACATAGAGAGCGAAGCCGTCAAAAGCGAAAAGAGTCTTCGGTGTTTCAAATTGGTTTAATTGGTTATACCAACGCTGGAAAATCAAGCATTATGAATTTACTGACAGACACAAAAACTTACGCAGAAAACCAGTTGTTCGCCACATTAGATCCCTTAACTAAAAAATGGCAACTACCAGAAGGATTAGAAACAACATTGACGGATACGGTTGGGTTTATTCAAGATTTACCCACACAATTAATTGAAGCCTTCCAGTCGACCTTAGAGGAAAGTCGAAGTGTTGATTTACTGCTTCATGTGGTGGATGCCACTTCATCTAACCGAAGTCAGCAAGAAGATACCGTTCTTGAATTAATTGATTCTTTAGACATGAAACATATCCCTGTTTTAACTGTTTATAACAAAGCAGATTTGTTAGATGTTGATGAGTTTGTGCCGACCCTTTTCCCGAACTGCTTAATCTCAGCTCATCAAGAGGCGGACCAAGAAATATTAACTCAAGCAATTATTAAACAAATGAAAGAACTATTTTTACCTTTTGAGATGACACTAGAACCAAAAGAAGCGTATTTGATTACTCAAATGCAACAAGAAGTTTTATTAGATGAGTACGAATATGATGAAGAAAAAAATAATTATTTCTTAAAAGGTTACGCACCTAAGCAATCAAAATGGGTGAGAGAAGTCTCTGATGACCTATTAGAATGGTGATTTTAACGTAAAATAAAAAAAGTTAATTAACTATGTTAGATTATCTAACATAGTTAATTGACTTTCTTTTTTTCGCCTGTTATTATTTCATTAACCTTTAAGAAAAGAGGTCGAAAAAATGAGTGAGAGAGAATTACGACGAACCCTTGCAGTGTTTCCAATGAGTTCTGTTATGAAATTAACGAATTTAACTGCGAGAAAAATTAGATATTATGAAGAACAAGGTTTAATTTTTCCAGAACGAAACGCAGGGAACAATCGCTTATTTTCTTTAAACGATATTGATCGACTCCTGGACATAAAGGATATGCTAAACCACGAATTCACCATCAAAGATATTAAAAAGCAATTTATTAAACAGGATCTAAAGAAAGAGCAACTTTCTGAAGAAAAAATACGAATTGCTTTGTATAACGATTTGATGAATGAAAGTGGACTATACTAAAAAGAAAAGAAGAGGCGAAACGATGGGAAAATACACAACAATCGAACACGTAAAAGAAGCAGCTCAAAAAGAGAATGTGAGATTTTTAAGACTAATGTTCACGGATATTTTAGGTAGACTAAAAAATGTTGAGGTTCCTATTAGCCAAATTGATAAAGTATTAGATAATAAAATGATGTTTGACGGTTCATCAATTGAAGGATTCGTTCGTATCGAAGAAAGTGATATGTACCTATACCCAGATGTGTCAACATTCATTATCTTCCCTTGGGAAAGTGAAAAAGGAAAAGTAGCTCGTTTAATCTGTGATGTTTACAATCCAGAAGGACAACCTTTTGACGGAGACCCACGTGGAAACTTAAAACGTGTTTTAAAAGAAATGACAGACTTAGGTTTCACAGGATTTAACATTGGACCTGAGCCAGAATTTTTCTTATTTAAATTAGATGAAAATGGTCGCCCAACTGACCAATTAAATGATAATGGTGGTTACTTCGACTTTGCCCCAACTGACTTAGGTGAAAACTGTCGTCGTGATATCGTATTAGAATTAGAAAGCTTAGGCTTTGAAGTGGAAGCCTCTCACCATGAGTGTGCCCCAGGACAACATGAAATTGATTTTAAATATGCTAATGCAATTGAAGCTTGTGATAACATCCAAACCTTCGAATTAGTGGTTCGTACAATTGCTCGTAAACATGGTTTACACGCAACATTCATGCCAAAACCTTTATATGGAATTGCTGGTAGTGGGATGCATATCAACATGTCTTTATTCAACGAAGAAGGAAATGTCTTCTACGATGAAAACGGCGTGGATGGTTTAAGTGAAACAGCTTACCACTTCTTAGGTGGATTATTAAAACATGCGAGAGGGTATACAGCTATTTGTAACCCAATTGTTAACTCATACAAACGTTTAGTACCTGGTTACGAAGCGCCTGTATATGTGGCTTGGAGTGGTAAAAACCGTTCGCCATTAGTACGTGTGCCAAGTTCACGTGGGATGTCAACTCGTTTAGAATTACGTTCAGTCGACCCAACTGCTAACCCATACTTAGCAATGGCTGTACTCTTACAAGCAGGTCTTGATGGAATTAAAAATCAAATTACACCACCAGCTGCAGTTGACCGTAACATCTACGTGATGACAGAAGAAGAAAGAGAAGCTGCTGAAATCACAGATTTACCATCAACATTACACAATGCCATTAAAGCAATGAGAAAAGATGAAATGGTAAAAGAAGCTTTAGGATCTCACATTTACAATAACTTTGTTGAAGCGAAGAAAATGGAATGGTCAGCCTTCCGTCAACAAGTGTCAGAGTGGGAAAGAGAACAATATTTAGAAATGTATTAAGAAATAGTAAGACTCGCCGTCGTGTTGATGATGGTGAGTCTTTTTTATCAAGAAAATAGGATATAATAGTTTCAGTAAGGAGGAGCTACATGATTAAGAAA
Source organism: Vagococcus hydrophili (assembly GCF_011304195.1). Classification (NCBI taxonomy): domain Bacteria; kingdom Bacillati; phylum Bacillota; class Bacilli; order Lactobacillales; family Enterococcaceae; genus Vagococcus; species Vagococcus hydrophili. Next base: position 2,876,924 of record NZ_CP049887.1, on the reverse strand, counting down.
AAGTATGTATTATTGTTGATTATTTTGATTGGTATCACAAGTTTATCAATACGGTTAATAAGTAAAAATAAAAGTAATGAAGAAGCTATACGAACAAGTCAATCTAACTATGGTAAAGAAACAACTGAATCGACCCAAAACACTCAATCACAAGTTTTCGACGCTAAAGGAAACCCAATCAAAGTGATTGGGGAATAACCTAAATTATAAAAAAATATTCTGCAATCCTCACTTTTGTGGTAAAATAGCGATAGTTGAATATAAAGGAGACATAAATAATGATAGCAGTAAGTGATTTAAGATCAGGTATGACATTTGAAAAAGACGGTAAATTAATTAAAGTTTTAGAAGCAAGTCATCATAAACCAGGTAAAGGTAACACAGTAATGCGTCTTAAATTAAGAGACATGCGTTCTGGTTCTACAACTGATACAACAATGCGTCCAGATGAAAAAGTGAAAAAAGCACATATCGACAGTAAAGCTGTTCAATTCTTGTACATCCAAGATGATATTTCAACATTCATGGACTTAGAAACATATGAACAATATGAAATTCCAGTATCAGTTATCAAGGAAGAATTAAAATACTTATTAGATAACATGGAAGTTAAAATCCAATTTTACATTGACGAAGTTGTGGGAGTTACTTTACCAACAACCGTTGTTTTAAGAGTTGAAGAAACACAACCATCAATCAAAGGAGCGACAGTTTCAGGTTCTGGTAAACCAGCTCAAATGGAAACTGGTCTAGTTGTTAATGTTCCTGATTTTATTGAAGCAGGAGAAATGTTAGAAGTTAACACTGCTGATGGTTCATACGTAAAACGCGCGAAATAAACAAAGTCATTTTGACTTTGTTTTTTTATATTCTTAAAGATTTGTTGAAATTTTTAAGAAAATTCAACAAATGGTAAACATGGATATAGACAATATGCTATACTGAAACATGTAAATATTATAAATAAGAGAGGGAGGAGCAAGATGAATATTCATTTTATGGACTTGTTCAAGCCCGATACCTGGCAATATTTTTTTAGCAATTATTTTTCTACGAATTTACTAATACACATCATTGATATATTTGTTGTTTGGTTTGTTATCTATAAATTGATTATGCTTTTAAATGGGACTAAAGCAATTCAGGTGTTTAAAGGGATTGCGGTGATTATTATGGTAAGAATCATTAGTGATTTTATTGGTTTGACCACGGTGTCATGGCTAATGAGTCAAGTGATTACTTACGGAGCGATTGCAGCTATCGTTATTTTCCAACCAGAAGTTAGACGAGGATTGGAACATTTAGGAAGAGGTTCTATTTTAAAGAGTATCAAAAAACAAACGGATCACAAAGACAAATTAATTGTCGAATTAGACGAGTCGATTCAGTATATGTCAAAAAGAAAAATCGGTGCCTTGATTTGTATTGAAAATCGAGATAGTTTAATCGATTATGTGGATACAGGAATTCCTTTAGACTCAGATATTTCGAATCAATTACTGATTAATATTTTCATTCCTAACACACCACTTCATGATGGGGCTGTTATTATTCAAAATGAAAAAATAGCTTCTGCGTGTTCGTACTTACCTTTATCGGAAAGTACCTTGATTCCAAAAGAATATGGAACACGGCACAGAGCGGCAATCGGTTTGAGTGAAGTGAGTGATGCGATTACGATTATTGTGTCAGAAGAAACGGGAGATGTGAGTATAGCGTTTCGTAACAAGTTTTTACCACACCTTAACCGGGAAGAATACATTGATGTTTTAAATCAAGAGCTCATTCAAAAAATCGAAGAAAACAAACAAAACTTTTTTTACCAATTCATTGAAGACACGAGAAATGGATTCAAAGGAGGTAAAAAATAATGCAGACTGATAAAAAGGGAACATGGATTGTTAGAATTTTGTCATTATTTTTTGCGATTTTGCTATTTTATAATGCGAATTCAACCAGTTTGAATGATGACGATATGAAATTTTCAGAACTCTCAGCAACAGCTGAAAAAGTACCTGTGAATGTCACGTACAATCAGGATAAATATTTCATTTCTGGATACGATCAAACTGTTACTGTTGAATTAAAGAGTTCTAATAAGATTCTTTTAGATAAAGAGTCCAATGCAGAAACAAGAAGTTTTTCAATTGTGATGGATTTGACGAAATACTCAGAAGGTACTCATGAAGTACCACTTCAAATCGTTGGCTTGCCTAGTGCGATTAAAGGAACTATTAAGCCTAATAAGTTAGCTGTAACGGTTGAAAAGAAAAAGAGCAATAAATTCCCAGTAGAAGCTGCCATCGATAGTAAAATCTTTGCGAAAGGCTTTGAAATTGAAAAAGCGGTAATCGAACCAGAAAATGTGACACTCTCTGGTGGGGAAGAAACCATTAAACATGTGTCAAAAGTGATTGCAGGAATTAGTGATCAAACGAATATTAGCAGTGATTTTTCACAGAAAGTAAAATTGTATGCAATTAACGAAAAAGGGGAACCTCTGAATGTTAAGATTGAGCCAGAAAGCGTTCGAGTGGATGTTAATGTAAAAGCACCTACTAAACGAGTAAAAGTCAATCCAGTTCAGGCGGGTAAAATGCCTCAAGGTATCTCGGATTATACTTTTTCAATGAAACAGGACAAGGTAGATATTACAGGACCTAAAGAAATATTGGATGAAATAAGTACCATTGATTTAAAAATAGATACAAGTAATATTAGAGAAACCACAAGTAGTTCATACATTGTAGTAGTACCTAAAGAAGTAAAAGTTGAACCAGATACAGTTTTAGTGACCGTTATTCCTAAAAATAGTAGCACTAAAACCACATCTGAAAATAAAGATAAATCGACATCATCCTCAAAGTCTGATAAACTTTCGTTAAATGTGTCGAGTAAGAATAAATAAAAATATTATAGAATGAGTTAGGAGATTTTTTTTAAAATGGGTAAATATTTTGGAACTGACGGCGTTAGAGGAATTGCGAATCAAGAATTAACACCAGAATTAGCATTTAAAATTGGACGTTGTGGAGGTTATGTCTTGTGTCAACATGAAGAAGGAGATAAAAAACCTCAAGTCTTAGTGGCACGTGATACACGTATTTCTGGTCAATTGCTAGAGCAAGCTTTGATTGCTGGTTTATTATCAGTAGGAATTGAAGTGCTTCAATTAGGCGTTATTTCAACACCAGGCGTTTCATATTTAACACGTAATCAAAAAGCCGCAGCGGGTGTTATGATTTCTGCATCTCATAACCCAGCAGCAGACAATGGTATTAAGTTCTTTGGTCCAGATGGTTTCAAATTAGCGGATGACGAAGAATTAGAAATCGAAGCATTATTAGATGCGACGGAAGACACATTACCTCGTCCTTCAGCAGATGGATTAGGAACATTAGATGTCTATCCAGAAGGTTTACAAAAATACATGGAATTCTTAAAAGAAACAATCCCTGGTGATTTATCAGGACTTTCAGTAAGTTTAGATGGAGCAAATGGTGCAACTGCCCCAATCGTTAACCATTTATTTGCAGATTTAGACACTGAATTCTCAACAATGGGTGTGAAACCAAACGGAATTAACATTAATGACGGCGTTGGTTCAACTCATCCGGAAGAATTAGCTAAATTCGTTTTAGAAAATAAATCTGACTTAGGTTTAGCTTTTGATGGTGATGGCGATCGTGTGATTGCGATTGATGAAAAAGGTAACATTGTTGATGGAGATAAAATCCTTTACATCTGTGGTAAATATTTAAAAGCTCACGGAAAACTTAAAGGCGATACAATCGTTGCCACAGTTATGAGTAATTTAGGTTTCCATAAAGCTGTTAGTGATGCAGAGATGAACGCAGTTTGTACACAAGTTGGTGACCGCTATGTGGTTGAAGAAATGAGAAAGTCTGATTATAACTTAGGTGGCGAGCAATCAGGACATATCGTTTTCTTAGATTACAATACAACAGGTGACGGACTACTTTCAGGAATTCAATTAATGAACGTGATGAAAGAGACTGGTAAAACTTTATCTGAATTAACTTCAGAAATTGAAGAATACCCACAAAAATTAGTGAATATTAAAGTTAGTGATAAATACGGTGCAATGGACGTTCCTGCTATTAAAGCAGTGATCGAAGAAGTGGAAGGCGAAATGAATGGTGACGGTCGTATCTTAGTAAGACCTTCAGGAACTGAACCTTTACTACGTGTCATGGCAGAAGCACCAACAAAAGAAAAAGTAGATTACTATGTGGATAAAATCGCTGACGTGGTCGTAAAAGAAATCGGATTAAAGTAGAGTGAATAAAAAATTGTTCTGCTCCGAGTAACTGGAACTGTTCTCAAATAATCCATGGTTTTCGGATTAATTGAGAACAGTGAAGTTACCGAAGGAGCAAATTTTTTATTCCGGATTACACAGCATGATGAAAAAGGCGTTTAGCTCCAAGCAACTGGAGAAAATTACAAACAATCCATAGTTTTCGGATTGATTGTGATTTTTGAAGTTGTCGCAGGAGCTGCCTTTTGAATCTGGACTAATAAACGTGATGAAAATGTTGAGCCAGGATGAGAAATCATTTTTGCTCAACATTTTTTTTATTCGCATAATTTGTTATAATAATGACATAATAAAATTAAGGGGAAATTCGATGCGCGTAATAGCAGGTAATTTTAAAGGTCGTAAATTAAATTCATTATCAGGAGACAACACAAGACCAACAAGTGATAAAATAAAGGGTTCTATTTTTAATATGATTGGACCTTATTTTGATGAAGAATTAGTATTAGATTTGTATAGTGGTAGTGGAAATTTAGCGATTGAAGCTATCTCTAGAGGAGCAAAAAAAGCTTATTGTTTTGATAATCACTTCAAAGCAATCAGTGTGATTAATGAAAATATCGCATTGACCAAACAAGGATCTGATTTTGTTGTCAAAAAAATGGACGCAGATAAAGGGTTGGAATGGCTGTCTAGTAATAAACTAAGCTTTGATTTAGTTTTTCTTGACCCACCATACGCCAAACAAACGATTGAGAAACAATTAGAAAAAATGCTGGAACTTGAATTGTTTGCACCTTTTTGTAAAGTAGTTTGTGAGACCGATAAAAAGGTTGATTTACCAGAAGAAATTAAGGAGTTATCATTGTCTAAAGTTCAAAGTTATGGCGCAACTAAAGTCTATATTTATCGCTATCAAAAGGAGGAATAGAGCATGACTAATAAAAGAATTGCTTTATTCCCAGGAAGTTTTGATCCTTTCACTAATGGGCATCTAAATACGGTTGAACGAGCCTGTTTACTATTTGATGAAGTGATTATCGGGATATTCACGAATACAACTAAAAAACCACTTTTTAGTCCAGAAGAGAAAAAAGAATTAACCGAGAAAGCAGTGGCACATTTGGATAACGTGAGAGTGGTTTTACAATCTGAGGGATTGACGATTCATATTGCTAAAGAGCTTGAAGCCAATTTTTTAATCCGTGGGGTTAGAAATAATCAAGATTACGAGTATGAAAAAAATATCGCCTCCATGAATAGAACCATGGATGAATCAATTGATACGGTGTTTCTTCTAGCAGATGATAAGTTTAGTAATATTAGTTCAAGTATGATTAAAGAGATTGCAAAATTTAAAGGGGATGTGTCTTCGTTTGTTCCAAAAGAGGTCAACGAAGCACTGATTCAAAAATTAGGATAGGACTAACTAGATGAAAATTACAGAGAATAAGTATTTTAAAAAAATTGTCATATTTTTGACCCTCCTTTTATTACTGTTAGTGGTCATTCCAATTCCTTATTTTATTGAAATGCCAGGGAGTTCTGAAAATATTCGAGATCATGTGACCGTTAATGAGAAGAGAGATAATTTTGATGGCTCATTTATGCTTACCACAGTGGCTGTTCAACAAGCAACCGTCGCAACATTGATTCAAGGTTATTTTACCCCGAATAATGATTTAATCAGTAAAAAAGAGATGATGGGAACAAGTAGCGACCGAGAATATGAAAAGATGCAAACCTATTATATGGAAACCTCACAAAATTTAGCGATAAAAAATGCGTTAGATTTAGCTGAAAAGCCTTATGACATGACATATGAAGGTGTCTATGTGATGGAAATAGGTGAAGATTCCAATTTTAATCATCTTCTTGAGGTGGGGGATACAATTTATGCAGTAGATGGTAAAAAACTAAATTCCTCAAAAGAGCTAACAGACTATATCCAAGATAAAAAACCAGGGGATAAAGTAAAGTTAAGCTTTATAAGAGATGATCAGAAAAAAGAGGCTTCAGCAAAACTAATGAAATTACCAGAGACGAAAAAAACGGGAATTGGTATTTCCTTAGTTGATCATACGGAAATTGAATCAAAAGATAAAATCGATTTCCAAACAGACGAGATTGGTGGTCCTTCTGCAGGATTAATGTTTACCCTAGAGCTATATGGTTTACTTGCAAATAAAGACTTAAGAGATGGTAAAGAGATTGCAGGAACAGGAACGATTGATCAAGAGGGTGTTGTGGGAAGAATTGGTGGAATCGATAAAAAGGTTATCGCAGCAGATGCTGAAGGAGCAGAAATTTTCTTTGCGCCAGATGATAAAATTGATGCTGAGATGAAAAAATATGACCCAGAGATCAAAACGAATTATCAAGAAGCTGTGGAATCTGCGAAAAAGAACAAATTAGACATAAAAATAGTCCCAGTTAAAACAGCTCAGGATGCGGTAAAGTATTTAGAAAAATAGAGGTTGTGACAGAAGTGTTCAGCTTCAAGAAATAAGAAGGAAATCAAGAAAATTGCTTTTCAAATTTTTGTGATTTTCGGCTTATTTCCGAAGAAGCTACTTCTGTGACACCGTTTAGTTCGAAAAAATAAGAGGGTGACTTTTAGTCGCTCTCTTATTTTTTTCGTATATTAAAGAAGAGGGGGAGGGAAGATGAGAAAAGTCAAAAAAATATTAAAGCAGGAAAAATTGGTTGTTTTTTTAAGTATCATTGTTTTAAGTTTGGTAGTGATTGGTGGTTGTTTTCTTTTTAAACCAGATGATACTAAAAAGAAGCCAACTCTCATAGAAAATACGCAAGAAAAATCATTGAAGATTGAAGAATCAACGGTTAAGGAAGAAACTAGCTCAAAAATATACGTGGATATTAAAGGGGCAGTGGTAAAACCTGGCATGTATGAGGTAACGCCAGAGATGAGGATTTTAAATGTGGTGGAACTTGCGGGAGGTTTACTTAAAGAGGCAGATGATAAACAAGTTAATTTTGCTCAAAGACTGGAAGACCAAATGGTAATTTACATTCCAAAAGAAGGCGAAATTTTGGCTGAAATAGAGAATATCGTTCCTCAAAATAAAGAGGGAGAAAAAGGTGATGAAGGAAAAAAAGAGGGGAAAATCAATCTAAATCAAGCGACGAAAGAAGAATTAATGACATTGAATGGGGTTGGTGAAAAAAAGGCAGAGAAGATTATTGAACATCGGGAAGAAAAAGGCTCTTTTGAATCCATTGAAGATTTAAAAAAAGTTAATGGATTTGGTGAAAAAACATTTGAAAGTTTGAAAGAATCTATTACAATTTAAAGTAAGCTTAAAGTAAAAGAAAGGAGTTTTAAAATGGAACAAAATTATGAGAGAATTCCTTGGGATCAGTATTTTATGGGTCAAAGTTTACTTTTATCTTTACGAAGCACATGTACAAGGTTAGCTGTGGGTGCAACTATTGTTCGTGACAAGAGAATTATTGCAGGAGGATATAACGGCTCCGTGAGTGGTGATATCCATTGTATTGATGAAGGGTGTTACTTAGTAGATGAGCATTGTGTTCGCACAATTCATGCGGAGATGAACGCTATTTTGCAGTGCGCGAAATTTGGTGTCAAAACAGATAAAGCAGAAATTTACGTCACTCATTTTCCTTGTCTTCAATGTACGAAGATGATTCTTCAATCAGGAATTAAAACAATTCATTATTTAAAGGATTATCATAACAATGATTATGCAATACGTTTAATTAAAGAAGCAGGTGCTACAGTGCATCAAGTCAAACTTTCAAACAAATATTTTAAATCTTTGGATTTCGGTGATGAAACAGATCCATTACCTGAAACAGATTAGAGGATTTTATTTTTTCCCGATTATTATTTTTGTTGTTTTTATCATATTATTAAAAGAAAGAACGATCCTGTATCTCTTTCTTTTTTTAATCGTTTTTTTTAGAATGATTTGTTTCAAAAACAAAAAAATTTTATATGTGTCAGTGGCTCTGATAGTGTTTGGGTTGGCTATGTGGTGGGTTAAATTCAAGCACCCACCAGAAATAATTCGAGAAAATCAACTAGTAACAATCGAACTGATTCCTGATACGATCAAAGTAGATGGAGCTGTATTGACATTTGAAGGGAAAATTGGTGAGAGAAAGCAGCCAGGAGTTGTCACCTATATCTTAAAGTCGGAAGAGGAGAAACATTTTATTGAACAAAACAAAAAATCTCTTCATTTAACAGCTAAATTAGAACCTATTGAAAATTTAGGTGTTCGCAATCTTAACGGCTTTGATTACGGTAAGTATTTAGAGAATAAAGGGAATTATCAGAGATACAATTTAGTTGATATTATGGATTTAAAGGTGAATAAGCTGAGTATGTTTGATGTAGTGACGAAGATCAAAGAATGGCGGCGTGGGTGTTTTATTCATACGAATCAACACTTCAAAGAAAGAACTAGAAGTTATTTAAATTCTTTGCTTTTTGGCTTTCAAAACAAAGGCGATAGTGATTATCAGCAAACATGGCGTGATTTAGGTGTTGCTCATTTATTTAGTTTATCAGGTATGCACATTTATTTTTTCTTATTTCTCTTTGATTTTGTTTTACTAAGTTGTCATTTGACGAAGGAAAATCTCTTTAAATGGAATATCCTATTTACATTGTTTGTAATGATTATGACAGGCATGGGACCGGGGATGATGAGAGCAGGTGTGTTACATGTTGTGAAACAATGTAATCGGAAGTGGCAATTTCAGTTAAGTTTGCTAGATTGCTGGTCAATTGCTTTATTTATTAATTGTTTAGTGGATCCTTATGTCTTACTCACGGTAGGGGGACAGTTAACGTATTATTTAACTTTTTTGATTGTCATTATTGGTCCGATTATACAAAAAATAAAGCAGCCTGTCCTAAAAATGGTTGTTTTTAATTTGGTTTTATCCGTGATGTCTCTACCTCTTATTTGGTATCACTTTTATGAATGGAATTATTTGAGTTTTGTGATTAATTTAGTATTGGGCTCATTTATCTTAAGTATTTTAATGCCAATGCTTTTGTTAGTGTTTATTCTTTCCTTTATCTTTACAAATTATCAGTTTCCGTTAATAGAGATTTGTTTAAAATACTTTCAAATACTGGGAAATAATTTAAATGAAATCAGTTTTTCTCATCAAGTCATAGGTAAAATTCCTTTGAGTTTAATAATAGTTCTTATTTTATCTCAATTATTCCTACTTAAAGAATTCGAAAAAAATCAGTTCAAATTAAACGCTAAGATTCTTTTACTTTGCAGTGTCACAGCGATTATGCCCTTTTATAAATATCTTAATCCTAATGGGATGCTCGCTTTTGTTGATATTGGTCAAGGAGATGCCATCTTTGTTCAACTGCCTCATCATCAAGGTAATTATTTACTAGACACAGGTGGTAGGTTAGATTTTAAAGTCGATGATTGGCAGAAAAGGGCGGATAAGAGAGGTGCAGATTACACATTAATTCCTTTCTTAAAGAGTAGAGGTGTTAAGACATTGGATGCTGTTTTTATCTCTCATGCTCATGAGGATCATTTTGGTGACTTGGACCGAGTGAGTGAGACATTTTACGTCCGAAATTTATTTTTTGGTCCAGGCACAGCAGAACAACCCAACTTTAGAAAGATGTTAAATTATTCAAATTTAGAGAAAACCAATAAACGGGTCGTTGTTTCTAACAATGAATGGATGAAGGGGAATATTGAATTAACTTGCTTGTTTCCAGAAGAAAAAGGTGATGGTCAAAACAATGATTCCTTGGTAATGATGTTAAAAATTAAAAATAAGAAAATTCTTTTAACTGGTGATTTGGAAAAAGAGGGAGAAGAGAAGTTACTAAAAGATCCAATGATTGATTTAGAAGCTGATATTTTAAAAGCAGGCCATCACGGTAGCAAAACTTCCACTCATCCTGCGTTTTTAAGCCAAGTTAATCCTGAGATAGTCATTATATCATGTGGACTAAATAATCGTTACCAGCATCCCTCTAAAGAGACTGTGGCGCTTTTAGAAGAATATGAGATTCCTTTCTATCAAACGGATCAACAGGGTATGTTGTATATGACCTGGAATTCCTATAACAAGAATCTTTCTCGGATAAATAGAATGAAATAGATAGATATAATGTAAGGTTTTATGATAGGATGTAAAATGAAGTAGGTGAGAGAACTGACATTACAAAAAGAATTAGTAGAACTTAGAAAAAAGAAGTTTAAATCAATTTATACATTACTAGGAACAGAGCAGTATCTAGTCAATTTATTTAAGAAGACACTCAAACAAGAAATCTCAACAGATGAAGTAGATGATTTCAATTTTATCACCTTTGATATGACAGAGCTAGAAGTGGGTCATGTGATTCATGAGGCGGAAACAGTTCCTTTCTTTGGTGATTTTAAAGTGATTTTTGTGGAAAATCCTTATTTCCTAACGGGAGAAAAAAGAAAAAATGACTTAGATCATGATTTAACGGCTTTAAATAATTATTTAGAAAACCCGTTAGAGACAACAATTTTAGTTTTTGTCGCTAGCTACGAGAAAATGGATGATCGAAAAAAAATTGTTAAGCTGTTGAAAAAAGAAAGTTGTCTTGTAGATGTCAAACAAATGTCTGAAAAAGAATTAATCCCATATTTGAAGCAATATATCGAAAATGAAGGCTATCAAATGGATAAGAGGTCATTTGAGCGATTAACTTATTTGACGGATATGGATTTAAGCCGAATGATGAATGAATTGGATAAGCTCTTTTTATATCGTTTAGAGAGTAAAGTGATTCAAACTGAAGATGTGGATGCGTTAATTCCTAAATCATTAGAACATAATATTTTCGATTTGAGCCAGCATGTTTTAGCTAATCAAGCAGATAAATCGTTGAGGTTGTACCACGATTTGATCAATGACGGGGAAGAAACAATTAAAGTGATTGCAATTTTATTAGGTCAGGTTCGTTTGTTACTACAAGTTAAACTATTATTAGATATGAATTATCAACAGAGTAACATTACGGATGCCTTAAAAATCCATCCATACCGAGTCAAGTTAGCGGTGAACCAAAGCAAGAACTTATCCTTTAATGTTTTAGGGGAGATGTTTAATGAGTTAATTGATATGGACTACAAAATAAAAACAGGTCAAATGGATAAAGAACTAATTTTTGAAATGTTTTTACTAAAATCGAGATAAAATAAAAAACTTGATGACTTGAAATCATAACGACTTCAGTCCATCAAGTTTTTATTATTTAGCTAATTTTTTAGCTAAGCGAGATTTTTCACGGTTAGCTTTATTTTGATGAATAAGTCCTTTTGAAGAGACTACATCAATTTCTCTAGTAGCAGCTACTAATAATTCTTGTTGGTTATCAGCATTTGCTTCTACAGCTTTTTCAAAATTTTTCACAGCAGTACGCATTCTGCTTAATTTAGCAGAGTTAGCTTCATTTGATTTTTCACTAGTGCGAACGCGTTTGATAGCAGATTCGATGTTTGGCATTAAATTCACCTCCGACATAGAGTTTACATTTGAATAATCAAATATAATCAACATTCTCATTATACAGAAAGCACAATAAGTTTGCAATAAATAATATAAAAAGTTCTCGATTAAATTGGAAGAACTGAAACACCAATGAAATCAGGACCAGAATAAACCCCTAGAACTGGGCTTACTTCATCAATATAGAAGTAACGATATTTACTAAAAGATTCTTTCATTCGCTCCATTAATTGGGTAGCTTCTTCAAGATCAGTACCATAAGAAATAGCTAAATCGTATTCTTCAGCATCTCCAATTGATTTTTCAATACAATCCATTAATTTTGAAAGCCCTTTTTTACGGCCACGTGCTTTTCCAACTGTATGATAAATGCCGTCTTCGTTACAAGAAATAATAGGGTTTAAATGAAGAGCTGAGCCAATGATAGAGGTTACTAGACCAATACGTCCACCTTTTTTCAAATATTCTAGTGTTGCCATACTGAAAAATACTTTTCCTTTTTCAGGTAATGTGACGGCAATCTCTTTTAATTCAGAAAAAGATAAGCCTTTATCAATTTCAACTTTCATATAGGCTGCTTGGATACCAGCTCCGCCACCAATGCTTTTTGTATCGACAATAAAGCTTTCGATTTCAGGATGGTCTTCAAGAGCTAATCTAAGCGCATTATGCGTGCCGCTTAAATTACTTGAAATGGACATACAAAGAATTTTATCATATCCTTGTTCCTTGATTTCAAGGATTAAACGTTGAATGTAAGATAAAGAAGGTAGGGAAGTTTTTGGTAATTCAATATCAATTCGGTCATAAACTTCCTTTGACGTAATTTCAATTTTATCCATGTAGCTACGATCACGATAGTTAATATTCAAAGGGGCAACAAAAATCCCTCCTAATGCGATTAATTCGGGTGGTGTATCCATTGCTGAATCGACAAGTAAGGCAATTTTTTCTTTCAATTAATTTTCCTCCAAGATTTTATTTTGGGTTAGTAGGTCGTTTAAGCTGTTTTCTGTAATTAGTTTGGCTATAAAAGTTGTACAAGCCATTTGAATCGGTGTGTATCCATGTTTAATATTCGCAATTGTCATAGTTTCATTTTCTTTTAGTATAAAATATTTAATTGTTGCTTCGAGATGGTCACAAAAGAAATTATAAGCATCTCTTGAGTCCGTCGAGTTGATTTGAAATTCAATCCCGCTTTTTACTGCTGGAATCTCAAAAGCTTGTTTTAAAATGGTAATCACGATGATTCTTGCTAAGTGATTTCGACCATACTTTTTTTTGTACGGTTTTGGCACTAATTTTTGTTTCACGTAGTTGTTAATCATAGACGGTGTGATATCTTTTGAATGACTCAACTTTAAAACAGAAGTATGTATGGCCACATATTGGACCAATTGATCCATGTAGACATCAATCTCGGGGAGTTCATCCCATCTAGGAAGAATGAGTTCCGCTAGATTATCTTCCCATTCTTTATTTGGCATCTATCTTGTCTCCTTAAAAAGTTCATCTAGTAATCAAAACTATATCATGGGTTTTTGATAATTACAATAGAATCAAAAAAAAAGACTTCAAATTTTATGAAGTCTTTAAAATATTAATTAATTTGTTCTTGTAACTCGTGAGAATTGTTAGTTTCAATAACTTTTTCAATTCTTTTTTCCATTGGTAATTTTTGAAGCATTCTTAAACCGTTCAAGATAACAAGAATTGTACTACCTTCGTGTCCAATAACACCAAGTGGTAAATTAATGACTTTAAAGAAGTTAGAGAAAATTAAAATGGCGATGACTGATAATGAGAAGATGATGTTTTGTTTAACGATTCTTTTTAGTTTTAATGAGAGTTGATGACTTACAGCTAATTTACTTAAATCATCCTTCATTAAAACAATATCAGCCACATCAATAGCAATATCTGTTCCTTGTCCCATGGCGATTCCGATAGAAGCGTTGGCAAGAGCAGGCGCATCGTTAACCCCATCACCAATCATAGCGTTAATCCCAACTTTATCTTTTTGTTCTTTAATAAAAATTGTTTTATCTTCTGGTAAACAATCGGCTATAACAGCGTCAATGCCAATCATTTTAGCCACAGCATTAGCTGTTTGAGAATGATCTCCTGTTAACATGGTTGTTTGGATGTCATTGTTGTTAAAGTATTTGATTGTTTCAATTGCTTCTTGTTTAGGAATATCGAGTAAACCGAAGAAGGCAACTATTTGATTATTTTTAGAGAAATAAATAACCGTTTTTCCTTCTTTTTGTAATTGAGCTGTTTTTTGACTCATATCTTCAGAAAGGTCAGTGTTAGTGACGAAATCAACATTTCCGACTTTCCATTCATTGCCATTCTCAACACCTAGCATACCAGAGCCTGTAATGTCATTCACATCAAGAGTTGTTTTATTTGAAACATGTGGAATGTACTTTGTTGTAATGGCATTTGCTAATGGGTGAGTGGACTCAGTTTCAATGGCTACAAGGGCATTGATAATATCTTGTCGATTATTATCAATAAAAATTTCATCTGTCACAACAGGTGTCCCTTTAGTAATCGTTCCCGTTTTATCAAACGTGATAGCTTTTAAATCGGCTAAAGCTTCAAGATAAATCCCACCTTTAAAGAGTACCCCGTTTTTAGCACCATGAGAAATGGCAGCTAATGTTGCGGGTGTAGCAGAGGCAACCAAAGCACAAGGAGAAGCCACGACAAGTAAAACCATCCCGCGGTAAAAACTTTCGCTCCATGTCCAACCTAATAAGAAATAAGGAATTAAAATAGCTAGTGGAACAATAAAAAGGACAGCTTTTACATAAATATTTTCAAAATTACTTAAGAAACTAGCAGTTTTAGAAGGTGTGTTTTGAGCTTCATCGACTAATTGAATAATTTTACTAAATAAAGTATCTTTTGATTCTTTAGTAACAGTCATTTTTAATGAGTTGCCGATATTAATGGTTCCTGCAAATAAGTTTTCGTTCGTTTTCTTTTCTCTAGGAATAGATTCTCCAGTGATGGCAGCTTCATCAATAGTTGCGTGAAGTGTGAGTAATTCCCCATCGATTGGAATACTAGCTCCTTTTGGAACAAGTAAGGTATCGCCAATTTTTAAATCTTCAACTGGCACTTCTGTTGTTTGACCATTATCATTTAGAAGAAAAGCATTCTCAGGTTGAATTTCCATAAGGCTTTCAATTTCTTTTTTACTTTTGTTTGTTGTGAATTCTTCTAGAGAGCCACTTAATGAGAAAATAAAGGTCAGCATAATTCCTTCAAAATAGTATTCAATAGTACAAGCACCAACGGCAGCTAAAGCCATTAGTAAATCCACATTTAAATGACGATCTTTAATCGTATCAATAATTCCATCTTTTGTTTGGTGAAAACCACCAATAATCATTCCAATTACAAATAAATAAGGATAAATAGTGCCACCAGTATTTTGATTAATTAAACCTACTATCATTAATATTCCGCAGATAACTGTCGCTATCATGCTGCTTTTTTCTTTTATATATGTCATGTTGATCTCCTCCTACAAAAAGAGTGTATCACAAAAAACTTTAGATTGGAATGATTATAATTTAGATAGTAATGATAGTCATTATCAGTAGTAATGATTATCATTAAGAGCGGAAGTTGATGATTTTTGTTCTCAATTAGAGTATATAAAAAGCCCCCTAACTCATTCTATAAATGAGCTAAGAGGCTAAAGTGTCTTTATTTGAAAATTAACCAATAAGCAATGATTAAACTTCCTAAAATGATACGGTACCAACCAAACGCTTTGAAGTCGTTCTTTTTAATGTAGTTCATTAAGAACTTGATAGCAAAGATCGAAACCACAAAAGCCACAACACTACCTGTTAGAAGTAACATTGTTTGAGTTGAATCAAAAGAATTACCTTTCATAAGGAACTTAACTATTTTCAAAGCGCTAGCTCCAAACATAATTGGAATTCCTAAAAAGAAGGTAAATTCAGCTGCGACATAACGAGAACAACCAAAAATAATGGCACCAATAATTGTCGCTCCAGAACGTGAAGTACCTGGAATTAATGCCAAGACTTGGAATAACCCGATGATAAAAGCTGTTTGATAAGTTAAACTTCCCATTGTCTGAGTAATAGGTTCTTTCCCTTTATTGCGATTCTCAACAACAATAAATAAAATCCCATAAACAATTAACATGATAGAAACTGGTAAAAATGAGTGGAAATGTGCTTCTAGGTAATCATCTACAAAGGGGCCGATTAAAGCTGCAGGTAAACATGCTACGACAACCTTAAACCATAATGTCCAAGTAGCCCTTTTTTGTCCACCTGTTTTAGAAGGTGAGAAGGGGTTCAGTTTACTAAAGTAAAGGACCACAACCGCCATAATTGCACCTAATTGGATAACCACGTTAAACATTTCCATAAAATCTTTTGAAGCATCCAGTTTGATAAATTCGTCGACTAAAATTAAATGTCCCGTGCTACTGATAGGGAGCCATTCTGTAATCCCTTCAACAATTCCTAAAAAGATTACTTTTAACATATTAATTAAATCCATTATTTTCTTCCTTTCAATATGAATAAATATTACATATTATAGTTTAGTTGATTGTTGTCTATAAAACTAGTAAAAAATTTGAAATAGCGCTAACAATTTTGTAAGGTTTTATGAAAATAGGATTTCTATTGTTAAATAGATGTAGTAGAATGAATGGTATAGACAAATTTGAATGGAGTGACTGAAATGTTTGGTATGTTTAAAAAGAATAAAAAAGCGGACTCAAATGTAAGTACTGATATTTATGCTGTAGCTACAGGTGAAGTCGTAAGTATTGATAAAGTGAATGATCCTGTATTTTCACAAAAAATGATGGGTGATGGATTTGCTGTTATTCCAACAAGTGGTGATGTTTATTCTCCAGTTGCAGGTGAAATTATGAGTATCTTTCCAACAAAACATGCGTTAGGAATTAGAATGGCGAGTGGTTTAGAAATTTTATTGCATATGGGAATTGATACGGTAGAACTTGGCGGAGAACCTTTTGATATCAAAGTTAAAGAAGGAGACAAAGTATCAGCTAACACCTTGATTGCCAAGATTGATTTAGCCTTTTTAGCTAATGCTAGTAAACCGAATGATTTAGTTGTGGCGATTACGAATACAGCAGATAATTTAGAGAGCCTAACATTAACTAAGACAGGTACTGCAAGTGCAGGTGAAGTCATTGGTAATGTGAAAGCAAAATAAAAAAAGAAAGATAAATCTGAGAACAGGTTTGTCTTTCTTTTTTTCATTTCCTCCAGCTGCTTGAAGTTAAACGCCTTTTTCATCACGCTGTGTAGTCTGGATTCAAAAGGCTGCTCCTGCGGCAATTTCAGAAACGAAAATCAAGCCGAAAAGCATGGCTTATTTTTCATTTCTTCCAATTGCTTGGAGTAAAACGCCTTTTTCATCACTCTATTGGAAAAATGGGTTGGTTAATTTTTCTTTACCTATCGTTGTTGGTTCTCTATGTCCTGGGTAAGCAATCATCGCGTCATCTAAAGTAAATAATTCTGTTTGGATGCTATGAAGTAATGTTTGGCTGTCACCAAAAGGTAAATCAGTTCGTCCAATACTTCCGCTAAATAAAGCATCACCGGTAATAACAAATGTATCAAAAATAAAACTTAGACTTCCTGGTGAGTGTCCTGGGGTTGGAACGACTTTGAAGCTCATATCGCCTAACGTATAGTTGTGATAATTTTCGAATTCAAATTCAGCAGGTTGGCAAACAATATCAGCCATATCATTATGATGCATTAAACCTGAAAAATTCAATGTCGCATCAGATAACCAACTTTGTTCAATCGGGCTGATATAAACAGGAATGTTGTAGGTATTTCTGATTTCTTCTAAGGCTCCAATATGATCATAATGAGCATGCGTAATTAATATAGCAGTCGGTTTTTTTTCAAGACTGTTTATTTCTTGTTTAATATGCTCAGCGTCGTTTCCTGGGTCAACGATTAAAAGGTTGTTGTTGTTATAGATTAAGTAGCAATTTTCTTCAATTGCCCCTGTTACGATTTGTTTCACTTGAATCATAAAAAATTCCTCCTCGGTCATGTATAATGTATTATAACTGATAATGACTAATCTTTTCAAAAAATCGAGCTGTAAGCTAATAATAACCTATCTTTTTTGAAAAAAAGCAGTATAATAACAATAAATTATGATGCTAGGAGTTTAATATGAATCCAAAGAGTAAGAAAATATTACTATCTCTACAATTTATTCCTTTTGTTTTGACTAATGGGATGAACTTATTTCCTATTTTTATATTTGCCAATTTATTTTTGAAGTATCGAAGTGTGAATGAATATGTTTTGCCCTTAATTTTATATTATAGCTTTAAAACGACAATTCTTTTTCTGCTGCGTTTAAAACCAATTAAAATGAATCAGTTACTGCAAATTTCGATTGTGATTGGCATTGTTGGAACGATCTTAGGTAGTATGTATGAAGTAAATTTTTATTTTGGACTTATTGCGGGGATGATGTTGGGGATTTGTTCGGGCTTACTTTACCCAAGCTTTCTAACAGTTTCCTTTCATGAGAAGAAAATGAATGACTTTGGTATTACAGCAAAAGATCAACTCTATTCTTTGGGGTTTGCGACAGTGTTTACCTTAGTTTTATTCACATTAGTCAAGTGGTCGATTCCTGCGACATTTATTTTTTTAGGTGTGAATCTTTGTTTTTTACTAATAATTCTTTCTGCTTACCCTCATTATCAAATTAAGGAAACTAAAACATATCCTGACTATCCACTTTTTGAAACGCTTTTTTTATTTCTTACAGGTTTTTTTACTATATTTATCATAAAAATCGATAAAAAGTTAGGTGTTTCTGGTTCTTTGACTATCTTTTTTATGTTACTTGCCGTATTAATTGTCGGTTATGTGTCTTATCTGATTAAGAAAAAACCAGAGAGAAGAGTGTCGCCTTTATTAACAAGCGTGATTATCTATAAAGGGATGGTAACAAACTTTCTTTTAGTTTTTTGTACATTTGATCGTTTAATAAGAGAAGGGAATACGGCATTATATAAAATCTACACGCTGTACTTGTTGGGCATTATTCTATCACCTATGGTATACAGTAAGATACTAAAGAAAATGTCTATTTCGAAAATTCCTACTGTCATTGTTTCGGGGCTTGTTTGTGGATTTGTGTTACTATTAATTCCGCATTTATTTTATGTTGGAATTTTTGTGATTAGTTTATTTATCTCACAACTAAATCAAAGGTTGAATCAGTATGTTTATTTAAATAGTGATTTACCTCAAGATCATCGACTGGTATCGAAATTTCGATTAAACAATCTTGGAAGCATACTGCACCAAATTTTAATGACTTTACTTATGTATGTGATTACCTTGATGTTTAAAACAATTAGTCTAGATGAAATATTAAAATCTTACAGTTTTAAAACAGTTGATCCATCAGCTTTTTTTACGTTAACATTAACTAAATTTATTTTAGTGGGTTACTTTTTGATTTATTTATTAATTATTAAAATAAAATATAAAAAGAGCTGAATTTGACTGTACTGCCAAATTCAGCTCTTTATATTAATGTTCTCTTTGAAAAAGAATGATATTAGCTGAAGCTAGTAGAAGAAAACAAGCAACAGGGATCGCTGGTCCAAAAGTAAGTGTGTAATGAGAAACGATGGTTAGAATCGAACAAAGAACAATCAAAGAAAAAGTTATTTTGAAAGGATTGAACTTGTACTCTTGACCTAATTTTCTTTTGACAACATACACAAAATAAGGAACAGAATCAATAATCATCCATAGTGAAGCAATAACTAATAGCGATAAAGGATTAGTAACTAAATTTAAAATAATTATTGTTCCTATAAAGATATTAACTAAAGCGCCAACTAAAAACATATTTTTTTGTTTATTATGTTTATTGATTGTTTCGATGATAAAGAACGTATTAAAATTTAGAAAACCTTTCAATATAGCGAACAATCCAATCATAATGAATAATTCATAAATTGAAGCAGTGTAATGAAAGAACAAATAGATTCCTGAAGCAGCCATAATCAAACTGATCACAGTATTAATCCATTCATGATTATCTAAAAAATAAACGACAGATTTTAGTTTTTCTGGCATAAAAAAGTCACTCCCTAATGTGATACAACCAAATGATTATACCATGAAAACAAGTCATTTTAAACTGAAAAAGTTAGTCTAAGTAACTGGTGTCATTCCATTTGATAATGTTGTAAACATCTCTTTTATCAGAGTTTTCAATAACAGTTACGCTGGTATTGTCAAGAAATTTTCCTTCTCTAAGTTTTGATAGAGGAGAGCCATCTAAATGTTTTAAAATGGTTTGAAGAGCTAAACCGTGTGAAACAATCAAAATAGTATCATTAGGATAGGTATAGCTTAAATCGTTAAAAACAGCTAGAAGTCGTTGAATCAAAGTATCGAAACTTTCTCCTTGAAAATCAGTAGGATCATATAAATGAGGTTCATTTACTAAATGTTGAAATTCCTCTAAATGATGAAAGTTTTCCTCAGGTAATCCGTCCCAAGTCCCAAATTCCATTTCACGCAAATCATTAATTGTTTCAAGTTGAATGGCTGTGGGATGATTCTGAAGGATATTAAGTGCTGTGTCTTGTGCTCTTTTTTGTGGACTAGCAAATGCGCGATCAAATGCTATATCACTTAAATAAGTGCCCACTTTTTTTGCGTTCTCAATACCTTCTGGTAAAAGAGGCGAATCAACAAGCCCTCCTTGGAAAATTTTATTTAAGTTATATTCAGTTTTACCATGTCTTACACAAAAAAATGTTGTCATCGATTAAATCACTCCTTCTAAATTGATATCTATAATTATAGTAGAAAAAGAAAATGAAGTAAAAAAAGAGTGTCACCATTTAGCTTTTTTTAAGTATTAAAGTAAAGGGGACGTGAATGATATGAAAATTAAACGTTATTTAGGAATGATACTAGTGATTGGTGTGTTTGCTTTAGCAGGATGTCAGTCTAAAGAAGAAGTGAATCAGACGAAAAAAGAAAGTGTTGTTTCTAGTGAGGTGGAAAATGATAATGTTTTGGCAAGTAAACTCTTAAAACTAGTCAAGGAAACACCGAGCAGTGAAAAAAATACCTCAACTAAGAAAGAAAAGCTGAGAACGTCTAGCAATGGTGTCGAAAAGTATGTGGGGATGTCTGGTGATGAAATAGAGGTAGGATACAAAGAGTATGAAATTCCAGAAAGTTGGACGTTAGATAATTCTCGAACTGTCCTAGAAGATGTGGATGTGGTTTGGCAGAATATGACTAAATATCCTTACTATTATCAAATGTATATGTTACCAACGTATAAAGGAAGTATTGCTAATCTGGAGGCAAAAAGATTAACGGAGAACGACTTAGAGACGATCTTAAAAGAAGACAAGCTAGATTTTATAAAGACAGAGAAAATTGAAATAGATGGACTGACTTGGTTAATTGGAATAGAAATCCATGAGGCAGACGGAGCTTGTCGGATCTCATTTTCACATATGGAAGAAGCAAAAGGGAGTTTTTCAGAGTCTGTCATTGTTTCTAATTTAGTTTTTGGAATGGAACCGGTGAGAGACGATGAAAAAGAAGCCATTAAGAGCTTAGAAGAGCAAATCAGTATCCAGAAAAAAGTGCTGAGTTCTTTTAGTGAAACTAAAACAGAAACGATTTCAGTAGAATAATTAAATTAACGTGTTCTATTTAAATGATTTAAAGTTGCAATCTGAATTTAGCTATTGTATAATACAAAAGGTTGAGTGCTTAAGGGCCTTAACTAATCCACATCAAGAGCGATTTTAATAGTGGTGCTAAACGTGTTTAGTTCTATTAAGAAGAGATGCTTACTTGAGAGGGAAATACAAAACCAATCGGAGGAAACAACAATGGCAGTAATTTCAATGAAACAGTTACTAGAAGCTGGTGTACACTTTGGTCACCAAACTCGTCGCTGGAACCCAAAAATGAAGAGATACATCTTCACAGAAAGAAACGGAATCTACATCATCGATTTACAAAAAACAGTTCGTTTAGTAGACGATGCTTACAACTACATGAGAAATGTAGCTGAAGAAGGCGGAATCGCTTTATTCGTAGGTACTAAAAAACAAGCTCAAGAAGCTATTAAAGATGAAGCTATCCGCTCTGGTCAATACTATGTAAACCACAGATGGTTAGGTGGAACTTTAACTAACTGGGATACAATCCAAAAACGTATCGGTCGTTTAAAAGCAATCAACAAAATGGAAGAAGCTGGAACTTTCGAAGTACTTCCTAAAAAAGAAGTTGCTGGATTAAACAAAGAACGTGAACGTTTAGAAAAATTCTTAGGTGGTATCGCTGATATGCCAAGAATTCCAGACGTTATGTTTATCGTTGACCCACGTAAAGAACGTATTGCAGTTCAAGAAGCTCATAAATTAAATATCCCTATCGTGGCTATGGTTGATACTAACTGTGATCCAGATGAGATTGATGTAGTTATCCCATCAAACGATGACGCTATCCGCGCCGTTAAATTAATTTCAGCTAAAATGGCTGATGCATTCATCGAAGGTCGTCAAGGCGAAGATGAAGTAAGTGAAGAAACATTTGCAAGCGAAACAACTGAAGCACCTTCAATCGAAGAAATCGTTGAAGCTGTTGAAGGAAAAAACGCTGAGTAATCTAATATAATTGGCTGTCTTAGGCTACGGGTCAAGGTGAACAAAGTAGCCTTTTGTTCTGTTAGTCTAGGGCAGTTTTTGCTTAATTTAAAAAAATCGGAGGAATAACACATGTCTAAAATTACAGCTACTATGGTTAAAGAATTACGTGACTTAACTGGTGTTGGTATGATGGATGCTAAACGTGCTTTAGTTGAAGTTGAAGGAGATTTAGAAAAAGCTATTGATTTATTAAGAGAAAAAGGTATGGCAAAAGCTGGTAAGAAAAATGATCGTATCGCTGCAGAAGGTTTAGCAAACGTACACGTTGCTGGAAACACTGCTGCAATCGTAGAAATTAACTCAGAAACTGACTTTGTTGCTAAAAATGAATTATTCCAAAACTTGGTTAAAGATGTAGCTAGATTAGTTGCTGAAAACAAACCAGCTAATATGGAAGAAGCATTAGCAATTAAAACTGAAAAAGGTACAATCGAAACTGACGTTATTGAAGCAACAACAGTAATCGGTGAAAGAATTAACTTCCGTCGCTTTGAATTACTTGAAAAAGAAGATAACGCTGCTTTCGGTGGTTACTTACACATGGGTGGTAAAATCGCTGTTTTAACTCTTATTGAAGGAACAACAGACGAAGAACCAGCTAAAGATATCGCAATGCACGTTGCAGCTATCAACCCTCGTTATGTAACTAAAGATGAAGTTTCTCAAGAAGAATTAGAACATGAGAAAAAAGTCTTAACTGAACAAGCATTAAACGAAGGCAAACCAGCCAATATCGTTGAAAAAATGGTTATGGGACGCATGAACAAATTCTTAGCAGAAGTATGTTTAGTTGACCAACCATTTGTTAAAGATCCAGACACAACTGTTGAAAAATTTGCAGCTTCAAAAGGCGCTACTGTTAAAACATTTGTACGTTTTGAAGTCGGCGAAGGAATCGAAAAACGTGAAGAAGATTTCGCTGCAGAAGTTATGAGCCAAATGAAATAACAGTCATTGATTGGGAACGCATTTATTATTAATTTGATATATGCGCTCCCTTTTTTTAGACAAAAATGGATTAATAATTCGTTTGAGTTATGATAAAATGAATGTATGGATATTAAACGGAGGTAATTGTAATGACAGAACCAAAATATCGTAGAGTATTACTGAAAGTTAGTGGCGAAGCACTTGCAGGAGAAAAAGGCTTTGGTATTAACCCACCAGTCGTAAACGAGTTAATTAAAGAAATTAAAGAAGTTCACAGCTTAGGTGTTGAAGTGGCTATCGTTGTTGGTGGCGGTAATATTTGGCGTGGTACTATCGGAGCTGAAATGGGAATGGAACGTGCCCAAGCCGATTATATGGGAATGTTAGCTACTGTAATGAATGGTCTTGCTTTACAAGATACACTTGAAAATCAAGGTGTTCCAACAAGAGTTCAAACATCCATTGAAATGAGACAAATTGCTGAACCTTATATTAGACGTCGTGCGGTAAGACATTTAGAAAAAGGTCGTGTAGTTATTTTTGCTGGTGGAACGGGTAACCCTTATTTCACAACAGATACAACTGCAGCATTAAGAGCCGTAGAGATTAACGCTGATGTTATCTTGATGGCCAAAAATAATGTGGATGGTGTTTATTCAGCAGATCCTAAATTAGATGCTAATGCAACTAAATTCGAAGAATTAACTCATTTAGATGTTATTTCAAAAGGTCTGTCAGTTATGGACTCAACAGCAAGTAGTTTAAGTATGGATAATGATATTCCGTTAGTTGTGTTTAATATCAATGAATCAGGTAATATAAAACGTGTTTGTTTAGGTGAACAAATCGGAACAACTGTGAGGGGGAAATAATATGCAAAAAGTAGTATTAAATGATGCCAAAGAAAAAATGACTAAGTCAGAAGAAAGCTTACAACGTGAATTAGGACAAATTAGAGCAGGTCGCGCTAATGCCAGTCTTTTAGACCGTATCACTGTTGATTATTACGGTGCTCAAACACCATTAAATCAAATTGCAGGGATTTCAATTCCAGAAGCACGTATCTTAATGATCACACCATTTGATAAATCAGCTTTAGAAAACATTGAAAAAGCATTGATGGCAAGTGATATTGGAATTAGCCCAACTAATGATGGAACAGTTATTCGTTTAGTGATTCCTCAGTTAACTGAAGAACGCCGTAAAGAGCTTGCTAAAGAAGTAGGTAAAAATGGTGAAAATGCTAAAGTGGCTGTTAGAAATATCCGTCGTGATGCTTTAGATGAACTTAAAAAATTAGAAAAATCTAAAGATATTTCTGAAGATGAATTACGTACTTTAGAAAAAGATGTTCAAGATATTACAGATGCCAGCACAAAAAATATCGATAAAATCGTATCTGCTAAAGAAGAAGAATTACTAGAAGTTTAATTAATCAAAGTCGTGGAGTATTATCTTAATCTTTCAGATAAGATGGAAGATTGTGGTGATATTCCACGATTTTTATTATTTAGAGTTATGTTTTTATTAAAAAACGGGATTATTTTCTATTTTTATAGGTTTTTATAGAAGGTTTTGCTACAATAGTAAGGACAAGTTTAAGTAACTCAAGTCTTTATAGGGGGCTTTAAGAATGTTTAATTTTTTTGTAAAAGATAAAAAAGAAGTAAGTGAAGGAACAACTTTTGATAGTACTAAAGAAATACCTAAGCATATCGCTGTGATTATGGATGGTAACGGTCGTTGGGCACAAAGAAAGTTACTTCCAAGAATTGCTGGACATAAGGAAGGCATGAATAATGTAAAAACGATCACGACACATGCTAGTCGCTTAGGGGTTAAAGTGTTAACATTATATGCTTTTTCCACTGAAAATTGGAAACGTCCAACAGATGAAGTTAATTTTCTAATGAAATTACCTGTTGATTTTTTTGATGTTTTCGTACCAGAATTAATCAAAGAAAACGTTCGTGTGAATGTGATGGGCTATAAAGAGTTTTTACCGGAACATACACAACGAGCTGTCGAGAATGCGATTGAACAAACGAAAGACAATACAGGGATGATTTTAAATTTTGCCTTAAATTATGGAAGCCGTGCCGAAATTTTGACTGCTGTTAACGAACTAGTTGATTTAGCAAGAGAAGGTCAAGTTACAGGTGAGGTGAATGAGGAGCAATTTTCAAAACATTTAATGACAGCTTCTTTAGGTGAAGAATTACAAGATCCTGATTTGTTGATTAGAACAAGTGGTGAAGAGAGAATCAGTAATTTTCTACTTTGGCAGATTGCGTATAGTGAGTTATTCTTTACTGACGCTTATTGGCCTGATTTTACAACAAGTCACTTGGAAGAAGCGATTGGCACGTTCCAACTTAGAACAAGACGCTTTGGAGGATTAAAAGAAAAGACAGAAGGAGTCAAGTAAAAATGAAACAAAGAATAATAACTGCTGTCGTGGCACTAGCGTTTTTCATACCTTTAATTATTTTAGGGAGTATGCCACTTCAAATTTTAGCTGCTGCAATGGCAGGCGTTGGTGTGTATGAATTATTTAATATGAGAGGATTGGAAATCAAGAGTTTAGAAGGAGCCTTAGCTATTTTAGGTTCAGTCTTACTAGTTTTACCAAAAGAAACATGGTTTTCATTCTTACCAGAAAAAGTAGACAACGTGGCACTTTTCTATTTAATTGTTATGTTTATTCTAATGGTACCTGTGTTTTCGAAAAATACGTACACTTTTGATGATGCTGCGTTTCCTGTATTAGTCAGTCTGTATGTAGGAATAGGCTTCCAGAACTTTATTGCAGCTCGTGAAGCAGGAATCCAAGTATTAATGTTTGCATTATTCGTTGTCTGGGCAACAGATATCGGCGCCTATTTTTGTGGTATGAAATTTGGTAAAAATAAGTTGGCACCAAATATTTCACCAAACAAAACAATCGAAGGTTCAATTGGTGGTATTTTATGTGCCGTAGTGGTTGCAGCAATCTATTTGATTTTCTGGCCATTACCATATAATATTGTTGTAATGCTTGTTTTAACGGTTCTTTTCTCAATTGTAGGTCAAATGGGTGATTTAGTTCAATCAGCTTATAAAAGATATTACGGAGTTAAAGATTCAGGGAAAATATTACCGGGTCATGGTGGTATTTTAGACCGTTTTGATAGTTTATTATTTGTATTTCCATTAATGCATTTAGTTGGTTTGTTTTAAATTATTGGTAAAGAAAGGAAATAACTCATGGTAGGAACAATCGTCACATTTATATTTGTTTTTGGGTTAATTGTCATCGTTCATGAATTTGGTCATTTTATATTTGCCAAACGTGGTGGGATTTTAGTTAGAGAATTCGCCATTGGAAT
The DNA here is from genome assembly GCF_011304195.1 of Vagococcus hydrophili. Lineage (NCBI taxonomy): Bacteria > Bacillati > Bacillota > Bacilli > Lactobacillales > Enterococcaceae > Vagococcus > Vagococcus hydrophili. The sequence continues at coordinate 2,850,028 of NZ_CP049887.1, read as the reverse complement.
GGGACCAAAGTTATTTCATCATCGTAAGAATGGAACAACATATACCATCAGAATGTTACCAATTGGTGGATACGTGAGAATGGCTGGAGAGGGCGACGAAGATATCGAACTTGCTCCGGGAATGCCTTTGTCTCTTGTTCTGGATGAAAATGGACAAGTGGTTAAAATTAATCCGAATAAAAAAATTCAATTACCTAATAGTATTCCTGTAGAATTAATTGACTGTGATTTAGTTGATGATCTTTACATTAAGGGTTACGAAATGGGAGATGAAACAAAAGAGAAGAGATATCCTGTTTTTCATGATGCAACAATTATTGAAGAAGATGGTATCGAAACGCAAATTGCACCAAGAGATGTTCAGTTCCAATCAGCAAGTTTAGGTCGCCGGATGATGACCAATTTTGCAGGTCCAATGAATAACTTTATTTTATCAATTGCTTTGTTTACAATCGTTGCTTTTATGGCAGGTGGCATTAATGTCACAGATAAAACAAGTACAATTGGTTCGGTTCAAAAGGATAGTGTTGCTGACAAAGCTGGCATTAAACCGGGAGATAAAATTATTGAAGCTAATGGTCACAAAGTTAGCCAATTTACAGATATCTCAGAAGAGGTCTCACCCAATGCGAACAAAGAAATTTCTTTAGTGGTTCAAACTGAAAAAGGTGACAAAAAAGAATTAAAAGTGACACCTTCTGAAAGTACGGATGACACAAGAAAAGGTCAAGGAATGTTAGGGGTAGGTCCTTCTAGCACATTTGAAGAATTATCTTTCTTTGGTAAATTGAAGTTTGGTGTGACTGAAACTTTCGCCAACTCACTTAATATCTTTAAAGCTTTAGGTAACTTGATAACAGATTTTAGTTTAAATAAACTAGGTGGACCAGTGATGATCTTTAAAGCATCAGAAGCTGTTTCAAATAGTGGAATTATAGCTGTGCTTTCTTTTACAGCCATCCTTTCTGTGAATTTAGGTATTATGAACTTAGTACCAATTCCAGGACTTGACGGTGGAAAATTAACGTTAAATATTTTTGAAGGTGTTAGGGGTAAACCACTAAGTCAAGAAAAAGAAGTCATGATTACCATGATTGGTGTAGGTATTTTATTACTACTTATGGTCGCTGTAACATGGAACGATATACAACGATTTTTTATTAATTAAAAATTAAAAAGGGGTTAGTTTAACAATGAAACAATCGAAATTCTTTATGCCAACATTACGTGAGGTACCAAGTGATGCTGAGGTTATTAGTCATAAAATGTTATTACGCGGAGGGTACATTCGTCAAGTATCAAGTGGTTACTATAGCTACTTGCCACTTGCTTATCGCGTTATCAAAAAATTAGAAAACATCATGCGTGAAGAATTTGATGCTATTGATGCGAATGAAATGTTACTTCCAGCTGTCATTCCAGCGGATCTTTGGAAAGAATCTGGACGTTATAGTACGTATGGAGATGCACTATTAAAAGTAAAAGACTCAAATAGTAAAGATTTTATCTTAGGTCCGACACATGAAGAAACATTTACTGATTTAGTTAGAAATGATATTAGTTCATACAAAAAATTACCAATGTACTTATATCAAATTCAACCAAAATACCGTGATGAAAAACGTCCTCGTTTTGGCTTATTAAGAGGTCGCGAGTTTATTATGAAAGACGCGTATTCTTTCCACGCAACAACTGAAAGTTTGGATGAAGGCTTTAAAGATTTCGAAGTAGCTTACACTAATATTTTTAATAGATGTGGTTTAGATTTCCGTATTATCATCGGTGACGGTGGTGCCATGGGAAGTAGTGATTCTAAAGAATTTATGGCGATTTCAGAGATTGGTGAGGACACGGTTGTTTATTCAGATAGTAGTGATTATTCTGCTAACTTAGAAATGGCAACAGCTCTTTATACAGGTAAAAAATCTCATGAAAGCTTACTTGATCCTGAAAAAATTGCGACACCAAATGTTAAAACAATTCAAGAATTGTGTGATTTCATTAAAGTGGATGCAACTAAAACAATTAAATCATTATTCTTTATGGCTGATGAAGAACCTGTTATGGTTTTAGTTCGTGGAGACCATGAATTAAACGATGTGAAACTTAAAAACTTCTTAGGAGCAGACTTTGTAGAACCTGCAACAGAAGAAGATGCGGTTAAATTCTTAGGAGCTAACTTTGGTTCACTTGGACCAATCGGTTTATCAGAAGAGGTTAAATTAATTGCTGATTTATATGTTCAAGATATGACAAATGCTGGTGTTGGAGCGAATGAAAATGATGCTCATATTATTAACGTGACACCTGGTCGTGATTTTGAACCAGCAGCTTATACGGATCTTATTTTAGCTAAAGAAGGTGAACCTTCACCAGATGGACAAGGAACACTGAAATTTGCTAAAGGAATCGAGTTAGGTCATATCTTTAAATTAGGAACTTTCTATAGTGATAAAATGGAAGCGAATGTTTTAGATGAAAACGGACGTGAAATTCCTGTTCAAATGGGAAGTTACGGAATTGGCGTGAGTCGTTTATTAGCGGCAATCGCTGAACAAAATGCTGACGAAAATGGCATTAACTGGCCAAAAGGAACAGCACCATTTGATGTTCACATCATCCCAATCAATCCTAAAGATGAAACACAGTGGAATTTAGCTTTAGACATTGAAAAAGAAATGGAATCTCGCGGTATTGACTGTTTAGTTGATGATCGTAAAGAACGTCCAGGAGTTAAATTTAAAGATGCTGACTTAGTTGGTGCACCATTTAGAATCACAGTCGGTAAAAAAGCTGAAGAAGGTATCATCGAAGTTAAAATCAAACGTACGGATGAAATGTTAGAAATCAGACGTGAAGAATTACATGAAACATTAAGTATCTTAAATAAATAAAATAAAGGGTTCCTTGGCGGGTCTTTCGCTAAGGTCCTTTTTCGTGTAGAATATGATAGGAAAGTGGGGTAAGAAAATGAGTATGGATTCAAAAGAATTATTCGAACAACTGCTAAAACAGATAGAGATGGATCTTTCTCAGAGCGAAAACACTGTTTTAGAAACAGGTGAAATCAAAGAAGTGACGGTTCATAAGAAAAGTCGCATTTGGGAATTTCATTTAGTCTTTACGACTATTTTACCTTTTACTGTATATCAAGATTTTTTTAATAAATTAAAAATGGCCTTCAGGTCAATTGCAGAGGTTAAGGTTACTATTCAAGTAACAGACACTAAGTTTAATGATCAACTTCTGCAAGACTATTGGCTAGAAGTCTTAAAAGATGAAAATTTTGTGACTCCCGTTGTGAAGCAAAGATTAACTAAACAAGCACCATTCATAGATGATCGAGCCGTAACTTTATTAGTTGAAAATGAAGGTATGATTGATTATATCAAACAACAATATGGAGACTACATTATTGAAAGTTATCAAAAATTCGGTTTTCCTAGGTTTAATTTTCAACCAAAAATGGATGAAAAGAAGGCAGAAGAGATAAAACTTGCTTTTGATAAACGACAAGAAGAACAAACGGCTCAGATGATGAAACAAGCGGCAGATGCGATAGTTAAGAATGAACAGCAACAAAAACAAAAAACCGAAGTACCTGCTTTGTCAGGTCCTGTGCAACTGGGGCGTTCTATTCCAGCTGATGAACCAATCACCCCAATGGGAACTATTTTAGAAGAGGAACGCCGGGTCACTTTAGAAGGGTATGTTTTCTCAAAAGAAGTCAGAGATTTACGTTCTGGTAGAAAAATTTTAATTATCAAAATGACAGATTATACGTCATCTTTTTCAGTGAAGAAATTCTCTAATAATGAAAAAGATGTGGCAGTTTTTGAGGCAATTAAAGAAGGATCTTGGCTTAAAGTTCGCGGGAGTATTCAAGAAGATACGTTTATGCGTGATTTAGTGATGAACGCTCAAGACTTAATCGAAGTCAAGCATGCCCCAAGAAAAGATACAGAACCAGAAAATAATAAACGAGCGGAACTTCATATGCATACCAACATGAGTACCATGGATGCAACAAATAATGCGACGGCTTTAGTTAATCAAGCCGCAGCGTGGGGCTTACCTGCAGTTGCTATTACAGATCATGCGGGAGCCCAAGCTTTTCCTGATGCGTATCATGCTGGTGAGTCTAAGGGCGTCAAAATTCTTTTTGGAATTGAAGCCAATGTAGTGGATGACGGGGTGCCGATTGCCTATAATCCTGAACATCGTTTACTATCAGATGAAACGTATGTGGTATTTGACGTTGAGACAACAGGATTGTCTGCTGTTTATAACTCAATCATCGAGCTTGCAGGCGTTAAAATGCATAAAGGAAATGTGATTGAGAGTTTTGAGGAATTTATTGATCCAGGTCATCCTTTATCACAGACAACCACTAATTTAACTGGCATTACAGATGAGATGGTTCGAGGGTCTAAGTCGGAAAAAGAAGTCTTGACGCTTTTTAAAGAGTTTTGTGGGGATCACATTTTAGTTGCTCATAATGCCAGTTTCGATATGGGCTTCTTAAATACCAGTTATGAGAAATATGATATGCCAGAAGCACCTAATCCTGTCATTGATACACTGGAATTATCAAGATTATTACATCCTGATATGAAATCTCATCGATTAAATACTTTATCTAAAAAATATAAAATTAATTTAGAACAACACCATAGAGCCGTTTATGATTCAGAAGCAACAGGTCATTTGTGTTGGATTTTTATTAAAAAAGCCAATGAAGATTTTGGAGCTCAGTATCATGACGAATTAAACGAACACATTGGAGAAGGAGATGCGTATAAACGAGCACGACCTTTCCATGCAACGATTCTAGCTAAAACCCAAGATGGTTTAAAGAATTTATTTAAATTAATTTCTATGTCCAACGTGAATTATTATTACCGTGTTCCAAGGATTCCTCGCTCACAGCTTTCCAAGTTAAGAGAAGGCTTATTAATTGGCTCAGCTTGTAGTAATGGTGAAATATTTGAAGCCATGATGCAAAAAGGGGTAGATGAGGCGAAGAAACGGGCTAAATTTTATGATTATATAGAAGTGATGCCAAAACCAGTCTATGCACCTTTAGTTGAAGCAGAGTTAATTATGAATGAAAAGGACATGGAAGATATCATCCAAAATTTAGTTAAAATTGGAGATGATTTAGATAAACCTGTTGTAGCAACAGGGAATGTTCACTATATCAATGAAGAAGACGCGATTTACCGTAAAATTTTAATTAATTCCATGGGTGGAGCTAATCCTTTAAATCGTTATTCCTTACCAGACGTAAAATTTAGAACAACTAATGAAATGTTAGCTGAATTTTCATTTTTAGGAAAAGATGTGGCACAAAAAATTGTCGTGGATAATACGAATTTGATTGCCGATATGTGTGAGAAAGTTGTGCCAGTTAAACAGGATTTATATACGCCTAAAATTGATGGATCAGAAGATGAGATTACTAATTTAAGTTATACCGAAGCTCATCGTTTGTACGGTGAAGAACTTCCTGAGATTGTGGTTAAACGTATTGAAAAAGAATTGAAAAGTATTAATGGAAATGGTTTCTCCGTTATTTACTTGATTTCGCAAAAATTAGTTCATAAGAGTTTACAAGATGGTTACTTAGTAGGTTCTCGTGGGTCGGTTGGTTCTAGTTTTGTGGCAACCATGACAGGGATTACCGAAGTGAACCCTTTACCACCTCATTACCGTTGTCCAAAATGCCAGTATTCAGAATTCTTTGAAGATGGCTCTTATGGTTCTGGTTTTGATTTACCTGAAAAAGAATGTCCTAAGTGTGGGGCAAGATTGTTTAAAGACGGCCATGATATTCCTTTTGAAACGTTCTTAGGTTTCCACGGGGATAAAGTACCCGATATCGATTTGAACTTCTCTGGAGTTTATCAATCAACGGCTCATAACTACACGAAAGTCTTGTTTGGAGAAGAATATGTTTATAAAGCAGGAACAATTGGAACTGTGGCTGATAAAACAGCCTATGGTTTTGTGAAGGGCTATGAACGAGATAATAATTACAGCTTTAGAGCAGCTGAAATTGATCGTTTAGCGAAAGGTTCTACTGGGGTTAAACGGACGACTGGACAGCATCCGGGGGGATTATTGTAATTCCTGATTATATGGATGTTTACGATTTTACACCGATTCAGTATCCAGCAGATGATCAAAATGCGGAATGGCGTACAACCCATTTTGATTTCCATTCGATTCACGATAACGTGTTAAAACTAGATATTCTGGGACACGATGATCCAACGGTTATTAGGATGTTACAAGATTTATCGGGAATTGATCCGAAAACAATTCCAACGGATGATCCAGAAGTGATGAAAATTTTCTCAGGACCACAAGTCTTAGGTGTGGAACCAGCAGCCATTTTTTCAAAAACTGGAACGTTAGGTATTCCTGAGTTTGGAACAAAATTCGTACGAGGAATGTTAGAACAAACCAATCCAACAACCTTCTCAGAGTTGCTTCAAATTTCAGGGTTATCTCATGGGACGGACGTTTGGCTAGGAAATGCGGATGAATTAATTAAGCGCGGGGAAGCGACTTTAGCGAAAGTTATTGGTTGTCGTGATGATATCATGGTCTACTTAATGCATGCGGGTCTTGAAGACGGGATTGCCTTTAAAATTATGGAGAGTGTGCGTAAAGGTAAAGGGATACCGGATGATTGGCAAGCAGAGATGAGAACAAACAACGTGCCAGAGTGGTACATTGATTCATGCTTGAAGATTAAATACATGTTCCCTAAAGCCCATGCGGCAGCGTACGTGCTAATGGCCTTACGTGTGGCTTATTTCAAAGTACACTATCCAATTCTTTATTATGCAGCCTTCTTTAGTGTTCGGGCAGATGATTTTGATTTAGTTGCTATGTCTCAAGGGAAAGATGCAACAAAAGTTCGTATTAAAGAGATTATGGATAAAGGGATGGAAGCATCCACAAAAGAGAAAAATCTTTTAACCGTATTAGAAATTGCCAATGAAATGATGGAACGTGGTTTCAAATTTAGCATGATTGATTTATATAAATCTGATGCTGAAAACTTTACGATTGAAGATGACACTTTAATCGCTCCATTCAGGGCCGTACCAAGTTTGGGTGCCAATGTGGCAAAACAAATGGTAATAGCGCGTGAAGATAGCAAATTTTTATCAAAAGAAGATTTAGCTAACCGAGGAAAAGTGTCGAAAACATTGATTGAATACATGACAGAAAATGGTGTATTGAAAGACTTGCCAGATGAAAATCAATTGTCATTGTTTGATATGTTGTAAAGAACAGAGTGGTGAAAATAGCGTTTAGCTCCAAGTAGACTTTTTATCCTCTGACTGTTAAATATTATTCAAAAAAAGAAGAAGTCGGCTGACTTCTTCTTTTTTACTTCCCTTCAATATCAATAAAGAGTAGATGCGGATAATTATTAAGTCTAACTGGAAATGAACTGTTCGCTAAACCGCGACTGACAAATAGATTATTTTCTTCTAACTTATAATGTCCATTCGTATAATCAGGCAGCATGCCTTGATCAGGAGAAAAAACGCCACCCACTCCTGGAATAATGATTTGCCCGCCATGAGCGTGTCCGCTAAAAACATTAATTGAAGACTGATCCATATTATTAATATAATCATGAATGTTTTCTGGATGGTGGGCTAGAACTAACGTTTCTTGGTTTGGATTAATTTTCTCTTTTTCAGTGGTTGGTAAATTTATTTCTTCATTGGATATACCCACAATGTTAAATTTATTATTATGCAGTGTGATTTCTGTGACCTCGTTATCTAAGTAAGTAGCCTGACTGTTACTTACAATGTCACGCCATTGATCAAAACCTGCATTGGTGACTTCATGATTCCCACTAATCACAAAAGTCGGGGCAATTTTAGTTAGCTTACTTAAAAAATAGATTAATTCAGTGGTGTTTATATTTTCAGTTCGATCAATGGTATCCCCTGTAAATAAAATAATATCAGGTGCTTCATTCGTTAATGTATTAAGAATTTTACTTTGAGAAACTTTTAATCTAGGAAATTGAGTATCTGATAAGTGGGCGACCCTAATTTTATCACTTTTTTTATTTAGTTTCGTGCTTTTTATTGTAAAAAAGTCCTTATCAAGTTGTCTGTTTTCTCGGTACCCTTCAGCAAGTAGTGCGCCACCTAGAAGTAAACTTGCAATGGATAATGTTTTTATTAGTTTCATCTTCTCACCTCGTATAAGAACATACTCTAGCAAAAAAAGCTTAAGAATGCTTTAAAAATAACAGTCTTAATGAAAGCTTAACTATCTGTTCTATTCTTATTTGTTTTTTGACTTGAAACATGATAGAATTGGTTTGTAAGATAACTTGAGGGAGTGAGCGTGGATAACGCTCACTCTTTTTGATGAAATTCTTAAAACTTTAAAGGAGGCGAATATTAATTGGCGAACGTTGTTGATATCGTAACAGACTTGGTTAGTCCTATTGTAGATGAATTATCATTCGAATTGGTTGATATTGAGTATGTAAAAGAAGGAAGAAATTGGTTTTTACGAGTTTTTATTGATAAAGAAGGTGGCATTGATTTGAATGAGTGTGCCATTATCAGTGAAAAATTAGGTGAGAAACTAGATATGATCAATCCTGATCCGATTCCACAAGCATACTTTTTAGAAGTCTCTTCTCCTGGAGCAGAGCGCCCTTTAAAGAAAGAAGAAGATTACACAAACGCCATTGGTGAGTACATTAATATTTCATTCTATCAAGCAGTTGATGGTGAAAAGCAGTATCAAGGCTTTTTAGACTCATTTGATCAAGATGAATTAACATTAACAATTAAAGTTAAAACTCAAAGAAAAACAATGACATTTGAACGTAAAAATATAGCCAAAGCGAGATTGGCAATCGAATTTTAATAACGGAGGTTAAGAAAGACTCATGAACAAAGAAATGTTAGGCGCATTAGACGCTCTTGAACGCGAAAAAGGCATTTCCAAAGCTATCGTAATTGAAGCTTTAGAAGCAGCAATGATTTCTGCTTATAAACGTCATTACGGACAAGCTCAGAATGTTGAAGTAGAATTTAATGATAAAAAAGGTGACGTTCATATTTATTCAGTAAAAGAAGTGACTGAAGAAGTAATGGATTCACAATTAGAAGTAAGTTTAGAAGAAGCTCAAAAAGTGAATCAAGCTTATGAAATTGGTGACATGATTCGTTTTGAAGTGACACCAAAAGATTTTGGTCGTATTGCAGCGCAAACTGCTAAACAAGTTATTCTACAACGTGTTAGAGAAGCAGAACGTTCAATTATTTATAATGAATTTAGTGCATATGAAAATGAAATTATGCAAGGAATTGTAGAAAGACAAGATAATCGTTACATCTACGTTAACTTAGGAAAAATCGAAGCGGTATTATCAAAACATGATCAAATCCCTAATGAAGTGTACCAACCACATGATCGTATCAAAGTTTACATTCATAAAGTTGAAAACACGTCTAAAGGACCACAAGTTTATGTATCTCGTAGCCATCCGGATTTATTAAAACGTTTGTTTGAACAAGAAATTCCAGAAGTATATGACGGTGAAGTTGAAATCGTCAGCATTGCTCGTGAAGCAGGAGACCGTGCGAAAGTGGCTGTTAAAGCTGAAAATAAAGATATCGATCCTGTTGGAACATGTGTTGGACCAAAAGGGCAACGTGTTCAATCAATTGTTAATGAGTTAAAAGGTGAAAACATGGATATCGTTGAATGGAACGAAGATCCAGCTATATTTATCTCAAACGCTCTTAACCCAGCACAAGTTGTTAATGTTATTTTTGATGCATCACAACGTGCTTGTACTGTAGTCGTTCCTGATTTCCAATTATCATTAGCCATTGGTAAACGTGGACAAAATGCTCGTTTAGCAGCTAAATTAACTGGATTTAAGATTGATATTAAACCAGAATCAGAAATGGAAGCAATGGCAACTGAAGCGGTAGAAGCAGAAGAAATCGTTGAAGAAATTGAATCATCAACAGAACATTTAGTTGAAAACATTGAAGCTGATACAATTGAAACAGTTGAAGAAGAAAAAATCGAAGAATAGAAACAGGAGGCGAAAATAGATGAAACAAAGAAAAATTCCGATGAGAAAATGTGTCGTGTCTAATGAAATGAAACCTAAGAAAGAAATGTTGAGAATCGTTCGTTCTAAAGAAGGGGAAGTTTCCATGGATCCCACAGGTAAATTGTCTGGAAGAGGTGCCTACCTTTCTATTGAGCCTGAAGTCGTTCAGTTAAGTTGGGACAGAAAAATACTCGACCGTGTTTTAGAAACCAGCTTAACGGACGAATTTTATCAAGAGTTATTAGATTATGTGACTCACCAAAAAGCAAGAAGAGAGTTGTTCGCTAATGACAAATAAAGATAAGTTTCTAAACCTTCTCGGATTAGCGACAAAAGCCGGAAAATTAGTTTCTGGTGATGATACAACAGTAAAAGCAGTTCGTAAAAATAATGTTCGTTTAGTCATCGTCGCAACAGATGCGAGCGAAGGAACAATCAAGAAAATGACTGATAAATGCCAGTACTATCAAACACCTATCATAGTTGCTTGTACAAAAGCAGAAATAAGTCATGCGATAGGTAAGAGTCGAACGATTATTGGTGTTTGTGATAACGGCTTTTCAAAGAAAATGCGTGAATTATTGAAAGATGAATAGGAAGTGATTTAATGAGTAAAAAACGCGTATATGAGCTGGCAAAAGAACTTGATTTGTCGAGTAAAAATATAGTAGATAAAGCTCATTCAATGGGTATTGATGTAAAAAATCATATGAGTACACTCACTGATTCTGACATAACGAAGTTGAAACAAACAATGAAAAAACCGAATCAAACACAAGAAAAACCAGTAACAAGAAAAGAAAATGTTTCGAAAGAGACACCGCGTTCTACACCTGTAGAAAATAAAGCGAAAAGTAAGGAAAGTCGCGTGAATAAACCAGGGCAACAAAATCGAAGCAATAACACTGCTAATAAACCACAACAAAATACAAGTAAACCAAGTACTAATAAACCAACAAGCACTAACAAACCAAGTACTGGACCAAGCCAAGCACAACAAGGCTCAAACCAAAACAAACCACAAACAAATACAGGTGGTTATAAAGGTGGCAACAAACCTCAAGGTCGTAGCCAAGGTGGTGGATACAATAACCCAAACAACCGTTACAAAAAGAACAACCGTAAAGGTAAAAAGGGCAAGTATCAACCAAGTACTAAACCTGCTGGACCAGCTCGTAAATTTAAAGAGTTACCAGAAGTCTTAGTTTATACTGAAGGTATGAACGTTGCTGATATCGCTAAGAAAATTTACCGTGAACCAGCAGAAATTATCAAAAAATTATTCTTATTAGGTGTTATGGTTAACCAAAATCAACCGTTAGACAAAGATACTATTGAAACGTTAGCAACTGATTACGGCATTACACCAGAAGAAAAAGTTCAAGAAGATGTGGCTGATATTGACAAATTCTTCGAAGTTGAAGCAGTTAATGAAGAAAAATTAACTAATAGACCGCCAGTTGTAACGATCATGGGACACGTGGATCATGGTAAAACAACGTTACTTGATACATTAAGACATACAAAAGTTTCTTTAGGGGAAGCTGGAGGAATCACACAACATATTGGTGCTTATCAAATTGAAGCTAATGGTAAAGCTATTACTTTCTTAGATACACCGGGACATGCGGCCTTCACAAGTATGCGTGCGCGTGGGGCAAGTATTACGGATATCACAATTATTGTAGTTGCAGCTGATGATGGGGTTATGCCTCAAACAGTTGAAGCGATTAACCATGCGAAAGCGGCAGAAGTGCCAATTATCGTAGCTGTTAACAAGATTGATAAACCAGATGCTAATCCAGACCGCGTAATGCAAGAATTAAGTGAACACGGCCTAATTCCTGAAGCTTGGGGTGGAGATACAATCTTCGTACCAATTTCAGCTAAATTTGGTGATAACATTGAAGAATTATTAGAAATGATTTTACTTGTTTCTGAAGTAGAAGACTTACAAGCTGATCCAACGCAACGCGCGATTGGTACAGTTATTGAAGCTCGTTTAGATAAGAGTAAAGGACCTATCACAACTGTTTTAGTTCAACAAGGAACACTTCATGTTGGTGACCCAATCGTTGTTGGTAACACTCATGGACGTATCCGTGTGATGACAAATGATATTGGTCGTCGCGACAAAGAAGCTGGACCAGCAACACCAGTTGAAATTACAGGTCTTAATGATGTTCCTCAAGCAGGAGATCGTTTTGTAACCTTTGAAGATGAAAAAACAGCTCGTGCAGCAGGTGAAGAAAGAGCGAAACGTGCTTTATTAGAGCAACGTTCAATGAGCTCTCGTGTGACACTTGATAATTTATTCGAAAGCCTTAAAGATGGCGAAATGAAAGAAGTTAACGTAATCATTAAAGCAGACGTACAAGGTTCTGCTGAAGCTTTAGCAGCAAGTTTAAATAAAATTGATGTTGAAGGCGTACGTGTTAAAATCGTTCACTCGGCTGTAGGTGCGATTAATGAAAGTGATGTAACGCTAGCTTCTGCAAGTAATGCGATTGTTGTTGGATTTAACGTAAGACCAACAATTCAAGCAAGAACTCAAGCAGAACAAGAAAATGTTGATATTCGTTTACACCGTATCATCTACAAAGTTATCGAAGAAATTGAAACAGCAATGCAAGGGATGCTTGATCCTGAGTTTGTTGAAAAAATTACAGGTCAAATGGTTATCCGTGAAACATATGCGGTATCTAAAGTTGGAACAATCGCTGGTTGTTACGTAACTGAAGGTTTCATCCGTCGTGAAAGTGGCGTTCGTCTAATTAGAGATAGTATCGTTATCCATGAAGGTGAATTAGCCAGCTTGAAACGTTTCAAAGATGACGCTAAAGAAGTAAAATTAGGCTTTGAATGTGGCGCTACTTTAGAAGGTTACAATGATATTAAAGTAGACGACATTATTGAAGGCTTCATCATGGAAGAAGTTAAAAGAAAATAATAGATACAAGGAGAGTTAACGATGGCAAATTATCGTGACCGCCGTGTAGCACAAGAAATATTGAGAGAAGTAAACGATATCTTACAAAAAAAAGTAAGAGATCCACGTATTGATAACGTGACAATCACTGAGGTTCGCGTAACAGGGGACCTTCAACAAGCGACTATTTATTATAGTTCACTAGGTGATAAAGCTTCTGAAATGCAAAAAGTGCAACAAGGTTTAGAAAAAGCAAGTGGACTTGTTCGTCGAGAAATCGGACATCGTTTACAAATTTACAAAACACCTGAGTTGATTTTCGAAAGAGACAGCTCAGTGGCTTACGGAAATCACATTGATGATTTACTAAGAAATTTGAATAAAAAAGAGTATTAAGAATATAGTGATGAAAAAGGCGCTTAGCTCCAAGCAACTGGAGAAAATAAAAAATAATTCGTGCTTTTTGAATTAATTTTTATTTTTGAAGTTGTCGTAGGAGTTGCCTTTTGAATCCGGACTACAATAGAGTGAATAAGAAATCGTTTTGCTCCGAGTAATTGGAGGACAGATTTTTAATACCGTAAGAGATTGACACCTGTCAGTCTCTTTTTTTACTTTTAAGCAAAAATTACTTAAAATAAATATCTAGTGTGATAGAATGTATAAATAATAAGGAGGGATTCATTTGATTAAAAAAATAGGTATTGTGGGAACGGGAGATATTGCCAAGCAGTTTGCCACACAACTTGATAAAAATAAATACGAGATTGTTTCCATGTTTAATCATCGAGAAACATCATTAATCCCTTTTGCTAAAGAAAATGGTGTGATAAACTATACGACTGATTACACAGAGTTTTTAGGGAATAAAGAGTTAGAGTGTGTCTACATTGGAACACCTAACCAAACACATTATGCCTATGCTAAACAAGCTTTAGAAGCTGGAAAGCATGTTTTATGTGAGAAAGTTATGGTGCTATCAGGTGAACAGGCGAAAGAGTTATTTGAATTAGCCAAATCTAAAAATTTAGTTTTATTGGAAGCAGTGACGTTGTTTTACATGCCCATGTATCATGAAGTTAAAAAACTGATTGCTGCTGGTGAGCTAGGTAAAATAAGCAATGCTAGTGTGATTTTTGGTAGTTGTAAAGAATATGATCCAACCAATCGCTTCTTTTCTAAAGAATTAGGCGGAGGTGCTTTATTTGATATAGGAACGTATGCTTTGTCTGCGGCTGTTTATTTACTAGGTACAGAGTTAAACTTTGTGACTAGCGACGTTGAACTTGCCCCAACTGGTGTGGATGAAAAATCCATAACACTACTTAAAACTTCAGAGGGGATTCAAGCAAGTGTGATGATTTCATTTAGAGGCAAAATGCCAAAACAAGTCGTTTTGACAGGTGATAATGGCTTCTTGAAAATAGATGACTTTCCTAGAGCAGAAGAGGGAACTATTTTTTACAATGATGGTCAAACAAAAGTCATTAATCTAGGTAATGGAAGAGACGTCTTCACCTACGAAATGGATTTATTAAATGACTACGCTGCTGGAAAAATTGAAGGAATTGATACAAGAGAAGTAACAGAACATGTCATTTCATTAATGGATGAAATGCGTGCTTCTTGGGGAATTAACTAAAAAAGGGATAGGTGTTAAGTATGAAAAAAGAGCAAGCAATCGAAAATATTATTAATCTATCAAATTTATATGGTGTCTCAGGTTTTGAAGATGATGTGGTGAACTATGTCAGAAAAGAATGGAACACTTTAGGTGAAACAGATACAGACGGCATTAAGAATTTGTATTTGAATGCATCGACTAAAGATACTTCTAAACTAAGAGTTCAACTGGATGCTCATAGTGATGAAGTGGGATTTATTGTGCAAGCGATTAAACCTAATGGACTGTTGCAATTTTTAACTTTAGGCGGCTGGGTTCCTAGTAATATTGCGGCTCAAAAAGTTAAAGTTAAAAATACTAAAGGTGAGTACATTCAAGGAATAGTTACGAGTAAACCACCTCATTTTATGTCAGAGGAAGAACGTGCTAAAGGACTTAGTATTGCTTCTCTATCGATTGATATTGGAGCAAAATCTAAAGAAGATGCGGAAAAACGTTTTTCAGTTAGAATGGGTTGTCCTGTGATTCCTGATGTAGTTTGTGAGTGCAATCAAGAGACCAACCTATTTTTAGGTAAAGGATTTGACTGTCGAATTGGTGTGGCCTGTATGATGGATGTTTTAGATGAAGTCAAAGAAGAGAAACTGCCTTTTGAACTGGTCAGTACGTTAACTGCTCAAGAAGAAGTTGGCTTGCGTGGAGCTGAAGTCGCGGCTAAAAAAGTTGCTGCTGATTTAGCCATTGTTTTTGAAGGCTGTCCAGCTGATGATACCTCCTCAGAAGATTATATGATTCAATCAGCTTTGGGAGAAGGTCCAATGTTGCGTTATTTTGATGTGTCTATGATTACTAATCCTGAATTTCAAAATCATGTCATTGATTTAGCTGAAAAACATAATATCCCACTTCAAGTATCTGTGAGAAGTGGTGGTGGTACGAATGGCGCATCCTTTAATCGTTACAACGGAGCACCTGCGATTGTAGTGGGAATACCTGTTAGATACGCTCATACCCATCATTGTTATGTGGATTATCATGATTATGAAGCGGCTAAAAAATTGATAGTGACGTTGTTAAGAGAGTTAGATGAAGAGATGTTGATGAAGTTAGTGAAGCCTTTGGGGTAAAAGAAAAGATGAGAGAACTGTTTAAGGTTTCTCTCATCTTTTTTTACGTCAAATACTCAAACTGTTTTTCCAATCTCTTCTGCAACGACCCTATCACCAAACAAATTCCCCAATAAATAAGTGCCACTAAAACATACATGGTCATGAAATCAAATTCACGTCCGCCAACGATTTTAGCTTTTTGGAAGATGTCTGGCACTGTAATCATGGCTGCTAGAGAAGAGCCTTTAACAATATCCATCGCCACATTTCCAAGTGAAGGAATCGCAATTCTTAAAGCTTGAGGAAAAATAATATCTTTCATGGTTACTATATAAGATAGCCCTAATGCTTTAGAAGCCTCCCATTGCCCTGGATCAACACCAGAAATAGCTCCTCGGTAAATTTCTGCCAAGAAAGCACTACTTGTTAAAGAGAAACAAATAATCGCTGCTTGAATCGGTGGCAGTTGAATAGGCATCCCAAAGTACAAAATAAAAAGCAAAACAAGGGATGGTGTTCCTCTTAAGAAGGAAAGATAAACCTTAATAACAGTTCGAATGACTGGAATATCAAGTAAACTAATTGAAGTTAGTAAAATTCCTAGTAAGTTACCAATCATAAAGGAAGCCAAACTAATCAGAATAGTATAAGGCAATCCTTCTAAAACAAAGGGAATCGAATCAACTAGTAGTTTAAAATCAATACTAGGCATATACATGATAATTACTCTTCAATCTTAATATCTTCAGCAATTTTCACATCAGGTTTAACGGAAACGTCAGCACCAAAGAACTCTTTAGAAATTTTTGCTAAGGTGCCATCTTTTTTCATTTCACCTAATGTAACATCAATTTCTTTTTTCAGTTCCGTATTTTCTTTGCTAAATAATAAACCATTTTCTGTTGGGTTAAAGTATAAATCATCTAAAATCATTACAGGAATATCAGGTAAAGCGCCTACTGACATTTTTTGTAAGTAGTAATCATTTAAAATGACATCAGTACGACCGTTTGCCACATCTGTTAAATATTGATCGTTAGTAGCGTTATCATAACTCACTAATTCAGCACCATATTTTTCGGCGATTTTCATGTAGTTAGTTGTCGCTTCACCTGCTGATTTTTTACCTTTTAAATCTTCGAAAGATTTAATACCAGATTGATCTGATTTTCTAACAATCATACTACCAAATGAATATTTAAGTGGTTCAGATAAAATAAATTTTTTCTTACGGCTATCACTTAAAGAAAAATCGTTAGCAGCAAAATCAGCTGAGCCTTTTTGAACGGATGTTAGCATGCCGTCTACATTGTACTCTTTGAACGTTACTTTTTTATCCATACGTTTTGCGACCTCTTTAACCACTTCGATATCATAACCTGTTAGTTCGTTTTTATCATTGTAGTAAGAAGCTGGAAATAGAGTACCTGATGTTGCTACAACCCATTCTTTTTTCTCCTTAGCAGGTTCTTTACTTTCTTTTTTAGGGGTACAAGCCGCAAATAAACTTAAACTTAAAATAAGGGTTGAAACTAATAATCCGATTTTTTTCACAAATAAATTCCTCTCTTATGTACCATTCTTTTTGTTAAATACTCAATGATTATAGGCAAATTTAAAGAGATGAGGTATTGTTTTGATTTATTCTCTTTTAAGTTTATTGTGAAAGGTCGCTACTACAAGGTTCTTAAAATGAAAATAAAACAAAATTGTTTTTATAGCTATTTTGAGTGCTTGTTTTTTAGGGATAAAAATATGGTATAATGTCAAAGTATATTTAAGGAATAGGAGCATGTGTAGATGGAAGGAATAATTCCTGTATGGAAGCCTCGTGGCATGACAAGTCATGATTGTGTCTTCAAATTAAGAAAAATATTAAAGACTAAAAAAGTAGGTCATAGTGGGACGTTAGATCCTGATGTAGATGGGGTTTTACCGATTTGTGTTGGCAAGGCAACGAAAGTGATTGAGTACATTCAAGATTCGAATAAAATTTATCTAGGTGAAGTGACCCTTGGCTTTTCAACTGAAACCGAAGATGTGAGTGGGGCAGTTGTAGAAACGACCCCTGTTTTAACTGAAATTTCAACTAAGAAAATTGACGAAATGATGAAAGAAATGACTGGTGAGATTACGCAAATACCACCTATGTATTCAGCGGTTAAAGTCAATGGACGTAGATTATATGAATACGCAAGAAACGGTGAAACGGTGGAGCGTCCTGAAAGAAAAGCGATGATTTACTCTTTTAACCGGACGACAGAACCCGTTTTTGATGCTGATCTACAACAACAAAAATGGTCATTTGAAGTCGATTGTGGTAAAGGAACGTATGTCAGAACGTTGGCAGTTGATACAGGTAAAAAATTAGGATATGCCGCTCACATGTCTGATTTAACTCGAATCAAAAGTGGTGGTTTCACTAAAGACGAATGTTTTACGATTGAAGAAATTGCCCTTTTAATGGATTTAGAGCGCCAAGAGACATTTTTACATCCCCTTGAACTCGGTGTGAAAGATTTTCCACGAGTGGATCTGTCGGATGAAAAGTATCAAGGTGTTAGAAATGGTTCAGTTCTACCAGAAGACTTTTTTGAAAATGTGGTCGTTGATGAGCCGATTGCTTTGTTTTATCAAGGAAAAATTGTTAGTATTTATGGGAAGCATCCAACAAAAAGTGGGTTGTTAAAACCAATTAAAGTTTTACGCAACGATTAAAGGGGAAAAAACATGCAAGTAATAGAAATACATCATCCATATAAAGAGAATCAAATTCCTAATGAAGAAGTCGTTTTAGTTTTAGGCTTTTTTGATGGAGTTCATTTAGGTCATCAAAAAGTGATTGAAACAGCAAAAATAGAAGCTAAAAAACGTGGATCTAAGCTAGCTGTGATGACGTTTAATCATCATCCATCTGTTGTTTTTCAAAAAGTTGATCATAAAACAATGAAATATATTACCACGGTAGAACAAAAAATCAACCGCATGGAAGCAATCGGCGTGGATATCCTGTACGTGATTGAGTTTACTTCGGCATTTGCGAGTCTGAAACCACAGGACTTTGTGGATCAATACATTGTTGGTTTACACGCTAAAGTGGCAGTTGCTGGTTTTGATTATACGTACGGTAAAGCTGATGTGGCTAGTATGAGCCAATTGCCAAACTATGCCAACGCTCGTTTTGAAGTGATTGAAGTCCCTCAACAAAAACAGGGTGAGGATAAAATCAGTTCAACCAACATACGAAAAATGATGGCAGAAGGCAACATGGAAGGCGCTAATCAGTTTCTTGGTTACACTTACGAATTATCAGGTATGGTAATGCACGGAGATAAACGTGGTCGTACCCTAGGTTTTCCAACGGCTAATATCAAAGTACCTCATCACTCACTTCTTCCAGTGGGTGGCGTTTATGCAGTGAAAATCAAGGTAGCCAATACTTGGTACAATGGTATGGCGCAAATTGGTTATAACATTACTTTTGAAAAAAATCGTCCGATGACCATTGAAGTGAATATTTTAGATTTCAATGAAGATATTTACGGGGAGCAAGTTTCTGTTCAGTGGTGCCATTATTTACGTGAAGAGATGAAATTTGACGGTATCGAAGGTCTAGTGAAGCAATTAAATCAAGATGAAACAGATACTCGTGATTATTTTGCTAAACAAGGTGAGCTGTAATGACGTCAGCTTATATTCACATTCCTTTTTGTGAACATATTTGTTTCTATTGTGACTTCAATAAAGTTTTTCTTGAAGGGCAACCAGTAGATGAATATATTCAAGCTCTTATTAAAGAAATTAGACTAACTAAGGAAAAATATCCTTCAGAAGATACTGAAACAATTTATATTGGTGGGGGAACACCAACTTCTCTTTCTGCCGCTCAATTAGATGCTTTATTAAAAGGAGTCAGAGAAGAACTACCGTTTGACGATAAAAATGAATTTACAGTCGAGGCGAATCCTGGTGATTTAACCTTAGAAAAGCTTCAAGTGTTACAGAACTATGGTGTCAATCGTTTATCCATGGGGGTTCAATCTTTTGATGATCGTCTGCTTAAAAAAATTGGACGTAAACATTCAGCACAAGATGTTTATGACACGATGAAAATTTTTGATATCGCCGATTTTAGAAATGTCAGTATTGATTTGATTTTTGCTTTGCCTAATCAAACCTTAGAGAATTTTGAAGATACCCTAGATAAGGCGTTATCTTTGGATTTACCTCATTATTCAATGTACTCATTGATTTTAGAGAATAAGACCATGTTTTACAATTGGGCAAGACAAGGGCGTTTACATCTTCCGGGAATTGATGTTGAAGGTGATATGTTTGAGATGGCTATTGAAAAAATGACGAAAGCTGGCAGACATCAGTATGAAGTCAGCAACTTTGCTAAGCCAGGCATGGAAAGTCGTCATAACTTAGTTTATTGGAACAATGAGCATTATTACGGGCTTGGTGCTGGGGCGAGTGGTTATTTAGGAAATGTTCGCTATAAAAATCACGGTCCGATTCAACATTATTTAGAGCCTTTAAGAGAAGATAAATTGCCAACGATTACAGTTGATACGTTAACAAAAACCAATCAAATGGAAGAACAAATGTTTTTAGGTCTTCGAAAAATTGAAGGGATTTCGATTCAACATTTTGAAGATAAATTTGGTTCTTCATTAGATAGCGTTTATGGACAAACCATTGAGAAATTAATTCTGGATGAAATGTTGTTTAAATCAGGAGATAAGTTAGCTTTAACTGATAAAGGTCTGATTTTAGGGAATGAAGTTTTTAAAGAATTTTTAATATCATAATAAAAAGGTTTAGGAAGTAAAGTGAAAACTTAATTCCTAAACCTTCTTTGTTAATACTTGGAGCAAAACGCCTTTTTCATCACGCTGTGTAGTCCGGAATAAAAAATCTGCTCCTTCGGTAACTTCAGGAATGACTAATAATCCAAAAAGCGCGGATTATTAGTCATTCCTTCCAGTTACTCGGAGCAAAACGATTTTTTATTCACTCTATGTAGTCCGGATTCAAAAGGCAGCTCCTACGGCAGTTTCAGAAACTAAAATCAATTCAAAGAGCACGAATTGTTTTTAATTTCTTCCAACTGCTTGGAGCAAAACGCCTTTTTCATCACGCTTATAAATAAACACCTATCGCCAATAATATAATAGAAACAATAGCAATAGCGATCATTAGTTTCATGACGAATTTTACCCATTTATCAAAGGTGATTTCAACCATAGCAAGTGATGCTAGGACTAATCCGGTTGGGGCGATAAATGAAATGATTCCTTGTCCCCAGTTATAGGCATCAATTACAAGAGCACGGTCTACATTAACGACATCTGCTAATGGTGCCATAATTGGCATAGACAATACCGCAAGTCCAGAAGATGATGGAATAAAGAAGCCTAGTAAGATGTAAACAAAGTATAAAACGGTTGTAAAGACTGGCCCTTTCATACTCGAAACGCCATTACTTAATTGATACATCAATGTGTCACTAATCATGGCATTTTCCATGATAATAGTTACTCCACGAGCTAAGGCAATAACTAAAGCAACGCTTAGTAATTCACTAGCGCCAGTAACAAATTCACCAACGAAAGTTTTTTCATTCAAGCCAGAAATTAACGCTAGGATAAAGGTGATTAATAGGAATAATGAAGAAATTTCAACGAACATCCAGTTTAATTCTTTTACCCCGTAAACCATGACAACAAAACCTAAAGCAAAAATAATTAACATTAATTTTTTTCTTAAATCAAAAACAGGTATTTCTGCATCCGTGTCACTGTGTAAGAATTTTTTCTCTAACATTTCTTTTTGATCATAAATAAGGGATGTTTCAGGATTTTTACGTACTCTCTCAGCGTAACGAACAGTATAGGCAATACACATTAGAGTTCCGATGATTAACATTGCAAGACGTAAGCCCATTCCATCGGTAAACGTAACCCCTGCTGTATTACTAGCAATAACGATTGAAAATGGATTGACCGTTGAACCAAGTGTTCCAATACAACTTCCTAAGTAAATAGTAGCGATGGCAACGAGAGCGTCATATCCTGCTGCAATAAAAATCGGTACTAAAATTGGATAAAAGGCAATGGTTTCTTCAGCTAAACCAAAAGTTGTTCCTCCAATTGAAATTAATGTCATTGTTAAAATGATTAACCACTTTTCACGGCCATTTAATTTTTTGGACAGAGAATTCATTCCCGCAGCAAATGCCCCGGTTTTATTAATGATACCAATGATCCCCCCAAGAATAAGAACAAAGGTGATAACACTAATACTTTCTTCTAGTCCTTGAATCGGTGCGTTTAGAAATTCTTTAACTGCCCCGAAGAAACCATGATTTTCACGTTCTAATTCTTCATAGGAGTTAGGAATTGCGACAGGTTTATAGACTGAACCGTCTTTAAACTTATCGAGATTTGTGTTGATACCGTATTTATCAAGAGTAGCTTGGTTGCCGGGTTCAACACTTGTTTCGCCTTTGGGTTCAGTTAGAACAAATTCTTTTTTGTCCATGTCGTAACTTAAGGTAGCGTACTTACCAGCGGGGATGAAATAAGTTAAAATCATCACTAATAATAATACCAACAAAATAACCGTGTAAGCACTTGGAAAACTAAACTTTTTCTTTTCTTTTGCCATTGAAACTGCCTCCTTAATATTTATTTAATAATTATATCTAATTTTTATGGAGTATGAGTTGATTTGGAAAATCCGTTTAAAATCACATGTGAAAAGGCTTAACTTATAAATAGAAGTTCTGTCTTAATTCTCATAATCATAAAAATTAGCACTCGAAAGATAAGAGTGCTAAAAAAATGATGGATTATTGTTGACAATAAAATTATAACTTGATATATTAGTAAATGTAGTTAGCACTTAGTAAATAAGAGTGCTAATGTAAAAAGAAGGTGATGATAATGTTAAGTGATAGACAACTCGCTATTTTACATTTACTGGTAAAAATTTATACAGAGACTGGTATTCCAGTAGGCTCTAAAACGTTAATGAATGAAGGGATTAAAGCAAGTTCTGCGACGATCAGAAATGATTTAGTGAAGTTAGAAGAACTAGAGCTTATTCAAAAAACACATTCATCTTCAGGACGAGTTCCTTCTATAAAAGGGTATCGTTATTATGTGGATCATTTAATGCAACCTGCTGAAATATCCCAAAATGAGATTGTTAAGATTCGTCAATTGCTAGATAGAAGATACAATGCGACGAATGAGATTATCGAACAATCTGCTAATATTTTATCTGACTTAACTAGCTATACAGCATTTTCCTTAGGTCCAGAAGTTAAAGAACGCAGATTAACAGGTTTTAGGATTGTCCCTCTTAATCGGAATCAATTGATTGCGATTATCGTGACGGACCAAGGTTATGTAGAGAGCCAAGTTTTTTCAATTCCTGAAACAATTAGTTCTGAGGATATTGAGAAAATGACGCGCATCATTAATGATCGTTTAGTAGGCGAGAGTTTACTAACGGTGTACCACAAGTTAAGAACAGAAATTCCTTTAGTTTTACAAAGGTATTTCTCCAATTCATCACACGTCTTGTACTTGTTCGAAGAAGTTTTTAATCAAGCTTTTGATGATCAAGTTTACATTAGTGGTGGTATGAATTTACTTGATTCAGGGATGTTAAATGATATCTCAGAATTTAAATCCATTTATTCGTTAATTAGTGATTCGGATCAGTTAACCGAACTATTATTGCCTGATACAACAGGGATTGATATTCGTATTGGTAACGAGATTCCCAATGAATTACTTTTAAATATGAGTTTAATCACTGCTTCTTATGAAGTGCCGCAACATGGTAAAGGCGTGATTGCTCTGTTAGGACCAACCAGTATGTCCTATTCAAAACTATTAGGCTTAGTTAATGTCTTTACAGATGAGTTATCAGGTCACTTGGATTCGTATTACCGAGGCTTAGATAATTCAATTAGGAATTAAGCATTTGAAAGGAGATGGATGATTTGAAGAAAGAAGAAATTGAAGAACTTGAAAACGAAGAAGCATCTACTGAAGTAACAGAAGAAATTTCAGTTGAAGAAACGTTAAAACAAGAATTAAGTGACATGGAGGACAAGTTCCTACGTGCCCAAGCTGAGATTGTTAACATGCGTAATCGTAATAACAAAGAACGTGAGGATGCTGCCAAGTATCGTGCACAAAACTTAGCAACAGGATTACTTAATTCATTAGATAACCTGGATCGTGCTCTTGAAATTGAAACACAAGACGAAGGCATGAAAAAAGGGATTGAGATGGTAAGAGAAGGAATGATTCACGCGTTAAAAGAAGCCAATGTTGAAGAAATTCAAGCATTAGGTGAAACGTTTGATCCTAATAAACATCAAGCGGTACAAACATTACCAGCATCTGAAGGTCAAGCTGCAGATGAAATAATCCAAGTATTGCAAAAAGGTTATATTTTACATGACCGTGTCTTAAGACCGACAATGGTTATTGTTGCACAATAAAAAATAAAAATTAAGGGAGATTTTTAATATGAGTAAAATTATCGGAATTGATTTAGGAACAACAAACTCTGCAGTATCAGTATTAGAAGGCGGAGAAGCAAAAATTATCGCAAACCCAGAAGGAAACAGAACAACTCCTTCAGTTGTATCATTTAAAAATGGAGAAATCCAAGTCGGTGAAGTTGCTAAACGTCAAGCAGTAACTAACCCAAATACAATCGCATCTATCAAACGCCATATCGGTGAAGTTGGCTTTAAAGAAGAAGTAGAAGGAAAAACTTATACACCACAAGAAATCTCAGCAATGATTTTACAATACCTAAAAGGTTTCGCTGAAGATTACTTAGGCGAAAAAGTTGATAAAGCAGTTATCACTGTACCTGCATACTTTAATGACGCGCAACGTCAAGCAACAAAAGACGCTGGTAAAATCGCTGGTTTAGAAGTAGAACGTATTGTTAACGAACCTACTGCAGCAGCTTTAGCTTACGGTTTAGATAAAACAGATAAAGAAGAAAAAGTTTTAGTATTTGACCTTGGTGGTGGTACATTTGACGTTTCTATCCTTGAATTAGGTGACGGCGTATTCGACGTATTATCAACTGCAGGAGATAACAACTTAGGTGGGGATGACTTTGACGAAAAAATCATCGCTCATTTAGTAGAAGAATTCAAAAAAGAAAACGGCATTGATTTATCTAAAGATAAAATGGCTGTTCAACGTTTGAAAGATGCTGCTGAAAAAGCTAAAAAAGATTTATCAGGTGTAACAAGTACACAAATCAGCTTACCATTTATCACTGCTGGTGACGCTGGACCTCTTCACTTAGAATTAAACTTAACTCGTGCTAAATTTGATGAATTAACATCTGACTTAGTAGATAGAACTAAAATCCCAGTACGTCAAGCAATCAAAGATGCTGGTATCTCAATTTCTGAAATCGACGAAGTTATCTTAGTTGGTGGATCTACACGTATTCCTGCTGTTGTTGAAGCAGTACGTAAAGAAACAAACAAAGAACCAAATAAATCAGTTAACCCGGATGAAGTAGTGGCAATGGGTGCTGCTATCCAAGGTGGTGTTATCACAGGGGACGTGAAAGACGTTGTATTATTAGACGTAACACCATTATCATTAGGTATTGAAACAATGGGATCTGTATTTACTAAATTAATTGACCGTAACACGACAATTCCAACAAGTAAATCACAAGTATTCTCAACTGCTGCTGATAACCAACCGGCTGTAGATATTCATGTATTACAAGGTGAACGTCCAATGGCAACAGATAACAAAACATTAGGTCGCTTCCAATTAACAGATATTCCAGCTGCTCCACGTGGAATCCCTCAAATCGAAGTAACATTTGATATCGACAAAAACGGTATTGTTAACGTAAGTGCGAAAGATTTAGGAACTCAAAAAGAACAAACTATTACCATTAAATCATCTTCAGGTTTAACAGATGAAGAAATTGAAAAAATGGTGAAAGATGCAGAAGCTAACGCAGAAGCAGATAAAGAACGTAAAGAAGAAGTTGATTTAAGAAACGACATCGACGCTTTATTATTCTCAGTTGACAAAACTTTAGGCGAATTAGAAGGTAAAGTGGATGCTGACGAAGTGAAAAAAGCAGAAGTTGCTCGTGACGACTTAAAAGCAGCTGTTGAAGCAAATAACTTAGAAGACATGAAAGCTAAACGCGACGAATTAAACGAAATCGTTCAAGCTTTAACTGTTAAGTTATACGAACAAGCAGCACAACAAGCACAAACAGAAAACCCAGAAGCAGCTCAAGGTGGCGCTGATGATGTAGTTGATGCTGATTTTGAAGAAATCAACGACGACAAAAAATAATTAAATAGTTAATGGGGAAAAGCCAAAGCACTGCGCTTTTGGCTTTTTCTTATCATAATAAGAAAAGGTTCCGATATTTCCTGATTTATGTTATGATTTATGGGATTCTATAAGTAGAGAAAAGATGGGGGTTACACGTAATGGCAAAAAGAGATTATTATGAAGTCCTTGGTGTTCCTAAAACAGCAACGGACGACGAACTAAAAAAAGCCTATCGTAAATTATCAAAAAAATTCCATCCAGATATTAACAAAGAACCTGATGCAGAAGATAAGTTTAAAGAGCTATCAGAAGCTTTTGAAGTCTTAAGTGATTCTCAAAAAAGAGCAGCGTATGATCAATATGGTCATGCAAGTACAGATCCTAACTTTGGAGCTGGCGGCTTTGGTGGTGGCTTTGGTGATTTTGGCGGAGGCGGCAGTTTCGGTGGTTTCGAAGATATATTTGAATCATTCTTTGGTGGCGGCGGAGGAAGAAATTCTAATCCTAATGCACCGCGTCAAGGATCGGATTTACAATATACACTGGACTTAAGCTTTAATGAAGCGATTTTTGGATTAGAGAAAAGCATTCGCTATAATCGTGAAGACGATTGTGCGACATGTAATGGTTCTGGGGCGAAACCCGGAACGCAACCTGAGACATGTAGCAAGTGTCACGGTGCAGGTACTATCAATGTGGAACGTCAAACACCACTTGGTCGTATGATGAGCCGTCAAGCCTGTGATCAATGTCAAGGAACAGGTCAAACAATTAAAGATAAATGTAGTACATGTAACGGAGCCGGACGAATTGTTAAATCTCATTCTGTGAAAGTTAATGTACCAGCTGGTGTTGAAGATGGTCAACAAATGCGTTTAGCAGGTCAAGGTGAAGCAGGAAGCAATGGCGGACCTTATGGCGATCTTTATGTCGTGTTTAGAGTAGAAGAAAGTCCTATCTTTGAGAGAGATGGCTCAGAAATCTTCTACACTGAAAAAGTTACCTTTGCTCAAGCAGCATTAGGAGACGAAATTGAAGTACCAACTGTTCATGGACGAGTGAAGCTGAAAATTCCAGCAGGTACTCAAACAGGAACATCATTTAGATTAAAAGGTAAAGGTGTGCCTAAATTACGTGGTGCTGGAAACGGCGATCAACGTGTAACGGTTGTTATCGAGACACCAACTGATTTAAATGAAGAACAAAAGAAATTGTTGCGTGAATTTTCAGTAGCCAGCGGAGATAAAGCGGTGGTGGAACAAGAAGAAGGTTTTTTCGATAAAATGAAAGACGCTTTCTCATCTGGAAGTAAAAAGAAACGTAAATAGTTATCAAGTACCATCTTGCTATTCCAAATTGGAATAACAAGATGGTACTTTTTTAGGGAAAGAAGAGTACTGCTAAACGATTTAAAAAGGGTGGACAAAAATAAAAATAATTTTTTTGAAAAAAATAAAAAGTGAATGTCATAGTAAAAAACTTGCAATTAATGAAAAGATTCGCTAGAATAAACTATCTAAACAGTAGTCATTACGATTTGAAGGAGAGTTTCATGAAGAAATATTTTAGTTTAATAGTATTATTAGTTGCAACCATCACATTAGGTGCTTGTGGGGCTAAAGAAAAAAAACAATCCAATGAGGGCAAATTAAATATTGTCACAAGTTTTTATCCAATGTATGATTTTACCCAAAATATAACTAAGGATAAAGCGAATGTTAGTATGTTGATTGATGGTGGGGTTGAGCCTCATGATTATGAACCGAGTGCCAAAGATATGGCGAAAATTCAAGAAGCCGATGTCTTTATCTATAATTCCAATGAGATGGAAACATGGGTTGAAACAGTATTGAAAAATATTGATACAACAAAAGTTAAAGTGATTGAGGCAAGTAAGGGGATTGAACTCTTAGAAGCCAGTCATTCAGAGGAAAAGGAAGAAGGACATGAAGGGCACGACCATTCAGGGGCTCATGATCCACACGTTTGGTTAAGTCCGAAACTTGCGAGTAAAGAAGCAATGACTATTTCTGAAGGAATCATGGAAGTTGATTCTAAAAATAAAGATTTCTATGAAAAAAATACCAAAGAATATACAGGTAAACTGGCTAATCTAGACAATGACTACCAAATAGCATTTAAGGGTGCTAAGAGTCGCCAATTTGTTACGCAGCATACGGCATTTTCTTACTTAGCTCATGAGTATGATTTAAAGCAAGTTCCTATTTCAGGGATTTCTCCTGACCAAGAGCCAACTCCAAAAGAGTTAAAAGGAATCGAAGACTTTGTTAAAAAAGAAAAAATTGAAGTGATTTATACGGAAAGTTCTGCTTCTCCTAAGATTGCTAAGACAATCTCTAGTGCAACTGGAGCAAGTTTAGCTGTTTTAAATCCAATGGAAAGTGTGTCAAAAAAAGATCGTGAAAAGGGTGAAGATTATCTGTCAATCATGACTCAAAATCTTGAATCCTTAAAACAATCGGTTAAATAAAACGAAATTGTTTTCATAAAAAAGACAGGAAGCTTATTATCTTAGTGTTTAGGATAGTGGGTTTCTTTTTTTGAAAATAATAAGGTGATTTATGAAACAAAATGAACTTTTCGTGCTATAATCTATTTATAAATGAAAAACAGTTTTAGAAAACTGTATCAATATAAAAAGAAGAAAGAAGATGTTAATGTGAAATCAGTTGGTAAACAAGGTAGTCATACTGTAGTAGATAGTTTGAAAAAACATGGTGTGGATTATGTCTTTGGTATTCCAGGAGCTAAAATTGATGGCGTTTTTGATGCTTTAGTAGATGATGGTCCAGAGTTAATTGTGACAAGACATGAGCAAAATGCCGCATTTATGGCTCAAGGAATTGGACGTTTAACTGGGAAACCAGGCGTGGTTATTGCAACAAGTGGACCTGGTGCCAGTAATTTAGCAACGGGCTTAGTGACAGCAACTGCTGAGGGAGATCCTGTTTTAGCGATTGCAGGACAAGTTAAGCGAAGTGATTTATTGAAACTTACTCATCAAAGTATGGATAACGCAGCACTTTTTAAACCAATTACTAAGTACAGTGCAGAGATTCAAGACCCTGAAACCATTTCTGAAATTATGGCGAATGCCTTTCGCTTAGCAACTTCTTCTAAACAAGGGGCAAGCTTTATCAGTATTCCCCAAGACGTGGTGGATGCTGATGTGAGTGATCAAAGTATTAAAGTGTTAAAAGATCCTAGACTGGGAGTAGCTAGAGCAGATGATGTTGCTGAATTAGTCAAAAAGATTGAGGAAGCACAATTACCAGTTTTACTTGTTGGGATGAGAGCTTCTAGTGAAGAAGTCACTCAAACTATTCGCACTTTGGTAGAAAAAACTGGCTTACCTGTCGTTGAAACTTTCCAAGCAGCTGGTGTTATTTCCCGTGAGTTAGTAGGGCATTTCTTTGGTCGCATTGGGCTATTTAGAAATCAACCAGGAGATGCTTTACTAAAAAGAAGTGATTTAGTGATTGCCGTTGGTTATGATCCAATTGAATATGAAGCTCGCAATTGGAATGCTGAAAAGGATGCGAAGATTGTCGTGATTGATGATACCCCAGCGGAAATTGACGGCTATATGCAACCAGAAGATGAACTAATTGGAGATATTTCAGGGAATCTTGACTTATTAACGAAAGGTTTATCAGGAGATCAAACAACAGACGAAGCTAAACTTTACTTGAATTACTTGAAAAGCCGTTTAGATGAACGAGATACGTTTAAAGCTGAGAGTCAAGAAGGGTTGGTTCATCCTTTAGAAGTCATTAATGTTCTTCAAGAAAAAACGGATGATTCTATGACCGTCACTGTGGATGTGGGTAGTCATTATATTTGGATGGCTCGTCACTTTAAGAGCTATGAACCGCGCCATTTATTATTTAGTAACGGAATGCAAACACTAGGTGTGGCACTTCCTTGGGCGATTTCAGCGGCTCTTGTTAGACCAGAAACACAAATAATTTCAGTCTCAGGTGATGGTGGTTTCTTGTTTTCATCTCAAGACTTAGAAACAGCGGTTAGAAAAAATTTAAATATTATCCATTTAATTTGGAACGATGGCCATTATAATATGGTAGAGTTTCAAGAAGAAATGAAATATGCTCGTTCTTCTGGTGTGGAACTTGGACCTGTTGATTTTGTGAAATATGCAGAAAGTTTTGGCGCTTTAGGCTTGCGTGCCACAAGTAAAGCAGAGTTAGAAGCAGCTATTGAAAAAGGTATGGCTACTAAAGGACCTGTTGTGATTGATATTCCGATTGATTACAGTGATAATCCAGATTTAGGAAAATCAATATTACCAGATCAATTCTATTAAGGGGATGTTAGTATGAGTAACAAAACACTTTATCAACACGGTACATTAGGAGCTTTGATGGCTGGTTTAATGGACGGAACGAAAACTATTTCAGATTTGTTAACCTTAGGTGATTTGGGAATCGGGACACTTCATGGTTTGGACGGAGAAGTGATTATTATAAATGGTGAAGCTTATCAAGGTCGTTCAGACGGAAAGCTCATTAAACTAACAGGTGAAGAGCTAACACCTTATGCAGCGGTAACTACCTTTAAAGCAGATCGCCAAGTTATTTTAGATGAAGGACTTTATTCTGAGGAAACGTTAAATAAGATGCTAACTCACTTTAAAAGCCAAAATACCTTTTCAGCTGTAAAATTAACAGGTGTTTTCAATAAAATGCATATTAGAATAATGCCTAAACAAGAAAAACCTTACCGACGTTTAGTGGAAGTCTCAAAAATCCAACCTGAATTTACTGAGGAATACATCAAAGGTAGTCTTGTTGGTTTTTATACCCCAGCACTATTTCAAGGAGTTGCCGCAGCAGGTTTTCATTTACATTTTATTAGTGAAGACAGAACATTTGGTGGTCATGTTATTGACTTTGAATTAGGGCAAGGTGTTTTAGAAATAAGTGACATCGACGCAATGACCCAATTATTTCCTGTAAATGATACAACTTTCCTAGAAACAGAAATAGATTACGCAAATTTAGCAAGCGAAATCGAACAAGCAGAGTAAATATAGAATGATGAAATCGGCGCTTAACTCCAAGCAGCTGGAGGAGTTGCCGATTGAATCTGGACTATCTAGAGTGATGAAATCAGCGTTTAGCTTCAAGCGACTGGAGGAATAACAAAAAAATCCCGCTCTTTGGATTTATTTATTATTGTGAAGTCGTCGAAGGAGCTGCTGATTGAATC
This sequence comes from Vagococcus hydrophili, assembly GCF_011304195.1. Taxonomy (NCBI): domain Bacteria; kingdom Bacillati; phylum Bacillota; class Bacilli; order Lactobacillales; family Enterococcaceae; genus Vagococcus; species Vagococcus hydrophili. The sequence goes on along the minus strand of NZ_CP049887.1, from coordinate 2,818,620 downwards.
CGGACTAACTAGAGTGATGAAATTGACGTTATGCTTCAAGCGACTATTTGACCCCAAACTATATCAGAGTGAGAAATCGACTAAGAATTTTCTCATTCTGATATTTATTTTGCTTAAATTAGACGAAATGCACTATAATGAGAACTATTAGTTTAGTTGGAGGAATGGTTAATGAATAAAGCAGGAAATAAGATGAAAGGAATCATCTTAGCAATCACAGGAGCAGTATTTTGGGGTGGGTCAGGTGTATCTGCTCAGTATATTATGCAAGAAAAGGGTGTTGAAACGAGTTGGTTAGTTAGTGTTCGTATTCTTTTTGCAGGAATTTTAATTTTATGTTATCTCTATGGAACGGAGAAAAGACAGGTTTTTGCTATTCTTAAGAATAAAAAGGACTTGTTAGGGACCTTTATTTTTAGTTTTTTTGGTGTCATTTTACTACAATATTCTTTTTTTAAAGCGATTGAAGTGAGTAATGCAGCAACCGCTACAATTTTACAGTACTTATCTCCGATTTTTATTGTGATTTATTTAATTTTTGAATCGAAAAAAATCCCGAGTAAAATGAGTATGTTGAGTATTGCACTTTCTTTATTTGGAACCGCATTATTAGTAACTAAAGGAGATTTCACCACGCTTTCTATGTCACCAATGGGACTTTTCTGGGGACTTGGAGCGGGACTTTTTGGCGCGTTTTATATTATTCAGCCTAGAAAGTTAATGGCAACGTACGGTACGACGACGATTATTGGTTGGGGAATGCTAATGGGAGGATTAATGTACCAATTGTATCATCCAGTGTGGAAAGATGTGCCTAAACTTGACGGGGTAACGATTGCCTTGATTAGTTTTATAGTTGTTTTTGGAACAATATTTTCTTATATCTGTTTACTTAAAAGTACACGTTACATTCCAGCACAATTTTCAAGTTTGTTAACGTCCTTTGAACCACTCAGTTCAGCGTTATTCTCATTTTTATTTTTAAATGCGATTATTTTACCGATTGAAATTTTGAGTATGGGAATCATTATTTTTTCAGTCTTTTTACTTTCTAGAAGCCAGGATAATGAATAAAGGTAAGAATTATTTTAATTTTTCAGAAAATAGGCTATAATGAATAAGATCAAAAAATACCTAAATTAATGATGGTATTTAATTATAGGAGGTAGTTTCATGTCTAAACAACAAATTGGTGTTGTCGGAATGGCTGTAATGGGAAAAAACTTAGCATTAAATATTGAAAGTAGAGGGTATTCAGTTTCTGTCTTTAACCGTACTGGCTCAAAAACAGAAGAAGTTGTCAAAGAGCATCCTGAAAAGAAATTAGTAGCTACTTACACAATTGAAGAATTTGTGGCTTCTTTAGAAAAACCAAGACGTATTATGTTAATGGTTCAAGCAGGAAAAGCAACAGATTTAACCATTCAAAGCTTATTACCTCATTTAGATAAAGGGGATATTTTAATTGACGGAGGAAATACATTCTTCCAAGATACAATTAGACGTAACGAAGAGTTAGCTAACTCAGGAATCAACTTCATCGGAACTGGTGTATCAGGTGGAGAAGAGGGAGCTCTTAAAGGGCCTTCAATGATGCCTGGTGGACAAAAAGAAGCTTACGAATTAGTTAAACCAATCTTTGAACAAATCGCTGCTAAAGCGAAAGATGGTGAGCCATGTGTGACTTATATTGGTCCTAATGGTGCTGGACACTATGTCAAAATGGTTCATAACGGTATCGAGTATGGTGATATGCAGTTAATCGCTGAAAGTTACGATATTTTAACTCGCGTTTTAGGTTTATCAGTGGAAGAAGTTGCTGAAATCTTTACTGACTGGAATCAAGGTGAATTAGATAGCTACTTAATGGAAATCACTTCTGATATCTTAACAAGAAAAGATGATTTAGGAACAGGTCAACCGATTGTTGATGTGATTTTAGATGCGGCTGGTAATAAAGGAACTGGTAAATGGACAAGTCAAAATTCATTAGACTTAGGAACGCCACTACCACTTATTACAGAATCAGTTTATGCTAGATATATTTCTGCTCTTAAAGATGAGCGTGTGGAAGCAAGCAAAATTATTCCACAAATGGACGTTCCAGCTTACACTGGAGACAAAAAAGAACTAGTTGAAAAAATTAGACAAGCTTTATACTTTAGTAAAATTATGAGTTACGCTCAAGGTTTTGCTCAATATCGTACAGCAAGTGAAGAATATGGTTGGGATTTAAACTACGGTGAAATTGCGAAAATTTTCCGTGAGGGATGTATCATCCGTGCTCGTTTCTTACAAGAAATTACAGATGCCTATGATCGTAACCCAGAACTTAAAAACTTATTATTAGATGAGTATTTCTTAGATATTACTCAAAAATACCAACAATCAGTAAGAGATGTTGTGTCATTAGCTGTCCAATCAGGTGTGCCAACGCCAACTTTCTCTTCAGCAATTGCGTATTTTGATTCATATCGTACAGCTGATTTACCAGCTAATATTATCCAAGCTCAAAGAGATTACTTTGGTGCTCATACTTACTTACGTAAAGACCGTGAAGGGGTATTCCATTACGATTGGTACGGAGAAGATAATAAATAAATACAAAAAAACGAGACGGATGTTGATATCTGTCTCGTTTTTTTTGTACCAATTGCTCCAGTTACTCAGAGCTAAACACCTTTTTCATCCCTTTATTGAATCCAGATTCAAAGGACAATTCCTACGACAACTTCAAAAAATAAAATTAATTCAAAAAGCACGAATTATTTTTATTTTTCTCTAGTTGCTTGGAGTTAAACACCCTTTTCACCACTTTAATTAATCCGGGTTCAAAGGGCAACTCTTTCGGTAACTTCACAATTGGTAAAAAGTCCAAAGAGCACGGACTGTTTACCAATTGCTCCAGTTACTCAGAGTTAAACGCCTTTTTTACCACTTTATTCAATCCGGATTCAAAAGGCAGCTCCTGCGGCAACTTCAAAAAATAAAATTAATTCAAAAAGCACGAATTATTTTTATTTTCCTCCAGTTGCTTGTAGCTAAGCGCCTTTTTCATCACTTTATTCAACTAACAGTTGTTTGATGATTAAAAATTATCTTGTTAAAATAGAAGATGTTCAAAAAAGCGAGTTGGAATCTGGAAAAAGAGACAGGTTGTCACTTTTTTTAGAAAATGCGTGTTTTTTGATTGCAAAAGAACAGGTATTCGTATATGATATAGTTCTGATTCATTTAAGAAAGAAGGTTAGAGTATGGCATTATTAATTCAAAAAGTGAAAGGGCATGGGAAACTTGTATTAACGTCTCTTTTCATGACTACCTTGATGGTTATTTCTATGCTGTGGCAACCCAAGTTACTTCAAAAAGTAATGACTGCAGTTATGAAAGAAGACAATCAAGAATTAAAGAGTGTGGGCATCACGCTAATTGTCGTTGCTTTAGTTGGTTTAATTGCGGGTATTATTAATACAATTGTTGCAGCGAAAGTTTCTCAAGAAGTCGCGTCCGAGATTCGTTCAGATGGGTTTAAAAAAATTCAAACATTTTCATTTAGTGATATTGAAAAATTCTCAACAAGTAACTTAGTGGTTCGTTTAACAAATGACGTTAATCAAATTCAAAATATTGTCATGATGACGTTACAAACAATTTTAAGAATTCCAATTCTTTTTATTGGTAGTTTTATTTTGGCGATGATCACACTACCACAATTATGGTGGGTAATCATTGTATTAGTTGTATTAGTCTTTTTAACAGTGATGTCTTTATTTGGTTTAATGGGTAAACATTTCACTAAAATTCAAGGCTACATCGAAAGAGTAAACAGTATTGCAAAAGAAAATTTATCAGGCATTCGCGTGGTAAAATCATTTGTTCAAGAAGAACAAGAAATTAAGAAATTTACCAAAGTTTCAGATAAATTAGCAAAACATACGATTACAGTGGGGAATTTATTTTCAATTATGATTCCTACATTCATGTTGATTTCTAGTTTAGCTATTGTGACGTCTATTTATTTTGCAGCTGATTTAGCTAAAACTGATATGGAAGTCATTGGAGCAATTGTTTCATTCATGAATTACCTAATGCAAATTATGATGAGTATTATTATCGGTGGTATGATGATGATGATGGCTTCTCGTGGTATGGTTTCTTTAAAAAGATTAAATGAAGTATTAGAAACAGAACCAACATTAACATTTAAAGAAGAAGGTGTTAAAGCGATTCATGATGGAACGGTTGTCTTTGATGACGTGACTTTCTCTTATGATGGGGCAGATAAGCCAACGCTTAAACACATTAGTTTTAATGTTGAAAGTGGTCAATCCATTGGTGTGGTTGGTGCTACTGGTGCTGGTAAATCAACTTTAGCTCAAATGATTGCTAGAATGTATGATCCAACAGAAGGGTCAATTAGTGTTGGGGATGTTGATTTAAGAGATGTAGATAAAACCGACTTACGTGATAATGTGGCATTAGTTTTACAAAAAGCCATTTTATTTTCAGGAACGATTGCAGATAATTTAAAACAAGGATCTAAACATGCGGATGATGCAGCTATGGAGAGAGCGTCAAGAATCGCTCAAGCCAGTGAATTTATTGATCGTCAAACAGAAGGTTATTTCAGTCATGTTGAAGAACGTGGCTCAAACTTCTCTGGAGGTCAGAAGCAACGTTTATCTATTACAAGAGGGGTTATTGGTAATCCAAAAGTCTTAGTTTTAGATGATAGTACGAGTGCTCTGGATGCTCGTTCTGAAAAATTAGTCAAAGAAGCTTTGGCTAAAGAATTAACAGACACAACGACGTTTATTATTGCTCAAAAAATTTCTTCTGTGATTCAAGCAGATACTATTTTAGTATTAGATGAAGGTCGTTTAGTTGCTCAAGGCACACATAAAGAGCTTCTTAAAACGAGTGATGTTTATCGCGAGATTTACGAAACTCAAAAAGCAAAGGAGGTAGAATAAAATGAAAAAAGAACAAACTAAAAAAATGAGCGTTCCGAAGTTTTTCTGGTTCTATTTAAGAGCGTATAAACTTCAATTGTTAGTCATAACAGTTGCCATCATTTTTTCTACTTACTTGCAAGTTAAAGCACCTCAGTACACAGGTAAAGCTATTGAGGAACTAACTAAATATGCAGGCACTTACTTTGCAACGAAAACGGCTGATAAAGGTCCTTTCTTAAGTGTTATTAAATTACTTGTTGGTTTATATGTCTTAAATTGGATTGCGATGTTTGTTCAAAATATTTTAATGTCAGCAGTGACAGGTAAATCAACGAATAAAATGCGTATTAATTTATTTAAAAAATTAGAAAAAATGACCATTCAATATTTTGACAATCACCAAGACGGAGAAATTTTAAGTCGTTTTACGAGTGATTTAGATAATATCTCAAATACAATGAACCAGGCGTTAATTCAGGTAATGACCAACTTCTCGATGATGATTGGTGTGTTAATCATGATGTTTAGCGAAAATGTTCAAATGAGTTGGGCAACCTTGGCAATTTCTCCTGTGGCTATTCTAATTTCAGCATATATTATTAAACAAGCAGAGAAAAGTGTTGCGGTTCAACAAGAAAATGTTGGTAAATTAAACGGCTATATCAATGAAAAAATTTCAGGTCAAAAAGTGATTATCACTAACGGTTTGGAAGATGAAACCATTGAAGGGTTTGAAGTTTTAAATAAAGAGGTCAAAAAAGCAACATTCAAAGGACAAGTTTATTCAGGTCTTTTATTCCCAACAATGCAAGGGATTTCAATCTTGAATACAGCGATTGTGATTTTCTTTGGAGGTTGGTTAGTCCTTGATGGTGGCATGGATAAGGCGGTTGGTTTAGGTTTAATCGTTATGTTTATTCAGTATTCACAACAATTCTATATGCCATTAACACAAATTTCTTCACAGTTTAGTATGCTGCAACTAGCCTTTACAGGTGCTCGTCGTTTAAATGAAATCTTTGTAGTGGATGACGAATTTGAGCGTCCTAACACCACTTCGATTAATGGTGTGAACGAAGAAGTATCGTTAGAAAATGTCAATTTCTCCTATGTTGAAGGTAAACCAGTCTTGAAAAATGTTAATTTAAAAGCGAAAAAAGGACAAATGGTGGCTCTTGTTGGACCAACTGGTTCTGGTAAGACAACTGTTATGAATTTACTAAACCGTTTTTACAATGTAGATAGCGGAGCCATTAAAATCGACGGTCAAGATATTAGAGATATTTCTTTACCAAGTTTACGTTCACATATTGGGATTGTGTTACAAGAATCTGTTTTATTCTCAGGTACAATAAGAGATAACATTGTATTTGGTAATCGTGATGTGCCAGAAGAGAATATGATTTCAGCAGCTAAACAAGCGAATATTCACGAATTCATTATGACTCTGGATGAAGGTTATGATACAAAAATTAATGATGAAAACAGCGTCTTTAGTGTGGGTCAAAAGCAATTAATTAGTATTGCAAGAACGATTTTGACAGATCCGTCATTACTCATTTTAGATGAAGCAACAAGTAACGTTGATACTGTGACAGAAAGTCGTATTCAAAAAGCCATGGAAAATATTGTTAAAGGTCGGACAAGCTTTGTGATTGCTCATAGACTTAAAACTATTTTAAATGCAGATTATATTGTGGTGCTAAATCAAGGAGAAATTATTGAAGAAGGAACTCATGAAGAATTAATCGCAGCTAAAGGTTTTTATGCAGAACTTTACGAAAATCAATTTGTTTTTGAATAAATAAGAGTGAAGATTCCTTGATTTAAAAGGAATCTTCATTTTTTTATAGGTAGGATATAAAAAAATAAAAGATAGAATAGATTTTTGAGTGGTTTATCGTTATAATTGTAGTAATGTAAAAAAATATGTGAAGTAGCTAGAAAGGCATGGGAATTTATGTCAAATAAAATTTTAATTGTCGAGGATGAAAAAAACTTGGCTCGTTTCGTTGAATTAGAGCTTAAACATGAGGGGTATGAAACAGAAGTTCATTATAATGGACGAACTGGTTTAGAGGCTGCTTTAACTGGGGACTGGGATGCAATTTTACTGGATCTTATGTTACCGGAATTAAATGGACTAGAAGTTTGTCGTCGTATTAGACAATCAAAGAATACACCAATCATCATGATGACAGCAAGAGACTCTGTGATTGACCGAGTTTCAGGATTAGATCATGGGGCAGATGATTATATTATTAAACCTTTTGCTATCGAGGAATTGTTAGCAAGATTAAGAGCTTTGCTACGCCGAATTGATATTGAAGGGGATAAAAATATTACAAAGCAAACAACGATTACCTACCGTGATTTAGTAATTGAAAAAGAGAATCGTGTGGTTCGTCGTAATTCAGAAATCATTGAACTAACAAAAAGAGAGTATGAATTGTTGCTTATTTTGATGGAAAACGTGAACGTTGTTTTATCAAGAGATGTTTTACTTAATAAAGTTTGGGGTTACGAGATTGAAGTTGAAACAAACGTAGTGGATGTTTATATCAGATACTTACGTAATAAAATTGATGTACCAGGAGACGATAGTTACATTCAAACGGTTCGTGGTACAGGATATGTGATGAGATCCTGATGAAATCATTTCAAAATATAGAGCTGCCATCGAAGTTTACGTGGCGCTCTATTACTTTTAAGTGGACTCTTCTAACGTCTTTAGCAATCTCTGTTTTGTTTACGATTTTTTCTTTTGTAACGTATCAGACAAGCACTAAAATTATCGTCAGACAAGAAACAGATAAATTTAATCGAACAATGGAAGAGATTGAATCCAGATTGGCTCGTTCAGAAGAAGACTTAACTTTAAACAGTACAGTCTTTTTTTTGAAAGATACAACGGGTGACTTTGTTCGGAATAAATATTATGACCGGGAAACGTTGGAAGCAAGTCTAATGAAATTAAATAGTTTCATCTCGGAACTTTCTCAACCTGAACTTAATGTAAAGATTTATGGGGCAGATGAGCGTCTATTATTCGAAACTAAGAATGCTTATTTACCGTTTAAAGAACATGATCAAAGCACAACAAGTATTCAAACCATTGATAATATCACTGGTTTGATCAAGTTAGAACCTATTTATTCCTCTAAAACAAACGAATTAATTGGTTACGCGCAAGGTTTTTATGAGTTAAATAGTTATTATGCTGTGAGGGAACGACTGTTAAATACATTGATCATTTTAGAAGTTATTGGAGTTATTTTAAGTGTCATCATTGGCTTTATCTTATCTAATTACTTTACAAGTCCTTTAAGAAAAATGGCAAAAACTTTAAATAGTATTGAAGAAGCCCATAAAACGGGTGTTAGAATGCCTGTACCAAAGGCTAATGATGAAATATCAGATTTGGCGAAAGCTTTTAATGACATGCTAGAGCGAATGCAAAAATTTATTCTACAGCAGCAACAATTTGTGGAAGATGTTTCTCATGAATTACGGACACCTGTTGCGGTGATTGAAGGTCATATTAACCTACTTAATCGGTGGGGGAAAGATGATCCAGAAGTGTTAGCAGAATCCTTGGAAGCCTCACTCCAAGAAATTGTCAGGATGAAGAGTTTAGTACAAGAGATGTTAGATTTATCTCGTGCTGAACAATCTGAGTTTCACTATTCAGAGAACACAACGATGGCTAAAGAAGTCATCCATACCAACGTGAGTAACTTCCAAATGCTCTATCCTGAATTTACGTTTAATCTGGATGATGATTTAGATCAAGACGTGGAAGTTAAGATTTATCGAAATCACTTAGAACAGATTTTGATTATTCTCCTTGATAATGCGGTGAAATATTCAATGGATAGAAAAGAAGTATTGATATCAGCTTCACTATCTTACCGATCATTGGAAATTATGGTGCAAGATTTCGGTGAAGGAATTAATAAAGAAAACTTAGATAAAATTTTTAACCGATTTTACCGGGTGGATAAGGCTCGTGCTAGAAACACAGGAGGTAATGGCTTAGGATTGTCTATTGCTGAGCAGCTAATTGATAATTATAACGGGAAAATTAGTGTGAAGAGTCATGAAAACAAAGGCACAGCATTTACTTTTGTTTTACCGATTGTTGATCAGGAAGACTCCAAGGAACTAAAAGAAATTAATTAAAAATATAAAAAGAGAGGTTAGTACGAAAACGTTCTTGTTTTTGTACTAGCTTTTTTAAATTCGAATAAAAAATTAAAAAAACATATATTGATTGTGTTATAATGTTGAGGAGACTGGAATCAAGAGTCAAAAAGGAGGGGAATTAAAATGGAAATAGAAAAAACAAATCGAATGAATGCTTTATTTGAATTTTATTCAACCCTTTTGACTGAGAAGCAGATGAATTACATCGAATTATATTATGCAGATGATTATTCTTTAGGTGAAATTGCCGAAGATTACGGTGTGAGTCGGCAAGCGGTTTATGATAATATCAAACGAACTGAAAAATTGTTAGAAACTTACGAGAAAAAACTGCATTTATATTCTAATTATATTGTCAGAGAAGAAATGATTGAAGAGATAAAAGCAATTGTTAAAGCTGACCATGAATCAGATGAGAGAATTATAGGAATTTTAGATAAAATCCAAGAAATTGAAGAAGAGTAGGAGAGATTTAAATTGGCATTTGAAAGCTTAACTGACCGCTTACAGGTCGCAATGAGTAAACTGAAGAAAAAAGGTACGGTGAAAGAAGAAGACGTAAAAGAAATGATGCGTGAGATACGTTTGGCTCTTTTAGAAGCCGATGTTAACTTACAAGTCGTTCGTGGCTTTACTAAACGTGTTGGAGAGCGTTCGATTGGTGTAGAGATTTTAGAATCTTTAAACCCAACCCAACAAATTGTAAAAATCGTTGATGAAGAATTAACAAAAGTTTTAGGTTCTGAAGCAGTCGAATTAAATAAATCACCAAAAATCCCAACAATCGTTATGATGGTTGGTTTACAAGGTGCGGGTAAAACAACCTTCGTCGGAAAACTTTCTAACTTCTTAAAGAAAAATGAAAAAGCTAGACCATTATTAATTGCAGGTGACGTTTACCGTCCAGCTGCCATTGACCAATTAAAAGTCATCGGTCAACAATTAGATATTCCCGTCTTTGATATGGGAACAGATACTGATCCAGTTGAAATCGTACGTCGTGGTTTAGAACAAGCCAAAGAAAATAAAAATGATTATGTCTTCATTGATACGGCAGGTCGTTTACATATTGATGAGCCTTTAATGGATGAGTTAAAACGCATTAAAGAATTTGCTCAACCAAATGAAATTCTTTTAACAGTTGATGCCATGACTGGTCAAGATGCTGTAACTGTTGCTCAAAGCTTTAACGAACAATTAGACGTAACAGGGGTTGTCTTAACTAAATTAGATGGGGACACTCGTGGTGGTGCGGCCCTTTCAATCCGTGCCATTACAGGAAAACCAATTAAATTCATCGGTACTGGTGAAAAATTAACGGATGTAGAAGTCTTCCATCCGGACCGTATGTCTTCTCGTATTTTAGGTATGGGTGACATGTTAACGTTGATTGAAAAAGCACAACGTGAATACGATGAGGATCAAGCAGAGGAATTAGCGCGTAAAATGCGTGAAAATAGTTTTGATTTCAATGATTTTATTGAACAATTAGATCAAGTCATGGGAATGGGACCACTAGAAGATTTAATTAAAATGATTCCTGGTATGAACAATGTTCCTGGTTTAGATCAAATTAAAGTGGATCCAAAAGATGTTGCCCGTAAAAAAGCGATTGTCTTTTCAATGACGCCTAAAGAACGTGAAAATCCAGATTTATTAAATCCTAGTCGTCGTCGTCGTATTGCAGCAGGTTCTGGAAATTCAGTGGTTGAAGTCAATCGTATGATTAAACAGTTCAACGAATCTAAAAAAATGATGCAACAAATGAGTAAAGGCAATATGCCACCAGGAATGGAAAACATGATGGGTGGCGGAATCCAAGGGAAACTTGGAAAAATGGCCATGAATAAGATGATTAAGAAAAACAAGAAAAAAGTTAAAAATAAGAACAAAAAGAAAAAGAAAAAATAGTACCTTAAGAACGCAATTAGCAAGTTGAGTGATAACTTGTTAATTGTGTTTTTTTACTAAGGAGAAGGAAGTAAACATCATGAACAAAATAATTATAAAAAACAGTTATGAGCTGTCAAAAACGGATAAAGAGGAACTTTTTTCTTTTTTAGACAAAGCCTTTGAAGGTGAATTTTCACGAGATGATTTGTCTCATGCTCTTGGTGGCATTCACTTAATGATTAAAGAAGATGAAAAAATAATCGCTCATGTTTCTGTGGTTCAACGTTCCATGGTAGTTGGTAAAAAAGCTCATTATGTTGGTTATGTGGAGGCAATGGCAGTTAGTTCTAAATATCAAAGACAAGGAATTGGTCAATTGATGATGGAGGAAGTTGAGTCTATTATAAAAGGGACCTTTGATTTTGGAGCTTTATGCGCTTCAGAGATGGGGCTACCACTTTATCAAAAAATGGGTTGGATCAAATGGGAAGGGAATATAAAAGAATTTAGTTTATCGGGTATTAAAGAATCAAATGAAGAAATTCTTGTTTTCAATACTAATGAACAAATTTCTCTTAAAGAAGACTTTATATGTGATTTGCGAGAAGGAGATTGTTGGTAAACCAATTTTGTTTTTATTATAATTAAATATCGTGCGTTTCTTTTAAAAAATACCCTATTTAGTATAAACTACTTGTCATTTGACTTAAAAATTGATTAGATAATAGTATAGGGGGGATTTTTATGGTAAAAGATGCGACTTATCTTGCTGGTTTGATTCGAAACAACGACATGTCACCGATGGAAGCCTTAGATGAGATGTATAAAAAAGCAAAAGCAAATGAAAAATTAAATGCCTTCGTCGAGTTGGATCTTGATAAGGCAAAAAAGTCCTTGGAATCAGATAAGCAGAATTTAAAAAATAGTCCGTTTTACGGTGTCCCTTTCCCGCTAAAAGATTTAGGTCAGAGCAAAGAAGGTTTTTCTCAGACGATGGGTTCTAAACTATTTAAAAATAATATTGCTAATCAAACGAATAATTATGTATCACGAATTGAACAAGCTGGGTTTGTGCCTTTTGGTGTGACCACAGCTCCAGAATTTGGTTTTAAAAACGTGACCGATGCAGATATAAACGGTGACACTTTGAATCCGCTTGATATAACGCGTTATTCAGGTGGAAGTAGTGGTGGAGCAGCTTCGGTCGTCGCTTCTGGTATTTCACCGATTGCAGGAGCAAGTGACGGTGGTGGATCGATTAGAATTCCCGCAAGTTTTACTGGGTTAATTGGGATGAAACCAAGTCGAGGCAAGATTGTGACAGGTCCAGATGGCTTTCGTGACTGGCAAGGTGCTTCTGTGAATTTTGTATTAGGAGTTTCCATTAGAGACACTAAGAAAATGTTGCGTATTTTAAAGCCTAATAAGCAGTTTTCACCTTTTAATCAGCCAAAAGCAAGTCTGCCAGTTGTTAATCGACCGCTAAAGATCGCAGTTTGTACCACGTCTCCAATTGGTAATCCTGTTTCAGATGAAGCGATTCAAGCCGTGCATAATGCTGCCATTTTTTTAGAAGGTTTGGGTCATTCTGTTGAAATGATTGATTATCCAGTGGATGGTTTAGGGTTAATTAAAAGTTACTACCAGATGAATGGTGGCGAGACAGCTAATATGATGAATCATATGGAAAAAGCTTTTCATCGACCCTTGCTTAAAGAGGATATGGAATTAATGACGTGGGCGATTTATCAGTTCGGGAAAAAATTATCTGCAGCTGACTATGCGGATAGTTTTAATATTTGGGATCAGTCTGCGGTTATCATGGAACAACTTTTTGAAACCTATGATATCTTTTTATCTCCAACCGCGACAACGATTGCGCCCAAAATAACGGACGATCTTCAAAGTGACGAGATTCGGGAAAGAATGCATGAAGCAGAATTTCAAACAAAAGAAGAGTTAGATACGTTAATTTATGACATGTTTGAAAAAAGTTTATGGATAACACCTTATACGCAATTAGCTAATTTAACAGGGCAGCCTGCGATTAGTCTGCCTACTCATATGACTGAAAAAGAGAATCTACCGATTGGAGTCCAGTTGATGGCAAGTAAAGGAAATGATAGCTTGTTACTTGAGGTTGGAAAATGGTTTGAAGAATTACACAAATTGATGATTCCTAAAGTATATGAATAATTGAATAAGCTATAAGAGGATGACAATCGAAAGTTATCCTCTTTTTTTGTATTCTCTAACTGCTTGGAGTAAAGAAACCTTTTTCATCACGTTTTTGTAGTCCGGATTCAAAAGGCAACTCCTGCGGCAGCTTCACAAATACAAATTAATCGGAAAAAGCGCCGATTATTTTGCATTTCCTCCAGCTGCTTGGAGTTAAACGCCTTTTTCATCACGCTTTGTAGTCCGGAAGAAAAAATCTGCTCCTTCGGTAACTTCACCAATTAAAATTAATTCGAAAAGCGTGAATTATTTTTAATTGCCTCCAGTTACTCAGAGCAAAACGATTTTTTATTCACGCTTTTCTTAACACTATCTTTATATGGTTTTTGCTATACTTTCTTTATTCAAGAGGGAAGGGAAGTTATTTGATGATTATTATTGTGGGGATTATCGCTGTGATGACTTTGATTTATTTATTTTATGAATTGTTTTGGGGGGATAAAAAATGATGGCTTTTACATGGACTTTGATACTTTTTTTCTCAGTACTACTATTAACAAGTATTCCATTGGGATTCTATATAAAAAAAGTGATGTCGGATGAGGCAACTTTTTTAGATAAAGTAATTGGAAAAATTGAAAATAAACTATATCAATTTTTCGGAAAAAATCATGTCACAAAAGAAATGAGTGCTAAACAGTACGCTAAAGGTGTTTTAGGAATCACTTTAATATCTTTTGTATTCTTATTTATTTTATTGATGACTCAAGGATTTTTACCAGGGAATCCTAATCATGTCCCTAACATGACTTTTTCACTTGCCTTTAATACCGCTGCTAGTTTTGTGACAAATACTAACTGGCAAGCTTACGCAGGTGAAACACAAGTCTCATACTTAGTTCAAATGATTGGTTTAACGGTTCAAAATTTTGTCTCTGCGGCAGTGGGGATTTCAGTTCTGTTTGCCTTACTTAGAGGATTTAAACGTAAAAATAGTTTAAGTGTTGGCAATTTTTGGAAAGACATGACACGAGTTTTACTATACGTGTTATTGCCATTATCAATCATTACAACGATTTTGTTGATGTCACAAGGCGTGGTTCAAAACTTTTTACCAAATATGGAAGTGAACGGACTTGATGAAGGAGTTAAACAGTTAATACCTTTTGGTCCAGCAGCTAGTCAAATTGCAATTAAACAATTAGGAACAAATGGTGGTGGATTCTTTGGTGCTAACTCAGCTCATCCTTTTGAAAATCCGACATTGTTTAGTAATTTTATTGAAAATTATGCGATTTTGATTGTTCCAGCAGCTTTAATTATGGCTTTTGGATTCTTTATGAAAGATTTAAAACAAGGTAGAACGATTATGATCGTTTCAGTTTTCATTTTAGTTTTAGCAACAGTTGGGATTTTCTTAAGTGAAATGCAACCAATCATGTCTCAACATTTAATGACAGCTGGCAACATGGAAGGAAAAGAAACTCGGTTTGGTATTATATGGTCTAGTCTGTGGGCATCCAGTACCACAGCTGTATCTAACGGTTCTGTTAACGCTATGATGGATAGTTTCACGCCACTTGGTGGTTTGATACCAATGTTCTTAATGCAACTAGGTGAAATTATTTTTGGTGGTGCGGGAAGCGGCTTGTATGGAATGATCGTTTTTGTCATTCTAACCGTGTTTATTGCAGGTTTGCTTGTAGGTCGTACGCCAGAATACCTAAGAAAAAAAATCGAACCTTTCGATATGAAAATGGCGTGTATTGTGATTTTAACACCATTAGCATTTGTCTTATTGGGAGCTATGAGCTTCATCATCTTAGGTAAACCTATGGAATCTTTAACTAATAGTGGGGCTCATGGCTTTTCGGAAATTTTATACGCGTTTACGTCATTAGCCAATAATAATGGAAGTGCCTTTGCAGGGTTAACAGCAGATACGACATTCTTAAATATAATAGGTGGCTCAATTATGATGATAACACGTTTCATACCAATGTTTGCTGTCCTATTTTTAGCTGGAAATTTAGCTAATAAGAATCAAACATCTGTTAGTAGTGGGACGTTATCAACGACTAGTCCAACATTTATCATGATGTTAGTGATTGTCATTTTTGTTATTGGGGCATTAAGTTTCTTCCCATCATTGGCATTAGGTCCAATCGCCGAATTTTTTGTAACTAAGTAAGGGGTAATTTTAAAATGGAAAATAAATGGATGATTTTTAGAAGAGCATTAAAAGATTCGTTAATCAAAATGAATCCTAAAATACAAGTACAAAATCCTGTGATGATGGTGGTTTATCTAGGTGCCATCATCACAACAGTTTTGTTCTTTGTTAAGGAGCCTCAAGGCGAGAACCAATCATGGTTTACTTTTAGTATTGCTTTAATTCTGTGGTTAACACTATTATTTGCCAATTTTTCAGAAGCGATTGCTGAAGGTCGTGGAAAAGCACAAGCTGACAGTTTAAAACAAGCAAGAGAAGATGTCACAGCTAAACGAATTAAATCAATTGAGAAAAAAGATGAATTTGAAGAGGTGATTTCTTCAAACTTGAAAAAAGGTGACATTGTTTATGTCGTTTCTGGTGAACAAATTCCAATGGATGGAGAAGTTATTGAGGGGGCTGCCTCTGTTGATGAAAGTGCGATTACAGGTGAATCAGCTCCAGTTATCCGTGAATCAGGGGGAGACAGAAGTGCTGTGACTGGCGGAACAACGCTTGTCTCAGATTTTCTAATCATCAAAGTAACAGCTGAAAGTGGTCATTCTTTCTTAGATAAAATGATTTCCATGGTAGAAGGAACGGAGATAAAGAAAACACCTAATGAGATTGGGTTACAAATCTTTTTAATTACCTTAACGATCATCTTTTTGATTGTCACAGCAACGCTTTATACCTTTACTGATTTTTCAAGTCAGTTAGTAGGGAAAGGTGAAGCAATCTCAATTACCACATTAACAGCTTTACTTGTCTGTTTAGCACCGACAACGATTGGTGCTTTAGTTTCCTCAATTGGTATTGCGGGAATGAGTCGTTTAAATAAAGAAAATGTAGTAGCGATGAGTGGACGAGCCATTGAAGCGGCCGGTGACGTGGATATCCTTTTATTAGATAAAACTGGAACGATTACCCTAGGAAACCGCCGTGCTAGTGAATTTCGTCCAGTTTTAGGTGTTTCTGAAAAAGAATTGGCAGATGCAGCGCAATTATCCTCTATTGCCGATGAAACAGCAGAAGGTCGTAGTATTGTTATTTTAGCAAAAGAACGTTTTGAAATAAGGGAACGTGTGATGAATCAAAAAGAAATGACGTTCATTGAGTTTTCAGCGAAAACAAGAATGAGTGGGATTGATTATGATGGGGATTCCATCAGAAAAGGTGCTGCGGATACTATGAGGATTTTTGTTGAAGAATCTGGGGGAATTTATCCTGAAGACTGTGATGAGATTGTCTCAGAAATTGCCAAAGTTGGTGGAACACCATTAGTTGTTGTTAAAAATAATATCGTTCTTGGTGTGATTTATTTAAAAGATATTGTAAAAAATGGCGTCAAAGAAAAATTTGAAGATATGCGAAAAATGGGCATTAAAACGATTATGATAACAGGAGATAATCCCATGACTGCTGCAGCAATTGCCGCAGAAGCTGGCGTAGATGACTTTTTAGCAGAAGCAACACCTGAAAATAAAATGGATTTAATTCGTAAATATCAAAGTGAAGGTCACTTAGTTGCAATGACGGGAGATGGGACCAATGATGCGCCAGCTTTAGCTCAGGCTGATGTGGCAGTAGCGATGAATACAGGAACACAAGCAGCTAAAGAAGCTGGGAATATGATTGATTTAGATTCTAGTCCAACAAAATTAATCAGCATTGTGAAGATTGGTAAACAACTACTAATGACTCGTGGGGCTTTAACAACCTTTAGTATTGCTAATGATATTGCCAAATACTTTGCGATTATTCCAGTTCTTTTCTTTAGTATTTACCCAGAATTAAGTGCGCTAAATATTATGAATTTAACCAATCCAACGACAGCGATTCTTTCGGCAGTGATATATAATGCGGTGATTATTGTGTTCTTAATTCCGCTAGCCTTAAAAGGTGTGTCTTATAAAGAAATGCCAGCTAATAAAATACTCTCTCATAACTTATTGGTTTATGGTTTAGGTGGCATTGTGGCACCATTTATAGCAATTAAACTCTTAGATATGCTACTCACATTACTATTTTTTTAAAAGGATGGATATAAAATGAAAAATTCTTTAAAAATCTCATTGAAATTTATGTTTTTAATGACGGTTATCTTAGGTATCTTGTACCCACTAAGCATGACAGGGATTGGTCAAGCCTTATTTAATGATGAGGTTAACGGCCAACTTGTGACAAAAGATGATAAAGTGGTTGGATCAAAACTATTAGGTCAAACCTATGAAAGTCCTAAGTATTTACAGGGTAGACCACAAGAAGTTAGCCAACTATCACCTGTGTCTGATGAACAAGAAAAAGCGGTTAGCTCACGAGTTAAAGAACGTCAATCAATTGAAGGAAGAAAAGATAAAGTGCCAGCTGACTTGGTAATGGCTTCTGGTAGTGGTCTTGATCCAGATATCTCTTTAAAAGCTGCGGAGTATCAAATTCCACGAATTGCTAAAGAGCGACAAATGACAGAAGAAAAAGTAGGTGCTATAATAAACGAGCATATAGTGAGCAAGGTAACACCTCTTAATACGGAAGAAAGAGTCAATGTTTTAGAAGTTAACCTTGCCTTGGATGAAACAAATAAATAGGTGGTGAAGCTAATTGAATCTTAAAAAAATGTCAGCGGACGAGTGGTTACAGCAAGTAAAGGAAGAAAAATATCCTGGAAAATTGAAAGTCTTCTTTGGCTATGCAGCAGGAGTCGGTAAAACCTATGCGATGCTTGAGGAAGCTCATGATCAAGTGAAGTTAGGAAGAGATGTGGCTGTGGGATACGTGGAACCACATACTAGGCCAGAAACAACCGCTTTGTTAGATGGATTAACTCTTTTACCTAAAAAAATGTATGATTATAAAGGGATTCAATTAGAAGATTTTGATTTGGATGGCGCATTATTGTGCCATCCTGATTTGATTTTAGTGGATGAACTAGCACATACCAATCCAGAAACAGCACGCAATAAGAAGAGGTATCAAGATATTGAAGAACTTCTAAAAGCCGGAATAGATGTTTATACAACCGTCAATGTTCAGCATATTGAAAGTTTAAATGATGTCGTAGAAGAGATGACTGGAGTAGAGGTCAAAGAAACGGTGCCAGATGTTTTTTTCTCAGAAAGCTCACTAAAAGTTATTGATATTGCGGCAGAAGATTTATTAGAACGTTTAAGGCTAGGTAAAATTTATCAAAAAGCTAACACAGACCGAGCCTTGCAAAATTTTTTTATTCCTGAAAAATTGAATTTACTTAGAGGTTTGGCGATTCAAAAGGCAGCCGATCATATTACAATTAATGAAAATAAAGATTCATCTAAATTAATGGGGATAGATGGTAAATTTTTATCCTTGATTTTAGGAGATGAGGTTGCTTTAACGAAAAGAACCTTGAGATGGACAGCTCGATTGTCCCAACTTTTAAGAGTTCAGTGGTTTGCACTAAATATTAAAACAGAAGATAGTGAAGATGATCATCCTGAGCTTGTAAAATTAGCTGAAAAACTCGGAGCTGAAGTAATAACCATTGAAAGTTATGATTTAGTTGAAACCATCGTTTCTTTTATTAAGTTACAAGGAATTACTGATTTGGTATTAGGTAAAAATGTTACCCTCCCTTGGTGGAAGAAGGTATTTCGAACACCAATTGAAGATAAATTATTTGATGAATTAAATCAAACAGAGATTCATTTACTTCCTTATGATGAGAAAGAACTAAAACCTAAAAATAATTGGCTTGTGATGAGTAAAAAATTATTTGGTAAATTTCGTTTTAGAGACTTAACAACGACCTTTTTACTACTAGTTGTGACAACCTTGATTTCATTAACCCTCTTTGGAAGTGGATTTGGGGATCAAAATATTATTATTTTATATTTATTAATGGTTATTTCTGTTTCAAGAGTAACTAAAGGTTATTTATGGAGTACCTTATCATCTATCTTTAGCGTTATTTTGTTTAACTGGTTTTTTGTGTATCCGTATCATTCTCTCACGGTGTTAAAAGAAGGTTATCCTTTTACTTTAGTTTTTATGCTGGTAGTTGGATTGATTGTAAGTAACATCATGGTCAGAATGAAAGCCAGTGCTATTTCATCAGCAAGAAAAGAGCAACAAATTCAAATGTTGTATGATTTAAACAGGCGCTACTTACTAACCAATCACTTACAAGAGGTTCTTCAAATTACAGCAACTTACCTTTCTGATAATTTAAATCGAGATATCTTTATTTATTATCAAGAATTTGATGAGACTGTAAAAAGTTTAGCAACACCTAAAAAGCAACCAGTTCTGCTAGAAAATAAAGAAGAAACAGCGATTGCTCATTGGAGTTTTATTAATCAAAAAGAAGCGGGTAAAGGAACAGATACTTTAGCAGGTGCTAAAGGACGCTATTTTCCAGTTATTTTAAAAGGGGAGACAGTAGCAGTGATTGGTGTCGGGGTATCTGCTGAAAATGAGCTACTGTCGGAAGAAAATCTTTCTTTTATTCGACTAGTGGTAGTCCAAATGGCAATTGCGATTGAACAGAAATTATTGCAACAAGAAAAAGAAACCATTCATATTGAAAAAGAAAAAGAAAAAACAAAAGGCAATTTGTTAAGAGCTGTTTCTCATGATTTAAGAACGCCTTTAACAGGGATTTCTGGTTCTATTGAGATGATTTTAAATGACAAAGAAAAAGCAAAACTCACAGAAATAGATAAAGAAAATCTGCTTTTAGGTGTTAAGAAAGATTCAGAGTGGCTCCTTCGCATGATTGAAAACTTACTGTCTATCACACGAATCGATACTCAAAAGATGGAAGTTACAACAAGTGAGGAAGTGTTAGATGATGTTTTGTCTGCCGCTATTCAGCGACTTAAAAAATATTATCCAACTGTTGAACTTGAAGTGACCTTGCCTGAGGCGTTAATTTTGGTTCAAGTGGACCCAATCTTAATGGAACAAGTTGTCTTTAATTTACTAGAGAATAGTGTGCGGTACCGAGAAAAAGATTCCAAAATTTATTTAACTGTGGAAGAAGGAAAGCACAAAGTAAAACTTCATGTGTTGAATTATGGTGAGACTAAAGATGTAGCTTATCTCAACAAGTTGTTTGAAGATAATGATGAAGAAAACGTGGTCGATTCTAAAAAAGGACTAGGCATCGGCTTATCCATTGTCAAAACCATAGTAAGTGCTCATGGTGGGAAAATCTATGCTAAATTATTAAATGAACAATTAATCGATGTGACAGTTGAGATTAAAGGGAGAAGGGAGGCATGATTTATGCAAATTTTATTAGTTGAAGATGATCAAAGTATTGTTAATTTTTTGCTGCCCTTGCTTAAAGGTGAAGGATATGAGGTCCTTCATGCTGAATCTGTTAGTCAAGCGGAGATGTACTTAAGAACTCATCCGATTGAGTTAATTTTATTGGATTTAGGATTACCAGATAAAGATGGGATGTTGTTCTTGAAAGAATTTAGAGAAGAAAGTCCTATTCCAATTATTGTGATATCTGCAAGGTCTGATGAACAATCAAAAGTTCAAGCCCTAGATTTAGATGCAGATGATTACTTAACCAAACCTTTTGGGAGTAATGAGCTCCTTGCTCGAATTAGAACTGCTAATCGTCATTTTAAAAAGAACGCCTTAGAAATGGAAACGGTGGTTTTAATAAATGGTAAATTGGCGCTTGATATAGAAAAACATCAAGTGAAACTAGAAGAAGAGCTGATTCATTTAACTAAAAACGAATATCTACTGCTAAAAATTATGATGGAAAATATGGGAAAAGTTTTAACTCATGATTTTCTAACAAAAGCAGTTTGGGGATTAGGAAGTATGAGTAGCTTAACGTTACGAGTGAATATGTCGAACCTACGCAAAAAAATAGAAAAGAACCCCGTTGAACCAATTTTTATTCAAACAGAAATTGGTGTGGGATATCGAATGAATGAATTGACTGAGTAAGAGGAGGACGTAATTGTTCTCTTCTTTTTATTTAATTAACGTTACTTGTGAAAAGATATTCATAAGTGGTTTTTTATTAAAAATTAATGATATAATAATAACAAAATAGAAAGATTAGAAGGTGATGTTTGTTGGGTGAGTTGAGAAAAAACATAAAAAAACCAATAAATATTCTGTTTATGTTGGTGAATATTTTTCTAATGTTGGGGCTTTTTATTTTTGTTCATGTGGATCAATTTGAAACCTTTCAAGAGCAAAATAGAAAAGAAAGTGCCAGAGTTCAAGGTGCTCTTTCTTTTTATGAAAGCCTAGACGCAGTAGAAGGAAGTACAGCCTATCAGAATATTTTGTTACAAAAATCGGAATTAGCCAAGCAATTAAATGGAATTTTATTTGATAAACCTAAAAACTATATTGAGGCTAGTTTAGAATTAACCAAACATCAAGAGGTTTTAAGAAGTGATCCTAATTTTACAGATGAATTAGCTTTGCTTCAGCCAAAAGAAGAAATAATTCAAAAAAATCAACTGTACTTTACTTATTTACGGGAACATCCTAAAGAAATTATTTTAAAACCAGAAACAGTGAGCACTTTAATATTATTGTTTTTATCAATTTTAGGATTTATTTGGTTTCCCATGTGTTCCTTTGTGAGTGCGAATATTTTAGAGGATGAGTTTGAACATCCCTCTCTAACAAAAGGGCAACCTAATACTTTTAGTCAACGCTTAGTTAAAAAAGTTTTAGCGATTTATTTATTGTTGTTTAGTAGTATTCTTCTAGCAATTATTTTAGGAGCTGTGTTAGCTTTTTTTATAGGAAATCCAACCAATGATTTAATGTTTGGCAATGTGATTCAAGTGATTCATTTTAGAATTCTACAAAATTGGCAAGTGATTGTTGCCTATTTACTGTATCTAAGCATTGTATTTTTATTTACATTATCATTATCAGCTTGTTTAAATTTACTAACAAAAAATTTTTATTTGACCCTGATGATTGAAAATACATTTTTCGGCGTGTCATTGTTATTAACGAATCAAGTGAAGGATTTTCCGATGTACTTAGGAAGTTATTTGATTCCAACACAACTTTTTGATGGGGCATATCTTGGAGGTCGTTACAGTGCTTTGTATAATCCGGTTGTTGGTTTAGCTTATCTGTTAGTGATGTCTACTGTGTTATTATGGGGCACCTCTTTGCTGTATCAGAACAAAAGTGGACAAAGGGGGCGTGCTTAATGAAGGGATATTTTAAACATGAGTGGCGTGAATTTATAACAAGTCATAAAAACATTGGTATTTATTTGCTAGTTTTATTTATTTCATTTTTCTATTGGTTCCAAATTGAAAATAATTTTGAGTATTTAGAAAAAATAGTCCCTGAAAAAATAGAAGCAAGTTACACAACGAAAGATAAATTTTTAAAAACCGTGAATCGTGAAGGAGCTACCCATCCAGACACACAAAGTGCGATTGATGCATTTCCACCAATTGTTGAAAGTGAAGCACAACAATTAGCTTTGTTAGAGGAGAAAAATTATTCGGAGTTTGCCAAAGTTAGAAGTGATTGGTACATGATTAGTGTGGATAAGTGGAATCCTTTATATTACAAAGATGGTAATCCTGACGCGGCTCAAGAAGCTTATTACGCAACTTCAGCCATGCATTACAAATTATCAGACTACGCTAAGTTAGATTCATCCGTTACTTTAAACGAAATCAATGAAAAAACAGCGATTCAATCCTTTAGGCGGTTAATGGATTATCTACTACCTTTAATTATGGTCCTTGTAGCGGCATTCTTTTCGATGGATATTGTGACGAAAGACAGAAAACATAAATCTGTCACTAAAAATTTTCCAATATCTGGCGCGACTCAGCTTTTAACCAAAATGTCTATCGTCCTTATAGGAACCTTTTTAAGTTTAATTCCTTTATTGATTGGCTTCATTGGTATGGGAATCTTCGGCGAATTTGGTAGGCTAGATTTACCTACAGTCATCAGCTCGTTTCAAGGTGATTTAGCAGTACTAGGAGATGTCATTTTTAAAACAGTTCCAATGTGGCAAATGATGCTGCAATTTCTTTTATTACTATTCTTACTTGTGTTATTAATCAGTTTAATTAGTTTATTTTTAGGTATTTGGATAAACAACAGTTACTTTATACTGCTGATTCTGTTATGTTTACCATTTACAGAATTACTATATAATCGTGCGGGGTATGGAGATATTCATAGCATTACTTATTTACCATCAAGTTATATTAGGTTGGGAGAAATCGTGTCAGGACATCGAGGCTTTTTCTTCTCAGATACTCAGTTAAGTTATGAAAGTGGACTGCTTGTGCTGAGTGTAAGTTGCTTAGTAATGTTGATTTTAGTAGGTATCTCAAGTCGAATGAAAAAATCAATTGTTTAAAAGAGGAGGTAAAACATGATTGAATTAAAGAATATTTCAGTGAATTTTGGAAAGCTTCAAGTGTTAGATGATATCAGTTTCTTATTTAAAGCAGGTGAAGTGGTGGGATTAGTTGCGCCAAATGGAACAGGTAAAAGCACCATGCTCAATGTGATGATGAATTATCTGAAACCTCAAACAGGTGAAGTGATTGTAAATGGCTCAAAAACCTACAAAAAGGACAGTAAAAAGAATGAACTTTATCAAGTGATTTCTATGATGCCAGATCAAAATGATTTGTATGGTCATTTATCAGGATACGATCATTTAAAACTCTATCAAGAATTATGGCAAATCACGCGGCTTTCAGTAGAAGATATTGTTAGTGAACTTGAGATGAGCCATTATGTTAAAAAGAAAGTATCCAGCTATTCACTAGGAATGAAGCAACGATTATGCTTTGCTCTTCAAATTATGAGTGATACCTCAATTATGTTAATGGATGAAGTCATGAACGGGCTAGATCCTAAAAATGTTGAGTTGATTTCTCAAGTGATTGTTCGTAAAAAAAATGAGGGGAAGACAATCATCATTGCCTCCCACTTACTAGAAAATTTAGAAAAATACTCAGACCGAATTTATTTTCTTGAAAATGGCAAAATGAATCTCTACTTAGATAAAGAAATTGGTTACGGAGATAAGTCAATTTACATAAAAATTCCTTATTTAGAAGAAAATGTAATGAATAAACTTAGTGAAACTTATCCAATCATTCATTTATCAACAAATGACTCACTCCTTCGTTTAGAGGATAAAACTCTGTTAGAACAAGCAACAAATGAACTGATAGCTAATGGTATCATCCAGTTTTCAGTGGGGAATCTCAGCTTGGCAGATGCTTATAAATTGAAATTTTGAGGTGAAGTATGTACGAAATAAAAAATAATTATCAAGATATTGTTGATGTTTCTAATTTATATCAAGAGTTAGGTTGGAACCGGGTTAATTTATCTGAGGTAGAACTTGAGAAGATGTGTTAAGGCAGTTGGTACAGTTTATATTATTATGATGGAGAAAAGTTAATTGGAACAGGAAGAATTATCTCTGACGGTGTGATTACAGGATTGATTTGTGGAGTAGGAGTGTTACCAGCATATCAACGTAAAGGAATTGGGAAAGATATCATCGAAAATTTAGTGACTCATTGTAAAAATCAGCGAGTGTTCCCTCAACTGATGTGTGAAGATCATTTAATTGATTTTTATGAAAATCTTGGATTTAAGCCTTTTACAACTGGAATGACTTATCCAATAGAGAGAAATAAATAAAAATTTAACCTGTAAAGAAAAAACACTTTACAACCTCAAAAAAAACTGTTATGATACTTCTTGTGATTAAGAAATATATATCTGGAGGTGCCAATCAATGGCAGTTAAAATTCGTTTAAAACGTATGGGTTCTAAAAAGAAACCTTTTTATCGTATGGTAGTAGCAGATTCTCGTTCTCCTCGTGACGGACGTTACATCGAAGTTGTAGGAACTTACAATCCATTAGTTAACCCTGCACAAGTTACAGTTAAAGAAGAAGAAATCTTAGGATGGTTATCTAAAGGTGCTCAACCTTCTGATACAGTACGTAACCTTTTATCTCGTGAAGGAATTATGCAAAAACATCACGAAGCTAAATACACTAAAAAATAAGGTGGGAATTTGAATGACTGATGTTAAAGATTTGGTATTAACCATTGTCCGTCCGTTAGTTAGTCAGCCTGAAAGTGTCCATTTAGAAGTTGCTGAAGGTGACCAATATATGGAGTACAACCTAACCGTTGCCCCTGAGGATATTGGACGTATCATTGGTAAACAAGGACGAGTGGCTAAAGCTATTCGAACAATCGTTTATAGTGTACGAACAAATGAACCTAAAAAGGTTCGCTTAAATATTTTAGATGGTAGCATGAAAGCTTAGTCAATTTTGACTAAGCTTTTTTTATTAAATCACTAAGGTAATGATTTACGCCCGCAGTTTTTTAATTTAAAATAGAGGTATAAAATAGAAATTAGGTGAATTGGATGAAAAAAAGATTAGTTTTACTAAGCACACTTTTTATAGCGCTTACTCTAAGTGCATGTTCAAAAAAAGAAGAATTAAAAACAAATGAAACGAAAGAAACAGTGGAGACGACTCAAAAGGAAATGAAGATAGGTAGTGCGACATTTAAAGGTAAATTATCAGAAACACCGATTATTGATGAAGATACGATTATTATGAGTTTTGAAAAAGTAACAGCGATTAAAGATGAAGAAAAATTAGCAGATATGATGAATGCTAATGGTGTTGTTCTTTTAGCAGATATGAACATCTTCGATAAAGACATGAAACCAGAAGACTTTGAAGTGGGTTCTGAGATTGAATTTGAACTTGAAACACCAACTGCGATGACTTATTCAATTCCACCACAAGTAGCAGGGAATTCTATTAAGAGAATTAGTTTAGTGAAGTAAAAAAAGAAAGAGAAACTGAATGAAATATTTTCAGTTTCTCTTTCTTTATATAGATGTATCCTTCAATTGCTCAGAGCTAAACGCCTTTTTCATCACGTTATTTAAGTGCTAGTCCCGTTAATGAATTGGGTTCGTTAAGGATTTGTTTTGGTATGCCAGAATAAATTAACTCACCGCCGTGTCGTCCTGCTTCGGGACCGATATCAATTAACCAATCAGAGAGTTTCATCATATCAGTGTTATGCTCAATGATAATCACTGTATTACCAAGATCGACTAACCGATTAAAGATAGCCACTAATTTTTCAATATCTGATTTATGAAGACCAGTAGTTGGTTCATCTAAAATATAAATAGCTCCTGTTTTATCTAGTTGTGTGGCTAATTTAATCCGTTGTAATTCACCACCAGATAAAGTGGATAATGGCTGACCTAAGGAGATATAGCCGAGCCCAACTTCCATTAAGGTAAGAAGTTTTTTATGGAAAGAAAAACCTTCAAAGAAATCAATACTTTCTTCAACGGTCATAGAAAGTATATCAGTAATCTTTTTCTGTCTAAATTCAAAAGATAAACTTTCTTCATTATACCTTTGACCTCCACAACTTTCACAAATAACGGTGACCGGATCCATGAATGCCATATCCATTTTTATTTCTCCTGTTCCCTTACATTTAGGACAAGCACCTTTTGAATTAAAACTAAATAAGCTTTTATTAACTTTATTTTCTTTGGCAAACAAGTCTCTAATATCATCAAAAATACCAGTGTAGGTAGTAATCGTTGCCCGGGAACTCCGACCAATCGGTTTTTGATTCACCACGATGGCTTCTGGATAATGTGCTAGAAACTCTCCAGCAATTAGTGAACTTTTTCCAGAACCAGCGACACCAGTGACTGCGGTTAAAATTCCTTTCGGGATAGCCACATCTATTCCTTTCAAGTTGTGAGTTGAGGCATTTTTGATAGGGAAGAACTCTGTTGGTATTCTGGTTTGTTCCTTAAAGGTTATTTCTTGATTTAAAGCACGACCTGTTAATGTGTCACCATCTAAAAGCTCCTGATACGTTCCAGTAAACGTCACTTCGCCACCATGTCTGCCGGCAAAAGGTCCCATGTCGATAATATGATCGGCAATTTTAATCACATCTGGATCATGTTCCACAACTAAAACTGTATTACCCATGTCTCTCAAACTAAGAAGCATCTCGTTTAAACGATGAACGTCACGAGGATGAAGACCAATACTAGGTTCATCAAAAACATAAGTCATATCTGTTAAACTACTACCTAAGTATCGAATCATCTTAAGGCGTTGTCCTTCACCACCAGAAAGACTAGGCGTTGCTCTATCCAAGGAAAGATACCCTAAACCAATATGAACAATTCGTTCAATGGGTTCAATAATTGAAGGAATAATATCAATATTTTTCATCTCTCTTAAGGTGGGAACCAACTCAGAAAGCTCCATACTCGATAAATCTGTAATGGAAAGATCATTTATTTTAGCAGAACGAGCTAAATCATTTAAGCGAGTCCCATCACAGTGAGTACAGGGTGAGGAAGAGGTGATCGATTCAACCGCTTCTTTTACTGATTTGTTACTAGAATTTAAGTCCTTCTTTATAAATAATCGCTCTAATCGTGGGATTAAAGCTTCATACTTAACTTTACCAGTGTCTGAAACAACCACATGTTCTTCAATGTCTTTATTTCCATATAATAGATAGTTCATTTCTTCTTCTGAATAATCCTTTAATTTCTTATTTTTATCAATATAACTAGAGTTGAGATAAATATTAAATTGCCAAGAACTATTGGTTAGAGGTGTGAATTGAATCCCACCGTCTGCTAAATTTTTTTCTTTATTAAGTAGTCGGTCGTAATTAATTGTTGTCGTAGTTCCCAGCCCTTGGCAAGTAGAACACATACCAGTAGGGTCATTAAAAGAAAATGCATTTGATAAACCGATGCTAGGGCTTGCGTAACGAGAATATAAAAGTCGTAACATCGGATGAATATCAGTCATTGTTCCAACGGTTGATCTAGAATTACCTTGAATCGGCTTTTGGTCAACAATGATTGTTGTGGTTAAATTTTGAACGGATTCAAATTCAGGTTTTTCATGATGAGGTAACTTGTTTCTGATATAGGCACTAAATGAGCTGTAAAGTTGACGATTAGCCTCAGTTGCTAATGTTTCAAAAACAAGAGAAGATTTCCCGGATCCAGAAACACCAGTAAAAACGGTTAGTTGGTGCTTAGGGATGCGTAAAGAAATGTTTTTCAAGTTATTTTGTCGAGCGTTTACTACAATAATGTCTTGATTCATGAAAGTACCTCCATTTTTTTAAAGTACATTATTATACTATAAAAAAATGGGAACGTCTATTCTCTTTCTTAAAAGTTGAAATACGTAAAACCGAACAATGGATAAAAACATGCTAGTTATAGTTCGAAAATAATTGATTTTCCGAAAAAAATTAAGTATGATGTAGTCAATAAAAGTTAAGGGAGATTGATTATGTCAAATAATTATTTAGTATTACAAACAGATTTTGGATTAGTAGATGGGGCTGTGAGTGCCATGTACGGCGTTGCTTACACTGTAAGTCCAACTATTTCAATAGAAAATTTAACACATGATATCCCACCTTACGATATTTGGGTGGCGTCGTATCGTCTATACCAAACTGTAAAATATTGGCCAGTAGGAACTGTGTTTGTATCCGTAGTTGACCCTGGTGTTGGGAGTGAGCGTCAAAGTGTAGTAGCCAAAACAAAATCAGGTCATTATATTATTACACCAGATAATGGTTCATTAACTCATATTTCTCACTACGATGGACTTGAAGAAGTTCGCTTGATTGATGAAGTGAAATCACGTTTACCACACTCAGAAGAAAGCCACACCTTCCATGGTCGAGATATTTATGCTTATAATGGCGCGCGCATGGCTTCTGGTGAAGTAACCTTTGAAGAATTAGGCAGTGTAACAGATGTTGATAACATTCAAAAACTTGAGATTACAGATTCCACATTAGATGGTACAATCATGAAGGGAAGTATTGATGTTTTAGACGTTCGATTTGGCTCACTTTGGACAAGTATTCCATCAACATTCATGAAAGAAATTGATATCGAACATGGCAACTCACTACAAGTGACGATTTATCATGACAATAAAAAAGTGTATCAAAATATTATGAAGTTTGCGAAGTCCTTTGCAGATGTTAATGTGGGAGAACCTCTTGTTTACGTTAATTCACTGGTTAATTTAGGTGTGGCGGTCAATCAAGATTCTTTCTCTGACCTATATAACATTGGTACAGGCGATGAGTGGAAAATTGAAATACGTAAAGCACCGAAAATTATTTTTGATTAAAAGGGGAATGTTACAATGAAAAAGGATTTATCAGTTAAAGATATCGTGGCGATTGGGATCGGCGCAGCAGTTTTTGTTATATTATTTAGATTTATTGCTATCCCATCAGGTATGCCGAATACGGAATTACAAGTAGCGTATGGATTTTTAGCGCTAATGGGAGCATTATTTGGACCAATACCAGCCGCTTTAATTGGTTTTATAGGTCACACAATTAAAGACTTTACAACTTACGGAACGCCTTGGTGGTCATGGATCATCTGTTCAGGTTTAATCGGCGCGATATTTGGATTTATTGGGAAAAGATTCAAATTAGAAGAAGGAATTTTTACTAAAAAAGATATGATTTATTTTAATATAGGGCAAATTTTAGCGAATGCCTTCGTTTGGGGATTGGTTGCACCAACATTAGATGTTATAATCTATGCAGAACCAGCAAGCAAAGTATACACACAAGGCGTGATTGGTTTAATCAGTAATTCAATCTCAGCAGGTGTGGTGGGGACATTATTAATGATCGCCTATGCTTCATCAAGAACCAAAAAAGGAACACTCTCAAAAGATTAAATAAAGTAGTGAAAAAGACGGTTAGCCCCAAGCGGCTGGAGGAACCAAAAAATAATTCGCTTTTTGGATTAATTTTTGGTTGTGAAGCCGTCGCAGGGGTTGTCTTTTGAACTCGGATTAACAAAAGTAGTGAAAAAGGCGTTTGGCTCTGAAAATAGAGTGTCTTTAATTTCTTATTTATAAAAATAAAAAGAGGCTGACAGCTGAGTCAGCCTTTTTCGTTAAAGGAGTCAGAGTATGGTAAATGAAGTTATTTCATTTAAAGAGGCATCATTTCAATATCACAGCCAAGCTTCACCTACGCTAAAAGGAATCAATTTAAAGGTGAATCAAGGTGAAAAATTACTCGTCATTGGCTCTAGTGGTAGCGGAAAATCAACATTTGGTAATTGTTTAAACGGGCTAATTCCCAATATTTATAAAGGTGAACTGACAGGTGAGGTTTACATTAATGGTCATAATATCAAAGAAACAGATTTATTTGAGCTGTCTTTTCAAGTAGGTACGGTACTTCAAGATACAGATAGCCAGTTTATCGGTTTAACAGTCGGAGAAGATATCGCTTTTTCACTTGAAAATGACAATGTAGCAACAAAAGAGATGCATCAACAAGTGGAAAAATGGTTAAAAGAAGTGGATTTAGTAAACTATGAATCCCACAAACCACAAGACTTATCTGGTGGTCAAAAACAAAGAGTTTCTATGGCAGGCGTTTTAGTGGACGATTCACCTATTTTACTGTTTGATGAGCCTTTAGCTAATTTAGATCCACAAGCAGGTCTTGAAGCCATGGAATTAATTGAAAAAATTCATCAAAAAACCAATGCGACGATCGTTATTATTGAGCATCGTTTAGAAGATGTTTTACATATTCCAATGGATAGGGTTATCCTTTTTGATGAGGGGGAAATCATAGTAGATACAACACCGGATAGCTTACTTAGAGGCGATTTGTTAGAAAAATACGGCATTCGTGAACCTCTTTATTTAACAGCTATGAAATATGCTAAGGTGCCTTTAGAAAAAATCGAAAAAGTCGACCAACTTTCTAGTTTAAATGCTGAAATAATAAAACCTTTAGTGGATCAATGGTCTTTAGAACACGATGAGAGTATGAAAGAAACGAATAATCTCGATCTACTTAACTTAAATCAAATCAACTACGAATATGTTAATAGCAACAAAAAAGTGTTAAATGATATTAGTGTTTCGTTTAAAAAAGGTGAGATGATTAGTCTTGTTGGTAAAAATGGGGCAGGAAAATCAACCTTAGCAAAGGCTATTTGTGGGTTTGTTAAGAGTTCTGGTCAAATGACTTGGCAGAATGACAACATGGAAAACTTATCAATCAAAGAACGTGCTGACCGTATTGGTTATGTGATGCAAAATCCGAATCAAATGATTTCTAAAAAAATGATTCGTGAAGAAGTTGCTCTAGGATTAGAATTACGAGGATTACCAGAAGAGGTGATTCAAGAAAAAGTGGAAGCGGTACTTAAAACTTGCGGCTTGTATCCTTTTAGAAACTGGCCGATTTCAGCTTTAAGTTATGGGCAAAAGAAACGGGTGACGATTGCTTCTATTTTAGTGTTGGAACCTGAGATGTTGATTTTAGATGAGCCTACTGCAGGACAAGATTATCGTCATTACACCGAAATTATGAATTTCCTAGAAAAGATTAATCAAACGGGAATGACTGTGGTAATGATTACTCATGACATGCACTTGATGATTGAGTACACGAAGAGATGTTTAGTTTTAACAGATGGGAAAATTGTCGCAGATACATCACCAGTTGATGTCTTAACGAACGGAACCTTAGTAAAATCAGCCAATCTAAAAGAAACAAACCTCTTTACTTTTGCTAAAAAAATCGGTATCGAAGAACCAGTATCATTTGTTAATAAATTCATTACCTACGATAGGGAGGTTAGAAATAAGTGAGAGAACACCAAATGCTTGGGTATATCCCAGGAAATAGCTTTATGCACCGAGTAAATGGGACGACGAAACTGGTTGCCTTGATTTTGATATCGGTGGCTTGTATGACAACTTACGATACACGTTTTTTACTATTTACAAGTGTACTGTCTATATTACTTTTTAAAATTTCACATATTAAATGGTCAGATGTATCCTTTGTGGTTAAGTTTATTGCCGTTTTTTCAGTTCTTAATTTACTAGCAGTTTACTTATTCTCACCTCAGTATGGCACAGTACTTTATGACAGTAAAACAGTCATTTGGGAAGGGTTTGGGAGATTTAATTTAACACAGGAGCAATTGTTTTATGAATTTAATTTAGTCTTGAAATACCTTAGTACGATTCCTTTTGTTTTAATCTTTTTACTAACAACCAATCCAAGTGAGTTTGCCTCAAGCTTGAACAAAATTGGGATTAGTTATAAAGTTTGTTACTCAGTGTCATTAGCGATTCGCTATATTCCAGACATACAAGTAACCTATTTTGATATTTCTTCAGCTCAACAAGCACGTGGCTATGAAATTAGTAAAAAAGCTTCTTTGCTTAAAAGAGTAAAGGGCGCAATGACTATTGTTTTCCCTTTAATTCTTTCAAGTTTAGAGCGAATCGAAGTTATTAGTACTGCCATGGAATTACGTCGTTTTGGTAATCATAAAAAAAGAACATGGTATTCAGAGAAAAAGTTTGAGAAAGTTGATTTTCTGATTATGCTTTTTTCAGTCTTAATTATGGGAGTAAGTTTCACCTTAATTTACTTAAATCAAGGGCGTTTTTATAATCCTTTTAGCTAAGCATGTTTTTTAATGACACTTACTAGTATTCAGTGATACAATGTATGAGACATTTTAGATGAAGAGGGGTTACACAAGTGACAGAATATTTAAACGTGGGTAAGATTGTTAACACACAAGGCATTAAAGGAGAAGTTCGAGTGATTTCAAAAACGGATTTTTCAAAAGAACGCTATAAAAAAGGAAAAGAACTATTTTTATTCCAAGAAAATAAAAAACCAATTACTTTAACTGTAAGAAGTCATCGTAAACATAAGAACTTTGACATTATTAGTTTTGAGGATCACCCAAATATTAATGATGTAGAAAAATATCGTGATGGTATCTTAAAAGTTGATAAAGAAGATTTAGGTAAATTAGAAGCGAATGCCTATTATTATCACCAAATTGTTGGCTTAGAAGTGTTTGATGAAAACAACGAACTTTTAGGAACAATTAAAGAAATTCTTTCACCTGGAGCTAATGACGTGTGGGTAATCGGTCAAAATAAAAAAGGTGAAAAAGATATCTTGATTCCTTACATTGAATCAGTGGTAACTTTAGTTGACGTGGCAAATGGTCGTGTGGAAGTCGAAATTCCAGAAGGATTGATTGATTAATGATGAGAATAGATGTATTAACGTTATTTCCAAGAATGTTTGAAGGGCCTTTAACGGAATCAATCTTAGGAAAAGCAATCGATAAAAATTTATTAGATGTGCATGTCAGCAACTTCCGTGATTTTTCAACAAATAAACATCAACAAGTGGACGATTATCCATATGGTGGCGGAGCTGGAATGCTGTTAAAAGTTCAACCGATTCATGATGGGATTAAATCCATTCAAGAAGAAGCGGGACATAAAAAGCAACGTATCATCTTGCTTGATCCAGCAGGGAAGCCTTTTAACCAAAAATTAGCCGAAGAATTTGCTGAAGAAGAGCATTTAGTTTTTGTTTGTGGTCACTACGAAGGTTATGACGAGCGTATTCGCAGCCTAGTGACAGATGAGGTTTCTTTAGGAGATTATGTCTTAACAGGTGGCGAATTAGGTGCCATGACGATGATTGATGCAACAGTTCGTTTGTTACCAGAAGTTTTAGGGAACGATGAATCAGCTAAAGGAGACTCTCATTCAACAGGGCTTTTAGAGCATCCGCAATACACACGTCCAGCTGACTATGAAGGAATGGAAGTTCCTCACGTGTTAACTAACGGAAACCATAAGTTAATTGAAGAATGGCAATTAAAAGAATCATTAAGAAGAACTCTTTTAAGACGTCCGGATATGTTAGAAAGTTTAGAGATAACACCAGAGATGGAAAAACTTTTAGCAGAAGTCAAAAAAGAAGAGAACTTGTAAAGAAAAAGTGCTTTACACCTCTACTCGATTATGTTAAGATAATTCAGTGAGTGTCAAAGCTCAACATATTACGACATTCCGCTATGTAAGAATACATATGAGTGTTTTGGAAATAAGGAGAATATCGAAAAATGAATCCATTAATCGAAGCAATTACTCAAGAACAATTACGTTCTGACATCCCAGCATTCAGACCTGGTGATACTGTGCGTGTACACGCTAAAGTTGTAGAGGGTACTCGTGAGCGTATCCAATTATTTGAAGGTGTTGTAATCAAACGCCGTGGAGCTGGAGTTAGCGAAACTTATACAGTTCGTAAAATTTCAAACGGTGTTGGTGTTGAACGTACGTTTCCATTACACACACCACGTGTTGCACAAATCGAAGTTGTACGCTACGGTAAAGTACGTCGTGCTAAACTTTATTACTTACGTGCATTACACGGTAAAAAAGCTAGAATTAAAGAAATCCGTCGTTAATAATTCGTTATTAATAGGTGAAGCACTCTATGAAAATAGGGTGCTTTTTTATTTTGTGTAGTTATTTAATATGCATTACTATTTGAAATAAAAGTTGTGTAAATAGTTAAAAGGGGCAGAAAAGGGACAAGCTTTACATTTTTTCTATATCCACTTTTAATTTATCCCTTACATCTTTAGTGATATGTAAATATATTTTTTCTGTGATATCACTACTCTCATGACCAACTCTATCTTGAATTGCATAAAGAGGAACTCCTAACTCAGCTAATTTAGATACGTGGGTATGTCTAAAAATATGACTACTTAATTTTTTATCGCTTGTCATTTTAGGTTCAACGTATGAACGTAAAAAAGAATTGATTGCTGATATTTGAATCGGAGTTCCGTTATTCGTACAAAAAATAAATTCATTATCTAATTCTTTGTTGAGATCATATATTTTTTGTAGGATAGAAATTGATTTAGAAAACAGATCAACGTTTCCCAATCCGGCGCTTTTTTTTTTAATCTAAATTAGTTTATTCGCTTATTTTTACGTGATATTCTAATATTTAATTTAATGAAGCAAAATTACGATCTGACTTTTTATCTACTCAGAATAGGAATTGTGTACTTTTAGGTTGATAAAAAGTATAATTAGTATATAGAATTAAGGGAGGGTGTTACTTAAATGAAGAAAGAGGATTTACAAATTATTGTTCCAGATTATAAACTTGTTGCTATACTTGGAACTGGTGGTAATGGTACGGTTTGGCTTACTGAAAAAGATAATGAAAAATATGCAATAAAGTTTTTAAAATCAGAAGACAAAAACTCAAAAAGAAGATTTAAAAGGGAGGTTGAATTTCTTAATACTAATAAATCTGATAAAATTCTGAAAATTTTTGATTCTAACATATCCACAGAGTCTCCAAACTATCACATTACTGAGTACTATCCAAAAACCTTTAGAAATGTAGTTGACCAAATAACTGATTGGAAAGTGATTTATAATTATTTAATAAAATTAGTAGACGCAGTAAGTTATTTACACACACTAAATATTGCGCATCGTGATATTAAACCAGAAAATATATTGATAGATGAAGAAAGACTTGTTTTGGCAGATTTCGGTTTAATCGATTGTGAAGATTCTACATTGACTAAACAAGGTGATAGAATGGCTAATGCGTACTATGCATCACCAGAACAATTAAAAGTAAAAGGTGCGCTTGAAACAACAACAGCTGTTGATATCTACTCATTAGGGATGATCATAAATGAGTCTTTCACTAAAAAAAGACCAGATGGTTTAAATTTTGAAAAAATTCAAGAAGTTTATCCATTTTTATATCAACTAGATGAATTAGTTGAAAAAATGATGATATATGATCCTATCAATCGTATATCTATACCAGAAGTTTCGTACAATTTAGTTAAAATAATGGATGATATATTGTGCTCATTTGAAGAAATTATTAGCGTATTATCACTTGCTCCACTCTGTAACAAAACGGATATTATTTGTAAACAGTTATATTTCTCGAATTACTTATTTAAAAATAAAAGCTCTGATGAAATATCTACAAACTATGAGCTAAACTGGATGCCTTATATAAGTTACTCGCTCAAAGAATCAATATTAAATTATGTTAATTTAAAAATAGTTTATGATGAGTGTAAACGTACTTTTGATTACGAAAGTGTTTATTCAGAAGATGTTGAGTACATACCCTTAGATTTACAAAATAATGATGAACACATAAAATTACACATGGAATTTATTTCTTTGTTCTCAAAATATTCAAATGAGTCAAATCAATCTCTTTACAATCAAGCCTTGAAATATTTTGATTCTTGTGTCGATTACCATGCAAAAGAAAAAATTGATGAACATAGCAGTATTTTTAAACAAATTGATGATGCAAGAGATAATTTGATGGATGCGCCAATTATTTGGATTATAAATTATCTTAAAATATTCAATGAAGAAATTTGGAAAATAAAAACTGAAAATATATGGGATATAATTACATTAACTAATTCTAATCGTGAAAATGAACTTGGTAATATGCCATTAAAAAATCAAACCTTTCAAAGAATCTTTGAAGAAGATGATATGTTTATTTTAAATTGGCTAGTAGAACACTATGCAATCTATTATGAGACTATTAAATTATCTTTAAATAAACGAGTTTATAATATTGTATTTAGTTTGGAGGGAGCTGATAATTTTATAACTTTTTTAACTGGTGAAAATAACTCTGGTATATTACAGACTGATCTTAAAGAAATAAAA
The DNA here is from genome assembly GCF_011304195.1 of Vagococcus hydrophili. Taxonomy (NCBI): domain Bacteria; kingdom Bacillati; phylum Bacillota; class Bacilli; order Lactobacillales; family Enterococcaceae; genus Vagococcus; species Vagococcus hydrophili. The sequence continues at coordinate 2,781,490 of NZ_CP049887.1, read as the reverse complement.
AATAATATTCGTTTTTTAAGCTACGGTGATTATGCATATGTAATAATAAACTCTTTTGACTTATCACAAATAAAAAAGTATTTAGGTATGTAATTATATTATCTATGTCCAATTCTTATCAAAAAAATATTTATACAATACGTTCATATAGGGTGAAATATCTTTTTGATTGTATTAAATTTCCATTTTATCATAGTTTTGAAAACAAACTGATGAACAATTTAACTAAATAATGGACTACAATTTATCGAATTGATACATTAATTGAGTAGCATAATTGCTACTCTTTTTTATGTTTAATTGCTACACTAGTTTTCATTAGCTCTTATTCTGATACTCTAAAATAACTACAACATAATTGAAAAATTATTTGGAGCATTCTAAAAAAGTTAATATGAAATCAAAAATAGATAAAAGTTTTAAAAGTAAAAAGACACTTAAAAATTATGCTTAGCGGTGTGTGTTCAAAAAATGTTTCTGAATTTTTTTAAGTGAGTAGGGGGACAAATGTATGTTTAAAAATAGTCTTATGTATTTTAACGAAAAAACAAAAGTTGATGAAGTTAAATTATTGCTTCAAACGTATGATCAACTAGATAAAGAAAAAGATAAAAACGAAATTTATGGGTTAGAAGGTAAATTAATAACTATTATGAAGGAAAGAATCTATTCGAGATATTTAAGAGTAGCTAAGGAATGTCTGAAACTTAGAAATGATAACTTTGGTTTTATGCTTATGAGTGTAAACTGTATTTTGATAGAATTGTTTTATCAATTAGAAAATGGAATTGATAAAACAAATGATCATGTATCTAATAATAAAATTGAGGATGCATTTAAAGTGGTGATTCCGAAATTAAACAGTGATTTTAATAAAAAAACAGGATTGTCATTTTATAAAGATGTAAGATGCAAATTAATACATCAGGCACAAACTAATAAGAATGTTGCATTATCCAACGAAACACCAACAATGATTTATCCGTATAAAGCTGGAGGATATACAGTTTATAATCCTGAATTATTTTTTTACCAAATAGAAAAAATATATAAGGAATTATTTGATGAGGCATTGAATCAAAATAATAAACTATTGAAGTGCAATATAATTGAGAAAGTAAGGAACATTGCTTTTAAGGGGTAAATTAAAAAATCAGCTAATATTTCAACTATACCCATCAATCATAGTCATTCTCCTTATTTTAGTGTAAAATAGGAAAGGTATATCCCATTTTTATGGTCGAAGGAGGAAATAATAATATGAGTATTGCAGTTTTAGGTGGAGCAGGTTATATCGGCTCTCATGCTGTGCAAGCATTAATCAATAAAGGTGAAGAAGTCGTTGTCATTGATAACTTACTGACAGGACATAAGGAAGCGGTTCATAAAAGCGCTAAATTCTATGAAGGTGATATCAGAGATAAAGAATTTATGCTATCTGTTTTCAAAAATGAACAGGTCACTGCTGTTGTACATTTTGCTGCAAGTTCATTAGTTGGGGAGTCAGTCGTTGATCCCTTAAAATATTTCAACAACAATGTCTACGGGACACAAATAACTTTAGAAGTTATGAAAGAGTTAGGTGTTAAAAAAATTATCTTCTCTTCAACAGCGGCTACTTACGGTGAAGCAACTGAGGTGCCAATTTACGAAACAACACCAACTAACCCTAAAAACCCATACGGTGAAAGTAAACTAATGATGGAAAAAATGATGCACTGGTGTGATGGTGCATATGGCATTAAATTTGTAGCTTTAAGATACTTTAACGTTGCAGGTGCAAGTTTAGATGGCTCAATCGGTGAAGATCATAACCCAGAAACTCACTTAGTACCAATTATCTTACAAACAGCTTTAGGACAAAGAGAAAGTATTGCCATTTTTGGTGATGATTATGATACTGTTGACGGGACATGTGTCCGTGATTACGTTCATGTGGTAGATTTAGGTGAAGCCCACGTTTTAGCTTTAGATTACTTAAACCAAGGCAACGAAAGTAATATCTTTAACTTAGGCAGTAATGAAGGTTTCTCTGTCAAACAAATGGTAGAAGAAGCACGCAAAATTACGGGCAAAGAAATTCCAGCCGTGATGTCTGAACGTCGCGCAGGAGACCCAGCTATCTTAGTAGCCTCACCTGAAAAAGCTAAAAAAGTTTTAGGTTGGGAACCTAAGTATACAAACGTAACAACGATTTTGGAAACAGCATGGAAATGGCATGTTGAAAACCCAACAGGATATTAATTTTGAGGAGATTTAATTAATGGAAGAGAATCGAATCCTTCACGATTTTATAGATATGGCAATCCAGTCTGGTGGCTGGATGTTACTTGATCGAGTTTATTTAACTAATCGTATTATATCTATAGTCGGAGAAGTAAAAGAAGTGACAGTGTCTGATGAAGAAAAACCGTTGACATCAAAAGAACTTATTGAAGAATTACTAAAGATGGCAATTGGCAATAATCGAGTATCTCAAACAGATACAAAAGCTCTAGAAGTGTTGTCATCAGAGCTGAGAGATTTATTAACACCGCCACCATCAGTGGTTAACGCATTATTTTCTCAATACTACGAAAATTCAGAAAAAGAAGCGACAGATTATTTCCATTTGATGAATGTGACAAATGGGTATATTAATGAGACGGTAATTACAAAAGAAGAGATGATAATTAATAAAAGTCAATTTATCGTAAAAGTTTGTCCTGAACAAGTAGAAGTGGATCAAACAGAAGTCTGTGATTATTGCTTTGCTAGTGAAGGTTATGGGGTATTTAATAATCGAAATAAACGAATCATTCGAATGAATGTTAAAGGTGAGAGTTGGGGATTTTCTTATTCAGCGACACCAAATGTCAAAGAGCAATGTTTGTTTATGCCAGAAGAACACAGTCCGTTTGTATTTAATCGTCAGCTCCAAGAAACGATGCTTAATTTAGTTGATATCTACCCACATTATTTTGTGACGTATAATCCTAAAGTAACCTCTAGTTTACCTCATGGGTATTTGTATGGAGGAGAAGCATCAACACCTTTAATTGAAGCAGAAAATGACTTCATGTTTGATATTCCAGGATTTGTGACGATAGAGGCATCACTCGTTGAATGGCCTGTTTCAGTGATCAGATTGAAAACGTCAGTTAAGAAAAATCTGATTAACGCAATGGAATACCTAACTTTAAAATGGCAACAATATTCTTATCCATCATTAGATATTATCGCCAAAGATGAGAATGGTGAAAATTTACATTCAGTCACGCCAATCTTTAGAAAAGATGGCGATGCTTATGTTGCTGAACTTGTTTTAAATGATGATTCAAGTGAATTTAGCAGAATGTTAGAATATGAAAATCTGCTATTAAATAAAAATAATAAAGTAGATATTTTAGGTGTACTTAACTTGAAGGAAACAAAAATGACAACTGAAGAAGTAATAGAAGTTGTGACAACTAATTTTGAGAAACAGCAAATATTTAAGAAAACACCAGAAGGTCAACAAGCTTTTGTTCGTTTTATCGATACATTGTAGACAAGGAGGTTTTTAATGGAATGAAGGAAGAAAAACCCGCTTTAAAAAATATCAAATCAATTGCCCTGTATATAATTATCATTTTTGGCTACTTTTTATTAACTCAGGTACCAATGTTGTTAATCGCTGTATTGTCGCCTATTTTTAATAAAGGGTCAGTGATTGTTAATACAATTTTATTCATTACTTGGATAGTATTAGTAGGCTTAATTATTTTTGTGACTTGGCGTTATTACCATAAAAAAGGTGATAAAGAAAAATTAAAAATAGGATTTAAAGATATCGGTATTGCTTTAGGTTATTATGTAGGTATGTTACTAATTACAATGGTGATGACAATGCTCATGCAAGCAACTTACGGAGCGGACACGTCAGAAAATCAGGCGGTTCTGGAAGCTATGTTTGCAAGTGGGAAAAACATCTGGTTTGTTGGTGGTATGTCTCTGACAGTCGGTGTTGTGGCGCCAATCTTGGAAGAGTTAGTCTTTAGAGGAATACCATCAGTGACACTCTTTAAAAATAGTCCGAAGTGGTTCATAATGTTTATGACATCTATTGTCTTTTCAAGTGTCCATCTCTCAGAAAACATTATTTCTTTTGTGATGTACGCTTTAATGGGTGCGATGTTATGTCATGCCTATTTCAGAAGAGGAAATATCATTGATAGTATGTTGGTTCATTTCTTTAATAATGCTATAGTGGCAGTGTTTATGTTTTTAACATTCATTACTCAAAAATAGATAATTTAGAAGGATTGTAACGTAAATGTTACAGTCCTTTGATTTTTTATTTTTTCGAGTTGCTTGAAGCTAAGCGCCTTTTTCATCTTTTTTTAGTCGTGATTCAAAAGGCAGCTTCGAAAAGAAAAATTAATTCAAAAAGCGCGAATTATTTTTTCTTTCCTCCAGTTGCTTGAAGCTAACCACCTTTTTCATCACTGTTTTTGTAATATAGGTATCTTTTTTTTTTATTATCAATTAAAATGTAAGGTATGGATTTAATTTAGAGAGGTGTTTTAATGATAGGTTTCAAATTATTTTTAATTGCAGTGATGATTTATGTGACAGCGTTGTTTGTTGCTGCAGAGTTTGCGTTAGTTAAGGTCAGGTCATCTAAGCTGGAACAATTGGCAGCGGATGGGACAAAAAACGCAAAATTAGGCTTGCATTTAGTCCATCATTTAGATGATTACTTGAGTGCTTGTCAGCTAGGGATTACTTTAACTACCTTAATTATCGGGGGATTGGAGAAGAAACGGTTCGGACGTTGCTTGAGCCTTTAGTGAGTAAACTGCCTATGTCTAGTAGTATTACTTTAACAGTTTCTATCTTCTTGTCATACTTTTTAGTAACCTTCGTTGAGGTTGTAGTGGGTGAGTTATTACCTAAATCATATAGTATAGCCAACCCTGAAAAAGTGGTGTTAGCGATTGCTAAACCCCTACATTTCTTCTACAAATTAACTTATTTATTTATTAAATTGCTAAATCACTCAGCGAATTTAATTGGTAGAGCTTTTGGAGTTCACATGGTGGGCGAAGCAGAAGAGACGTTATCAGAAGAAGAAATTATTTTAGTTGCAGCAGATAGCTACAACAAAGGTGAAATCAACCAAGAAGAGTTTAAATATATTTCGAATATTTTTGAGTTTGATGAACGACAAGTGAAAGAAATTATGACGAATCGTTTAGATATGAAAGTCTTGGATTACGATTTGACCATTGAAGATGCGATTCCTAAAATTATTGATGTAGGGTATAGTCGTTTCCCGGTTATTAAAGAATCCAAAGATGAGATTATTGGATATGTGACGCTTCAACAATTGGTTCGTGACTCTTATATTGATAAAAATCGTTTACTAGCAGAAGAAACAGCAAAACCAATTTTTGTTATGGAAACTATGGTCGTGAAAGATGTTCTGAAAAAAATGCAAGAAGAGCATAAACATATCGCGATGGTTGTTGACGAATACGGTGGGACAGTTGGGATTGTTACGATTGAAGATATCATTGAGGAGATTGTTGGTGATATTCAAGACGAGTTAGACACAGAAAAAGAGATGATTCAACCTTTAGGACAAAATGAGTACCTTGTAGAAGGAAAAATTGAACTCGATGAGATTAGACATTATTTTAAACTGAAGGATTTAGAAGATCCAAACGGTAATGTAACTTTAAGTGGTTATTTTACAAGTGTGTATCCTAATGAAGTAGAAAAAGGTTTTTCTTTTGAAGTTGAAGGTGTCGTATTCACAGTGTTACTTGTGAGACAAACCGTTGTGGAGAGAATTAAAATCAAAGATACGCGAACAGAATAAAACAAGGTGAGGATGACCGAAAAACATCCTCATCTTATTTTTTTTAGGTGGAATAATTTTTTCACTCCTTATTTTCATCTTATTCCAAGTCTAAAAGTCTAAAATATGCTACAATATATCAGAATACTATGGAAAAGAGATTGATACATATGACAATTTTAGGAATAGATACATCAAACCAAAGTATGGCATTATGCCTATATGAAAACGAAAAAATAATTGGAAATTATACAAGTACCACACAGAAAAATCATAGCGTAACACTTATGCCAGCTATTAATTTTTTAATGACATCTAACGGTCTAAAACCGAGTGATTTAACAAAAGTGGTTATTGCTGAGGGACCTGGCTCATATACAGGCTTAAGAATCGGGGTAACAACTGCTAAAACATTAGCTTGGACATTAGGTATTGAACTAGCCTCTATTTCAAGTTTAGCAGTTCTAGCAGCATCTAAAAGAGCGTTTGAAGGATTAATTGTGCCACTATTTAATGCTCGTAGAAACAATGTATACACAGGCGCTTATGAGTGGTTGGATGGTAAATTGGTACCGGTGATTGGGGACAAACATGCTGAACTTGAAGAGTGGCTAACTCATTTGTTAACTCTTAACAGACCTATCTTTTTAGTTGGTCCTGAATTAGCTGTTTTTAGTGAGACCTTAGAAAAATTCCAAGAGTCAGACATTACATATAGCCCATCAATTGTTGATAATGATATTAACGCTACTTCTTTTTATTTATTAGACGGACAAACAAAAGCTATCAAAGACATAGATGCTTTTGTTCCCACATATTTGAAAAAAGTCGAAGCCGAGGAAAAATGGTTGGAAGAGAATCGTACCCAAGAGGACGTTAATTATGTTGAGCGAGTATAGAGATTCTTTAAAAAATAAATCAAAAGAAAATTTGATTCGTTTTGAAATAGCTAAAGTGACAGATATTTATCTTTTTCAGGATATTTTAAAAGAAGTCTACGGAAAATCACCATGGAGTAATACGATTTTTTGGCTAGAATTAACGAAAAAACAGCAAAGTCAATACATTAAAGCAGTTCATGGGTCAGAGGTATTAGGATTTATAGGCATTCGAATTATGAACACAGATGCTCATGTTACCAATTTAGCTGTCTTACCAAAATATCAACATCATGGTATTGGTAAACAATTACTAGATGAAGCAAAGCGATTTGCGAAAAACAGGCAGTGTTTAACCATGAGTTTAGAAGTCAAAAAAACAAATTATCGAGCCGTTGAAATTTATAAAAATTTTGGCTTTTATGTTAATGGGATTAAACCAAGATATTATAAAGAAGACAAGGAAGACGCGGTGGATATGTTTTTAATTTTAGAGGAGTCGTAAGGGTGAGAAGAGATCAACTGGATGTTTCAGATATTGAATTGTCGAAACAATGTTTTAGGTTAAGTCAGGGTGCTTTTGAATCTGGGTCTCCTTGGCAAGAAGAACAGTTTTTAAGTACGATTAAAAATCCAAGCAATACAAATTGTTTTTTGTTTAATCAAGATAAACTAGTAGGATATATTCTGTTATCTACTGTCCTAGATGAAGCTGATTTATTGTTAATCGGTGTTGCTAAAGAAGAGCAACGAAAAAATATTGGACAAAAGTTACTACAAGAAGCTTGTCTTGAATTAGACCAAAAAGAAGTTAAAAAAATATTTATTGAAGTTAGGCAGTCGAATAGTAAAGCCATCTCTTTTTATCAAAAGAATGGTTTTGTAGAAATTGCCAAAAGACGGAATTATTATCAAACCCCCAAAGAGGATGCCCTTATTTGGATGTTAGAGTTATAGGACGTGAAAAAATGGATATATTTAAAGATAAAAAAAGAGAATTAATTTTAGCAATAGAGAGTAGTTGTGATGAAACAAGTGTCGCCGTTATTGAGGATGGCAATCAAATCCTATCAAACATTGTTGCGTCACAAATTAACAGTCACAAACGTTTCGGTGGCGTTGTCCCTGAAGTTGCGAGCAGACATCATGTAGAACAAATTATCGGTTGTATTGATGAAGCATTAAAGGAAGCGGATGTTACCGTAGAAGATTTGGGTGCGGTAGGTGTTACGTATGGTCCTGGATTAGTGGGGGCTTTACTCATTGGAATTACAGCAGCGAAAAGCTTTGCTTGGGCGAATGATTTACCCTTAATTCCTGTGAACCATATGGCAGGACATATTTATGCAGCTAGTTTTGTTTCTGACATGACGTTCCCAGCAATGGCCCTACTTGTGAGCGGTGGACATACGGAACTTGTATATATGAAGGAACACGGCAGTTTTGAAATTATTGGAGAGACAAGAGATGATGCGTGTGGTGAAGCTTATGATAAAGTAGGACGCGTTTTAGGTCTTAAGTACCCAAGTGGAAAAGAAATTGATCAAATGGCTCATATTGGCAAAGACAGCTATCATTTTCCCCGTGCCATGATGAAAGAAGATAATTTTGATTTTAGTTTTAGTGGACTAAAAAGTTCTTTCATCAACCTTGTTCATAATGCAGAACAAAGAGATGAAGTATTGGATAATCATGATTTAGCAGCAAGTTTCCAAGCGAGTGTCATTGAAGTTCTGGTGACGAAAACAATGAGAGCTTGTAAAGAGTACAACGTTAAACAATTGATTGTGGCAGGTGGTGTTGCGGCTAATCAAGGGTTAAGAAGTGCGCTTGAAGCGAGTGTGACGGCTGAATTAACTGAGGTTGAATTAGTTGTTCCACCGTTAAGATTATGTGGAGATAATGCTGCGATGATTGGGGCAGCGGCATTTATTGAAGCAAAAAAAGGTCATTTTGCTAGTTGGGATTTGAATGCCAAGCCTAGTGTGACGTTATAAAAAATAAAGAGGCAGACCTTCATTTAGTCCGCCTCTTTATTGTCACTTTTCAGTTAGTGAAGTATTGTTCAATTCGTTGGTTTCTTTTTTCAGTAAAACAAAAATAAAGAAGATAACAAGAACAAAAAAAGTACTAATGATAGCAAATGTCAATCCTGAATTAATGATGTAATGGACAATTACACTAGGAATTAGTGAATCTGTTAGTTGGGTTAAAAGAAATAATAGAGAACCAACAACAAACGAAAACAGTATCGCATAGAAGCCATTATTATAATGGAGGGATGAAAAGAGTAAGGTAGATACCCAATATTTCACCCACTTATTGTCATAAAAGCTAGGAATAATTCCTCGAAACAATAACTCTTCAACAAGTGGAGGTTGCGTGTAGATTAACCAGTTTAAATGCCCAAAACTTGTGGATAGTATGCCTAGATGCCCTAATTTATAGTGAACTCCGCTACTGATAATTAATAGTAAAAGTAGAATAAATGCTATAATAGTACCAGATAGGGTGAATCTTAAGTTGATTTGTTTTAAGTATCGTTTAAAATCATTTTTTGTTTTTAATAAAAATGGTAAAAATAAATAGCTAAAATAAGTCACTAAAATAACGCTAAGATAAAAGAAAAGCATATATTTTTTATGAGGAACAACTAGTTTTACAAAATATGAGGTACTAAGTAAGATCAACCACCAAGAGAGATAGACAAGGCTCGTTTTTCTTATTTTTGTTAACATCTTTTACACGCCCTTTTTTATGTTAGTATGGCGTATTTTAAAATAAAGAGACATGTGTTTCTCTTACATAGATATAACAAAAATGTAAGGAAGTTATTTTTTGAATAATCTTGTAAAAATGACTTGATAAACGCTGATTTACAAGAGAAGATATAGAGGAAAGAAAATAGAGGTGGTTTAAATGAGTAATAATCGTCCAATCGGATTTTTAGATTCTGGCGTAGGTGGTTTAACCGTAGTCAAAGAAGCCATGAAACAATTACCAAACGAAACGGTTTATTATATAGGAGACACATTGCGTTGTCCATATGGTCCAAGACCAGTGGAACAAATCAAGCAGTTTACTTGGGAAATGACCCAATTTTTAATGAAAAAAAATGTGAAGATGATTGTTATTGCGTGTAATACTGCTACAGCGATTGCTCTAGAAGAAATCAAAAAGACACTTCGTATTCCAGTTGTCGGTGTGATTAATCCAGGGGCTCGTGCAGCTTTAAAATTAACTCATAATAATAAAATTGGGGTGATTGGAACAGCGGGAACAATTAACAGTGGTGAATACGGCTCAGCCATTCATAAAAAGTCACCAAAATCTGATGTTTACGGGATTGCTTGTCCTAAATTTGTTCCGATTGTTGAAAGTAAACAGTATAGCTCAACAATTGCTGAATCAGTTGTTAGTGAAGCGCTCGCTCCTTTTAATGGCAAAAATATCGATACATTAGTAATGGGCTGTACCCACTATCCGCTTTTGAAGCCTTTGATTAGGCAAGAAATGGGAGAGAAAGTGAAACTAATTGATTCAGGCGCTGAGGCAGTTAGTGAAGTGAGCATGCTCCTTGATTATTACGATATCGCAGCAGATGCCACAGAAGAAGAAAAACAACACGAATTTTTCATGACAGGTTCTAAAAAAATGTTTGAGGATATTAGCCATGATTGGTTAAATTTAGAATCAATTTCAACGAACAGAATAACACTACCGTAAAGGATGATAAAAAAATGAGACATGATCAAAGACAAAATAATGAAATAAGAAAAGTAAGTATCGAGACAGATTATTTAATTCATCCAGAAGGCTCAGTTTTAATTAGTTTCGGTCAAACTAAAGTCATCGTAAATGCAACGATTGAGTCTTCTGTACCTCCTTTTTTAAGAGGATCTGAAACAGGTTGGGTAACTGCTGAATATAGCATGTTGCCACGTGCCACTAATACAAGAAATCGTCGTGAGAGTAGTAAAGGAAAATTAACAGGTCGTACGATGGAAATCCAACGTTTAATTGGTCGCTCGTTGCGCGCTGTGGTGGATCTAGAAAAATTAGGTGAAAGATCAATTGTTGTGGATTGTGATGTGATTCAAGCAGACGGAGGCACTCGAACTGCTAGTATTACAGGTGCTTTTGTTGCTCTAAAAATAGCTATTGATAAATTAATCGCTAGTGGTGAGTTAACTGGAAATCCAATCAAGGAACATTTAGCAGCCATTAGTATTGGGGTTTTACCAAACGGAGAAGTTGTGACAGATTTGAATTACGTAGAAGATTCAAGTGCTTTCGTTGATATGAATGTGATCATGACTGAATCTGGTCGTTTGGTTGAAATTCAAGGAACTGGTGAAGAAGCAACCTTTACACGTGATGAATTAAATGAAATGTTGGATTTAGGTGAAGCGTCAATTAAAGAACTAATCGCGATTCAAAAGAAAAGTCTACAAAAAAAATCAATCCAACCAGAAGTGAAAAAAAATACGCAAAAAGAAATTTTAATTGCTACTCAAAATGTTGGTAAAGCAAAAGAATTTGAAGCTATTTTTAAAGAAAAAGGTTATGCCATAAAAACTTTATTAGATTATCCAGATGTTCCTGATGTAGAAGAAACAGGTAAAACCTTTGAAGAGAATGCGCGTTTGAAAGCTGAAACAATCGCTGAAGTCTTCCAATGTGTGGTTTTAGCAGATGATTCAGGATTAAAAGTGGACGCACTTAATGGTCAACCAGGTGTTTACTCAGCAAGATATGCGGGTGAAAGAAAAAGTGATGCAGCGAATAATGCCAAATTGATGCATGAATTATACGGAGTTGAGGGAGATAAAAGAAGTGCGCAGTTCCATTGTACGTTAGTTTTAGCCGCACCGAATCAAGAGAGTCTAGTCGTTACAGGAGAAGTACCAGGCGTGATTGGAACGATTCCTCGTGGTGAAAATGGGTTTGGATATGATCCGTTGTTCTTTGTTCCTGAGTTTGATAAAACAATGGCAGAGTTAACATCAGAAGAAAAAAATAAAGTGAGTCACCGGGCAAAAGCAATTGAAAATTTAGCTAAAGTATTTGATAAATGGATGGAGGCTTAAGGAATGAAGTATTTAGTAGTAAGTGATAATCATGGCGATCGTGACGTGTTGGTTGATATTGCGAGTGAATGGAGCGGAAAAGTTGCTGGCATGTTCCACTGTGGTGATTCTGAATTAGAAGTCACAGACGAGTTATGGCAAAAATATATAGTCGTTAAAGGCAATTGTGATTACGATCCAAAATATGATAAAGAATGCGTCATTAAGACAGAGGATGCCGTTTTTTACATGACACACGGTCATTTGTTTAATGTGAATACCAGTTTAACTCATTTAGCGATGTCTGCAAGAGAAAAAGAGGCAACGATTGCTTTTTATGGTCACACGCATAAATTATTTGCTGAAATGGAGAATGGTATTCTCTTTTTAAATCCAGGAAGCATCTCGCAACCAAGAGGAAAATACAGTGATTTGAAAACCTATGCCATGGTTGATATTTCAGATGACACGATAAAAGTGACTTATCATGGTCGTGACCACCAAGTAATTTCCGAACTTTCATCAGAATTTAATAAATAGATTAAGTTATTTTTAATAAGTTATGAATAAAATGTGAAAATGCTGATTCTCATCTTTTTTTGAGGTAAAATAGGGGTAGTAACTAAAGAATGGAGGCACTCCACATGATAGGGAATGCTGTTAAAAGTATTTTATTAGAAAATGAAGAACATCTTTTAGTCGATGGAGACAATGTTGCAACCTTAACAGACACGAACAATCTTGAGCATGCACTACTTGTTTTGACAAATATTGGTTATAGCAAGATTCCAGTGTTAAATAAGGAACAACAGTTAGTTGGGCTGATTTCATTGTCACATGTTGTGAATGAAATGTTTGATACTGAATCAATTAATGCGGATCGATTGGCAGATATTAAAGTCGCTGATGTGATGGATACAGACGTTAAATCAATTCAATTACCTTATAACATAGAGCGAATTTTAAATTTATTAGTTGATACTAATTTTATTCCAGTTGTTAATGAAAAAAATGAATTCTTAGGGATTGTTACCAGAAAAGAAATCTTAAAATCCGTGAATCATTTGGCTCATGAGCTAGAAATTAAATACGATGTGTATGAAAAAGAATTGTTACCTAATATTAAAATAAATCTAGAAGGAATCGAAAAAAATGGGATGGTCGGAAGAAGAAGTCGTTAAAATCAGACGTGATTTGCATCAAATTCCAGAAATTGGGTTAAGTGAATTTCAAACCCACGCTTATTTAATGTCCAAAATTAAAGAATTACCTAAAAATAGAATTGAAGTAAAAACAATGGAAACAGCCATTACTGTTAGAGTCAAAGGCACAAATCCGACAAAAACAATTGGTTGGCGAACGGATATTGACGGTCTACCAATTAAAGAAGAGACAGGACTTTCTTATTCGTCACAAACAGAAGGTCGAATGCACGCGTGTGGTCACGATTTTCATATGACCATTGCTTTAGGTGTACTAGAAAGAGTCGCCGAGAGTCAGCTTGAAAATGATGTTTTGTTCTTTTTCCAACCCGCAGAAGAAAATCTTTCTGGGGCGAAAATTTATTACGATAATGGGTTTGTGGGAGATGAATCCATAGATGAAATGTTTGGCTTGCATGTTGCACCTCATTTAGTACCTAAGGCAATTGGAACACTTGATGGGACCTTGTTTGCAGGAGCTTGTCGCTTTATTGTGACTCTTAAAGGAAAAGAGGGACACGCGGCTTTCCCCCATGAAGCCAATGATATGATTGTGGCAGCATCTAGTTTCGTTCAACAAGTTCAAACAATTATTAGTCGAAATGTGGATCCAATGGAAAGCTCAGTGATTACGTTTGGTGAATTTAATGCAGGAATTGCTGATAATGTGGTAGCAGGTCAAGCTGTTTTAACAGGGACAATCAGGTCTTTAACCTATGAAATAAGCACGTTAACTCAAAGTAGAATGCGAGATATTGCTGAAGGTATTGCCAGATCATTTAATTGTGAAGTAGTACTTGAATTAGATCAAAAAGGGTATGTACCTGTAGTCAATAATTCTAAAATTACACAAGATTTCATGGATTACTTTAAAGAAAAACAATCAGTTGAGTTTGTTGAGGTTAAGGAAGCCATGACTGGCGAAGACTTTGGGTATCTACTTAAACAGATACCTGGTCTGATGTTTTGGTTAGGTGTAGGCAGTGAGTATGGCTTACATCACGGAAAATTCAATCCAGATGAATCAGTTATTTTCCCTGCAATCAAAGAAATCAGTGATTATATAAAACACCGTGATTGCATTAGATAATAAAGATATCATTTTTATACCTAAATTAAAAAGTAAGCTAACCATTTTTTGGTCAGCTTACTTTTTTAAACACTTAAATTTAAAGGTGTGCTTGGAATCGTCACACCTTCATTAGTTAAAGCCTCTACGTAGGCAGTTGTGAGGGCTGTTTTAACCATCACTTGTGATCCTGCAACAGCATAGAGAACGCATCTAACAGCGAAAGTTCCGTTAGGTAGTGTTGTTAAACCTAAAATGTTAGGATCAGATCGAACTTCTGGCATGTTAATGGCTAGTTCCTCGTTGATTTGATTCATAATTCGTTTAACTTTTTCAATATCTTCGTCAGGATTGACGCGAATATCAATTAAAACTTGTTGATTTCCTCGAGACAAGTTACTCACAACTAGTATCTGCCTATTGGGAATGTAATTCATTGTGCCATTAAAGCTTTTGACCTGAGTTGTTCTTAGTCCTACCTGCTCCACAACCCCTTCAACTGTATTAAGGATCACGTGGTCTCCAACATCTAATTGACGTTCGTAAATGATGAAAAAACCTGTAATCACATCATTAATGAAACCTTGAGCACCAAGACCGATGGCTACCCCAGCAATTCCAGCCCCTGCAATAAGAGAGCCAACAGGAATGCCAATTATGGTTAAGATGGAATAAATAATCACGAAAAATAAAAAATATTGAAAAAAATTCTTAGCTAGTGTTTCTAAGGTATTTAAGCGACCTTCACTATAAGCTTCTTTTTTACGGTAGTTTTTAAATGATTTTTCGATTAATTTTAAAACAATTTTCCGAACAATGATTAGAATGACACACATTAAAATAATTAAAACAGCTTTGTAGATCACGGATGAAATTATTTTTTCCCAATCTAAATCATTCCAAAAATTTTGGAATACACGAAGACCGTTTTTTGTTTGTTTAGTAATCTCTAATTGAGTGCTTGATGTTGTTTCTTGCATTTTTCAGTCCTCCTTAGTAAAATAACGCGGTACATCACTATTTTAGCATGTATTTAGATGTTGTGAAAAGGATAAGATAATGGTATCCTAAAAATAGTATTTTATATGAAAGGTAGGAGATAGTAAAGATGTCAGGTATGGAAATTGCAGCGCTAATTGCCGCTGTCGCATTCGTTGTTTTAGTCATAGTTATTGTATTTTTCTTACTGCAGTTGAATAAAGTTATCACAGAATCAACTGAAAAAGTGAACCGAATTTTAGATAAAACAAATAAAACTGTTAGTGTGTTAACAAAAGATGTGGATATTCTTTTAAGACAAAGTGAAGAGATGTTAGTAACAGGTAACGAGCTTTTGACTGATGTAACGAAGAAAGTTGAAACCATTGATCCGTTATTCCAAGCAGTTGCAGATTTAAGCGAAAGTGTCTCAGAACTAAACGCGTCAAGTAAGAGTCTCCTAGTTAAAGTTGGAGATGCAGGGAAAACTGCAGCAACAGCTACAATCGTAGGAAAAGCAGCTCAAAGTGCAGCGCATTTATTTAAAAAGAAATAATTAATCAGGAGGCAATACATATGTCAAAAAAATCAAATGGCTTTTTAGTAGGAGCAGTTATCGGTGGAGCCGCAGCGGCAGCCGCTGCATTACTATTAACACCAAAAAGTGGTAAAAAGATGAGAGAAGATTTAATCGATCAATTAGATGGCGTTTCAGAAGGTAAAGCAAGTGAATTAGCAGGAATTGCTCAAGTAAGAGGAAATGAAATTAGTGATTTTGCTAAACAAAAAAAAGATGAATATAGCTGGGTAGGCGATAAAGTATCAACACATGTTGATCAAGCCAAAGCAACTTCAAGCGATCTTTTAGAAGGCTTAAAAGATAAAACAGCTGACATTCAAGATGATTTTAAAAGAACGTCATCTGAAGTGAGAGGCAAAGTAAACGACCTAACTCACGATGATATTATTTTAAAAGATGAAAATATTTCAGAAGATTTATACTCAGCACTTGAAAATAATGAAAAATAGTATATAATTAGATAGCTTTTAATGAAAGTCAAATCACTAGATTTGGCTTTTTTCTATGAAAATTTCTTAATCTTTTCATGAAAAAGAGAATAAAACGCTTGCAAAAAAATAGGTTATCTGATAACCTAATATCAATAAACATGCCAAACGTCATTTTTTGGCGTTGAAGGAGAAAATATAATGGAAAAACAAACTATCACTATTTATGATGTGGCTCGTGAAGCTGCAGTTTCAATGGCAACCGTATCACGTGTTGTTAACGGCAATCCTAACGTTAAACCAGCAACAAGAAAGAAAGTTTTAGAAGTAATTGATCGTCTTGATTATCGTCCAAATGCTGTCGCTCGTGGTTTAGCAAGTAAACGTACAACAACAGTCGGTGTTATTATTCCAGATGTAAGTAATGCTTACTTTGCGTCACTTGCTCGTGGGATTGATGATGTAGCGACTATGTACAAATATAACATTATCTTAGCTAACTCAGATGGCGATGATAAAAAAGAAATCAGCGTATTAAATACGTTATTAGCAAAACAAGTAGATGGTGTTATTTTTATGGGACATCATTTAACAGAGGAAATTCGTGGGGAGTTTTCACGCTCTAAAACACCTGTTGTTTTAGCGGGTTCAATTGATCCTGATGATCAAGTTGGTTCGGTTAATATCGATTATAAAGAAGCTACTAAAGATGCGACAACTAAATTAATCAAATCTGGTAATAAAAAAGTAGCCTTTGTTTCAGGGTCACTTTTAGATCCAATCAATGGTGTTTACCGTTTAAATGGTTATAAAGAAGCCTTAAAAGAAAACGGACTAACATTTAACGAAGGATTAGTTTTTGAATCTGAATATAGCTATAAAGCTGGTTTAAAATTACACGATCGTATGGCAAATAGCGGAGCAACTGCTGCGGTTGTTGCTGATGACGAATTAGCTGTGGG
Organism: Vagococcus hydrophili; assembly: GCF_011304195.1. Taxonomy (NCBI): domain Bacteria; kingdom Bacillati; phylum Bacillota; class Bacilli; order Lactobacillales; family Enterococcaceae; genus Vagococcus; species Vagococcus hydrophili. The sequence goes on along the minus strand of NZ_CP049887.1, from coordinate 2,764,500 downwards.
CTTATTAAACAGCTTAACAGACAACGGTATTAGCGTTCCTAGTGAGTTTGAAATCATTACAAGTAATAACTCATTATTTAGTGATATCGCTCGTCCAAGCGTTTCTAGTATTTCTCAACCTCTATATGATATCGGTGCGGTGTCAATGCGTTTATTAACAAAATTAATGAACAAAGAAGATATTGATGAAAAAACAGTTATCTTGCCTTACGGATTAATCGAAAAAGGTTCAACTAAATAAAGTAAAGAGAATCGAAGTTAAGCTTCGGTTCTTTTTTTTATCAAATTATGTTATACTGTAAAAAAATGAAAGAGGTGATCATTCAATGGTTTGCATAGACAATTTAAATAACAAAACTGAATTAAAGTTCTTGTACCTTTGTCGTGCAATTATTTCCGTATTCTCATAAATTGGATTAGTCTGTCTAAATTTAATGAAAATACATGAAAACGACCATTTAATGAGAAACTTTTTATCAAGTTAAATAACAAGGTCGTAGTCTATCTACGATCTTTTTTATTTTCTCTTTAGAGGTCTAGGAAAGAGGAAAAAAGATGTTACAAATCAACCAAGTTACTAAATCAATGTTTGGAAATACATTATTTAAAAAAGCAACGATTCAAATTAATGACGGTCAAAAAATCGCTTTAGTGGGAGATAATGGATCCGGGAAATCAACATTGCTAAAAATTATCGCAGGAATTGAAGGCGTTGATAGTGGTTCAATTTCGATTTCTAAAAATCAAGAAATTAGTTATTTAGAACAACAAAGTATTGTAACGACTGAAGAAACAGTTTATGACTATATTTATAATGGTCAAGAAGCAATTAAAAAGTTAGCCTATCAATTAACCAACTTAGAAAGTCGATTATCAGATCCAGAAGAAAAAGAACTAGAAAAGGTCATGGATCGATATGGAAAAATTCAAGAGGAATTCATTGAAAAAGATGGCTATGTCATTGAAGAGCTAATTAAGAGTATTGCAACAGGTTTGAAAATTGAATCGCTGCTGTATCGCTCGATTGCAGAGTTAAGCGGTGGACAACAGACATTAGCAAAATTAGCTAGATGCCTACTTGAAAATAAAGAAATCCTATTATTAGATGAACCGACTAACCATTTAGATGTGGACGGGCTTAATTGGTTAGAGAACCATTTAAAACATAGTAAACAAACAGTCATTATTGTTTCCCATGATCGTTTCTTTTTAGATGAAGTAGCAGAAAGAGTCTTATTAATTGATCATCAAAAAATTAATAGCTATGTAGGTAACTATACAAAATTTAAGGAATTGAGGGAAGCTGAACTAATCGAACAGCAAAAAAACTTCCTCATTCAGCAAAAGGAAATTAAACAAACTGAAGATGCTATTCGACGATTCAGACACTGGGGTGCTATTAGTGATAATGAAAAACACTTTAAAAAGGCAAAGCGATTAGAAGCGAATTTAGAAAAAATGGATAAAGTTGATTCCCCTCAAAATCCAAAACAAATTGCTGCTAGTCAGGGATTCAAAGAAGAGAAACGTTCAGGTAAAGAAGTAATTCAGTTAAAAGAGGTAAGTAAATCTTTTGGTGATAAACAAATTTTCTCAAACATTAATTTAACAATTTACCGTCAAGATCATTTAGCGATTTTAGGAGCAAATGGATCGGGTAAATCAACGTTGATTAAAAGTATTATTGGTATGGAAGAAATTAGTTCAGGAGAAATAAAAATAGGGAATAGCGTTGAAATTGGCTATCTCTCACAAGTAATAACTTATAAATTTGAGTATCAAACAGTTCTTGATTATTTTAAAGAACATGTGGATGTGTTTGAGGAAGATGCGAGACGAATTTTATCCTACTTCAAATTCTTTAAGGAAGATGTCTTTAAAAAGGTATCTAATCTGAGTGGTGGTGAGAAAGTTCGACTTGAATTAGCTTGTTTAATGAATCAACCCGTAAACTGTTTAATTTTAGATGAACCGACAAACCATTTAGATATTCAAACAAGAGAATGGCTAGAAGAGCAGCTACTTAGTTTTGAAGGTACTTTAATTATGGTTAGTCATGACAGATATTTTATTAAAAAATTAGCTAATAGAAGCTTAGAAATTGAAAAAATGAAGTAAAAATTATCTCCCGCTTGTGTTTAAGGAATAATGGTTGTATAATTGGACTATACCAAAAACAACGGAGGTATCCCTTATGAAAATAATTAAAGTAACTAATCAAGTTGAAGGTGGAAAAGCCGCTTTTGATATTATAAAAAATGAAATGGTTGCAGGAAATGTTAAAACATTAGGTTTAGCAACAGGTAGTACGCCAGAAACTTTATACCAAGAAATTGTTGCCAGTGATTTAGATTTTACTGACATGAACTCAGTCAACTTAGATGAATATGTTGGTTTAGAAGCTAGTAACGATCAAAGTTACCACTACTTTATGAAGAAACATTTATTTGAAGCAAAACCTTTTAAGAATAATTATTTACCAGATGGAACCACATCTGATGCTAAAAAAGAATGTGCGCGATACGATCAAGTGATTGCAGAAAATCCAATTGATATTCAAATCTTAGGAATTGGTGAAAATGCACATATTGGATTTAACGAACCAGGTTCTTCATTTGAGGGAACAACAAGCGAAGTGAAATTAACAGAATCAACAATCGCTGCAAACAGTCGTAACTTTGCTAAAAAAGAAGATGTTCCTACTCATGCCTATTCAATGGGAATTAAATCAATTATGCAATCTAAAAAGATTATTTTACTAGCGTATGGTGAGAAAAAAGCAGAAGCTATTTTCAATAGTTTACAAGGTCCTGTGACAGAAGATGTTCCAGGGAGCGCTCTTCAAAATCATTCAGATGTCATCATCATTGTTGATGAAGCAGCTGCAAAATTATTGAAATAAAACATAAAGACTCCACAATCACATATTGATTGGGAGTCTTTTTTATTTAAAGAATATTTTTGTAGGAAATAACTATACGATCTTTGTACATTTGTTTCTCTTGATAGCTTAGGTGTTGGTTGGATGTAATATCAATTAGACAACTATGCGTGTATTTCTTTAAGATTGTTCCTGAAAAAACACGTGAGTCGTCAGGATAACCAAAAGTAATTCGAGCGCCATTTTCATACTGAATATTATAGTTATTTTCTTTTACTTCAATTTCAAGTGAGTAGGTATTTTTATTATAAGCCATTATTTTTCCTCCTAAAAGTTAGAAACTTAATAGCTATATTATATCGTATGAAAATTATAGGTATTGAATAAACTTAAGATAAATTTAATTATTAAAGTGATTTTTATAGTCGCTCTTTTTTATGATATATGTGTTCCTTTATCGACATAAATCAAGTCCCCTGTGATACCAGTTGATAAATCACTCATTAAGAAGGCAACCGTGTTACCAACTTCTTCAATTGTGACTTGTTTACCAGCAGGTGTTCTAGTTGCAGCGTCATCTAAAAGCTCACGGAAACCTTTAATACCAGATGAAGCAAGAGTTTTAATGGCACCTGAAGAAACAGCGTTCACACGAATATCTTGCTCGGCTAAGTCTAATGCTAAATAACGAACAGAAGCTTCTAATGAGGCTTTGGCTAATCCCATAATATTATAATTGCTAACAGCACGACTTGAACCAATATAAGTTAAGGTTGTGATACTACTTCCAGGATTTAATATTTTACGGGCTTCACGGGCAACAGCCACAAAAGAGAATGAACTGATTTCGTGAGCGATTTTAAAACTATCTCTTGAAGCATCAGTAAGTTCGCCTTCTAATGCTTCTTTAGGCGCAAAAGCGATTGAGTGAATCACTCCATCAATGTTACCGAATCTTTTTTCGATTTCCTCAAAAGCAACTTGGATATTTGTATCTTCTGCTACATCACATTCTACAGTGGCGTCGTTCTCATCTATTAAGCGGTCCAATTGTTTTTTTACACGGTCATTTTGATAAGTAAAGATGACTTCTGCCCCACATTTTTTAAGCGCTAAGGCACAACCCCAAGCGATACTTGATTTATTAACTACTCCCATTAAGACGATTTTTTTACCTTTTAATAATGTATTCATTTAATTACACTCCTAATTCGTTTTTTTCATTATATAATTATTTTGTGAAAATTAACAGAAAAATAGTTTGAATATCAAACTATTTTTTAAAAAAGTAATTAGAATGGTTGATTTATAGGCTTTTTTATTAGAAATTTTTTTTAATAGCTCTTATAAATTGAATGTCACTTTTAATCAATTTGAAAAGTATTAAAGATACAAAAGAAAAAATCATAAATATGATTAATGATAATAAAAACAATTATTTAAGCTGAATTATTTATTAATTAGAAATACAAGTTTTTTTTCTTTTGTAAATTGACACATAACCTTTGTAATGCTACGTTTAAGTAGTGTTTTTACTAATAATAAGTATAGAGAGGGTATGTATGGATCATTTAGATATAGATAACATATTAGAAACCTATTCTGATATGGTTTATCGAATTGCGTACACGCAAATGAAATCGCAAACAGATGCGGAAGATGTTTATCAAGAGGTCTTTTTAAGACTAGTTAAAAACTATAAAAAAATAAAAAGTGAGGCTCATTTAAAGCATTGGTTAATTCGTGTCACTATTAATTGTTGCTATTCTCAACTAGGTTCGAGCTGGAACAAACATAAAGCGAGATATGAAGACAATCAAAGTGTGCTTGAACCAAGTATCAAAAGAGATGAGGAGCTAGATGATTTACTAGAAGCCTGTCATGGATTAAATGAGAAGGATCGAATGATTATTCACTTGCATTATTTTGAAGGCTACGCCTTACAGGAAATTGCTGACTTTTTGGAAATGAGTTTGGATGCCACGAAAAAAAGATTATCACGAGCGAGGCAGACATTGAAAAAAGAGATAGGAGGCGACTATTAAGATGACGAACGATTATAAAAAACAAGTAAGTAAAATTAAAACGCCAGAAAGTTTAAAAATGAGAACCAAAGAACTCATGGAACAAGAATTAAATCAGACAGAAAAAGAAGTCACTAAAGAAATAAAACAAGAAAAAGCTAAAATTATAAAAATAAAACCACAGTACAAACACTTACTACAAGTCGCAGTTATTATTGGGATTATCGTTATTCCAAGTATTTATTTTTCTCAAAATCATTACAAAGTTGTCTCAGTTGAACCCAATCAATTTAACTTCTCTCCCAATTTAGGCAAGTTAGGGGATGTTTCGTCTAAAGATCAATACACTATTCAAAAAAGTGATTCGGCAGATGTTATTCCAGAATTCTTAAAAGAAGTTAAAGAAGGAAAGATTAAAGGTGTTAATGTCAGAGTTGCTAAAGATAAAAAAGGTAAATTTTATGCAAGCTTTGAAAAAGACAAAACTTTTTATTATATAGAGGGAAAAGATATTACGGAAAAAGAATTCATTGATTATTTAAAAAAATTATTTTAAGTGTCACCTTTTTATATTTCAAGAGTATTAGTTATATAAAGAGGTAAAGGAGGACAAAATGAAAAAGGTAGGGTTAGCTTGTTTAGCATTTGTGTTACTAGCAACAGGATGCTCCGTTTCACAAGAAGAAGCGAAAGATACAACAAAAGATTTAGAAGTAGTTTCTCAGGTTAAAGAAAAGAAAACAAAAGAATTTGATAAAAATTCAAAACAGATCAAACAAGATGAAACAATCACAATGGGTATTGAATTTGATCCCAAGGAAAAGAAAATGACCAATATGACGGAAGTTTTCGAAATCTATCAAGATGCTAATTTGAAACAACCAGTCGCAACCCAGTACGAGTACGACAAGGAGAAAAATAAAATATCCTTAAAACCACCAAGAATTCCGGTGGGAAGTATTGGTACTTTAGATGTGGATAAAAAAGACCATGGTTACACAGATGACACGTTAATGTTCTATGACAAACCTAATACTCAGTGGGGGCGCATGAATCAGTTGTACCTTGTCACAAAAGTTGATGTAAAAACTGGTGAAAAATTACCAGAACCACTTGTTCAGGTGCTAAATGTTGATCAGAAAATTGAGGAAGAGATGAAACTTTCTCTAGAACTGAGTAAAGAAGGTCAACCAATTTTTCACTGGAATAAAGTCAAAGAAGCAGAGTATTATTACGTGATTTCATATGATTACAAAGATGATAAAGGAATCACTTTCCAAGGATTCGTGGGGACAAAACCACCGATACGAAATGGCAACCTGAAAATTTAAATGCCTTCAAAACGTTTAAAGTATCTGAATTAGAAAGAGGTACCGAGGAAAATATTAAGAAATATGGTAAGGGCAATGAACCAATTAAACAGGAAACGGACAGTGACACAGTTTACGCCGTAGTTGGGGTTAATGCAGATGGAACCACAGCCATGAGTAACATGGTGAAGTTGAGTAATATTTCAGAAAGAATTCCTTTGTATGAAGAAGTTAAAAAAAGTTTTGATGAAGAAGGAAATACAACCATTACTGATATGTCCCTTTTACCATCCTTTAGATGGATTACTATGGCTGACGGCACGTTGGTTCAACGTTTGATTAACTATGATCTCTCAAAGGCAAAAGAAACTGAAGAGGTTTGGGGAGAATATGAAAAAGAAGATCTTTCCGATTTAAAATCAAAACGGGTAAAAATTATTAGTATTCCTTATACCGTTGATGGGACGAAATTTAAAGGAGTTGCCAAAGTATCTAAGTACAATAAAGACAATTGGCAAGCCCACCTTAAACAAATTGATGAGCGTCAAAATAAATTAAAATCAAAAGCAGGAATGATTAATTTTGAAATCGCTCAAAAAGATGTTGAGATTGATAAGGGTAAATTAAAAGAATCAAGTAAAAAAGCAACTGAAAAAGTAAAAGATCAAGTAACAGCTCATACGAAACTCAGTGAATACTTAGCGCAACAAATGTTGACAAGACAAGAATGGATTGATATTTCAGATTACTCTGAAACAACTAGTAGTGATGTTTTAATGGATAATTTTGAAGAAGCCATGTATCAAAATCCTTTAATATTAGGGGTTAAAAACATTGCTCTTTCTAAAAATGGACACATGTTAATTGTTAGTTATGAAGACAATCAAAAAGAATTTGAGAAGAAACAGGAATCGATTCGAAAAGAAGTCAAAGAAGTTGCTAAAAAAATTGTCAAAGACGATATGAGTGATCTGCAAAAAGAATTTGCGATTAACCAATATTTAATTGAAACAGCAAAATATGATGACGCTGCACTTGAAAATGCAGAAAAAAATCAATTCAAAAATGTAGATAAGGAATTTAATGATTCATTTACACCATACGGAGTATTAGTTAATAAAGTGGGCGTTTGTGCAAGCTACGCGGGAGCCTTTAAACTCCTAGCTGATGAAGTTGGATTAGAGTCAATTGTTGTGACAGGTTATCTTGACGGAGAAGTTCCTCATGCTTGGAACAAAGTCAAATTAGATAATGCTTGGCATTCAGTGGATTCAACTAATAATGACAATGAATTAATCTTGAATGCGTTGTTAAATGCGCCTAAAAAAGCAACGAAGAAAATTTTACAAGAAGATGAGCGTTATCTTGTTGATGATTATTTGAAAGACTATGAAGCAAGTGATGATGATAAGGACAAAGAATATTATCATGTTGAGAAAAAATTCTTTGATCAAAAAGAAGTCGCTCAAAAATTAATCGAAGGCTTGAAAAAAGAAGAGTCAATTACTTTAAGAACAGACTATCAAATTGATGATGATGATTTCATGTCCATTGTTAAAGCAGTTAATGCTGAACTTAGAAATGAAGATTTAAAAGGAACTTATTGGAATGGAGTTATCTTTTTAAGTAATAAATAATCGGAGGAAAATTAAAATGAAAAAATTAAAAATGTTAGTAGTACCAGCAGTCTTAGGAATGGTTTTAGTCGGATGTGGTGGAAAAAAAGGCGATGAATCTGGATCAACAAAAGGGTCTAAAAATAATGTGGCGAATGTTGAAGTTAAAGAAGGAAGCTACGTTAAATTACCAAGTGATAAAGGTAAAGAAAGTATTGAATTAGATCTTAATGTAAAAAATAATTCTAAATCAAAATTTTATGTTGCAGAAGATTCTTTCTATTTGACTGAAAAAGGAAAAGATGAAAAAATTGCTGCGAAAGCAATGCTTGGTTCTGATATGGGATCACTTGATATTTATAAAACAGTTATTAACGGAGACTTATCTCCAGAAAAAAGTTTAAGTGGAAAAATTTTCTTTGAAATCCAAGAGGGGAAAGAGTATACTTTGAATTTTTCTAGTCATGGTTTTGATGAAAAAGCTGGTAAAGAGTTAGAAGAAGTTGAAGTTCCTTTAGATTTGAAAAAAATGGAAGACTCTAAAAAAGCTTTAGATGAACCAATGAAAGCCTTCCAAGCATATATGGATGTGGTCTTTTTAAATAAAGAAAACAAAGATTACGAAACCTTAGTTGGTAATGATAAGGCCAAAGATCAAGAAGTGATCAAAAAAGAATTTTCAAAAAATATGAAAAGCATGATTTTTTCTGCCAATACAAGTGATGATAAAATGGCGAAAGCTTACGAACAATTTTATAAAGAACAGTCATCAAAATTTAAAGTGGAATCAGAAATGGAAACACGTTTGAGTGATCTTGCTGTGATTGAAGTGAAGATGTCGGGCATTAATGATCAATCACTCTTTACAGCAACATCAAAAATAAAAGAAGAATACTATGACAAAACGGGTGATTTTGACATGGAAAAAGAAAGTGAGTATTTAGTAAATAACTTTGAAAAAGCGTTAAAAGAAGGACAAGTTAATCATTTACAAGATGCAAAAGTAACGATGACCAAAAAAGATAAAAAATGGCACATTGAACTTAGTTCAGATAATTATTATGAAAATAAACAATTAGTTAGTGGTTTCTTAGGCAAAAATTACTAATTAGTTATTAGGAGGAAGTAAAATGAAAAAGCGGTTAGGTTGGTTAGTGACAATTGTATTAACCGGATTGTTATTAGTTAGTTGTGGTAGTGGTTCTAAAAATAAATTCGTAAAATTTATTAAAGACGAGGGTAAAATAGAGAATATTAACTATGATTTTAATTTGAAATTAACAGACTTGGAGTTGGTAGATACAACAGGCAGTAAAACGCCTAATCCATTTCTTAAAGTAACAGAAACTCAAATGAAAGATTTTTCAATGAAGGGTAATTTCCAAGCTGAATCAAAAGACAAAAAAAGCCAATTTTCGGTGGATTCAAAAATAAAAGTTTTGGGTACAGAAATTCCAGTGAAATTAATCGGCGATATTGGCGGCGATAATAAAACTTACATGAGCATTGATTCTTTTTTCAGTCTACTGGATCTATTTAACTCTATGACGGGTGAAGACGTGATGGGCGCAAAAATTGATAAAAAACCTTTTGAAGGGAAATATATCGATTATACAAGTTTAATTTCTGAAGAAATGCCAGGTAATTTAGATAGCAAAAATGATATTAAACCACTATTAGAATCTCCAAAAGAGCTTAATGAAGGAAGAGCAATGTGGCTATCGAGTTTAGATAGTAAAAAGTATGAACAAAAAGAAGATGAAATTACATTATTACTTAAGAAAAAAGATATAGTGGAGTTTATCAAAAAATCAGAGTCTAAAGACAACAAAAAAGAGGTAAAAGAACTTCTCAAAATATATGAAGATTTCAAAAATTTTGAGATTAAACATCACATCAATTTGAAAACCAAACAACAAAAAGTGGAAATAGTGATGGAACCTAGTGAAAAAGAAGCAACAGAAGCTGGATTCAAAAAAATGGCTTTCAGTGTAGAATATAAAAAAGTTGATAAAAAAGTGAGTATCAAACAACCAGAAAGAATTGATATTTTAGATATGGAAGAGTTGTTTGACCAAATACTAGGACAAACAGATGTTAATGATTTACTAGGTGATCCTGGTAAATCTTCAAAAGAAGCACCAAAAAGTAAGGTAGAGAAAAAAGACATCAACTTAAAAGTCTTTACACCAAATCCAGTGGGAGATGAGGAAGTTCGTTACGAATCTGATGGGGACAAAATAGCGGCTTATGTTCCAGACTATGAGCATTATACAGAAGATGAAGTGAAACAAATGTTAGGTGAACCAAGTGTCATCTTAGATGATCCAAACGTTATTTCTGACATGTTATCTGAAAAAGAATTCGATAAAATTGCTGAAGAATTTCAAGCAGATAAGCTAACAGAATCTCAAGCGAAAGCTTTTGCATTTGCTGCCAAAGACTTATCAATCGCAGTTGGCATGGGAACGAAAGTTAAAGTTTGGGTTTATGAAGACGGAAAACCTAATGTTTATTTTACAGATAAAAAAGCAGTCTTTATTACACCAAAAACAGATTATATGGATTTCAAAGGTAAAATCGGAAACAAATCAGTTTAAAGCTAAAGATAGAGCAAAAGTTTATGTCAAATGGCGCTTTTGTTCTGTTTTTTTAAAGGAGAAAATTATAATGAAATCATTGTGTCAGTCATCAAAGAAGATTATTTTAAATAAAAAGACAAGGAAACTGGTATTTAAATCAGTCTTCTTGTCTTTTTTCAAAATGGCCCATAATTTTTTGATTGCTTGTTTCATGATTAAGTAAATGATGAACAGCTCTTTTACCAACTTCCTTTAAGTGAAAATCAAGACTGTCAATTGAGAAAATATCACTAAATAGCTGATTATCTTCACTGATTAAATAAAAATCTCGATTCATTTGATAGTTAGTTTCTAAACTCGCTTTATATACACCAGCAGCCACTTCATCTCCATTACCATAAAGAATAAATGGCTCTTTAAATTCAGCAAACAACTTTTGACCTAAGATGTAACCATTCTCAAAATTAGTCAAACCAATCAGAAAAGCATCCTCAATTGGGTAATGAGGAAAATATTTGGCAAAACTAGTCATTTTTCTTTCAGTACTATAACTAGCGGATTTTGAACGATGAACCGTCACAAAAATCTTTTTGTATTGTGTTAATTTTGCTAAATGATCAAAAGCTAAATCAAACATAGACACTCGATCAGGATAGACGGAAGGCGTGCTGTTAAACCTTGTTTTTTCAGTCGTTATAATAGGTCCGTATTGACTTAATTCAGATAAAAAATCATCATCTTGAGTTTTTGAAGTGACAATAATCCCGTCTACCGTTTTATCTCGAAGTAGGGTATAGTAGTTTTTTTCTAACTCTTGGTCGAAATAAGTGGGAAGTATCATAACTTTTTGATGTTCTTTTGTCGCCTCTTCTAAAATACTTTCAACGAGTTGGTCATAACAAGAGTTCCTAATGTAAGGGACGACTAATCCGATGATATTGCTTTTACCATTACTTAAATTAATCGCATTCTGATTAGGAACATAGTCGATTTCCTTCATTACTTCAAGAACTCTCTGGCGCTTATCTTCCTTAACATAGGGGTGATGATTAATGACCCGAGAGACTGTACTGGTGGATACTCCAGCTAGTTTAGCGATTTTTCTAATACTCATAAACGTCCTCCTTTAGCAAACGACTAAACTTAATACTTCATCTAATAGTTTACCAAATCGTTTGATGGTTTGGTTACCATATTCAATAAATTTATACTGATGATTATCAAAATAAAAAGAAATTTCTTCCGTTCCAAAAATAGTTTGCGTTTTAAACTTTTCAATTTCACCTAAGGGAATATGCAAGTTCAATGGTTTTTTACCATTAGTTCTATCACTTAAAACCACAGCTTTTTCATTAATTGTAATCGAAACAAAGTAAAAAGCTAATTCCGTTCCATTTTCAACTTCAACTAATCCGTACATTTCATTCATTTGATCGTCTCCTTTATTGTTTGTTAACTACACAATAATCTATGAAACGCGTCTCATAGCAAGAGAAAAGATAAAAAAAGAAGATGAATTAAAATCACCTTCTTTTTTGAAATTATTTAATTTCCTCCAGCTGCTTGGAGCTAAGCACTTTTTTCACCACTCTGATTACACCAACTGTAATGCTGTTTCGTAAACTTTTCGTCTCTTTTCATCGGCACTAATATTTAACACAAATCCGATCATAACAGAGAGGGTTAAGAGATTCGAGCCTCCATAACTCATAAATGGAAATGGAACGCCTGTCATTGGGATAATACTCAAAATACCGCCTAAATTAATAAAGACTTGAATTAAAATTGCTGAGCCAATACCGATACAAACTAATGAATTAAAGGGGGATTGTGCTTTGATTCCAATCGCAAAAATTCTTAAAATCAGAAAGAGTAGAATCCCTAAGATGATAAATGAACGAATCAAGCCAAGTTCTTCCATGGTAACTGAAAAAATAAAATCGGTCTCAGCAACAGGTAAAAACCCCTTTTTTTGAATACTTTTACCAAGTCCAAGTCCGAACCAGCCACCGTTAAAGATAGCAAAGTAAGAATTTACTAATTGAAATCCGTTATCTAGTTGGTCTTCAAATGGATTTTTAACCACCGAAAAACGATCATACACATGATGATAACGATCAGGTATAAACCAACCCTCTTTAAAAAGAACGAGTTGTGTCATAATAAAACTAAAAACAAGAGTAATACTGAATCCGCCAATCATATATAGATAGGGGATGCCACTTGCCATTAAGATGATTAAGTAAATCAGGGTCAAAATAGTTGCTCCACCAACATTGGGTTGAGTAAATACGAGTAAAATAAGAATCCCAATAATGATACTAGGTGCTAGAACAGTTTCTTTAAAGTGAGAATTAATTTTTTCTTGCCGCCTGGAAAAGATATAGGACGCATAGAGAATAATCGTTACCATAATAAACTCAGAAGGCTGAATACTAATGGGCCCAATGTTGATCCATCTCTGAGCCCCACCAATCGTATTTCCAAGTCCTAAAACGGATGTAGAAATTAAAATGAGAGCAGAGGCACCAATCAATATTTTGTGAAAAACGGCTGTTTGATAAAGCTGTAATCTCGTTCGATAAATTAAAATAATCAGTAAAATTGATATAACTAAAAATAACAATTGTTTTGATGCGATGGATATAGAACTGAGTCCTCGCTGATCAAGATTATAGGAACTGGCACTGAAAATCATAATAATACCAGTGATGTTTAAGATGATATATGGAATCAGAATTTTAAAATCAATAAATTTAAATTTATGTAACATAACTTTGTGACACTCCCTTTCGGTCAGCATTTAGTGTAACATATCCCGTAAAAAGACACGAGTGTTTCCATAAATAAGTTTCTAAAAAAAGGATATTTTAAAGAAAATTAATAAATAAATTTTTTTTTATGAGAAAATAGCAAAGTTCATTGAAATATTTGTAGAGTTTCACTATGATTAAGATGATAAAAAATAAAGGGATGTGACGGCGTGGGAAATATTATTAAAGGTCAAGATGTTGCACAAACATTATTAATTAGTAACTGTCAAAGAGTTTCTGATGGAGTAAAACCACGGTTGGCAGTAATTCGAGTGGGAAACCATCCAAGTGAAATATCGTACGAACGTTCAGTAATAAAAAAATTGGTTCCTTTAGGAATTGATTGCGTCTCTTATGTCTATGATCAAAATATTGAACAAGAAGCTTTTGATACAGCGTTTGATCAGATTAATCATGATTCATCGGTACACAGTATTCTTTTATTAAAGCCATTACCGAAGCATTTATCTTTAGATCATGTGATTCAAACCATTGATTCATTGAAAGATGTGGATTGTATTGGCATGGTTAACATGGCTAAAATTTATCAAGAAGGTCCTAAAGGTTTCTTACCTTGTACAGCTGAAGCCGTTTTAAAGATTGTTTCTTATGCTGGAATTGAATTAAAAGGAAAATCAATTGTGATGGTTGGTTTCGGGATGGTTATTGGTCGGCCGTTAACTTTACTTCTTTTGGAAGCAGGAAGTACTGTCACAGTTTGTAATGAATATACAAAAGATTTAAAAGCAGAAAGCTCTAGAGCCGATGTTTTAATCGTTGCGACAGGTGTGATTCATCTGATTAATGAAGAGCATGTCAAAAAAGATGCAGTGGTTATTGACGTGGGAATTAATGTTAATGACAAAGGTCGTCTCGTTGGTGATGTTAATTTTGAGGATGTCCTAGAAAAAGCAGCTAGTGTGACCCCAGTTCCAGGTGGTGTTGGCACTGTCACAACCTATGTTTTAGCAACCCATGTTTTTGAAGCATATGAACAACAAAAGTAGAAGTAACAAAGAGAAAGTAGGGTATTATGAATCAAAAAGTAAACAAGGTAACGCCTTTTGCAGTATCGGGATTATCCCTGCTTTTAACCAGTGGTATGTCAATTAATGCAACGCTACCGTATATCAAAGAACATTTATCATTAAGTCAAACACAGAGTGAGTTGTTAAGCACTATTCCAAGTTTAACAGTGGTGACCTTTGTGTTATTATCAACAGCTATTATTAGCCGAATTGGCATGAAGACAACCGTGTTATTAGGGCTGTTTTTAGTCGCTATCGGGGGTGTTTTACCAGTCTTTACACCTAATAGTTATGAAGCTATTCTAGTAAGTCGCCTGATTTTAGGGTCTGGACTAGGACTGTATGTATCCTCTGCGGTTAATTACATTAATGAACTCTTTACAGGGAAGCAGCGAATGGCTTTATTAGGTATTAGAAATTCAATGGAAAGTATTGGGCAAATGGCGTTAACGTTTATTGCTGGTTTGTTACTTAGTGTTGGTTGGCAATTTTCTTATTTAATTTATCTTTTTGCGATTCCTGTTGGGATTTTATTTTATTTATTTGTTCCAGATGTGAAAAAGGAAAAAGTAGCCTCAGATAAAAAGGTTAAGATAAAAATATTACCCGTGTTAGCATTCTTTTTTGCTTCAATTATGGTCATGAATAGCATTGCAATTGCCGTTAGATTTCCTGCATTAGCGATTGATTTAAAGGGTGCTGGATATAACCCGAGTAATTATTTGGCTTTAATGCCAGTGTTAGGAATTATTGCAGGGTTCTTATTTCAAAAAATCGCGTCTCTTTTAAAATATCGTATTCTTTATTTAGCAGTGATTGTTAATTTAGTGGCGAATTTATTGATTGCTAGTTCTAAACAATCTTTTTCATTACTAGTCGTAGGATTACTCATTTCAAGTATTCCAGTTGCTTGGGTACTTCCTTACATTTTCAATCATATTGAAAAAATAGCAAGTGGCATGCCGACAAGATTTTTAACTTCTTTTATCTTTTTAGGTTGTAATTTTGGTGTGTTAACAGCACCACTTGTCATGAATGGGATGGCGTTTTTAGGTGGAACCTCTAATCTATACTTCCCGTTTTATATTTTTACATTCATTTTTGCTTTATTATTAATATTTTTAATATTACTACGCAAAAAATTAACAACAATGCCATGATATTTTCATGGCTTTTTTATTAGACTAAAATTAGAATTGTTCACATAAGTTGAATATTAAATGGTTATCTTTTTGAATATATGATACCCTTAACTTGTGAAAGTAAGCGCTTTCTTTATTTGAACTGATAAGGAGGATTTCTATTATGAACTTATTTGAAGAGATGGAATTGTATGATTATGAACAGGTGGTATTTTGCCAAGACAAGGAATCTGGATTAAAAGGAATTATTGCCATTCATGATACAACCTTAGGACCAGCACTTGGTGGCTGCCGTATGTGGCCCTACGAAACAGAAGAAGAGGCCTTAAGAGATGTACTGCGTTTATCTAAAGGAATGACATATAAAAATGCAGCAGCAGGACTAAACATTGGTGGCGGAAAGTCTGTTATCATTGGGGATCCAAAAAAAGATAAAAGTGAAGCACTATTTCGTGCTATGGGCCGCTATGTAGAAAGCTTAAATGGCCGTTATATTATTGCTGAGGATGTGGGTACAACAGAGCAAGACATGAATGCGATGTATTTAGAGACTGATTATGTGACAGGGAGTACGGCTCGTGTGGGGGCATCTGGTAATCCAAGTCCTAAAACAGCACTGGGTATCTATTATTCAATGAAACGCACAGCAAAAGAAGTATTTGGTTCGGATTCTTTAAAAGATAAAAAAATCTCTGTTCAAGGCGTTGGAAATGTTGCTTATGAATTATGTCGTTTAATTCATGAGGAAGGTGGACAGTTGATTGTTACTGATATTAACCAAGACGCAGTGAAACGTGCAGTTGATAACTTTGGTGCAGTCAGTGTGGGCATCAATGATATCTATGAAGTGGAAGCGGATATTTTTGCGCCATGTGCTTTAGGAGCTATTTTAAATGATGAGACGATTCCTAAATTAAAAGTAAAAGCAGTTTGTGGTTCTGCAAATAATCAACTAGCAGAAGGGTTGAAACATAATAAAATGCTAGAAGATCATAATATTCTTTATGCACCAGATTTTATTGTGAATAGTGGTGGCGTAATCAATGTAGCTGATGAATTAAGTGGTTACAATGAAGAGCGTGCTTTATTAAAAATTAAAGCTGTTTATGATCAAATGGGCCATGTGTTTAGAATTGCCAAAGAACAAAATATCACTACAGTTGAAGCAGCCAATCATTTGGCAGAAGAGCGAATTGGACACATTTTAAAAGTTCGTAGTACTTTCTTACAAAATGAAAAATCATCTATTTGTAAACGATAGAAATAGTAAAAAATGATGAAGGTGATTTTTAGTCATCTTCATCATTTTTTATATTTAGCATAAAGAAAGAATAGTCTGGGCAACGGCATCTTTACTTAAACGTGTTCCTGTAATACTCTCGTCAAGTATATCTCCAATAATAAATGATTGATTGGCTTGTTTAAACATTGGAATGTCATTAGCATCATTACCAAACATAGTTAATTTATCTTTCAGGTTAAGTGAGTTAAAAGCTGTCCATTTAGAAATGTCAGCAGGAGACAGGTCAATTAAATGCTCTCTTCCGTGGTAATGAACAGTGATATTTTCATCTTTAAGTGTTGCAATGATACCTGCGTCCATTGTAAAAAGAACTGCTTTTACAACTGGATTTAGAGCGTTTAATTCTTTGTTTTCTGCTTGTTTATGAGGATCAATTCCTAAATAGAGTGGATGATTCGTGTCTCCTTGATAAGAATAGTCCCAAGAACTATCAACCATATAATTTAAGTTATTACTCTCGATTAACTTAAAAATAAGGTTTTTCTCTTTTTCAGAAAAGGCAGTCGTCGTAATTTCCCCTTGATCTTTAATAAAGGCACCGTTACCACCAATTAACGTGAACTCATGAAAGTCTTCTGGTAAAACTGGTAGCATATCTCGAATGGGTCTTGCAGAAGCAAAAATAACTTTTCTATTCTTGCTAAGTTTTAAGATAGCTGAAGCAATGTCAGCCGTCATTTTTTTACCTTTGAAGATAGTTGTTCCATCTAAGTCAAATACAACAGTCATTTTATTTTCTCCTAACGTAACCAATTGTCATAGTTATTTTGTAGTAAATTTAAAAGATTGTCATAAGAAATACTTTTCAAATCGCTTAAATATCTTAAAGAGTCTTCTTGAAGTTTTAAGTAATCAATCTTTTCATAGGAAAGATTATGTGCCCAAGCTAAAGCCTCTAAACCATCTGATTCAAAGAGGATGCGATTTAAGGGTATCTCTTTAGCAATCTTTTGACTGATTGTATCATACTTTAATGATGGACCAATAGTAAAATAGCAGTCTAGTTTGAGATAGTATTTAAAAAAACTATCGCAAGAATACCAGTGAACAAGATAAGTATTTGGGTAATCTTTGATAATCTTGGCGATTTTCTCTTCTTGTCCTTTCGTATGTAAAATGACTGGCTTCTTTAAAGAACTTGCCAATTCAAGTTGCCGAGTAAAAACATCTTGTTGGATATCTAATGGTACATTCGTCCAAGTCCTATCCATACCGATTTCACCAATAATTTGAGTTTCCTTTAAAATAGGTAAGAAATCCATAAATAAAACTTTGTCACTATCCCAAGGGTGAATACCAGCACTTAAGGTTAGGAAGGGGGAGTTTTGAGTTAATAACTTGTTTCTTTGCCACTCTTCAATGGATTGACAATTAATAGTGGCAGAAATGTGATGCTCTTTTAGTAAATCGATTAATGTCTGATTCTCATCTAAATGACAATGGGCGTCAATCATAATTTATGCCTCACTTGTGTGTTTGATTTTTTTATAGATTGACTCTTTCAACTCACCTTGTTGGATGAGCCATTCTCTTGTCTGATTTTGATCAGTTAAATCCACTTCTGAGAGGATAGAACTTGGTGTATTTCCCATAACAAAAATACGGTCAGAAAGATATAAGGCTTCATCAATATCATGAGTTACTAAAATAATGGTTTTATTTAGCTGTTTAGCAATTTTTTTTAACCAATCTTGTAAAGTTTGGCGGGTGAAAATGTCTAAAGCACCAAAAGGCTCATCGAGTAATAAAATATCTCGGTCAACCAAAACAGTTCGAAGAAAAGCCACGCGTTGTTTCATACCACCAGATAGCTCATCGGGGTAACTATCTTTAACGTCATATAGACCAAACTCTTTTAAAAGCTGTTCATTTTGATCGTGATTAATCTCTAGTTTATGAATTTTTTGATACAAAGAGATATTTTGAACCACAGTTTTAGAGTTGAAAAGTAAATCGTCTTGTGGCATATAAGCAAAGTGAGCATTTAAACCAGTGATTTCTTCAGTATCGACCATCACTTTTCCCGATGAGCTAACAAGTGTGCCAGCTAAAATATTAAGCAGACTAGATTTACCGCAACCGCTAGGACCAACAATTGAAATAAATTCATTCTTGTTAATCGTAAAATTTAACTCTTTGAACACCCATTGATTTTTATAAATTAAGCCTAAATTCTCACAAATAATTTGGTTCATAATTATTTATCCTTCGTTAAAAAGTCGTTAGTAAATAATTTGTTTGAGTCAATTTTTTGATTAATTAATTTGTTTTCAAACATAAAATCAGTGTAGTTTGTCCAAACTTCTTCTTTCATGACACCCCAATTGTTAGGGTCAGAAGTATAATTTTTAGACAAGAATTCTTGCGATTTCTCTAAAAATTCTAAGTCTTGCTCAGGCGTTGCTTCGTGAAGAATTTTGGCACTTTCTTTAGGCTCTTTGATAGCATCTTGATAACCTTTTTTAGAAGCGGATAAGAAATCTTTAACAAGTTGTGAATCTTTTTCAATGGTTTCATCACGAGTGACGATAATCGGAGTATAGTAATCTAATCGTTTATCTAAATCTTTCAGTGGTAGATAGTTTAAATCAAAGCCATCCATCTTAGCTTTGGTTAAATCCCAACCTTCGAAGAACCATTTTAGATTAACATTTTTACCTAAATCACTGGCACCATTTGCGGAATTTCCCACAATCGATAATTTAGAAAAATCAGCATTAGCATTGGTCATAACAGCTTTAAGCATGGCTTCTTCACTAGGTGATTGCCAACCAGCATAGACTTTGCCTTCAAAATCTTTAGGAGACTGAATGTTGTCTTTTTTTAAACTAACAAAGCCAGAAGTGTTATGTTCCAAGACTGTGGCAATGGCTGTAACTGGGATGGGAGCATCTGAAGTTTGAGCATACGTTAAATCTTCTTGGTAACTTAAGGCAAAATCAGCTTTTCCAGCACCTAATAGAGCTAAACTGGTATTATTTTCACCCGGTTCAATAATCTCTAAATCAATCCCTTTTTCTTTAAAGTAGCCTTTTTCTTTGGCTACATAAATGCCAGTATGGTTTGTATTAGGTAGATAATCTAAGATCAATGTTACTTTCTTTAATTCATCTTTACTTGCTTTCTTATTTCCTGAACTACAACCAGCTATTAAAAATAAACCTAGAAGAGACATCCCTATAATTAAACTTTTTTTAAATTTAAACACGTGAAATCATCCTTTTTTTTATTAATATTTTTTCGATTTGAGACACTAAAAAATTAAGAACTAAGCTTAAAAGCATTATGACCAAAACTGTGGCAAAGACTTTATCAAGTAAATAGCCGTTTTTTGCACGAATCATGTAGTAACCTAAACCGGCAGAAGCACTAAGCCATTCACCAACAATAGCACCACCAACACAGTAAGTCGCTGAAATTTTTAATCCAGAAAAAAATGCAGGCATCGCTTCAGGTATTTTAACCATTTTGTAAATTTGTTTGTTACTAGCACCATACGTTTTTAAAAGATTAATTTTTTCTTGATTACTATTTTTTAAAGCATCTGAAAAAGCCACAACAATTGGGAAAAAACACATTAGGATAACAATGAGAACCTTTGGCGTTAAACCAAAACCAAACCAAATTGAAAAAATTGGTCCTAACACAAGGACAGGAATGGTTTGGGAAATAACTAAGTGTGGATAGAACATTAAACGTAACTGTTTAAAACGGTCCATCAAAATAGCAATGAAAAATGCTAAAAAAGCAGCTAAGACTAAACCAATGATAGCTTCTTTTGTAGTAACCAAAGCATGCTTCATTAGAATTGCTTTTTCACTTAGTAAAGATTGAATAATTTGAGAGGGCAAGGGGAGAACGTATAGTGGAACATGAAACGCTCGACCTAAGCCTTCCCAAAGTAAAATAATGACTGAAAAGCTAATAATGGGGTAGAGTATTTTTTTATTTATTTTTTTCACCTCGTTTCAATTTTTGCATAAAAAAAGACAAGGAAAATGAATTCACCTTGTCGAAAAATACAGATTTGTACTCTTAATTACTCCCTACGACGGTTCTAACCGACAGGTTCAAAGGGTCTAAGCTTTAGCTTACTCTCAGGCCGTCACACGACCTCCCCTGCTTATTCTAATGTAGTTGAAGTGTATCACAAAAAAATGTAAGCGGTCAACTCAATTGACTTAAAAAAGTGTTTTGCGTAATTATTAGAAAACGTTATACTATGGATAGAAAATATAAAAATAAAGAGGGGTTTGAATGGGATATCATCAAGGTTTAGCCACACAATTAGTTAAAGTTAATTCGATATTGGTGAATGAAAACAATCGCCATTCATTTAGTTTATTTTATGCCATAGAAGGTGATTTTTTATGTCAAAAAAATAAACAAACAAGCTTTTTATTAAAAGAAGGAAACTTTGTTATTAATAACAGTTCTGAGTTACTTGTTTTAAAACAAACAACGCAACATAATTCATTACTGCATTTAACATTTTATTTTTCAGAAATCGAAAAAATGATTGGTCAAGATTGGCGACCTTTTTTTAGTGATGAAAGACTGGCAAATTTTAGTGAAGAAGATAAACAAAAATTATCTGAGAAGATGTTTCGCTTAATCCTAGAGTATTCTGATATCCAATCAAAAGATCGACCGTTTCAAAGTATGACTTACTTACTTTCGTTTTTAGATGGTTTAAACAAGATTGTTTTAATAGAAGAATCAGTTAAAAAAAATCAATTATTAGTGAGTGACCATCCGAAAATCATGTCCATTATTGAGTACGTGGAAGAGTACTATAAACAAAGAATTTCACTTAAAGATATCGCCCAAAAAGAGTACTTATCAGAAGCTTATCTTTCTAGACTTTTTAAAGAAGAAACAGGTATTAATTTTTCGGATTATGTGGATAATATTCGGTTGAAACATGGGGTAGAAGAACTTAGAAATTCTAGACTTCCTGTGTTAACCATTGCTTTAAATAATGGCTTTGCAACGGGTAAACGATTTACAAAATTGTTTAAAGAAAAGTATGGCATCACACCCCATAATTACCGGAAGCAAGAAGTAGCAAAATTAGAAGACTTGAAAATTGATCGAGAGATGACAGAGGATTACAGTATTTTTTCAAAAGAAGAAATGCTGCAGATTATCGCCCAATTCATGTTAAATCAAAATTTGAAAAAAGAAAGTTTAGATTTACCTAGCCAATATCAATTAGATGTAAAAAAAGAAAGTTATGGAATTTTAAAGAAACCAGAACGAATTATTAATATTGGTTTAGCTGAAAACGGGATTTCAGAAGACGTTCGTTATCAGATTAGGTTATTACAAGAAAAGATCCCTTTTGACTATATTCGCTTTTCGGGTTTGTGTAGTGAGTCTGATAAAAGGCACTATGTCATTATGGATAAACATGTTAACAACCACCGTTTGTTTAGTTTCATCAATGAAATGAGACTTAAACCAATGATTGTTCTTGAGATAAAAAAAGAGACTACTCTGGAAAGTTGGAAAAAAGAGTTAGCTTATTTAAGAGAAGTTATTCAAGGTTATGTTCATTTCGAAGCAAGTTTTAAGTCAGGCTGGTTTTTGGAATTGAGTAGTGAAAGAGATATTTCTTTAGCTAGCTACCAAGAACTTTATCGTTATGCTTTTGATTTTTTATACAATAATTTTACAACAGGTTTTTTAGGCGTGACCAATCCGTATCAAGAAGAAACGTGCTTTAAAGAAGCCTATAAATGGATGGCTGAAACGGAAAGAATGCCACATTTTATTTCCTTTACTTACCGAGATTATGCCCTAAAAAGTCAACGGGAAGAATCAGATCATTTAGAGTTTATTGAAAAATTAGATGAGTTATTGTTGTGGCTTTCAAATTATCAAGGCATCTCAAGACAGCCAGATATTTTAGTGACGGAATGGAATATTATTGCTAGTGATAGTCATGTTTTGAGTGGGACTTTCTTTAGATCAGGAATTGTTTTAAAGTCTTTGGTTCAGTTATCTTCAAGAGTGAAAGGCGTTGGCTTTTGGCTTAATTTAGAAAGTGAATTGTGCCAAGATATCGGAAATCAAGATTCTAATTTATCTATCTTTTTACACGGTCCATTAAGGCGTCCTCTGTTTTTTGTTTTAACTCTGTTTGAGCGAGTGGGAGACCAAATAATTAGTGAAACGGACCGCTACATATTAACCAAACGATTTAATTCCTACTATTTACTTTTCTATAATTATTATTACATTGATCCAGCTAATACGGCTTATGAAAATTTGTGGAAGACTTCAAAAAAAGAAGCTATATTTAAGTTTAATCAGTTAAAGAAAGGTAACTACTTAGTGAAACGATTTTTATTAGATAGTAATCATGGGGGATTTACAATCAATGGTTAAAAGCTGGTGGCACGATTGAAATGGATACAGACATTCAAGAGTTTCTACTTCAATCTGTAGTACCAGATTTTCAAATGAGAAAAATAGAAGTGAATGATGGGGTTATTGAAGAAAGAACCTCATTAGAAATCAATGCATGTTACTTAGTGATTATTAACCGAATCACAGAAGATTAAAAAGGTTAAAAAAAGAAGGTCTAATTTTGACCTTTACAAAAAATTAGTTACAAATAGGAAAATATAAACCATATAAATAACAAAAAAAGGCACGACAATTCACAAGAATAATTCTATGATTGAAGTGTGAAAACGTTAAAGAGGTGCGCAATTAATGAAAAAAGTTTTAGTATTACATACCGGTGGAACCATTTCCATGACCCAAGAAAAAGACGGAGCTGTTGGTTTATCTAGCCAACACCCTTTGAAGGAAACGATGGATTTGTTACCTGATAACATTCAAGTAGAAGTGGAAGAAATATTTAATTTACCATCACCACATATTACACCTAATGAGATGTTGATTTTAAAAAATCGAATTGAGATTGCTCAAGGCCAAAATTTTGATGGAGTTGTGATTACTCATGGCACAGATACCTTAGAAGAAACAGCTTATTTTCTTGATATTTCATTTAAAAAAGAAATAGCTGTTGTTTTAACAGGAGCCATGCGTTCAAGTAATGAATTAGGCGCAGATGGACTTTATAACTACGTTCAAGCAATAATCACTGCCTCAGATGATAAATCAAAAGATCAAGGCGTGTTAGTTGTGATGAATGATGAAATCCATGCAGGTCGTTTTGTTACAAAGACACATACAACAAGTGTTGACACCTTTAGAACACCAACATTTGGTCCGATTGGGATTATTTCAAAACGCCAAGTTATCTTCCTAAAAGAAGTTGTAGAACATCATGCCTTATCGATTTCATCGGTAGAAGGAAAAGTCATTCTTTTAAAAGCTTATGCTGGAATGGATGCCATGTTGTTTGAAATTTTAAAGGATGCTAAGGTCGATGGTGTCGTTGTTGAAGCGTTGGGTGCAGGTAATTTGCCACCTAATGTGGTGAAAAATTTAGAAGAGATGATAAATGACGGGATTCCAGTAGCTTTAGTTTCAAGATGTTCTAATGGAATTGCTCAAGATATTTATGATTACGAAGGTGGAGGTATTCCGCTTAGAAAACTAGGTGTCATGTTTGTTAAAGGATTAACCGGACCAAAAGCTAGATTGCGCATGCTAGTCGGTCTTAACGCGCGTTTATCACATCATGAATTACGTCAGTTTATGACAGAATAAACTAAAAATATAAAGGGGATAATTAACATGATGTATCGGACAGAAAGAGATAGTGTTGGAGAATTAGAAGTACCTGCGGATAGTTACTACGGGGTTCATTCTTTACGGGCGAAAATAAACTTCCCAATTACAAGTCAACGACTTGATAAGGACTTTATTATTAGTTTAGCTCAAGTCAAAAAAGCCACTGCTTTAGCCAATCATAAACTAGGTCTATTACCAGATTTAAAAGTTAAAGCAATTATTCAAGCAAGTGACGAAATTATCTCTGGTAAACTTCATGATCAATTTATTGTTGATCCGATACAAGGTGGTGCTGGAACAAGTAGCAATATGAATGTTAATGAGGTCATAACTAACCGTGCGATTGAGCTTTTAGGTGGTAAAAAAGGTGATTTCTCAATCGTTCATCCCAATGATGATGTGAATAAAGGACAGTCAACGAATGATGTTTACCCAACAGCTGGTAAATTAACCATGTTGAAAAAAATACCAGATTTAATGTACCAACTAGAGCGGTTAAGAGATGTGTTTGAAGAAAAATCATTGGAGTTTCAAGATGTATTAAAATTGGGTCGGACTCAATTAAGCGATGCAGTCCCAATTACGTTAGGACAAGAATTCCATGCGTATTATACAGTAACAAAAAGAAATATTAAGCGTTTAGAGCATGTGAAGGAAGAAATGGAAACTATTAACTTGGGTGGCACTGCTATCGGAACAGGAATTACAGCTCATCCTGAGTTAGCACAGACAGTGATTCCCTATTTAAATACAATAACGAATCAAAATTTACAAACTTCAGATGATTTAGTGGATGGCACTCAAAATATCGAACAATATGTGATTCTTTCAGATGTTTTAAAATCAATCGCCATTAGTTTATCAAAAATCGCTAACGATATTCGGTTACTTTCTTCAGGTCCAAATTCAGGGATTGGAGAAATAACGATTCCTGCCAGACAAAACGGTTCTTCTATTATGCCAGGGAAAATTAATCCTGTGATTCCAGAAGTTGTGACGCAATGTTCTTTTGTGGTAATGGGAAATAATGCGATTATTGGCTCAGCAGCAGAAGCAGGACAACTTGAATTAAACGCCTTTGAACCTGTTGTTTTCTATAAATTATTAGAGTCTTTCCAAGTTTTAACCAATGGTATTTCAACCTTTGTGGATCATTGCGTATCAGGAATTGAAGCCAATAAAGAAAGATGTTCTGATAATTTAGAACGAAGCACGTACTTAGCTACCGTTCTTTCAGAAACAATCGGATACACTCGAGCAGCTGATATTGCGAAAGAGAGTTTAACGACAGGACAAACGATTCGTGAAATTGCAGAAGCCCAAGGGATAAAAATAGAAACTCATGAAAAAGTAGCTTCATTAGTAAAATAGATTAAAAAGGATTGATGACTGAAGTGGATATTAAAGAAGCGGCCTTAAAAGTACATGAAGAAAATCACGGGAAATTAGAAATTAAAAGCAAATTAAGTGTAAAAACGAATGAAGAGTTAGCTTTAGCTTATACACCGGGTGTCGCTGAACCTTGTAAAAAAATTGCTGAAAATCCAGCCGATAGTTATAAATATACGTCAAGAGGTAATCTGGTAGCAGTTATTTCTGACGGGACAGCAGTGTTAGGTTTAGGCGATATTGGACCAAGAGCAGCGATGCCTGTTATGGAAGGGAAGTCAATTTTGTTTAAAGAATTTGCTGATATTGATTCTTATCCATTGGTGCTAAATGAAACAGATCCAGATAAGTTAGTTAAAATTATTGCCTCTTTGCAATATAGTTTTGGTGGGATTAATTTAGAAGATATCTCAGCACCTCGTTGTTTTGAAGTGGAAAGAAAATTAAAAGAAATAGTTGATATCCCAGTTTTTCATGATGATCAACATGGAACAGCCATTGTTGTGGCTTCAGGAATTATTAACAGCTTAAAAATTGTTAATAAAAAAATGGAAGATGTCAAAATTGTTTTGAATGGACCAGGTGCCGCAGGGACAGCCATTATAAAATTATTACAAGAACTTGGCGCAACTGATATTATTGCGTGCGATCAATTTGGAATTTTAGATTTAGAAAGCGAAAATTTAACGGAATCTCATAAAATTGATTTAGCTAAAAGCACTAATCCTAGAAATATTAAAGGTAGTTTAGTTGATGCGGTTAAAGAGGCTGATATTTTCGTAGGTGTTTCAGTTCCGGGAATTTTAACACCTGAAATGGTTCGCACAATGGCCATAGATCCTATTGTGTTTGCTATGGCCAATCCAGTTCCTGAAATTATGTATGACGAAGCAATTGAAGCTGGTGTTAAAGTAATGGGTACAGGGCGTTCTGACTTTCCTAATCAAATTAACAATGTTCTTGCTTTTCCAGGAATATTTAAAGGCGCTTTAGGTGTTAGAGCCAGTGAAATAAATGAAGAAATGAAGAAAGCAGCAGCGTATGCCATTGCGAATTTAATTACTGAGGAAGAGTTATCAGCAGAGTATGTGATTCCTAATCCTTTTGATAAACGCGTGGTTAGTGCTGTGGAAGCAGCGGTCGCAAAAGCGGCTATTGCAACAGGTGTTGCTGAAATCACAGGGGGAAATTAACGTGTCATATCGAATAGAAAAAGATTCACTTGGAGAAGTTAAGGTACCAACTAATCATAAATGGGGAGCACAAACACAAAGAAGTATTGATAATTTCAAAATTAGTAAGGATCAAATTCCGATTTCTGTTATCTATGGTTTAATTGAAATCAAACGTGCTGCTGCAGTAGTTAATCACCGTTTAGGTAAATTAACTGAAGAAAAAGAAGTTGCGATTAAGTCTGCCTGTGATGAGATTTTGTCAGGAAAATGGAATGAAGAGTTTCCATTAAAAGTCTATCAAACAGGTAGTGGGACGCAAAGTAACATGAATACCAATGAAGTGATTGCCCATCTTTGTACAGAATCAGGTGTCAACATCCATCCAAATGATGATGTGAATATGTCCCAAAGTTCGAATGACACGTTTCCAACAGCGATGCATATTGCTGCTTGCTTAGAGCTGCAACCACTTCTTAAAGAGTTAGATGAATGGATTAAGTTATTAGCCGAATTAGAGTCAGAAAATAAAGAAATTATCAAAATTGGTCGAACTCACTTACAAGATGCCACTCCTTTAACCTTTGGGCAAGAAATTAGTGGTTGGAGAACCATGATTGAAAAAGCGAAGAGTTTTATTGAAATGAGTAGTGAATCATTAAAACATTTAACAATTGGTGGCACGGCAGTTGGAACAGGCTTAAATGCACCTGATGGTTTTGATGTAGCAATGGCACAAGAAATCGCCAACCACACTAACTATCCATTTGAAACAGAAGCTAACAAGTTTTACGGATTAACAAGTCACTCAGGACTTTCTTTTACTCACGGGCATTGCGAGCTTTGGCGAGTGATTTAATGAAGATCGCCAATGACATTAGATGGTTAGCAAGTGGACCAAGAGCTGGATTAGGCGAGATTACCATTCCAGAAAATGAACCAGGTAGCTCAATTATGCCAGGAAAAGTTAATCCGACTCAAGCTGAAAGTTTAACAATGATAGCTTGCCAAATTATGGGAAATGATACAACGATTCAAGTAGCAAGTAGTCAAGGAAACTTTGAACTGAATGTCTTTAAACCTGTAATTATTAATAACTTTTTGGAGAGTGTACAGCTACTGACAGAAGGGATGTATTCATTTAGAATTCATTGCTTAGTGGGTGTTAAGGCAGATAAAGGGGCTATGACAGATGGAGTTAATAACTCATTGATGTTAGTGACTGCTTTAAGCCCTCATATTGGGTATGAAAAATGTGCCGAAGTAGCGAAATTTGCCCATAAAGAAAAGTTATCTTTAAAAGAAGCAGTATTAAAATTAGAATATGCGACAGAAGAAGAGTTTTCAAATTGGGTTAAACCAGAAAAAATGATATAAAAAACTAAAAGTAAGAATGGGTCACAGTATTTTTTGTGATTTATTCTTACTTTTTTGTCGGTTGAGCAATATATATAGTAAAATGAAAGGAACAATAATAAAGTTGGTGACAAAATGAAAATATTTTTAGTTGAAGATGATACAAAACTTAGAGGGTTAATCAAAACTCATTTAGAAAAATACCAATATGATGTTTGTGCAATAGATGACTTTGAAAAAGTAGGGGAGTTGTTTGAAAAAAGTGAAGCTCATTTGATTTTGATGGATATCAATATTCCGTATTTTGACGGTTTTTATTGGACCACTCAAATCAGAAAGAAATCTAAATCCCCGATTATATTTATATCCGCCAGAGATGGTCAAATGGATCAGGTAATGGCTTTAGAATATGGTGGAGATGATTATTTAGTGAAGCCATTTTCATATGAACTACTTATCGCAAAAGTTAAATCTCATTTAAGAAGGGCTTACGGAGAGTATTCGGATTTAAAAGAAGAACGCATTATTAAACAAAAAGGTATTACTTTTTATCCGGAGCGTTTGGAGGTTAAATGTAATAACCAAACAGAACTGCTTTCCCAAAAAGAAGGGCAACTTTTAGAAACGTTACTAAGTAAGTATCCAGAAGTCATTTCAAGGCAAGAATTACTTGCTAAGATTTGGGATGTGGAGTCCTTTGTGGATGATAATACACTTTCAGTTAATATGACGAGGTTAAGAAAGAAAATGGATTGTTTAGGATTAGAGGACAGTATTTTAACAGTCCGTGGGAAGGGATATCGATTGGTTTTATCGATGAGCGAGTAAATAATGAAACGATATATAAAACACCATTTACCTTATTTGTTATTAGTTATTATCGTGATTAGTTTGTTTATGAGTTTAATGTATTTGGATGGTTACCACAATTGGAATATTTTAATTTATGGGTGTCTTCTAATTCTGGTATCGACTATTTCTTTGCTTGGGATTACCTGGTTTAGGCAACGGCAATTATACTCTTTGCTATCTTTAAAAAAGGGTAGCTCCATCGAAAAATTAGCAGAAGATGGGTCAACCTTGTCAAATGACTTATATCGATTAATGTCAAAGGAGCAATTAAACTACTATCAAGAAATTAAAGGTTACAAAAATAAAATGGCAGATCATCAAAACTTTATGTACGAATGGGTGCATCAAATGAAAACGCCAATCACTGTGATGGAATTAATGATTGATGGTGATAATTATGAAAAAGATAGTTTATTAGAAGAAATAGATAAACTAAAAGAAGGTCTTAATCTTGCGTTAAATATGGCGAGATTAGATGCTTTTCAACATGATTTAATGATTGAGAAAGTGAATATTAGAGAGCTAGTTGTAAAAATTTTAAATGAACAGAAAAGAAATCTAATTAGAAATGAAATTTACCCGAAAGTATTAATTGAAAAGGATTTGTTTATTGAGTCCGATCAAAAATGGTTAGGTTTTTGCTTAACTCAAATAATTTTAAATAGTATTAAATACACAGAAAAAAATGAGCATCGTTTGGAGATCAAAGCAGTAGAAACTTCAGAAGAAATTCAAGTAATGATTAAAGATTATGGAATGGGGATTTCTCAAAGTAATTTACCAAGAATTTTCCGTCCCTTTTTTACAGGGAAAACAGGGCGAGAAATTCAAGAAGCGACAGGCATGGGATTATATTTAACGCAACAAGTCTGTTTAAAATTAAATCACCGGATTTCTGTTGAATCAAAAGTGAATAAAGGAACTGTGATGATTATCCATCTGAATAATATAAGGAGTGAGGCAATTGATTAGAGAATTTGAGCTACAAGGCTTAGCTGAAAATAAAATACCAATGGAAAATTATATGAAAAATCGTTATTCTTTTGTTGGTGTTAAAGCAGTTGCTCGTAGAGAACAAAGTAAAGAGCTGATTAGTCAAAGCAAGAAGGTTTCGCTTGAAGAGCTTTTTGAAATGATTAGAGAATTATATGAGAGAGAAGAAAGAGAATATCAAAATGTAGCAATTGATATGTGTGAAGCCAATTTTAAACGATTATCTTGGGAAGAATTAGAAAAGTATACGAAATTTATTCAGGAGAAGTCTTGGTGGGATACAGTGGATGCTTGGCGAAAAATTTATGGTTTATATATCAAAAAGTATCCTGAAGACAAAGAAAAAGTTTTTGATTATTTTTATGGTCATGATAATTTATGGATGAGACGAGTGGCTATTAATTTACAATTAATGGAAAAAGAGCTGACCAATACAGACTTATTAAGTAAAGCTATTTGGTATGATATTAGAACAGATGAATTTTTTATTCAAAAAGCAATCGGTTGGTCACTGAGACAATACGCTAAAACAAATCCGGAATGGGTCATAGCTTTTGTTGAGGAAAATGAGCTTACCATTTTTGCACAAAAAGAGGCTCTTAAGTTGTTAAATAAGAACCTTTAAAAAAATTTCTTTTTCCTGTTGGTCAATCGAAAAAGTAAGGATTTATCAAGTTCATTTACCGGTAAATTATTGCATTAGGAGTTGTTTTCCTTTATAGTGATAAAGTCTACAAACTTTGGAAAGTAGGAATTAAAAAATGAAACCATCTATTTATGGATTAACTCAAGAAGAGTTGAATCAATGGTTAGTAAATAACGGCGAAAAGAAATTTAGAGGCAGTCAAATTTGGGATTGGTTATATCAAAAAAGAGTTCGTGAATTTAGTGAAATGAAGAACATCTCTAAGGATTTATTAGCTAAATTGGAAGCAGAATTCATCATTAATCCTTTAAATGAAGTCGTTGTTCAAGAATCAAATGACGGAACAGTTAAATATTTATTTGAATTAGAAGACAAACACATGATTGAAACGGTGTTAATGCGCCAAAAATACGGTTTTTCTGTCTGCGTGACAACACAAATCGGTTGTAATATTGGTTGTTCTTTCTGTGCGAGTGGATTACTCAAAAAACAAAGAAATCTTACAGCTGGAGAAATTGTTGCTCAAATTATGCAAGTTCAACATTACTTTGATCAAAGAGAACAAGGTGAACGTGTCAGTCATATTGTGGTAATGGGAATTGGTGAACCTTTTGATAATTACGATAACGTGATGAATTTCTTACACATTATGAATGATTCAAATGGTCTAGCGATTGGAGCAAGACATATGACTGTTTCAACAAGTGGTTTAGTGCCAAAAATCAAGAAATTTGCGACAAACGGGTTACAAGTTAACTTGGCTATTTCCCTTCATGCGCCTAATAATGACGTGAGAACAGCGATGATGGTTATTAACAAAGCCTATCCATTGGAAAAATTAATGGACGCAGTTGATTTTTACATCGCAGAGACAAATCGACGAGTGACCTTTGAATATATCATGCTATCAAATGTTAATGATCGTCCGGAGCATGCCCAACAGTTAGCTGATTTGTTAAGCGATAAGAAAAAATTAACGTATGTTAACTTGATTCCTTATAATCCAGTAAGTGAACATGATAATTACCAACGAAGCACCAAAAAAGACATTGTTGCATTTTATGATGTGTTACAAAAAAATAATATTAACGCGGTGATTCGTCAAGAATTCGGTACAGATATTGATGCAGCATGTGGTCAGCTAAGAAGTAAACAGATGAAAAAGAAAAAATAATTCAAAAAAGAAACGGAATATAACATTCTGTTTCTTTTTTTATTGACTTTAAGTAAGCAATTTGGTAAGCTCTTTCCAATACATTAAAATCAAATGAGACGTTATTCATATTTTGTTTTTAGTGATAACATTAAAGGGGTGGTTAATTTGAAAGAAATGACGCAATCATTATTTATAGCTTATTTTATTAGTCGTTTATGTATCAAAGTTAAGGACTTTTCTGTCCAAGAATCGGAAGACCACCAATGTTGTTGCATCTTTTTCTAATGAGACAAAAAAATTGAAAAAGAGGAAAACAAATGACGAAGAAACCAGTAGTAGGAATTTCAGCCAACGATATCGCAGATTCAGGAGATAAGTTACATAATTTACCGATTAGTTATATTCCATCAGGTTACGTAAAAGGGGTTCAATTAGCGGGAGGATTGCCTTTACTATTACCTTTAGGAACCAAAGAAGATGCAAAAATGTATGTTTCTCAAATTGACAAGTTGATCTTAACAGGAGGTCAAAATGTTAATCCTAAGTTTTATAATGAAACACCCATTTTTGATCATTCTTTAATGATGACTGCTCGAGATGAATTTGAGATGGCATTAATCGAAGAAACACTTAAGCAAAAGAAACCTATTTTTGCCGTTTGCCGAGGGTTACAATTATTAAATGTCACACTAGGGGGAACGCTGTTTCAAGATATTAGCACAAGAGAAAATCAAAAAGTGACACATATGCAAGAGCCAATTCCAAGACAAGTTCCCACACATAAAATTCAAACTGAGAATGATAGTATTTTAAGAGAAATTTACGGAGAAGAAACAAGTGTTAATTCTTTCCATTTTCAGTCAATTAAAGATTTAGCGACACCTTTAAAACTCACAGCAGTTAGTGAGGATCAGATTGTAGAAGGTGTTGAGAGCGTGAATAAGGAGCAGCGGTTACTAGGTGTTCAGTGGCATCCTGATTTTTCATACGAAGAATTAGAACAAGAACGTCGCATGTTCCAATATGTTGTGAATGAACTTTAATGGGGGTAGGAAAAATGAAAAAGAAAATTGGTATGTTATTAATCGCAAGTGTGGTACTTCTAACAGCTTGTGGTGGAAATAAAGAAAAAGAAGCAAACAAAGACAATAAAAATGTGAAACAAGAGATCAATGTGGTCTCAAGTGGTGAATTGTCAACACTAGACAGCGCGTTTTATACAGATGTGAATAGTTCAGATATGATTGGTCAAACAACAGAAGGATTATATCGTTTAAATGAAAAAGGACAACCTGAACTAGCTATGGCTAAAGAAGAACCTAAAGTGAGTCAAGACGGTTTAGTTTATACGTTTAAAATAAGAGAAGAAGCTAAATGGTCTAATGGAGATGCCGTTAAAGCCAGTGATTTTGTGACATCTTTTAAAAATGTGGTTGATCCTAAATACGGATCGACAAGTAGTAACCAAATGGATATCTTTAAAAATGGCCGTAGTATTCGTGAAGGTAGCAAAACATTAGATGAGTTTGGTGTGGTTGCTAAAGATGATCAAACCTTGGAGCTAACTTTAGAATACCCAATTCCTTATTTGGCACAAGTTCTTGTAGGAACACCATTCATGCCTAAAAACACAACTTTCGTGAAAGAAAAAGGTAGCAACTATGGAACAACCGCTGAAAATTTTGTGGGTAATGGACCTTTCTTGATTAAAGGTTGGAACGGAACCAATGATACATGGCAATTAGAAAAAAATCCAGAGTATTGGGATGCAAAAAATGTTAAGTTAGATAAAATCAATGTTCAAGTAGTCAAAGAAGTTGCAACAAGTGTTCAATTGTTTGAAGCAGGCGATGTTGATTATATCACTTTAGCAGATAGCTACGCTCAACAATACCGTGATTCAGAACAAGCAACATTTGTTCCAAAAGCCATGGTAGGTTATTTAAGTCCTAATCATAAGCGTGAAGTGACAGGAAATGTTAATGTTAGAAAAGCTTTCTTACAAGCTATTGATAAAGAGCAATTTGCAAAAGACATCTTAGGAGATGGTTCGATTGGATTAAATGGCTTTATTCCAGAAAATTTTGCGAAAGATCCAAAATCAGGTGAAGATTTCCGTAAAGAAAATGGCGATATGATTACCTTTGATAAAAAAGAAGCGAAAAAAACATGGGAAGTAGCTAAAAAAGAATTAGGTAAAGATAAAATTGAATTAGAATTATTATCTGCTGATACTGGGGCTGCTAAAAAGACAATTGAGTTTGTTCAAGGGCAATTAGAACAAAATCTACCAGGTCTTAAAATTAACTTGAAATCAATGCCACTGCAAAATCGTTTAGATTTACAAAATAAGGGTGAATTTGATTTAGTCTTTGGAACATGGACACCAGACTATGCTGATCCAATTAACTTCTTAGAGTTTTATGATTCTAAAAGTGGATTAAACACAGCAAAATATGAAAATACTTCTTATGATAAAGGTTTAAATGAAGCAAGATTTTATTTAGCTAATGAGCCTGAAAAACGTTGGGAAAAACTACGTGATTTAGAAAAGACATTAGTTAAAGAAGATGCGGCTGTTCTTCCTTTATATCAAGGAGCAGTTGGTTATTTAAAATCGGACCGTTTAGAAGGGATTCAAGTTTTCCCATTTGGTCGAACAGTTTCGTATCGATTAGCTTATGTAAAATAAACGTTAAAGTAAAAAATACTTTTATTTTCTTGACATTTAAGTAAAACTTACATAAAATGTAATAGAATAAATCGTACAGATAACACAAAGAAATTTGTGTCGAGATAGAGGCGAAATTTATCATTAGATAAGTTTCGTCTCTTTTTTATGTGAGGAGTGGAAAAATGGAGACAAAGAAATTTCATGTTAATTTAGCAGTACTAGCAACAGGGATGATGGCTTTTTCAGGGGTGTTAATTGAAACCGCTATGAATGTGACCTTCCCAACATTAATGAAACAATTTGACATTACAACAAGTCAAGTACAATGGGTGACAACGATCTATCTATTAATGATTTCAATCGTCGTTCCCTTATCATCGTATTTAATGAAAAACTATAGTAAACGTCAATTATTTATTGCTTCAAGTTTATTCTTTTTAGCAGGTGTGGCAGTGGATGCCTTCTCAATTACTTATAGTATGTTACTTATTGGACGCTTGCTTCAAGGGGTAGCAACGGGTATCGCATTACCATTAATGTTTAATATTATTTTAACAAAAGTTCCGATTAAGAAACGCGGGATGATGATTGGTATTGGTAACTTAACCACATCCATTGCCCCAGCCATGGGTCCAACGTATGGCGGGATTTTAACAACTAGTTTAGATTGGACTTATATTTATAAGTTTTTAATTCCAGTTTTAATTGTTTCAACAGTTGTTGGTTTATATGCGATTCCAAAAGAAGAGCAAGGTAAAACAGATCGAATCAATATTAAAGCAGCTGGTTACTTGTCAGTGATGTTTACAGGTTTATTATTCTTCTTTAGTTATTTACAATCACCAATTGGTTGGGGATCTCTAGCAGTTGGTTTAATAGCAGGATATCTTTTCTACGGGTCTAACAAACAAAAAGAATTACTTAATTTATCAGTATTCTCTAATAAAATGTTTACTATTTACTTAGTATCTTTCTTGGTTTATCAAGTATTATTATTAGGTGTTTCATTTGTGTTACCTAACTTTATTCAAATCGTGAGTGATGTTCCAGCTTCAAGAGCAGGTTTAATGATGTTCCCAGGTGCATTAGTTGGTGCGTTATTCGCCCCTGTTTCAGGGAAAATATTAGATAAAATGGGCTTTAAAAAACCAATTGGTCTAGGAATACTATTTTCTGTTGTGGGTTGGTTAAGTTTAATTTTAGTTGTTCAAACGGGCAACATGACATTAATTACAATGTCTCATGTAATTTTTATGATTGGGGTCGGATTATCTTATAGTAATGTCATGACAGTAGGCTTGTCATCGATTGATACCTCTTTACAAGATGATGGAAATGCCATTTTTAGTACCTTACAACAATTTATGGGTGCTGTGTCAACATCGTTTGTTGCGATTATTGTTGGTGTCTTCCAAAGTAATGCGACAGATTATCAAGCAGGAACAAGTACAGGCTCTAAAGTTGCATTGATTTGTCTATTCGTTTTACTTGTCTTAAGTGGTCTAGCAGTAATTAAAACATTTTCAAGTAAAAGTGGTACAAAGAGCGCTTAACTCCGAGCAACTTATAAATAATCTAAGCAGAATAAACTCCCTTTTTTAAAGGTAAGTTTATTCTGTTTTTTTGTGAAAAAATAGTGTGAATTCTTTATGAATTTTAATTTATCTCTCTTAAAAGTGTGTTATCATTTAAATGTAAAGCGGTTACATTACTTTTTATGTTTTAAGATGGAGAGGATGGATGTCATGGATAAAAAAACACCACTTTATGAGACTCATGTGGCTTTAAAAGGGAAGATTGTTCCTTTTGGAGGTTATTTACTACCTGTTCAGTATCAAGAAACAGGATTAGTAAAAGAGCATTTAGCTGTGAGAGAAGCAGTTGGAATGTTTGATGTGTCTCATATGGGAGAAATCGTTATTCAAGGTAAAGATGCTTTAAAAAATGTTCAAAATTTGTTCACAAATGATTTTGAAACAATGAAACAAGGTCAAATTAAGTACACCTTAATGTGCCAAGAGGATGGTGGTATCATTGATGATTTAATTCTTTATAAGTACGAAGAAGATATGTACATGGGAGTTGTGAACGCAGCCAATAAAGAAAAAGACTATCAATGGATTAAGGAACACGTTACAGGAGAAGTTGAGGTTATTGATTATTCAGAAGGAATTGGTTTGATTGCCATCCAAGGACCAAAAGCCAAAGCAACACTTCTTAAAATAATTGATTCAGCTGATTTTCCTGAAAAATATTATACATTTAAATCAAAAGTTAAAGTCAATGATATGATTATCGATCTTTCTGAAACTGGATACACAGGTGAGGAAGGATATGAACTATACACGCGTTCAGAAGATGTTGTTGCTATTTGGAATTTACTCATGGAAGCAGGTCGAGAATTTGGCATAACACCATGTGGATTAGGTGCTCGTGATACCTTGCGTTTAGAAGCTGGTATGCCGCTTTATGGACATGAAATGAGCGAGACAATCAATCCAATTCAAGCAGGATTGAAATTTGCTGTGAAGTTAAATAAGCCAGAATTTATAGGAAAAGAAGCAATCGAAAATGCTGAAAATAAACGTAAGAGAGTCGGTTTGAAAATTTTAGGTAAGGGAATTGTTCGTGAAAATGCCCCTGTTTTTATTGGAGACGAGGAAGTGGGACTTAGTACATCAGGGACTCACGCACCTCATTTAGGGTATGCGATAGCTATGGCTTATATTGATCAAGAATTTACAGAACTAGGTCAACAAGTAGAAGTAGAAGTTAGAGGGCGGAGAATTTTAGCCGAAGTGACTCCCATGCCTTTTTATAAAAAATAGATTCTAGGAGGAAATGAATATGACAAGACCAACTGATATTAATTACTTAGAAACACACGAATGGGTAAAATTTATTGATGAAACGACTGCTATTGTAGGGATTACAGATTTTGCTCAAGATCAACTGGGAGACATTGTTTTTGTGGAACTTCCTGAAGTAGGACAAGAAGTAACCAAAGGAGATCAAGTGGCTGAAGTGGAATCAGTGAAAACTGTTTCTGATATTTATACACCTTTTACTGGTGTTATTTCAAGAATAAATGAAGATTTAGATGACGCTCCCGAAAGCGTGAATGAAGCACCTTTTGAAAACTGGTTATTTGAAGTCAAAGATATTACTGAGAAAGAGGATTTAATTGACTTAGCAGCTTACAATAAAGTAGTTGAAGAGGAGGCTTAGAAATACATGGGGAACTATAACTACATTCCTTCAAGTTCGAGAGAACAAGAAGAATTACTAGAAATTTTAGGATTAGAGAGCATTGATGATTTGTTTAAAGATATCCCAAGTGATTTGAAAATAGATGAATTAAATATTCCTAGTGGTAAATCAGAAGTAGAGGTTCGCCGAATTATCGAAGCAATCGCGCGTAAGAATCAAGTGTTTACGAGTGTTTTTAGAGGTGCAGGTTCTTACAATCACTATATTCCTTCTATTGTTAAACAAATTACCATGAAAGAAGAATTTTTAACAGCCTATACACCATATCAAGCTGAAATCAGTCAAGGGATTTTGCAATCCATATTTGAATTTCAAACCATGGTTTCAGAAATAACTGGGATGCCAGTTTCCAATGCTTCCGTGTATGATGGATCAAACGCAGCAGCAGAAGCGGTGAATATGTGTTTAGATAAGAAACGAAAAAAAGCACTGATTTCTGGTACTACTCACCCAATGACAATTGAAACGATTAAAACCTATTGTCATGGTATGGGAACAGAAGTTGAAATTGTGCCAACAATTAATGGGCAAACAGATTTAGATGCATTGGAAGAAATGATGGATGAATCAATTGCTTGTTTTTATGTGCAACATCCCAACTATTTTGGTTGCTTAGAGGATATGGAATCAATTGAAAAATTAGTTCATGCTTCTAAATCTAAATTAATTATGGGTATCAATCCAATGGCTACCTCAATTCTAAAAACACCTTTTGAGTATGGGGCAGATATTGCGACAGGTGAGGGACAACCCTTAGGACTTGCGATGAATTTTGGTGGTCCTTACCTTGGATTTATGGCAACAACTGAAAAATTAACGAGAAAATTACCAGGGCGTATTGTAGGACAAACAACAGATAAGCATGGGGAAAGAGCATTTGTATTAACCCTTCAAGCCAGAGAACAACATATTAGAAGAGAAAAAGCATCCTCTAATATTTGTTCCAATCAAGCGCATTGTGCCCTAACAGCAAGTGTTTACTTATCAGCAATGGGGCCAGAAGGATTACGAGACGTTGCAACGCACTGTTACAGTAACGCTCATTATTTACAAAAAGAATTAGCTAAAATTTCAGGATTTGATTTAGTAAATACGAGTGAATTTTTCCATGAATTTGTAACAACTTCACCGATTAAACCAGAAATTTTAAATCAAAAATTGCAAGAAAAAGGTATCTTAGGTGGCTTACCAATCGAAGAAAATATTCTATGGTGCGTTACAGAAATGAACACGAAAGAAGAGATGGATACACTCGTTAGTTTAGTGAAGGAGGCTTGTGAGGCATGAAATTAGTCTTTGAAAGAAGTGTTAAAGGTCGTAAAAATGATTTTATTCCGAAACTTGAAGTTGAAGAAACTGTTTTACCTGATAAATTTTCAAGAAAACAGGAGTTACGTTTACCAGAAATTTCTCAAGTTGATATGAGTCGCCACTACACAGAATTAGCGGATAATAGTTTTGGTGTTAATAACGGATTCTATCCACTCGGTTCTTGTACGATGAAATATAATCCAAAGATTAATGATGAAATGACACAACTTCCTGGATTTTCTCAAATTCATCCGATGCAACCTATTGAAACCGCTCAAGGCTCTATGAAGATTTATCACTTAGCAGAAGAATTACTGGCAGAAATTACTGGAATGGATGCCATGACTTTCCAACCAGCAGCAGGAGCGCAAGGTGAATTAACAGGGATTATGCTAATTAAAGCCTATCATGAAAATAATCAAGACTTTAAACGAAATAAGATTATTGTTCCTGATTCAGCCCATGGCACTAATCCAGCGACAGCGTCCATGGTTAATTATGATACGATTAATATTCCTTCAAAAGAAAACGGTCGCGTTGATTTAGATAAATTAAGAGAAGTGGTTGGAGATGATACAGCAGGATTAATGCTAACAAATCCAAGTACAGTTGGGTTGTTTGAACATGATATTATCGAAATTACGAAAATCATTCATGATGCAGGTGGCTTGTGTTACTATGATGGCGCTAATTTAAATGCCATTATGGGAACGGTAAGACCTGGAGATATGGGATTTGACGTGGTTCATTTGAATATTCATAAAACATTTTCAACCCCTCATGGTGGCGGTGGACCAGGAGCAGGACCAATTGGCTGTAAAGAATTCTTAAAACCATACTTACCAAATTATCACGTAATTGAAAAAGACGGCCAATTGGTTTTTGATACACCTGAAAAATCAATTGGACAGGTCAAAACATTTTATGGTCACTTTGCAGTGGTACTTCGTGCAGTAACTTATATCCTATTCTTAGGAAAAGAAGGTATCCCACAAGCTTCTCAAACAGCTGTTTTAAATGCTAATTATATGCGAGAACAATTGAAAGATAACTTTGAAATGGCTTATGAAGGTCCATGTATGCATGAATTTGTTATGAGTTTGGATACGCTGAAAAAAGAAACAGGCGTGACAGCATTAGATGTTTCTAAAGCTTTATTAGATAACGGCATGCATCCACCAACCATGTATTTCCCAGATGTGGTGAAAGAAGCGTTGATGCTAGAACCAACAGAAACAGAAAGTAAAGAAACGCTTGATAAAGTGATCCGAGTCTTTAAACAAATTCACGAGCAAGCTTACAAAAATCCACAACTTATTAAAGACGCACCAAGTCAAACCTTAATTGGTCGTGTGGATGAAACAACCGCAGCCAGAAACCCTATATTGACGTATCAATTTTAAATCAAGAAAAGACTGACATTTGATTGTTAGTCTTTTTTATTTTGATTTTCCCAGTTATTTTATAGCTAATTGAACAGAAAATGAACTGGATTGTAAAAATAAATTAATCTTTAGAAATTTGTTTTTGTGAAAAAGTATAGTAAAATAGATAGCGTTACTTATTTTAGCTAAGTTTACAATTTAGCAAATATAGATAAAGGGGAGATAAAATAAGTGGAGTGGATTAAATTAATCGGAATCGCTATCATCGTTTTAGGGTTTATTTTTAAGTTCGATACGATTGCCGTAGTCGTTGTGGCAGGTTTAGCGACAGCACTAGTTTCAGGGATTACCCCTGTAGAATTTTTAGAAGCATTAGGAAAGGCTTTTGTGGATCAACGAATCGTAACAATTTTCTTCATCACGTTACCATTAATTGGTTTGGCAGAGTCGCACGGATTAAAGGAACAAGCAGTTAATCTAATAAAAAAAGTAAGCGGTTTGACCACAGGTTGGTTCTTATCAATTTACTTAATTATTAGAGAAATTGCTGGAGCATTCTCTATTCGTTTAGGAGGACATCCACAATTTGTAAGACCTTTAGTTCAACCAATGGCAGAAGCATCTGCAGAAGCTAAATACGGAGAACTTGAAGAAAAAGATAAAGAGTTAATCAAAGCTAAATCAGCTGCGATGGATAACTATGGTAACTTCTTTGGTCAAAACACTTTCTTGAGTGCCGGTGGTGTTTTATTAATCGTTGGAACACTAGATTCAATGGGATATAAAGTTACTAGTTTAGATATCGCTAAAGCTTCAATTCCAGTTGCTTTGATTATGATTTTAATCGGTATTGTGTCAAATATTTATTTTGATAAAAAATTAGCTAGAAAATATGGAAATAAAGGAGAACAAAAATAATGGAAACATTTTTTAATAATTTATTAGAATTCTTCTTTATTTTAATTGGGTTACAATTAGTTTATACTGCTTTTAAAGTGTTTAAAGACGTTAATAACTCAAAAAGAATTGGAACTTCTCTTTTTTGGTTAGATTTAGGAATTCTCTTCATGTTTGGAAAAGTAATGCCAGCGGTTGTCAGCGGTGGCTTAGTAGCCTTTTTAGGTGTTATTTCTTTATTCAAACAATTTGAAATTAGTAAATTTACACCAGTTAAACAAGAAAAATTAGAAGCGGACGCTAAGAAATATGGGAATGCTATTTTTATTCCAGTATTGGCGTTAGCGATTATTTCTGTTTTATTAGCTTTTGCGATTAAAGAATCAAGTAAGGCGGCGATTGGTGTTGCTGCTGTAATTGGTATTTTATTAGCTATGGGAATTTTCAAATCTAAACCAAAAGAAGTAGCTTATGAAAGTGATCGCATGATGCAAGCCATGGGAACTTCTGGTATTTTACCTCAGTTATTAGCAGCTTTAGGTGCTATTTTTACGATTGCTGGTGTGGGAGATGTGATTGCTCAAATGATTGGTGGCTTCGTGCCAGAAGGTAATCGTTTAGCAGGTTCTATTGCTTATGTATTAGGTATGGTTATTTTTACGGTCATTATGGGGAATGGTTTTGCAGCATTTACTGTGATTACAGCCGGTGTGGGTGTGCCTTTTGTGATTATGCAAGGAGCTGATCCTGCGATTGCTGGAGCTTTAGCTTTAACTGCTGGTTATTGTGGGACGTTATTAACACCGATGGCAGCCAACTTTAATGCGTTACCAGCATCACTGCTTGAAATGAAAAATCCGCATGGTGTGATCAAAGAGCAAGTTCCAGTTGCTGTTATTATGATTATCGTACACATTGCCTTAATGTATTTCTGGGCATTTTAATTAAGAGAGGAAGAAAAAAATGAAAATTTTAGTCACTGGTTTCGATCCATTTGGAACAGACACAATGAATCCTGCTATTGAGGCAGTGAAACGTTTGCCTAATACTATTGTGGGTGCCGAAATTATTAAATTAGAAATTCCAACTGTTTTTGGAAAGAGCGCTGAAGTAACGCGCGAAGCTTTAGTGAAACATGATGTGGATTATGTGTTAAATATTGGTCAAGCAGGTGGACGCTTTGATTTAACACCTGAGCGAGTGGCAATCAATTTAGATGACGCTCGTATCCCTGATAATGATGGTAATCAACCAATTGATGTTGCAATCAAAGCTGATGGAGAAAGTGCGTACTTTACGCAACACCCAGTTAAAGCAATGGTAACAGCAATGAAAAATGTTGGTTTACCAGCATCTGTTTCTAATACAGCAGGAACGTTTGTATGTAACCACATCATGTACCAATGTTTATATATGGCTCATACTGAGTTTCCAAAAGTTAAAGCAGGATTCATGCACGTGCCGTTCTTACCAGAACAAGTCTTAGAAAGACCAGGCATGCCTGCAATGAGTTTAGAAGATATCACAAGAGGAATCGTTGCTGCTTTAGAAGCAATTGTTGAATTCGATGGCAAAGACGATTTAACAATCGT
The DNA here is from genome assembly GCF_011304195.1 of Vagococcus hydrophili. Taxonomy (NCBI): domain Bacteria; kingdom Bacillati; phylum Bacillota; class Bacilli; order Lactobacillales; family Enterococcaceae; genus Vagococcus; species Vagococcus hydrophili. The sequence goes on along the minus strand of NZ_CP049887.1, from coordinate 2,721,395 downwards.
TGGTGGACAAACACACTAATAAAAAAGAAGAAATTAAAAAATCTCTTCTTTTTTAGCTAGGTCTTTGACAGTACTTATTTATAATTAAGGGAGTGTGACGAAAAGTCACGCTTTTTTTATTTGCTGAATAGGTCTACGGACTGATGTCTTTTTATATGTATTTTCGTATTATTGGTAGACAATAAGTATAAGAAATATTAAATTTTCTCTTACTAATACATTTGGAGGGGATCCACATGAATTCATTCATCTCAATATTAAGCTCATTTAAATGGTTTACCGAAATTCAAATTACTTTATTTGTTTTAAATGCTTGTTTACTAATATGGTATTTGATACCTCATAAAAAGAAATTTAAAATAATAGATTATCTTCCTTCTGTGGGAATGATAATAGCGAGTGTTGGTATATTTTTAGGAGATAAATCTTTGTTAGGTATCTCACTTTATTTTCTAACAATAGTTTTATTTTTAAGTACTCTAAAGAATCTATTTAAACATAAAAATAAAGAAGATAAACTTTTTTTAAGAGTTATAAAATCTATTTTATCTTTAGTTGGAATGGGGATTATGACGATAGCTTTAATGTCCGCTGGTCAATTAAGATACAATCCCAAAAGTGATTTTAGTGAAAAAACTTACTCAGAATCCTTTCATTTACTAAATGAAAGAATGAAAAAGGAATATCCTTTTGGTCAATTGAAGAAAGTGGACTGGGATGATTTAGAAAACAAATACTTACCGCTCATGAAAAAAGCAGAGGAAACAAAAAATCAAAGTTTATACTATAAAACATTAAGAGATTATCTTTATTCTTTTAGGGATAGTCATATAGAAATTGTTAACGATGATTTATTTACCAATAATCCAATATTTAAGGATGAAGTTGGTGGTGGTTTTGGAATCAGCACAATAAAACTTGATGATGGTAAGGTAATGGTCAGTGATCTCATTAAAGATAGTCCTGCAGATCGGAACGGTATTAAATTAGGAGCAGAGATAGTATCTTGGGGAAATGAATCTGCTAAGGAAGTTTACGAAAACATCACGTGGAGTGAAGTGGCAATGACGACCAAAAATGATCAGAATTACTATAAAGGACGTTTTATGGCACGAGCTAAAAATGGCGAAAACGTGTCTATCAAGTTTAAAAATCCAAATGAAGAGAATGTTCAAGAGAAAGTAGTAACTGCTTATGATGATAATTTTGAAAGTCTAAAGAGAACTAGAGTTAAGCCAAAAGAAAGTCAATCGCCTATTGAGTCAAAAATATTAGAAAATAATTATGGTTATATAAAAATAAGATATTTTCTATCTAATGATAAAGTTAAAGACCCAGTTGAATTTTTTAGTAATGAATTAAAAAGTTTTCATGATAAAAATGTTAAGGGGATAATTATTGATCTAAGAGATAATCCTGGTGGAGAGGATGAAATGGTGGTAGGTATGGCCAGTCAATTGGCTGATGAAAATAGGTTATATGAATACGTAAGTTATTATAACCATAATACCAAAAAATTTGAAATTAACAATGAAGAGACTTATAAAATAAAAGCTAAAAACCCATCTTATAAAGGGAACATAGCAGTTTTGATAAATAACCGAACAATAAGTTCGGGTGAAGGACTTCCTCTTGCTCTAAAAGGAATGAAAAATGTTAATATCATCGGTTTCTCATCAACTAATGGCTCTTTTGGTGTTGTAACGAGTCCAATTAAAGTTAAAATGCCTGAAGGGTATAATATTCAAATTCCTGATGGTCGCTCATTGGATCAATACAAAAAAGTCCAAGTAGATACAGATGCTAATGGGAATGGAGGGGTATCTCCAGATAGTTTAATTCCATTGAATGAAGATACATTTTTTAAGAAATATGTAGATAAAAAAGATGTAGAGATGGAATACGCAATAAAGTATTTAGATAAAAATTAATAACTTTAGTAAAATGTTTTCAATGTATTGGTTTGATATAAAATCTATGTGATTCATTATTATAAAAACTTCCTTTATTTTTATGGATAAAGGAAGTTTTTTATTTAGTATTGTCTAACAATTAATGCTTTATTTCATCAATTATCTCTTTAACATATCGTTTGAAATATTTTACTTGTTTATTTTTATTAAAGTAAAGGTAGAAATCACGTGAGAAAACAGGAAAACTTTCAATGGTTACTTTTTTTAGTTTATTTGATTTAATCATTGTCTGAGCTTGCATACTAGAACATAGATAGATGCCATTTTTATATTGAGCCAAAAGTAGTGCTTCGTTATGAGTGGCAACTTGATTTGAAAAATATAAGCCATCAGTTTGCCAATTGTCGAGTGTATCTTGAATAAAACTGCCATCTTCTCGTTTGATAAAACTATAGCTATCTAATTCTTTTAAAGAAATATTACTTTTACAATAATCAGGGTGTGCTACAAAAATTAATTTATCTGAAAATATTTTCTCTCGCTTGAAATCAACAAGAGTCGGTGTATCAGGAAGTAGAGCTACGTCAATAAAGTGATTAATTAAAAGTTGGCTAATTTTTTGTGTATTGTCAGTGGTTAGTTCAATTTGAATGTCTTTAAATTTATCATTCACGAGGATGTGTTTGATGAATTCCTCACTATTTAATTGAGTGACGCCCACTTTTAATGGTATATGAGAGCTTTTTTGTTTTAACAACTGCTCAATTTTTTCTGATTGTTGAAAAAGAAAATCGCACTCCTTAATTAATTCTTCTCCTAAATCGGTTAAAGAAAGCAGTCGTCCATTTTTTTCAACAAGTCGGACGCCGTATTCTTCTTCTAAATTTTTGATGTGCTTAGTTAAAGCAGGTTGGCTGATATGTAAATAATGACTAGCTTCAGTTAAGCTAGAATATTTAGTCGCTTCATAAAAATAGCGTAAAGAATGTAGGTTCATAGAATCCTCCTATAACTTTTTGTTATTAATCGACACACTATTGGTATTATAAATCAAATAGCTTTTCTTTTAAACTAATAAGTAGGTTCAAGTGAGAAGGGAAGAGGAAAATGAAAACAACGATTTATTTTATTAGACACGGGGAAACTGTTTGGAATCAAATGAAAAAAATGCAAGGATTGAAAAATTCCGAATTAACAGATAAAGGTGTAGAGCAAGCGACGTTACTTGGGGAAAAACTAGTAACTGAAAAAGTTGATATAATTTGTACAAGCCCGAGTATTAGAGCTGTAAAAACAAGTGAGTTAATCAATCGATCTTTAAATGTTCCAGTCATGAAGGACGATGGTTTCCAAGAAATTGATATGGGAGATTGGGAAGGAAAAACTTATGATGAAATCAGTCGTAAATATCCTGAAGAATGGGAACTATTTTGGCATGAACCATTGAAATTTAAAGGAGAAAATCACGGTGAGACATTCAAAGAATTAGGTGAAAGATCGACTAACAGTATAAACGAAATACTAGAGGTTCTCGAAGGAAAAACAGTTGCGATTGTTTCGCATCGGATCACGATTAAAACAATGGTTTCAGAAATATTAGGGAAACCACTGAATGAATTAGAAGACGTTCTTCCCAATAGTTTAACTAAGATTGTTTTTGACGAAGGGAAACAAGACGTAGAGTTTTATAGTGATATCTCACATTATAATAATAAAGACGAAAAAGGCGTATAGCACCAAGCAAATGGAGGTAATTAGAAACAATCCACCTTTTGAATCTGGAATAAATAATGAAAAAGCAAGATTGACTTCGATCAAAGTCAATCTTGCTTTTTCTATCATTTAAAAATTTCTTCAATAATATTCCCATCAGTATTTTTAGGAAAAGTCTTCAAGTTAAGCAATTTAGCGAAAGTTGGCGCTTCATCGATAAGGTTAGCAGATTCAACAGAATGACCACACTTAACATCAGGACCGTAAAAACAGACTGTTGTCTCGTAATTAGGCTTGTTCGGATGAAATCCATGAACACCTAAATAACGATTTGGCTTTCCAATGTCTTTAGACGTTACTTGTTCGAATAGTCCGCCATTTGCTTCATCGTTGAAGTAAAATCCTGGTTCTGCTTCAACCATGAATGTCGCGTTAGGATCAGCACCCATCTCACTGATTTCTGGTTGAGAATAAATCGTTTCAACACCCTTTATAGGAGAAATAGTCTCCCGAATTAATTCTTTAGCTATTTTGCATGACTTACTGGTGTAAATATAAGTAGACCCATCACAACTTTTAGCATAAACTTGCCAATTATTTTTAACGGTACCATCTGGTTTCATTTCAGCCCAGCCTTTTTTGACGAACAAAGCATTTAATTTGATCATTGTAGAGACATCGATTTGATAATGATCCCCTAAAACGACAAAATTAGTCTCTTCAAAAGTACCGTTATCTTTGGTCGCTTGAATAATTTTTTTGAGTCTTGCGTCTTGTCTTTCCAAAGCGTGAATCGCTTCTTCTGATTGAACCCCGAACGCATGACGCATAGAATCCATATCGACTAAATGAATCAAAGTTAAATCAGGTTTTTTATTAGTAATCGTATCAATAGCGCAAGCGGTAATAAAATCATCTAAGTAAGGTTGCATGATGCCTTTTCTCAATTTACCGTATTTTTGATTCATTTGTAGTAAGAAAAGAGGCGAGCTTGCTTTTAAGGAAATCATGACTTGATTCGTCCAAATTCGATTAGGAAAAATTTCTGCAATATTATAATCAATAGCGCTACTAGCTGTTACCGGCCATAAAAAGGCAGCTGTTTTGAAGCCTTCTTTTTTTGCCATGTCATAAACAGTAGGTGTCTTGATTTCTTTATCATACCAGAACCAATCTGGAGAAATCCGTGTTGCTTGTGTTTTGGTATTGTTAATAATTCCGTGATGGATTGGGTACATGCCTGTCATTAACGTGACATGTGATGGGTAAGTTAACGTGGGATAGATTCCCTTTATTTTTTTTACATGAGTCCCATTATCAATCAATGATGCTAAAGTAGGTAGTTTATCTTTATGTCGTTCAATATCTACAGCACCTAAGGCATCAATAGATATAATGATTAGTTTATGTGTCACAGTTGTCACCGTCCTTTTTTGTTATTATACCAAAAAAAATAAAATTAAAAAAATAAATTGACAAGGAAAAAAAATATGGGTATACTGTGAACAATTATTAAATAAAGAAACGTTGGAGTGAATGACATGAATAAAAATAATATCCGTCTTACCTCACAACTGAATAACTTTTACTTTAGCTATTATAGATAGTGTTTGTACCCATATTCTTGGATACAAACAAAGACAGTTTGTATCTATGAGGGCTAGAGATCTTTAAATTGACTTTAAAGAGCCACATAGATGATTAAAATCTATAGTGGCTTTTTCTTATACGTTGAATAATTTTATTCAAAAGACGGTAACTACTATAGATTTGTTTAATCAATCTATGTCGAGTTATCGTCTTTTATTTGTAATTAGGAGGGAGAAAAAATGGAAAATAAAATTTCGGGATATACAAAATTAGCAGGTGTTATCGCCAATCCAATCAAGCATAGCTTGTCACCTAGTATTCATAATAAAGCCTATGAATTAACTCATACAGATGCTGTTTATTTAGCTTTTGAAGTGGATCAAGCAACATTTAATCAAGCCATTCAATCTGTTAAAGCATTAGATATGTTAGGTGTTAATATCTCTATGCCCTATAAAAAACAAGCATATCAAGCTTGCGATGAGGTTTCTCCTTCAGCAGAATTAATAGGTGTTGTGAATACCGTCATCCTTAAAAATAATCGTTTGATCGGTCATAATACGGATGGTTTGGGATTTACTGCTAGTTTAAGAGAAAGCAACATTGAGATTGAAAATAAAATTATTTCAATTTTAGGTGCAGGTGGAGCTGCCAGAGCAGTCATATGCCAATCTGCCATAGAAAAAGCGCAAGAGATTCATGTGTTTAAAAGGAAAAATGAAACATTTGAAGAAGTTAGAACAGAACTAAAAGTCGTGGAGAAACAAACTGGTGTTAACATTGAGATTCATGACTATCATGACCAAACAAATCGGAACAAAATATTAAAAAGAAGTGATATTATTGTTAATGGAACACAAGTTGGAATGGGAGAAAATCAAGAATTACCTATCGAAGATTTGAGTTCAATCGATGAATCAAAAGTCGTGGTAGATTTAATTTATCATCCATTAGAAACTGAATTTTTAAAACAAAGTAAAACTAGAGGTGCTGTAAGTTTCAATGGTTTAGGCATGTTAATTCATCAAGCGGCAATTGCGTTTGAATTAATGACAACTAAAAAAATGCCCACTAAAAAAATAGAAGAATTTTTAATAACGGAACTTAATAGGAAAGAGGAAAAATAAATGATCGTAATAATGAAACCAGAAGCAACCAAAGAACAAGTGAACGCAGTGATTGATCGAATTAAGCAAGAAGGATTAGAAGTCCATTTAAGTGAAGGAAAAGACCATACTGTTATTGGTTTAGTTGGAGATGTGGAAAAAATGATTGATGTGCCTTTTAGAAGTTATGACGGAGTTTCAGATACAGTTAAAATCACAAGTTCTTACAAATTAACGAGTCGTGAGTTTCATCCAACTGATACAGTGGTGGACGTGGATGGTGTAAAAATCGGTGGAGAAGAAAACTTTGTCACAATGGCAGGACCTTGCTCGATTGAAGGGTTAGAACAAATCATGGAATGTGCTAGAATTGCTAAAAATGGCGGTGCAACTATTTTAAGAGGTGGGGCCTTTAAACCAAGAACATCTCCATACGCTTTCCAAGGATTAGAAGAAGAAGGATTAAAATACATTCGTCAAGCAGCAGATAAATACGATATGAAAGTCATTACAGAAGTCATGGACGAAGCGAATTTAGAATTAGTGGCTAAATACACAGATATTTTACAAATTGGTGCGCGTAACATGCAAAACTTCAAATTACTTCAAGCAGTCGGTAAAACAGGTCTACCCGTTGCTTTAAAACGTGGTATTTCAGGAACGATTGATGAATGGTTAAACGCAGCTGAATACATTGCAGCAACAGGTAATCAAAAAGTTATTTTCGTTGAACGTGGGATTAGAACTTACGAAACAGCGACTCGTAATACAATGGATTTAAGTGCAGTACCAGTCATTCAAAAATTAAGCCACTTCCCAATTATTGTAGACCCAAGTCACGGTGTAGGTGTTTGGGATTACGTGACACCAATGGCTGTTGCAGGAATTGCGGCAGGCGCTTCAGGTATGATTGTTGAGATTCATCCAGATCCAAACAACGCTTGGTCAGATGGACAACAATCTCTAAACGAAAAACGTTACATGAATATGATGGAACAAATTCATGTGATGGAAAATACCATGAAAGAAATCAAAAAAATTAGAGAAAAAATCTAGAGGTGTAAAAAATGAAGTTAAGTGTGACATTACCAAATAAGATGTATGATTTATTAATTGAAAAAGGAGGTTTAGCTCATGTCGGGACATGGGTTAAATCACTTTGGGAACCTCAAAAAATAGTGATTATTTCAGACGAGACAGTGGCAGGACTTTACGGAGAACAAGTTGGAAAATCAATCCGTGAAGCTGGTTTTGATGTCTCTTTAATAACAGTTCCGCCAGGAGAAACGAGTAAGAATTTAGCGACGGCTGAAAAAATCTATCACTATCTAGCAGAAAAAGGAATGACGAGAAGAGATGGTGTCATTATTCTTGGCGGTGGTGTGATAGGCGATTTAGGAGCGTTTGTAGCATCAACATATATGAGGGGACTTCATTTTTTACAAATACCAACAACACTTTTGGCGCAAGTTGATAGTAGTATTGGTGGTAAAACAGCAGTTAACACGAGTGTCGCTAAAAATCTAGTAGGGACATTTGCTCAACCAGATGGGGTGTTGATTGACCCTAATACTTTATTAACTTTAGAAGATCGAAGAGTCCGAGAAGGTATGGCAGAAGTGGTGAAATCAGCTGCGATTGCAGATATTAATTTATGGCATTTATTAGAAAAAATAAAAGACGATCAAGATGTTTTAAATTATTCAGAAGAAATCATTTATGCCTGTTGTCAGGTTAAACGAAAAGTGGTAGAAGAAGATGAATTTGATACAGGGAATCGTCTGATTTTAAACTTTGGGCATACAATCGGGCATGCTGTGGAACAAACAAAAGGTTTTGGGGTTGTGACTCACGGTGAAGCTGTGGCCATAGGGATGTGTCAAATGACCAAACAGGCAGAGAAACTAAAAACAATGCCAGCAGGAATTTTATCTGAGCTAGTGGAAATGTTGGCTAAATTTAATTTACCCACGAGTTTAGAAGAGTGGGAAGAAGAAAAATTGTATGAAGCCTTAACTCATGACAAAAAAACACAGGGTTCCAACATTCGGATTATTCTATTAGAAAAAATCGGACAAGCTAAAATAGAGACCATTAGAATAGAAGAAATGAAACAGTACTTAGAAAAATAAATTGGGGGAATGAGTATGCGTTATTTTACAGCAGGAGAATCACATGGACCAGAATTAACAGCGATTATTGATGGTCTACCAGCGGGGATTAGTATTTCAGTTGAAGAAATTAATCATGAATTAAAAAGAAGACAAGGTGGCTACGGACGTGGTGGTCGCATGTTGATTGAAACAGATACAGTCGAAATCACTTCGGGAATTAGACATGGAAAAACACTGGGTTCACCTGTGACCTTAATCGTGAAAAATGATGATTTTAAAAATTGGGAAACGGTTATGGGCATTGAACCAGTCGATGACCGAGCAAAAAAAATGCGTCGTTTAGCTAAACCTAGACCGGGACATGCGGATTTGGTTGGTGGAATTAAATATGAACATGACGATTTAAGAAATGTTTTAGAGAGATCATCAGCTAGAGAAACAACCATGCGCGTGGCTATTGCAGCTATTTGTAAGCAAATGTTGAAAGAATTAGAGATTGATGTAGCAGGGCATGTGTTAGAAATCGGTGGTGTTCGTGGTGAAATACCAGAAACAATGACTGTTGCTGAAATTAGAGATAAAGCTGAAAGTTCAGCTGTGAGATGTGTGGATCCTAAAATTGAAGAAGCCATGAAAGAAAAAATTGATGCAACGAAAAAAGAAGGGAATACCATTGGTGGCGTTGTTGAAGTCGTTGTCGGAGGCGTGCCAATTGGATTAGGTAGCTATACTCAATGGGATCAAAAATTAGACGGGAAAATTGCTCAAGCTGTCGTTTCAATCAATGCCTTTAAAGGAGTTGAGTTTGGTGTCGGTTTTGAAGCTGCTAGACTTTATGGTAGTGAAGTGATGGATGAAATTGTCTGGAGTAAAGAAACAGGTTATACCAGAACAAGCAATAATTTAGGTGGCTTTGAAGGCGGTATGACAAATGGGATGCCAGTGGTTGTTCGTGGGGTAATGAAACCAATTCCAACGCTATATAAACCACTTCAATCGGTAAATATTGACACAAAAGAACCTTACAAAGCGAGTGTAGAGCGTTCAGATAGTTCGGCTGTTCCAGCAGCATGTGTTGTAGCAGAAGCCATGGTAACGATTGAGATTGCTAAAGCCATGTTGGATAAATTTGAAAGTGATTCATTTGAGAGAATGAAGCAGGAGGTTAAACGTTATCGCGACTATACTCTAAATTACTAAAGAAAGGAGTATAGGATAATGAAAAATGTATTAATGATTGGCATAGGGCTGATAGGATCTTCTATCGCCCTTTGTTTAAAAGAAAGTAACGAAGATCTTCGAGTGACAGGATTTAGTTTGAATCAAGAAGAGTTAGAAGGAGCAACATCTGCTCAAATTATTGATGACTGGGAAATGGATTTACAAAAAGCCAGTGAAGCGGCTGACGTGATTTTCTTATGTACACCTGTCTCTGTGACACTAAAAATAATGGAAGAAATATCTTCATTTAATCTAAAATCAGATGTTTTAATCACAGATGTTGGAAGTACTAAAAAAGAAATCATGAATCAGTCTACACTGCTAACATCAAAGGGGTATCAATTTGTTGGTGGACATCCGATGGCAGGTTCACATAAATCGGGATTTTTAGCAGCAGATAAAAATTTATTTGAAAATGCTTACTATATTTTAGTGCCTTCATCTGAAAAAAATAAGCAATCAGTAGCGGATTTACACGTTTTATTAAGGGGAACTAAAGCTAAATTTATCCAACTAACAGCGAATGAACACGATGAAATGACTGGTATTTTAAGTCATACACCTCATATTATAGCTGCTGAACTCGTTCATCAAGCGGATCAGTTAATTGGTGATTTTCCCATGGCTAAAAAACTAGCAGCAGGTGGTTTTAGAGATATCACCCGAATTGCTTCATCGGATGCTAAGATGTGGGCGGATATCTCAGTTAGTAATCAAGAAGTATTAGTAGGAGAACTTGATAAATGGCTAGTGTCTCTTGGAAATTTAAAAAGAACAATTGAAGAAAAAAATTGGCAGAAACTGTATGATTTTTTCGATCTAGCTAAAAAAATTCGGGATGATATCCCCGTCCATAAAGAAGGTAGTATACCAGCTTTCCATGATTTATATGTCAATGTACCAGACTATCCAGGTGCCATTGCCGAAGTAACTGGGATTTTAGCAAAAGAGCAGATTAGTTTAATTAATATCAAAATTATGGAAACCAGAGATGATATTTTCGGGATTTTATGCATCTCTTTTAAAAATGAAAAAGAATTAAAACAAGCTCAAACAGTTATTAATCAGCAAACGGCTTATAGTAGTTTGATCAATTAGGAGGAAAAAAATGAAATTAAAAATAAATGCTTCGTCCTTAAATGGTGAAATCAGTGTTCCAGGAGATAAGTCTATCTCTCATAGAAGCATCATGTTCGGCTCTTTAGCTAAAGGCACGACAACCATTACTCATTTTTTAAGAGCAGATGATTGCTTAGATACATTAAAAATATTCAAACAAATGGGCGTTCCAATTCACGATGATGGAACAACCATTACTATTGAAGGTCAAGGTCTAACAGGCTTAAAAGATCCCCAGAAAACATTAGATGTTGGTAATTCAGGTACGACCATTCGTTTGTTAATGGGAATTTTAGCAGGGCAAAGTTTTGATGTAACCTTAACAGGGGATGCTTCGATTCAGAAACGACCAATGAACCGTGTGATGTTGCCACTACAAGAAATGGGTGTGGCTATCGAAGGAGATTCTGAAACAGAATTTCCGCCAGTCGTGATTAAAGGTAATAATAAAATTCAGGCGATTGAATATAAGTTACCAGTTGCAAGTGCTCAAGTTAAATCGGCTCTTTTATTTGCGGCTCTTTTTGCAAAGGGTGAAACAACACTAATAGAAAAAGAAAAAACCCGTAACCATACAGAAGTTATGATTAAACAATTTGGCGGAGAAATAGAAGTGGATGAAAAAGTCATTCGTTTAAATGGTGGACAAGAATTTACAGGGCAACAGGTTGTTGTACCAGGAGATATCTCATCAGCAGCTTTCTTTATTGTAGCTGGATTAATTATCCCAAATAGTCGAGTTGTTTTAAAAAATGTTGGTTTAAGTCAAACAAGAACAGGAATCATTGATGTCGTTAAATCAATGGGTGGTCAAATAGAGATTGTTGACGTAGATGAAGAAAACGAATCAGGAACGATTATTGTGGAATCAAGCGAGTTAGTGGCAACGGAAATTAGTGGGGATATTATCCCGCGCTTAATTGATGAGTTACCGATTATTGCCCTACTTGCGACACAAGCCAAAGGCACTACGATTATTAAAGATGCCGAAGAATTAAGAGTCAAAGAAACGGACCGTATTCAAGCGGTTGCTGATGAATTAAGTAAATTAGGTGCTAAGATTGAGCCCACAGAAGACGGTTTGATTATCCATGGAGGAGAAAAACTCCATGCTGGAAATGTTACAAGTTACGGAGATCACCGAATTGGAATGATGCTTCAAGTGGCAGCACTTTTAGTTGAAGAGGGCGATGTTGTTCTCGATAAAAGTGAAGCTGTATCCGTTTCTTATCCTAATTTCTTTGAAGACTTAGATAGTTTAATGAGTGAAGTCTAATGGAATCCATTATCTTAATTGGTTTTATGGGTTCTGGAAAATCGAGTGTGGGTAAAGAATTAAGTAAACTGTTAAACATTAACTTGGTAGAAGTAGATCAGTTAATTGCTGATGTTGCAGGGAAAAGTATCCCTGAAATTTTTGAAGAGGAAGGCGAAGCTGGTTTTAGAGAACGAGAATTTGAAGTTCTTAAAGAGAATCTCTTGTCTAATCAAATCATCGCAACAGGTGGCGGTATATTAACTTATCCTAAAAGTGCAGAACTAATTAATCGTCAATCTAACGTTTTTTTTCTAAAAGGTGATATTAATGTGTTAATTGAGCGAATATCGAGGGATAAAACAAATCAAAGGCCCTTAGCTAATCAAAAAAAAGAATCAGAAATTATTAGTTTATATAAAATTAGAGAACAGTCTTACCATGATGCCGCTAACTATGTCATCGATGTGACGCACAAATCAATTACGCAAATTGCTCAAGAAATTTTAAACAAAGTCGGGAGGTAATAGATATGAAAGTTGGTTATTTAGGTCCAGTTGATTCATTTACCTACTCAGCGACAACCTTTCTTTTTGATAAAGAAACCACTGCAGCATATCCAACCATTGTCTCTTGTCTCAAGAATTTAGAATCAGGCAATATTGATTATGCAGTGGTTCCTATTGAAAATAGTATTGAAGGAACGGTCAATCAAACATTAGATTTCATTTTCCATCATTCAACTCATTTGATTCAAGCAGAAGTGATTCTTCCGATAAACCAAAATTTGATGGTTCATCCAAATTTCAGTGAGGAATGGAGAGGGATTGATACAGTCAGATCTCATCCCCAAGCATTAGCCCAGACGCAAGAGTTTTTAAGTGAATGGTTGCCAGAAGCAAAACAAGAAGTGAGTGATTCAACGACTCAAGCAGCAGAATGGCTTTATGACAATCCTAATAAAAAAATGGGTGCTATTGCCTCAAAAGAAGCAGCAGTGCGGTATGGTTTGAGTATCGTGAAAGAAAAAATTCAGGATATTCCTAATAATCAAACAAGGTTTTGGGTTTTAGGTAAAGAAGCATTAAAGAAAGGTTCATTAAAAAAGGAATTATGTCGCCAAACAATGACTGTTTCCATGAAGCAAAATCAACCTGGTAATTTACATAAGATTCTTTCAGCATTCAGTTGGCGAGAAATTGATTTAACCAAAATAGAGTCTCGTCCTTTAAAAACAAAACTAGGGGATTATTTCTTTTTACTCGATATTAAGGCTAAAGATTCTTTTCTAATTGATTCGGCGATTCAAGAAATAGAAGCATTAGGCGGAACTGTTAAAAATTTTGGTAGTTATGATGTATATCTAAAAAAGATATAAGATAAAACAATTTTAGTGTTAAATTGTTTTAAAATAGCTTATCCTTATATTTAGAGTATAAATAAAGAGGTGTTTTTATGGCTGATATGACGAGAATGGACCGTAGGCGTCAAGAAGAACAGGAAAAAGAAGCAAAGAAAAAACAAACAAATGATAAAAAGCAACAAGTGATACCAAATAAGACGACAGCAGAACCAACAATGCCAAAGGGTAAAAAGAATAAACCGAAAAAGAAAAGAAAAAAGAAACGACTTATTGTCTGGATTCTTTTAATTCTAATCGGTTTAACGGCTTTTGGTTATATGAAAGGTTTAATGTCAACGAAATTTGATAAGAACAATAAGCAAGCAGATGTAGGGCATTTTTCAGGTGAAAAAAGTGGAGATGGTTCAACTAATATTCTTCTATTAGGAAGTGATTCTCGTGGGGAAGATCAAGGTCGTTCAGATTCGATTATGATTGCTCATTATGACAATAAAACCAAACAACCCAAGTTAGTTTCTATTATGAGGGATACTTTTGTCACGATTCCGACGGATAGTGGTCCAGAAAATAATAAAATTAATGCGGCTTATTCTTATGGTGGACCAGAATTAGTTCGAAAAACGATTAAAGATAATTTTGGAATTCCGATTCAGTATTATGCGATTGTTAATTTTGAATCATTTCCTAAAATTGTGGATACACTAGCTCCGTCCGGTTTAAAAATTGATGCCGAGAAAGATTTGGAAGTCGAAGGAACTGTGATTAAAAAAGGCCCTCAAAAAATGAGCGGTGAAGAGGCTCTTCAATATGCCAGATTTAGAAAAGACGCGGAAAGTGATTTTGGTCGAGTGAGACGTCAGCAACAAGTGATGTCTGCTTTATTACAACAGGGACTAAATCCACTCAATGCTTGGCGTTTCCCAGAGGCAGTTGGAAAAGTCCAAGGGTATACACAGACCGATATCCCTTTTGGTTTTTATCCAAAATCAGGAATGAGTTATTTGTTTAGTAAACACAAACCATTAGAAATTTTAACAGTACCTGTTGAAGGAACGTGGAGCGACGGTTACTATGACCATGCAGGAAGCGTGTTAGAAATCGACACACAAGCCAATGGGCAAGCGATTAAAAACTTTTTTAATAAATAATTTGTGATAGTTTTTCTTTACTTTAAGAAAAGAGAACTCTATAATGGATGCTAGGTATATTTTGCCCGAAAGACAAAAGAATTGAGGAATTATAGATGAAAATTGCAGTCGTCACTGATAGCACCGTTTTTTTAAAAGATGACTATCGTCGTCGTGAAGATTTATTTATTGTCCCAGTACCATTAATTATTGATGATACGATGTACAAAGAAGGAATAGATATTCATGTAGATGGCTTCTACGATTTATTAAACAACGCAAAGACTTTTCCGAAAACATCTCAACCATCCATTGGTGAACTTTTTGAATTATACGATAACATTGCTAAAGAGGGATATGATGCGGTAGTTAGTATTCATATGTCATCTGGTATCTCTGGTTTTATTAGTTCCTTAAAAAGTATTTCAAAAGAAGTTGAGAGTGTTAACGTATATCCATTTGATTCCTTATTAACAAGTGGTCCGATGGGGAAAATGGTCGAAATTGCTCTTGAAATGGTTGAAGAAGACGGAATGACCCCAGATGTCATTATTGAGAAATTAACAGAAGTTAGAAAAAAAGTTGAAGGTTATATCGTTGTAGATGATTTAAACCATTTAGTTCGTGGCGGACGATTAAAAAATGGCGCGGCGATTATTGGAACGTTACTAAAGATTAAGCCTGTTCTTTGTTTTAGAGATGGGGACATTATTTTAAGTGAAAAGATTCGTTCACAAAAGAAAGCTTTAAATCGTGTGGAAGATATTGTGTTAAATGAAATAAAAAGCCAACCACAAGATAGTTCATTTTATGTGATTCATTGTAATAACTTAGAAGTGGCCAAACAAGTGGAGCAAAGTTTATTAGATAAGCATCCTACGTTAGATGTTGTTATTTGTGATTTTGGACCTGTTGTTGGTACTCATCTCGGTGAAAAAGCTGTAGCTATCGGTGTGGCACCTAAAAATTAGGAAAAGACTTAACAGTTTTGTTAAGTCTTTTTTAATATAGATTGACTAATAAAAGTTATAAAAAATACTATGGTACAATAAATTAGAACAAGAAAAATGGAAGAAGGAAGTTAAATGATACCAAGTAATTATCGACCAAGTCGAGTTGTGATAGATTTAGATTGTGTGAAACACAATGTCCGTGAAGAAATAAAACGTTTAGATGAGAGTAAAGAACTGTTTGCTGTTGTTAAAGCAAACGGCTATGGGCATGGTGCTGTTGAGACCGCTCAAGCCGCATTAGACGCAGGAGCAAGTGGTTTATGTGTTTCTAATCTAGATGAAGCTTTAGAGTTACGACAAGCTAACATTAACGGTCCTATCTTAGTGCTAGGTTATGTGAACTCTGCGTATATCGAAATCGCAGCCAAAAATCAAATAACAGTAACTGCTACAAATTTAGAGTGGTTGAAAGAAGTCAATGAAAGGATTCAGTCACCCATTAGTATTCATTTGAAGATCGATACAGGGATGGGACGAATTGGGCTGAGAACTGAAGAGGAGATGCTTGGAGCAAAAAATATTTTAGACAAGCAACCACTGATTGATTTTGAAGGTATCTTTACCCATTTTTCAAAGGCTGATTCAAAAGATGAAAGTCACTTGAATTTACAACAAGAACGTTTTTCAAAAGCGCTAGATATTTTTGGTAGAGAGATGAAGTATATCCATACCTCTAATTCTGCAACTGCTTTGTGGCATGGGGCTTGGGAAAGCAATCTGGTTCGTTACGGGGACGCATTATACGGAATGAACCCATCAGGAAATGAGTTAGAATCTCCCTTTGAATTAAAACAAGCCTTAACTTTAGAAACTGAAATCATTCACATAAAGCAACTAGAAAAAGGTGAAAAAGTTGGCTATGGTGCAACCTATGAAACATCAGGAAATGAATGGATTGGGACACTTCCTATCGGTTATGCCGATGGATTAATCAGACGTTATCAAGGATTTGAGGTATTAGTTTCAGGTAAGAAAGCACCAATTGTTGGACGAGTTTGTATGGACCAGTGTATGATTAGATTGGAAGAAGAATTACCAGTAGGAACTAAGGTAACCATTTTTGGTCACAATCAAGAACGGTTTAATTCAGTTCAATCGGGAGCTGAGTATGTAGGGACCATTAATTATGAAGTCACTTGTGGTTTGACGGATCGTTTGCCGCGTGTGTATAGGGAAAATGGGTCGGAGGTTTTAGATAAATAGATGTTAGCAGCTTATTTAAATATTTTAGTCGTTTTTGCCATAATCTTACTTAGCTACATTCTAACCTGGCGTAAATGGTTCGATAATCATACCGCAGATGTTTTTTCTAAGTTAGTCTTAAATATTACATTACCTCTTAGCATGTTTCTGAATATGACTCAGAAATTTACGAGATCAGAGTTTCTAGAATTATTTAAAGGAATTGCGATTCCGTTTATGTCTATTTTAATAACTTTTGGGATTAGTTTTGTGTATGCAAGATTGACTAAAGTACCTGTCACTAGACGAGGTGCCTTCATGACTATGTTTACAGCAGCTAACACGATTTTTATGGGACTGCCTGTGAATATGGCGATATTTGGAGAAAAGGCAATTCCATATGCGTTACTTTATTATATGTGTAATACGACATTTTTCTTTACCATTGGTGTGTTGTTGATTGCCAATGATAATCCAGCCATAGATATCAAACAAGCTAAATTTAGTTTTAAAAAATTATTAAAGCAGCTTTTATCTCCTGCATTAATGGGATTTGTGATTGGTATTTTATGGTTACTCACTGGAAAAGAAGTCCCAAAACCATTGTTTGATTTTTCAACCTATGTGGGTGGCATGACGACTGCCCTTTCTTTATTTGTGATTGGGATTATCATTTATCAAACAGGAATTAAAAACATAAAAATGAATAAAGATGTTGCTGGCGTCTTACTTGGGAGATACGTTGTTTCGCCTTTAGTGGTCTATACATTATCATTGTTTTTCCCTGTACCACCTTTAATGTTAAATGTATTTATATTGCAATCAGCTATGCCAGTTCAGAATGCGATGCCAATCTTAGCAAGAAGTTACGGAGCCGATGAAGAGTTTACAACAAGCAGTTTAACTTACTCGATTTTAAGTTATTTTGTATTTATCTTAATCATTTTAAAACTATTCTTTTAAAATGTGCTATAATGCCAAAGGGTAAAAAAAAGAGAAGGAAGGTGAGAGAATGAATTTATTTAAACAATATAATTTTCAAGAATTTATAATGAACGCTTTAGATGAAAAGAAGTTTCTTAAACCAACAGAAGTACAAGAAAAATTAATCCCAGTTGTCATGCAAGGGAAAAACGTGGTAGGACAATCACAAACAGGTTCTGGTAAAACACATACATTCTTACTACCAATGATGAATGCAGTGGACCCAGAAAAAGATGAAGTACAAGGTATTATTACAACACCAAGTCGTGAGCTAGCGGAACAAATTTATCAAGCGGCTGTTCAACTTGCTAAACACTCTGAAAAAGAAATCAGAGTCTCTCAATACGTTGGGGGAACAGATAAAAAACGCCAAATGGAAAAATTAAAAACAAGTCAACCACATATCGTGATTGGAACACCAGGGCGAATTTTAGATTTAGTAAATAATCAGTCACTAAAAACATTTACAGCCAATCACTTTGTTGTGGATGAGGCAGATATGACACTTGATATGGGCTTTTTAGAAGATGTTGATAAAATTGCTGCAACGTTACCAAAAGGATTACAAATGCTAGTATTCTCAGCAACTATTCCAACTAAATTGAAACCATTCTTAAAAAAATATATGGACAATCCAGTGGTTGAACATATTAAACCATCATCAGTTATTTCAGATACAATTGATAACTGGGCAATCTCAACTAAAGGCCAAGATGTTAATAAGGTTATCTATCAATTATTAAATATAGGTCAACCGTATTTAGTGATGGTCTTTGCGAATACGAAACAACGTGTGAATGAGATTTCAACGTATTTAAAAGAGCAAGGCTTAAAAGTTGCGACAATTCATGGAGATATTCCGCCACGTGAAAGAAAACGTGTCATGAAAAATGTCCAAAATTTAGATTTCCAATTTGTGGTAGCGACTGATTTAGCTGCTCGTGGGATTGATATTGAAGGTGTTTCTCATGTTATCAATACAGAAATTCCAACGGATTTAGAATTTTTCATTCACCGTGTAGGTCGTACTGGCAGAAACGGTTTAGAGGGAACAGCGATTACGTTGTACCAACCAAGTGATGAAAATTCACTAGCTGAGTTAGAAAAATTAGGAATTGAGTTTCATCCAAAAGTAATTCGTGGTGGAGAAATTATCGATTCTTATGACCGTAACCGTCGTGAGAAACGTGATAAATCACAAAAACAATTAGACATATCAATGATTGGTTTAGTTAAAAAGAAAAAGAAAAAAGTTAAACCTGGTTACAAAAAGAAATTACAATACGCAATTGATGACAATGAAAAACAAAAACGTAAAATTGATCGTCGTCAAACTGATCGTGCGAAAAGAAAATCAAGAAAACAAGATTATTAAGTTCAAAAGAGGCAAGCACAATCCTAAAATAGGTTGGACTTGCCTCTTTTTTTAGTTAATAAAGCTTCTTTTCTAATTTCACACAAATAATACCGTCTTCAATAAAATCATCGGAGACAACTTGATAGCCTAATTTTTCATAAAAAGGAACGGCTTGTTTTTCTCCATGAATCCGAGAGAGTGAACAATTATTTTTTCGTCCTTGTTGTTCAATTTCTAAAATAACACGGCGACCAAGCCCTTTTTTACGCCATTCTCTTTTGACACATACCCGGTCAGGTCGAACAGTTAGTAAATCATCTTGTTGGTAACGACCCGTTGCAATCGGTGTTTGATCATAAAAGATAACCAGATAGTTTGTTTGATCCGAATCGTAAACATCAAACTCCGCTTTTGGAGATATTTTTTGTTCTTGAACGAAAACCAGCGTTCTTAGATAATAAGATGCCGCTTTCACCCATTGTTTGTTATCAAAAACAATTGAGATCATGAAAACCATCCTTTCCAATTTTTATTTACACTATAATCATAACATGTTTAGGGAGGGAAAATATGAAAAAAAAGTTAATAATTATAAGTAGTCTTATATTACTACTTGTTATTGTGGTATTAGGTTTTGCTGTTAATTATTTATTTAATTATGCCATCGTCGCAGGTGATAAAGAGTTTATCCAAGCAGAAAGTCATGAGAAAATGCATAAAAAATGGCAATTTGAAACCGATTCTTCAGAAGAACTAATAATTCAATCAGAGGATAAGTTACAGTTAAAAGCTAAGTGGTTAACTCATCAGAAGAAAGATAATAAAACAGTGATTATTGCTCATGGTTATATGAGTGAGGGGCTTGCTATGGGAGATTATGCCAAGTATTTCTATGAATCAGGCTATGATGTTCTGGTTCCTGATAACAGGGGACATGGTAAAAGTGAAGGAAAATATACGGGCTTTGGTTGGTTAGATCGTAAGGATTATGTGAAATGGATAGATGAAGTGTTAAAGAAACAAGGAGCGCAAGAAGAGATCGTGTTATTTGGTGTTAGCATGGGAGCTTCTACCGTGATGATGACAAGCGGTGAAAAATTACCACCTCAAGTTAAAGCAGTGATTGCTGATTGCGGCTATGATACTGTACAAAATGAGTTATCTTTTCAAATAGATGATATGTTTGGTTTGCCAACTTTCCCCTTAATTCCTTTAACGTCCGTTTATACTAAAGTAAGAGCAGGCTATTCTTTTAAAGAAGCCAGTGCAGTGAATCAGTTGAAGAAAAATAAGCTACCATTACTTTTAATTCATGGAGACAAAGATGATTTTGTGCCCACTAAATTTGTTTATAATTTGGAGAAAGCAACAAGCGGTCCTAAAGAGGTTGTTATTTTTAAGGGAGCGAAACATGCTACAAGTTATTATTCGAATCCTCAAAAATACGAAAAGACGATTGGTGATTTTTTGAAGAAATATATAAATGAATGATGTTTTTTATAAAATAATATTAATATTAAAAAATAATTAATGATATTTTATTTTTTTAATCTAAAAACCTATTAAAAAGTAGAAGCTAGTTGACATAATAACAACTTTTCATTATAATTTAATAGGCTAGTAAAGAACAAATTTGGTTCACAGTTTAGAGAGCTTTCTGTTAGGTGAAAAGAAAGACTGTGTAAAAATATTGGCTACTTTACCAATAATTGATAAGAAATTATCACGACTTACTTTGCGTTAAAAAGTACTTAAGAGGTAATGAATGCTAAAGCATCGTTGCAATCAAGGTGGTACCGCGTAAATCGTCCTTGACTGCAAGGTGCTTTTTTCTATTTTTAGGAGGAAAAAAGATGAAACCATTAACAAGTGTTGAAGTAAGACAAATGTATTTAGATTTCTTTAAAGCAAAAGGACACCAAGTAGAGCCAAGTGCGTCTCTTGTTCCGATTGAAGACCCAAGTTTACTATGGATCAATTCAGGTGTTGCCACATTAAAAAAATATTTTGATGGCACTGTGATTCCAGAAAACCCAAGAATTACCAATTCACAAAAAAGTATCCGTACTAACGATATTGAAAATGTTGGTAAAACAGCCCGTCACCATACCATGTTTGAAATGTTAGGAAACTTTTCGATTGGTGATTACTTTAAAAAAGAAGCGATTCATTGGGCTTGGGAATTATTAACAAGCGAAGAATGGTTTGCATTAGACAAATCAAAATTGTATGTCACAGTTTATCCAGAAGATACAGACGCTCGTCGTATTTGGCATGAAGAAATTGGCTTACCACATGAATCAATTATTGATATCAAAGATAATTTCTGGGATATTGGTGCAGGCCCATGTGGACCGGACTCTGAAATTTTCTATGACCGTGGACAAGCCTTTAACGATGTGGCAGAAGATGATCCAGAAAACTACCCTGGTGGAGAAAATGAACGTTACTTAGAAATTTGGAATTTAGTATTCTCTGAATTCAATCATACTGAAAATCATGAATATGAGCCATTACCACAAAAAAATATTGATACAGGTATGGGCTTAGAACGTATGGTATCGATTTTCCAAGACGCACCAACTAACTTTGAAACAGATCTATTCTTGCCGATTATTCATGCAACTGAAGAAATGTCAGCAAGTAAAAAATATGATGATGATTTAGCAACAAAAACATCCTTTAAAGTGATCGCAGACCACGTTCGTGCGGTATCATTTGCAATTGGTGATGGTGCTTTACCATCTAATGAAGGTCGTGGCTATGTCTTACGTCGTTTACTACGTCGTGCTGTCATGCATGGTAAAAAATTAGGAATTGATGAAGCGTTCCTTTATAAATTAGTCCCAGTTGTTGGAGGGATTATGGAAAGTTACTATCCAGAAGTTGTTGAAAAACAAGCGTTTATCCAAAAAATTATTCGTACAGAAGAAGAAAGATTCCATGAAACAATTAATGACGGTTTACAAATCATTACTGATTTAATTGCTTCATTAAAATCGGAAGGCAAAGACACACTTGCTGGAAAAGATATCTTCAAATTATATGATACATATGGCTTCCCAGTTGAATTAACAGAAGAAATGGCTGAAGAACAAGGTCTTAAAGTTGATCATGAAGGTTTTGAAGTTGAAATGACAGCTCAAAGAGAACGTGCTCGTGCTGCTCGTTCAACAGAAAGCTCAATGAATGTTCAATCAGCTGTTTTATCAGAACTTAAAGCTGAGAGTGAATTCATGGGATACACTGAAACAAAAGCAAGTGCTAAATTAGTGGCAATCGTTCAAGAGGATGCTATCCAAGAAAAAGTATCTCAAAATGATGCACAACTTGTCTTTGACATCACACCTTTCTATGCTGAAATGGGTGGACAAGTTGCAGATAAAGGAACGATTCAAACAGCGTCAGGTGAAATTGTAGCGAATGTCTTAAATGTTAAAAAAGCACCAAATGGTCAACCGCTTCATTTAGTAGAGGTTGTTGGTGAATTAGTTTTAGGTCAAACTTATGAACTAGTTGTTGATGAAATGTTAAGAAATAAAATTATTAAAAACCATACAGCAACCCATCTTTTACATCGTGCCTTAAAAGATGTATTAGGCGAGCATGCGAACCAAGCTGGATCATTAGTTGCTTCAGGTAACTTACGTTTTGACTTCACTCACTTTGAGCAAGTAACAGCAGAAGAATTAGCTGAAATGGAACGTAAAGTAAATGAAAAAATCTGGGAAAGTATTCCAGTAACAACCATCGAAACAGACGTAGCAACAGCTAAAGAAATGGGCGCTATGGCATTATTCGGTGAAAAATACGGTAAAGTTGTCCGTGTTGTGAGTGTTTCTGATTACTCTGTTGAATTATGTGGTGGGGTTCATGTTAGAAATACATCTGATATTGGTATCTTCAAAATCGTTTCTGAATCAGGAATTGGTGCAGGCGTAAGACGTATCGAAGCTGTTACAAGTAAAGAAGCCTTTGAATTATTACATACAGAAGAAATGGCTTTAAAAGAAATTGCTCATATGGTAAAAGCACCACAACTAAAAGAAGCTGTCTCTAAAGTTGGTTCACTACAAGAACAACTAAGAGAATTACAAAAAGAAAACGAAGCATTATCTTCTAAATTAGCGAACGCTGAAGGTGACCAAATCTTTAAAGATATTCAAACTGTTAACGGTGCAACTGTCATTGCTGCAGAAGTTAACGTTAAAGACATGAACCAATTGCGTCAATTAGCTGATCAATGGAAACAAAACAGTTATTCAGATATCTTAGTTCTTGGAACGGCTCAAGATGAAAAAGTGAGCTTACTAGTAGCTATGAATAAAGAGATGAATGGGAAAGGCTTAAAAGCTGGTGATTTAATCAAAGAAATCGCTCCTCTAGTAGGTGGTGGCGGTGGTGGACGTCCAGACATGGCTCAAGCCGGTGGTAAAAACCCAGCAGGCATGAAAGACGCTCTAGCAGCAGTTACAGCTTGGATTGAAAGTAAATAATAGGGTGTAAAAAAGGCGGTTAGCTCCGAGTAATTGGAGGAACTACTAAACAATCCGCTCTTTGGGTTGCTTAGTAGTTTTGAAGTTACCGAAGGAGTTGCCTGTTTTTACCAAACTGAAAATAAAATACTAAGGAGATGATTTTTTAGTCATCTCCTTTTTTATCTAGGAGGATATTTATGACTTTAGAAGCGATTATTTTTGATATGGATGGGGTGTTGATTGATTCTGAAAAATTTTACATGGAATCAGAACAGCTTATTTTAAAATCTTTTGGTATTGAAGTGGAAGCTCTTCATTTTAGGAAGTATTGTGGAACCACACAAGATTATATATGGAGTCACATTAAAGAGGAATTTGATTTACCTGTCAGCTTGGAAGAATTAAAAGAAATGGCACCTGTGTATTTGTTGAAGTTGTTTAAAGAAAAAGGAGTAGAATTAATACCTGGAGTTGAAAAACTAGTAACTAATTTAGCTAAATCACCTCTAAAGACAGCTGTTGCTTCATCAACTGGTAAAGTCTTGATTAAAGAGCATTTGACAGGGTTAGGAATTGCTTCTTGTTTTGACACCCTCCAATCTGGAGAAGAAGTTGCAAATTCTAAACCGGCACCAGATGTCTTTTTAAAAGCAGCAGAAGTCTTAAATGTTGATCCTAAAAATTGTTTAGTGATTGAGGATTCAAGGAATGGTGTCCTAGCAGCAAAAGCAGCAGGAATGACGTGCATTGGTTTTAATAACTTGAATTACCCACCAATTGACATTAAAGAAGCTGATGAAATTATCACAGATATGTCCGTTTTAACAATAGAGTTTATGAAACAAGTCTTCTCTCAAGCAAAAGAATAAAGAATTTATTAAGAGTTATGTAACTTTTGTAATATTTTTGTAATATAAGTTGCTTTTTTGTCATAAAACATAGTAAACTATAAGTGTAAAAAGGAAAACAAAAGGAAAAAGAAAGGGTGTTTGAAATGAAAAAGTATAGAGGTATGATGGTTGCTCTTCTCTTATTGTCATTCTCAGCTCCTATCGTCTCTTTTGCCGATGAACAGTCAACAACTGACGTAGAAAATGTTTCTCCGATTGTGGATGTCAAATCGATTGCAGTGAAAGATGTCAATTTACCAACTGGCACAAAATGGGACAATTCTTATGGTTTCCTTAGTGTTGAGTTGGCAGATGGATCAACTTTATCATGGCAAAATGTTGTGAATGATATCCAAATAACAGGCCAAGTAAATGTTGATGTGCCAGGTGTTTATCCACTTACTTATACTTATGGAGGCAAGCAAGCAAACATGAATGTCACTGTTAAAAATATGGAAGTAACAAAAGTTCAAAACATATCAGTGAAAGATATTAATTTACCACTTGGTATTGAGTGGAAAGCTTCAGATAGTTTTAATTATGTAGAATTGACTAACGGTACCAAAAAAGAGTGGGCAGAAGTTGCTAATGAGATAAAAGTAACTGGTGCAGTTGATTCTCGTCAACAAGGTACCTATAAAGTAACGTATCAATATGAAGATAAACAAGCAGTAGCGACAGTCACTGTCAAAGATATGGAAGTGATTAAAGTTCAAGAAATTTCAGTCAAAGATATCAATTTACCATTAGGTGAAAAATGGGATGCTTCTCAAAATTTTAATTATATCCTCTTATCTAACGGCATCAAATTATACTGGAAAGATGTTGTGAATGATTTAGTAGTGACTATAGATGACAATGCTCAAATGATTGATACTTCTAAACCAGGAACACATAAAGTTACCTATACTTATGATGGTCAAAGTGTCACAGTAAACGTAACAGTAGGGATTTTTGAAGTAGTAAAAGTTCAACAAATTTTAGTTAAAAATACGACCATCCCATTAGGTAGTAAATGGAATACCTCAGATAACTTTATCACAGTGAAAATGTCAGATGGAACTGAACGAACATGGGCTGATATTTCTAAAGATATGAAAATCGAAGGAACTGTGGATGTAAATAAAGAAGGAGTTTATAAGGTTACTTACAAATTAGAAGATAAAGAAGCAACAGCGACTATTACGGTCACAAGTAAGAAAATCCTTCCTCAAACCGGTGAAAAAACATATTTATCAACAATCATGTTTGCAGTAGGCGCGCTATTGATCCCGTTGGTATTTATTATCCTAGTTATTAAAAAAAGAAAAACTCACTAACTAAATAGAATTAACTCAAAGCCCTCCTAGATGAATTAATCTAGGGGGCTTTTGTGACAAGGTTGTAAGAAAACTGTCATTAATAACAATACCTTTTTTATTTAGAACAGGTAAACTAATAGTTAAGAAGTTCAAACAAGGAGGAAAAAAGATGACAATTATTAATTTAGAAACAGTCTCTAAAATATATCAAGGTGTCGTTCCCTATGAAGCCTTAAAAAAGATTGATTTAAGTGTTGAAGAAGGTGAGTTTTTAAGTATCATGGGGCCATCAGGTAGTGGAAAAACAACGCTACTTAATATTATCGCCACCCTAGATAAGGCAACAAGTGGCTTAATTGAAATTAAAGGAGGCGATGTGAGTCAATTATCTAAAGATGAACTAAGTTTGTTTAGGCTCAAAAAAATTGGTTTTGTTTTCCAAGATTTTAACTTGTTACCACCACTTACAGTTGAGGAAAATATTATGTTGCCACTAACCTTAGATAATCAACCAGAAAAATTAATGAAACAGAAAGTTAAGAAAATAATGGATGAATTGGGTATTTCTCATCTGGCGAAAAATAGAATTCATGAAGCGTCAGGTGGCGAAAAGCAACGGATTGCGATTGCTAGAGCGCTTATTAATGATCCAGATATTATTTTAGCGGATGAACCCACAGGGAATTTAGATTCTAAATCGGCGGGAGATGTGATGTCTATCTTGTCAGAAATAAATAAATTGAGAAATGTGACAACCATCATGGTAACTCATGACGCCATCTCAGCAAGTTATTCTAACCGTGTCGTTTTTATTAAAGATGGATGTTTTTATAATGAGATTTATTCTGGAGAGAAGAAAGAGTTGTTTTATCAAAATATTTTAGATGTTTTAGCTCATTTAGGAGGAACCAACCATGAATTTCAAGCAACTCGTCCTTCGTAATGTGACAAGAAATGGTCGTGAATATGCCACTTACTTTTTAAGTAGTTTATTCTCAGTGATGGTTTTCTTTGTTTTCTCTTTACTTTACTTCCATCCAGATTTAGGGGATAACTTAAAAGGGAGTAGCGATGGTGTCTCAGAAATGGCAAATTTTGGCATCCAAGTGGCAGAAGTGGTGATTGCTTTAATGTCTTTTGTTTTTTTGTGGTACGCCTTTAATACGTTCTTAAAGGGACGAAAAAAGCAGTTATCAGTTTATTTAACTTTAGGAATGTCAGAGAAAAAACTGAAACAAATGGTTATTTATGAAAATATTCTACTAGGTTTTACTTCAATTGTAACAGGAACCGTTGTGGGTATTTTATTTTCTAAGCTTATTTTACTTATTACACAAAATATTTTGTATTTAGAGGAAGGCTTGCCATTTTATTTTCCATTAAAAGCAATTGCTGTAACGTGGTTAGTTTATGGCTTAATATTTGTTTTAATCTCTTTCTTCACTGTCCTTAAATTAAGAAAAATGTCTTTACTCGAAATGAGAGAAACAAAGGAAGATGTGTTTATAGAACCTAAGAAAAGTAAACTTTACACAGTGCTAGGAATATTTTTGATTTTGTTAGGTTACAGTTTAGCATTTGCTTTTTCCTACGGTGTGACTGGTTATATTAGACTTCCCTTTAATGCAGATTTACTGGTTCTTTTACTGTGCGTGTTAATCACGATACTAGGAACTTTTCTGTTCTTTAAATTTTCAAGTGTTAATATATTTCAACGGATAAAAATAAAACCAATGTACTTTAAGAATGGTAATATGTTGACCGTTAGTAATTTAGTTCAGCGTATGAAAACTAATGCCATGATGTATTTTCTTATTTCTATTGTAGGAGCAATTGCTTTTGTCGGAATAGGAGTGGCTAAATCAATTGGAAGTCATGATTTTGGTCGAACACAAGGTGCCTCTTTTGCCTTTGTTTATAACCCTATGTCTTTAGAGGATGATAAAAAATCAAGTGACATCCATCAAAAAAATATTGAAGAAATTGAAGATACAATTAAAGAAGCAGGATATGACTATCTTTCACTTGATTTGAATTTAGTTGATTTGATGGTGGAAGTTGAAACTGGAAATCAAATGACAGGGTTATTATCCATGAGTGTGCTGAAAGAAAGTGACTTTAATCGCATTATGACGTTTATGAAAAAAGAGACTGTAAAACTTACTAAAAAAGATGAAATATTGAAATTAGTCTCAACGAATTCTGAGATGCAAGAAGTAAAAGTGAAACAGTTAGCTGATACAACTTATGAAACAGACCTTGTTTTTTATAAAGATGAAAAAGAAACCAGGGAGAAAATTAAGATAAAACAATCAGACATACAAATGTCTCTGGGAAACTTTGCAGGTTTTGGTGTCGTGACAGATGAAAAGTATCAAGAATTGAAAGAAAAACAAAGCCATGTTTATCCTTCAACTCACATTATCCATTTTAACGAATGGAATGAAGATAAAGAACTTAATAAAGAGGTCAATCTGTTCTTAAAAAGAGAATTAAAAGAGGCAGAAAAGGAAGTTACAGAATTTTATAAGAGAATTAAGAAAGAACCTTATGATGATTTGACGGAAGAGGAAGTTAAAGAGTTTGTTGCCATTAATTACGACAGCTTTTACTATTCATCCATGTATGAAACATGGTTAAAGACCAAACAATCAAATGGAACAATCCTTTTAATCAGTGTTTTACTAGGATCAGTGTTCTTCACTTTTTCATGCAGTATCATTTACTTCAAGCTATTTGGCGAACTAGAAAAAGACGGGAAGTATCATCGGTCACTGTATATATTAGGTGTAACAGAGAAGAGACGCGAAAAAATGGTTACCATCGAAATGTTGATTATGTTTTTCATTCCCTTCGTTATATCCACCCTTCATTTTGTAGCGGCAATGAGCGCGCTAAGGATTTTAATTGAACTACCTGTTTATCACTACGTGTTCCAAATTTTAAGCGTGTATATTGTCTTCCAACTACTATTCTTCATCATATGCCGTAAGCAGTATTTAAGTCACTTAAAAAAATACGCAGAAAACATAAAACGATGAACATAGAAAGGTGAGACAAGCGATTAGCTCCGAGCAACTGGAAGTCAGATCATTCAATCCACGGGTTTAGGATTGAGTGGTGTGACTGAAGTTGCCGAAGGAGTTGCTTGTAGAAGCTGGACTAAAATAGAAAGCTGAGACAAGCGATTAGCTCCAAGCAACTGGAAGTCAGATCATTCAATCCATGGGTTTGGGATTGGGTGGTGTGACTGAAGTTGCCGAAGGAGTTGCTTGTAGAAGCTGGACTAAAATAGAAAGCTGAGACAAGCGATTAGCTCCGAGCAACTGGAAGTCAGATCATTCAATCCACGGGTTTAGGATTGAGTGGTGTGACTGAAGTTGCCGAAGGAGTTGCTTGTAGAAGCTGGACTAAAATAGAAAGGTGAGACAAGGGATTAGCTCCGAGCAACTGGAAGTCAGATCATTCAATCCACGGGTTTAGGATTGAGTGGTGTGACTGAAGTTGTTAAAGGCGTAGATTATTTTGTTTTATCTTTTGAATAAATATGTTATACTAATATCTGTTAAAAAAATAAGGGGGCGTTACGGATTCGACAGGCATAGTTGAGCTTGAATTGCGCTTCGTAGGTTACGACTACGTAAAAACGTTACAGTTAAATATAACTGCTAAAAATCAAAATAACACTTTTGCTTTAGCTGCCTAAAAACAGTTAGCAAAGATCCTCTCGGCATCGCCCATGTGCTCGAGTAAGGGTCTCAAACTAAGTGGGATACATTAACTTTTTCCGTCTGTAAAAGTTAAAAGAGCTCATCAGACTAGCGAAGTTTAGGGCCTGTTATACGGCATGAAACAAAGCGAATCTTTAAATGGTATAACTATGAGCGTAGAAGTTTAAGTGGCAATGTGTTTGGACGCGGGTTCGACTCCCGCCGCCTCCATAGTAATAATTAAGTAAGGTCTTATAAACGTTGATACATCAATGTTTATAAGACCTTTTTTTGTGCTGTTGGTTAATCGTTATAATCTATATATTTTATTTTGGTAAGTTATCCATCGCATATCTAGCTTGTTCTTCAGTAAATTTTTCAAAAATTAACTGATCATATAATCCTGCATCAGAAAAAGAAGAATATTCTAGATATGATTTTGCTTTTTTTAGAGCTTGTTGATTCCAGTCTACTTCAATGTTATCTATCGCAAATTGCGCAGAATCTTCAGAGGATTTTTCAAAAAGTAATTGATCATACAAATTAGATTTGGAGAAGGCTGTATAATTTATATAATCTTAATGCATTTTTCTGTTCTCTGGACGCATTATTAAGCATATCTTGTTTTTGTTTTTCTTCTTGGCGTTTTTCTTCTTCTTTTTTCTTTATCTCTTCAAGTCGCGCGGTTTCTTTTTCATTTTTTATTCTATTTTCTTCTACTATTTTTTTCTTTTTTAATTCTTCAGCCTCTTGCTTATCTTTTTCGGCTTTTTCTTTATCTTCCTTTTCTTTATTAGCTATTTCATCTTTTTTAGCGAAATTTGATTCGGAGTACAAATAAATAAAAGTTTTTTTGTCTTGGTTTTCAAATAAGTAGCTTTCTTTAGATTCAGGGGCATTAAAACGAACTGTAAAATCCCCTTGACTATTTATTTCGGTAGTTGCAACATTAGATTGGTCCTTTTCTAAACTTATGACCAATTTAGTATTTGGCTTTCCTTTTCCAGTTAACTCAATTTTATTTCTTTCAAGATATTTTGGTGTAGCCCCATTAATACTTAACCATGTTTTTTTACTGTCAGTACTTTCAGAAGTTGCTTTGACAGAATTTTCACTTGATACGCTCGAATCTTTATTATTATCTAACGTATTATTTTGACACCCAGCAAATAATAATAGTAAAGAAGAGAGTAACATAACTTTTTTCATTAATTTAAATCCTCCAATATGGTATAATTTTATACTGGATAGAGTTCTATCACAAAACATCATTCAAACTTGGTAGGGGAGAGTGGTGTTTTTTATTCTATTATTCTGTGTGTATTCTTTTTTAACTTATTTATTTAAATACTCAATCTTCTTAATCTCTTTCAATTCTGCTAAATTACTGAAATGTTTAAGTAAAATCAAAACCAAATTATAGTTAAAGATTGAAATAAAAAGACTGAAAATAAGAGTTAGGAATAGAGACATTCCATCATATGAAGTGTTAGAATCGTTATTCTTAGGTTCATCTTCTTCAAAATTATATTCTTTATGCAGGTCGTCATAAACGATACCTTCTCTTATTTCTCCTATCTGTTGTTGCTGCTTAATATTCTTACTAATACCAAATGAAATGACGCATGAACCTATTAAACTAATTATGAGTAATACGATATTTAACTTTTTAAAGAAAAATATTAACCCCTTACTTTCATCATCCATAATAACTTCTTTTTGCTTTATCATATTTTTTCTCCTCCAATATATATATATATATATATATACTGTTATTTTACTGAAATGTAATAAATTATGCTACCTAATTTATAGATGATATGTTAATAATAGTAAGAAAGATTAAACTTAGTAAAAGAAGTCCACCACCATGAAAAAAATCATCCAACAAAAACTAAAAGAAATTGAACTAAAAGAAAATATCAAAATTATTTTAGCTGTAGAGTCAGGTAGTCGTGCGTGGGGATTTGAATCCAGTGACAGTGACTATGATGTCAGATTTGTCTATATTCGCTCAAAAGAGGACTATTTAAAGCTTGATGGCATTAGAGACGTCGTTGAATGGCAGTTAGACGAAACGTTAGATATTAATGGTTGGGATATTCAAAAGGCTCTGAGACTGCTTTATAAGTCGAACCCAACCCTCTTTGAATGGTGTTCTTCACCAATCGTTTACCGAGAAACAGAAGAAGCAAATCAATTACGTCAACTTTTACCGATTTATTTTTCACCTAAAAAAAGTTTATACCACTATTGGCATATGGCAAAAACGAATTATCAAGAGCATTTAACAGGTGAGACAGTTAAAGCTAAAAAATATTTTTATGTGCTTCGTCCAATCTTGGCGTCAACATGGGTATTGAAGCATCAAAGTAATCCGCCGATTTTATTTGAAACTCTTGTGGAAATCGAATTGCCTGGTGAGTTGAAACCAGTTGTTTATGATTTGTTAGAAAAGAAAAAAGAAGTCAAAGAATTAGATTTAGTTCCTCGTATTGATACACTAAGCGAATATATCGAAAAGAATTTATTAGAGATGGAAGAAAGGGCTAAGGAAATGACCATTACTCAAACTGAATGGACAGATCTAAACCGATTTTTCTTATCATTGTTATAGCAATGGGAATATCTAAAAAATAAGCACGCTGGAAAATGATATCATTTTCCAGCGTGCTTTAGTTATTAGTTTTTTTCATTATTTAAGATAATTTGATTTATTTTATCAATCGTATTTAGATAAGCTTGGTACTTAGCCTCATAGTAGAAAGAATCTTGAGAGGTTTTACTTGTGATAAAATAGATTGTTTTAGAGTCACCGTTGATTAGTTCTAACGTGATTTTTAAGCTATTTGTTACTAACGTCATGGTATTATCATGCGTCGTATTTTTTAGCGTCAATCGATTCGTCATGGTTTCAACTTGACTGGTTGTTTCAGATGGTGTGATTGCTTTTATTTGAGAATAGTTAATTGCTTCGCTTGTACGAGTGCTTAAACTAAAATTAGTTTTAAGTACTTCGTTGAAGTCATCAAAGAATATTTTTTTCCCTAAAATAAAGCTAGGTAGAAAATTAGAAAAAGTCTTATTTTGGTTAGAAATAATTAGTTCCATTTTTTGAGCCTCCTGTAGTGTTTTTTTAAAGAAATACCAATAAAACATCAAATCACAATCATTGATCTGGAGTTGATGTTTTATTACTATTTTCTAATCGTTTAAACCTTTGCCCATGATGAAATCAAAGCTGTGGTCTAAAGATAGGTGCTGTACTAATTTTTTGAAATTAATTTTCATTGTGCTACATGTTCTCCCTTACGTTTGTTTCTTGTCCCTAAATTAACTGACATGTAATTTTCTGAAAACTTACATGATAGCCAACAGTTCAATATAATAAGTGTTTTTTCATAAGAAGTCAACAAAAAACACCTAACTTTAAGGTAAGTTAGGTGTTGAGTTTACTCGACAGTTCCTGTTTCGGATTTAATTTTTTCTAATTCCTTATTGATACCATCGTATTTCTTAGCTAGATCATCTATTTTTTTATCCGCTTTTGTATTAGCATCTATCAATTTTTTGTTTTGTTCAACTAATTTAGTATTCGCTTGTGTTTCTTCATCCAATTTACTTTTAGTACTTTTTAACATACCAAAACCGATAATGGTTGAAATAGAAAGCAAGCCAATAATGATTGTTAGTAAGATTTTTTTCTTATCCATTTAAAAGAGTCCTCCTTTTGCAAAAGATTTAACCTATTATAACTGTATAGTAGGGGATAATTCAAAGAATAAGTAATAAAATAACGAACTAGTTGGGAATCTAAAGAAAGAAGGGAAATGGGGATCTTTCTTTGATGGCTAGTTCGTAAATATAATTATACCATATAAATAACTAAAGTTACTCAAAAATGCTCTTTTCATTATCGTTCGTTTAATGGCTATTAGAAAAATAAGTCGTTCAAAGAACAGTGATACAGTAGTTTCCTTAAAACAATAATTTTTCTAAAAGTTTAGGTTTTTTGTTAAATAAAACATACTCTGAAACAAAAAATAGGATAAAAAAGATTAAAATCATTTTTGACCAATTCAAAACTAAACTACTCATATTGAGTTTTTCGACGGGGAAAACAGTCATAATAAATAACCCAGTACACGTTGTGATTAGACCATAAATCATGATGAATAATTGGAATAAACGTTTGAATCTAGATACCATGATAAAGTTGTTTTTTTCTTCTAAAGAGATATTGTTGAAGATATATTGACCAAAAAACAGAGACGACAAAGCAATTATCAGAAAAATAAAGATTGGTAAATAGTTAATCGACTGAGTAGTTGTTTGGGCAACAGGTAGTAAATTATCTAAGGCTGTAGCGGTAACAACGGATGTTGCTTCTGATTCCTTCACAAAAAATGTTTGATGTATGTACTCAATGTTAGCTAGAAACGGCTGAATGGTAAAGAATACGGTCAACGTTGCAGCTATACCTAAAAACCAATCGCCAATAATAAGTCCTAAAAAACTACAAATTAAGAATAAAGACAGGAGAAAGAGCCAACCAGAAAATGATGAAGCAAGTTGTTGCGGTAAAGAAATATTTAAATACTCACTAGGAATAAAAAATCGATAAGCAGCAATCGATATTAA
Organism: Vagococcus hydrophili; assembly: GCF_011304195.1. NCBI lineage: Bacteria > Bacillati > Bacillota > Bacilli > Lactobacillales > Enterococcaceae > Vagococcus > Vagococcus hydrophili. The sequence goes on along the minus strand of NZ_CP049887.1, from coordinate 2,687,318 downwards.
TTTACTAAAAAATAGAGTGAAAGCGAGTGTGTCACCAATAAAATAGTATTTATACCAATAAACAGCAGAGCGTTTAAACTTACTTGTAAAAATTAAGGCATTAAAGTTCGTTTTTAAATCCAGTAAGAATAAAAGAATCCCAACAACACCAAAGATAATAGCGATTTGTAAAAAATGCTCGTTATAATAGGGATAGGAATTAAATGATTGTTGATTCGCATCGGAATTAGGATTAAACATCGTTAGACTATATTTTTTGTAGTCCTCAAAGTCATCTGTATAGATTGATTTATCATGTTTTAAATCGTAATAAAGAAAAACTTTACCTGCTTCAGAATCTTCGAATTCATAGGAATCTTCAATCTGTTGATTAAAATGCTCCAAAGACTCATGACTCGAAAAGTAATTAAAATCAGTCTTCCAAGAAGAAATACCGGATATGGTTTGGAAAAAATAAATTCCTGAAATAATTAAGAATAAAAAAATCATTAAGCGTTTATAGCGGTGTAACATTAGTCTTTTCAATGAACGGTTCATGACGATAAGCCTCCTTTAGTTAAATAATTGATAATCTGATTCATCTGTAAATTGAGAAGAATAAAGATCTTCTAAGTTCATTTGGACTTCATCAAAAAGAACGGGATCTAAGGCTAAAATTTCTTCATAAAGCTGTTCATCTAAAGATTCAAAAATGCCAATCAAAACACGCCCTTGAACTTGGATGATTTTACAATTGTCTTTGACTAATTTAGGAATGTCTTTTTTTCTAAAAACCATTTGGATTTTTTTGAAATCCCGATTAATGGTTTCTAAATTAAATTCTTTCGTAATCGAACCATTCTGGATAATCAGAGCACGGTCAATAATGTTTTCCAATTCTAATAAATTGTGAGAAGAGATGATAACCCCACATCGATTAACGCTGACTTCATTAAGAATAAGAGTGATAACCTTTTTTCGAATAATAAGATCAAGTCCATCAAAAGGTTCATCTAAAATATAATATCTCGCCTGACAAGAAAATGCCAAAATAACTTTAAACAGCGCTTGAAAGCCCTTTGAGTAGTTACTAATTTTATAATTAATATCAAATTGATATTTTTTTAGTAAACTGTAATATTTTTCAGAATCAAAGGCCGAATATAACTCTTTATAGTAGAATTCTAGAGTTTTAGGTGTTTGGCTCGCCAAATAATTAAATTGGTCATCAATATAAAAAAGTTGCTCTTTTAGTAATTGATTTTCTGTGAGTGACTGGTTGTCGATTAAAATATCGCCACCATCTTTTTTATAATATTCTGCCATAGTTCTAAAAAGAGTGGTTTTACCTGTTCCATTTCTTCCGACTAATCCGATTATTTCCCCAGGGTTCAGTTCAAAATTAATGTCATCAAGAATGATTTTTTTATTAATTACTTTTTTTAATTGTTTGATTTTCATAGATCTAGTCCAACCTTTTGGTAGAATTGAGTGATCCATTCAGCTGTTTCTTCTTTTGAAATATTTTGATAGTGAATACTCAAGAGCAGTAACTCTAATTCAGTTTTAAGTTCATTCTTTTTAAAGCTAGTTGGTTGATGTTGGCTAATGTTTTTCACAAAAGTTCCTTTACCATGAAGAACAATAATAAACTCTTCCTGCTCCAGTACTTTGTAAGCTCGGTTAACCGTATTTGGATTAATCTTTAAGCTGTTTGCCATCTCTCTAACTGAGAGGAGTCTGTCTCCGGGAGAGAGAACGCCGTCTTTTATTTGTTTCTTGATGTAAATAATAATTTGTTCATATAAAGGAGTTGAATCAAGTTCGTTAATCAACATAGTTTTACCTCCATTTAATATTCTATGTGTCCTATTTTAACTAGGACACTTTTTTTTGTCAATCAATAAACACGAACATTCAACAGAAATTTAACAAAAAAACTAAGTTAATTCTTGATTAAATAGTTACCTAAGACTATAATCAATTTTGTAATTCGTTAAAAGCGAACAAAAAGTATATAAAAAGGGTGGATAATTAAGAAATGGAAAAGTTTTTTAAGTTAAAGGAAAATGGAACCACAGTTTCAACAGAAATAGTTGCAGGATTAACAACCTTCTTTGCAATGAGTTATATATTATTCGTTAATCCGTCGATCCTGTCGTTATCTGGGATGCCGTTTCAAGCAGTCTTTTTAGCGACAATCATCAGTTCAGCAATTGGAACATTAATTATGGGATTATTTGCCAATGTTCCTTACGCACAAGCTCCTGGTATGGGACTTAACGCCTTTTTCACCTTTACAGTGGTCATGGGATTAGGTTATTCATGGGAACAAGCTTTGGCAATGGTTTTTCTATGCGGTATTATTAACATTATTATTACAGTCACTAAATTTAGAAAACTAATTATCAAATCAATTCCAGAGAGTTTACAACATGCGATTGGTGGAGGAATTGGGATTTTTGTGGCCTACGTAGGAATTAAAAATGCAGGCTTTTTACAATTTACATCAGATGCGAACAGTATTGTTGCGTCAAGTGTTGAGGGAGACAAAGCAACGCATGTTATCTCTAATGGTGGAATTGTCCCAGCATTGGCTAACTTTAATAACCCAGCAATCATTCTTGCGATTATCGGCTTAGTTATTACAAGTATTTTAGTGGTTAAACAAGTTAAAGGGGCTATTTTAATTGGTATTTTAAGCACATCACTATTGGCAATTCCAATGGGTGTGATTGATTTAAGTCAAGTTAACTTCCAAGAAAATTCTTTAGGTAATTCATTTAAAGAACTGGGAACAACATTTGGTGCGGCTTTTGGTCCAAATGGTTTACCTTCATTGTTTTCTGATGCATCAAAAATTCCACAGGTTTTATTAACGATTCTGGCGTTTAGTTTATCTGATATTTTTGATACAATCGGAACGTTTATTGGAACAGGAAGAAGAACAGGCATCTTTACTAAAGAAGATGAAGAAGCTGTTGAAAATAGTAGAGGCTTCAAATCAAAAATGGATAAAGCTCTATTTTCAGATGCCATCGCTACAACAATGGGTGCTATATTCGGAACATCTAATGTAACGACTTTTGTGGAAAGTGCGGCTGGCATTGGTGCAGGTGGTCGAACTGGGTTAACGTCAGTTGTTGTCGCTGTTTTATTCTTATTAAGTAGCTTCTTATCACCAATCGTTGCCATCGTTCCAGCGCAAGCAACAGCGCCAGCCTTAATCTTAGTTGGTATTATGATGATGTCTTCATTTAAAGAAATCAACTGGACAGAACTTGAAGATGCGATTCCAGCCTTCTTTACCTCAGTATTTATGGGATTCTGTTATAGTATTTCATACGGAATTGCTGCAGGATTTATCTTCTTTGTTATCATTAAAGTGGTTAAAGGAAAATCAAAAGAAATTTCTCCGGTCCTTTGGATTGTAACAGGATTATTCTTAATCAACTTTATCGTTATGGCAACTTTATAAAAATAGAGAATTCCTTTAAAGTGAGTACGCAGAACTTATGTGTGCTCACTTTTTATATGTTGCCAATAGATAATATCTTTTAAATAGGGTAAACTTAATATAAAAGATGATTGGGGTTTTAGAATGAGTGGAGAGAATCAAGTAACAAACAAAGAACATATCTTGTTTGAACTAAGAAGTGTAAAGAGTCGAATGAATGACTATGATTGGGACTATCGAATGAATCGTTTTCAAGAGCGATTAGACAATCAAAGGAAAGAAATTTCTATTATTTTAAAAGAAATGAGAGAGCAAAAATAAGTAGTTTAGGGTGTTCTTATTCTAATTATAGTATATACTTAATTTCATTATAGAAGGGTGATGATTCATTTAATGGAAATAGACTGGAAAAAGAATATGTACATCGCTTGGATTGGATGTTTCTTTACGGGAGCCAGTTTTAGTTTAGTAATGCCATTTATTCCGATATATATTGAGCAATTAGGGGCACCAAAAGATAAAATTGAATTTTATGCTGGCTTATCAATTAGCGTAACAGCTTTATCTGCTGCTATTTTTTCACCGATTTGGGGGAATTTGGCAGATAGACGTGGTCGTAAGTTGATGATGATTAGGGCAGCTGCTGGAATGGCTATCACGATGGGGTCACTTGCTTTTGTTCCTAATGTGTTTTGGTTACTCGTTATGCGCTTTTTTAACGGAGTGTTAGCAGGATATATTCCTAATGCAACAGCAATGATCGCCTCCCAAGCACCAAGAGAAAAAAGTGGTTGGGCACTAGGAACGCTTGCAACTGGTGCCGTGGCCGGTAGTTTGATTGGACCTTCTATTGGGGGCTTTCTTGCTCAGACAGTGGGAATTAAAAATGTGTTTATTGTGACAGGGACGATCCTTTTAATCAATACCATTTTAACGATTTTCTTTGTTAAAGAAGATTTCCAACCAATTGAGAAGAAAAATATGTTATCGACCAAAGAAGTCTTTAAATTAGTCAAAAAACCTTCTGTACTCATCGGTTTATTTGTTACATCTCTCATCCTACAAATTGGAATTACAAGTATTAGTCCAATTTTAACCTTATACATTAGAGATTTAGGTGGTGGGACAGAAAATATTCTGTTTGTTAGTGGCTTGATTGTTTCAGTAGCAGGTGTCTCAACTTTTATATCTTCACCTATTTTAGGGAAGATTGGAGATCGGATTGGGAATCAACGAATACTTCTAGCAGGATTGATCCTATCAGTTATTTGCGTGTTTCCAATGTCAATGGTTGAATCCCCTTTTCAACTAGGGGTGTTACGGTTCTTCATGGGATTCTCAACAGGAGCTTTGATGCCTTCAATTAATACGTTGATCAGTAAACTGACGCCACCAGAAGGGGTTAGTCGTATTTTTAGTTTTAACAACATGTTTACTAATTTTGGACAAGTAATGGGACCTCTTGTGGGTTCAACCGTGGCTAATGGATATGGTTATCGTTCTGTTTTTGTTGCAACCAGTATATTAATAATGATAAATATTTGTTTAACTTTATTTAATTTTAGAGGAGAACTTGCTTTTAAAAACCTGTTTAAAAAATAAAAAAAACAGACTAAAGAGTCTGTTTTTTTATTTTGCAGTTGTTTTTTCTTTTTTAGGTAAAGCAACTTCACCGATAAGCATAATAATAACGCCGACGATAAGAGAGACAATCGTTACTTGGACAAAATTATATGTACCTTGTGTCAATGCTCCACCGATATAACCTACAACTTGTCCTAAAATAAATGTCCAAAAAAGAACAATTAATTTACTCATGTATCTGCACCTCTTTTCAGAGTAATTTTACCAAGCTTAAACTTAAAAGTAAAGCGGATCCTGGTCTTTTATGCCTTAAAATTTTTATGTTATACTGTCTATAAAAAGTAGGGGGAAGAGATCAAGTGGAATTAGGTCAACTTCAAGTATTAACTTCATATTCATTGTTAAAAAGTACCAATCAAATTGATCATTTGGTCTCAAAGAGTCAAGAACTGGGATATTCCTATTTAGCAATTACAGATATCGACACGATGCATGGTGTGGTCGATTTTTATAAAACATGTCGCAAAAAAAATATTAAACCTTTGATTGGAATGACGTTAACCTATCAGAGCGAACTAATAGAAGAGAAGAGTTATCCCTTAATTTTGATTGCCAAGACTCAAGTAGGCTATCAAAATTTAGTTAAGATTTCTTCAATGAGAATGGAGAACGAGCAACTTATTTCATTGAATCAGATTGAAGGTTTAACGAACGATTTGATTGCTATTTTACCGTCACAACAAAATGAATTAATCGCTATCAATGAAAATAAATCAGATTTACTGTTTGAGTACATCCGTGAGTTAAAAATTAAATTTCCGGATGCTCTTTATCAAGGTGTTGTCTTACAAGATAATCATCTAGAGTGTCTATCCATTTGCCAAACACAAGAAATTCCATTAGTTGCGCTTCAAGACGTCAGATACCTAGCGCCTAGTGATCATTTTTCTGTGGAGGTCTTAAAGCACATCGAAAGTGGCGAACAGATCGATATAGACTTCGAACAAATTTCAGGCTCTTATTATTTACCTGAAAAAAAGAGTTTTGAAGCAAGTTTTGAAGCCTCTGCTTTTAAAGAAGCGCTAATAAACAATGAGAAAATTGGAGCGATGTGCCAATTTGAGATGTTACTTCAACAAAAGTTATTACCAGCGTTTCCTTTAGAAGAATCAGAGGATGCTCAAAGTGTTCTAAAACAATTGTGTTTTGCAGGGTTGTCTGAAAGAAATTTAGAAAACGACAATCAGTATTTGGAGCGTTTATCGATGGAGCTGTCTGTCATTCATGATATGGGCTACGATGATTACTTTCTAATCGTTTGGGATGTGATGAAGTACGCCAGAGACCATAACATTGTCACTGCCTGTCGTGGTTCAGCAGCTGGTTCTCTCGTTTCTTATGTTTTGCGCATTACCAATGTGGATCCAATCGAATATGGGTTGCTTTTTGAGCGTTTCTTAAATAAAGAACGGTACACAATGCCTGATATCGATATGGATATTCCTGATAACAAACGTGAAGAAGTATTACAATATGTGAATCAAAAATATGGTTACCACCGAGTAGCTCAGATTGCGACCTTTGGAACTTTAGCAGCTAAGATGGCTTTAAGAGATGTAAGCCGTGTGTTTGGCTTAAGACCTAATGAAGCGAATACTTGGTCCAATACAATTCCAAATGTGTTAAAAATAACCTTGGACGAAGCATATAAAAAGTCACATAAATTACGAGACTTAGTAGCTTATTCTGAAAAAAATACTTTATTATTTGAAACAGCTAAAAAAATTGAAGGCTTACCAAGACACGTTTCCACACATGCTGCAGGAGTTGTGATTAGTGATCAAGATTTAACGAATATTATCCCACTGCAACAAGGTTCAAATGGGATTCCATTAACACAAATGGCAATGGGTGAAGTGGAAGAAATTGGCTTGTTGAAAATGGATTTTTTAGGGTTACGTAATTTATCAATTATCGGCAATACACTTGATTCAATCAAATACTTACATAAAGAAACCATCGATTTAGAAGGAATTCCTTTAGATGATGAGGCGACCTTAGAGGTATTTAGAACGGGCAACACAGTTGGGATTTTTCAATTTGAATCAGAAGGTATCAAGAAAGTTTTGAGAAAATTAGGACCGACATCCATAGAAGATATCGCTTCTGTGAATGCTTTGTATCGTCCAGGACCCATGCAAAATATTGATTTGTTCGTCGCTAGAAAAAAAGGAAAAGAAAAAATCAGCTACCCTCATGATAATTTAGATAAAATACTCAATTATACATACGGAATTATTGTGTATCAGGAACAAATTATGCAAGTCGCTTCTCTGATGGCTGGTTTTTCTTTAGGACAAGCAGATATTTTAAGACGTGCCATTAGTAAAAAGAAAAAAGATGTCATTGATATAGAAAGAGCACATTTTATTAAAGGGTCTAAGGAACAAGGGTACACAGAAGAGGTTGCCAGCGAAGTTTATGATTATATCGAACATTTTGCTAATTACGGCTTTAACCGATCTCATGCTGTTGTTTATGCTGTGGTAGCCTATCAAATGGCGTACTTAAAAGTTCATTATCCAGAATGCTTTTTTTCAGCTTTACTGCACTCAGTTAAAAACAATCCAACCAAGATAAATGAATACATCACGGAAGCGAAAAAATACGGTGTGGCTATTTTACCACCAGATATAAATAAAAGTGAGTATAGTTTTAATTTGAATAAAGGGAATATTCTATTTGGTTTTTCTAGTTTAAAAGGCATTCGAAAAGATTTTATTCAACATATCATCAATGTCAGAAAAAAAGATGGTAATTATTCCTCTTTAGAAAATTTTTTAATTAGAATAAATGGCAAATGGTTAAAAGAAGCTAATATCTTACCATTGATTTATATTGGTGCCTTTGACTCACTACATAGAAATCGAAAGCAGCTGATCACGGATTTAGACAGCATGATTAGAAACATAGAGTACAGTGGTGGAAGTATTGATTTATTAGAAGTTCTTAGTTTAAAAAAAGAAGATGTGCCAGATTTTACTTTGGAAGAAAAGTTGAATCAAGAGGCTGAATATCTAGGAAGCTATGTTTCAGGTCATCCGATTGATGCCTATCATTACTTAAAAAAAGGACGTCAAATTAAAGATCTTTCTGACAGTGAGATTGGAGACACCGGGCAATTTTTACTCTATATAACAAGTGTAAAAAAAATTAGAACTAAAAAAGGGGAGTCCATGGCATTTCTTTCCGGAAATGACGGCTCTAAAGAAATGGACATCACACTGTTTCCCCAACTTTTTAGACAATTAAATCAAGACGTGTTAGAAAATAATGTATATCTCATTGGTGGGAAAATAGAAGCGAGTAAATTTAACCAAATGCCTCAAATTTTAGCTGAATCCATGAAATCTGCTAAAGATATTCCTTCCTTCGAGAGTAGTAAAAAATGTTACATTAAAGTGACGCAAGAAAACGATACACCTGTTAATTTAAATAAAGTTAAACGCCTTTTAAAAAATAATAAAGGTGATTTGCCTGTGATTTTAGTATTTGACCAAAAGAATGTTTTATTAGATGAAGTTTTTTGGATCAATGAAAATCAGGAATTTATGGAGGCTGTTTTCATGATTCTTGGGAATAATACGGTTGTTTTTCAATAAAAAGTTAGGCAAATCGCTCAATGAAAGGCTCATTTATTTGTCAAGGTGAATAAATTATCCGTTTTCAAAACTTTTTCAATAGTTTTTTCGGATATCGAAAGACTTTTCTTTCAAAAAATGGTAAAATGATTTTTGGATTTAAGTATTTTATACATAATTAAAATACAGAACATACAAATTAGTTGAAGTGAGGGAATACGCTTATGAAACGCATCGCTATTTTAACAAGTGGTGGAGATGCACCAGGTATGAATGCAGCAGTTCGTGCAGTCACACGTAAAGCAATCCACGAAGGAATGGAAGTATACGGAATTAACTACGGTTACGCAGGTTTAGTAGCTGGAGATATCCGTAAATTGGATGTACCAGATGTTGGGGATATTATTCAACGAGGTGGAACATGTTTATATTCTGCACGTTACCCTGAGTTTGCAACAGAAGAAGGCCAATTAAAAGGTATTGAACAATTGAAAAAATTCGGTATCGAAGGTTTAGTTGTTATTGGTGGAGACGGTTCTTATCATGGCGCTTTAGCTTTGACAAAACGCGGCTTTCCAGCTGTAGGAGTACCAGGAACAATCGATAACGATATTCCAGGAACAGATTTCACTATTGGTTTTGATACAGCGATTAACACTGTATTAGATGCCATTGATAGAATTAGAGACACAGCAACTTCTCACGTTCGTACATTCATCATTGAAGTAATGGGACGTGACGCTGGAGACATCGCTTTATGGGCTGGTGTAGCTGGTGGAGCGGATGATATCATTATCCCAGAACACGAATTTGATATGGCATCAGTTGCCCAAAAAGTTCGTGATGGACGCGACCGCGGTAAAAAACATTGCTTAATTATCTTAGCAGAAGGTGTTATGCCAGGTCATGAATTTGCAGAAAAATTAGCTGAACATGGTGATTTCCATGCTAGAGTTTCTGTTTTAGGACATATTGTTCGTGGTGGTTCTCCAACTGCTCGCGACCGTGTCTTAGCAAGTAAGTTTGGTGGATATGCTGTTGATTTATTAAAAGAAGGAAAAGGCGGTTTATGCGTTGGACTTCTTAACAATGAATTAGTTGCTAGTGATATTGTTGAAACATTAGAAACTAAAAAACATCATCCAGATTTAAGTCTTTATGAATTAAATAATCAAATTTCATTTTAATGAGTTAATTTCTTTAATCTTTAAAATAAAATAAAAATACTAAGGAGCGTTTTGTAATGAAAAAAACAAAAATTGTTTGTACAATCGGACCAGCTAGTGAATCTCTTGAAACGTTAGTTGAGTTAATTAATAATGGGATGAACGTGGCTCGTTTAAACTTCTCACATGGGGATTTTGAAGAGCACGGAGCACGTATCAAAAATATTCGTGAAGCATCAAAAATTACTGGTAAAACAGTAGCACTTTTATTAGATACTAAAGGTCCTGAAATCAGAACAAACAATATGAAAGACGGTATCGTTGAACTTTCAACAGGAGATATTACTAGAATCTCAATGAAAGAAGTCGAAGGAACAAAAGAAAAATTCTCTGTTACTTATCCAGACTTAATCAAAGACGTGGTTGTTGGAGATCATATTCTATTAGATGACGGTTTAATCGACTTAGAAGTTCTTGAATTAGATACTGCTAATGGCGAAATCGTTACTAAAGTATTAAACGAAGGCGTTCTTAAAAACAAAAAAGGTGTTAACGTTCCTAACGTAAGTATTAACTTACCAGGTATCACTGAAAAAGACGCTGCTGATATCCGTTTTGGTATTGAAAACGATGTTGACTTCATCGCTGCAAGTTTCGTTCGTCGTACAAGTGATGTTTTAGAAATTACAAAAATTTTAGAAGAAGAAAATGCGACTCACATCCAAATCATCTCTAAAATTGAAAACCAAGAAGGTATTGATAACTTAGACGATATCTTAACAGTATCTGCTGGTTTAATGGTAGCTCGTGGTGACATGGGTGTTGAGATTCCAACTGAGGATGTACCTGTTGTTCAAAAAGAAATGATCAAAAAATGTAACGCTTTAGGTAAACCAGTTATTACAGCAACTCAAATGTTAGACTCAATGCAACATAACCCACGTCCAACACGTGCTGAAGCAAGTGATGTGGCTAACGCTATCTATGATGGTACAGACGCTATCATGTTATCAGGTGAAACAGCTGCTGGTGATTACCCAGTTGAAGCCGTTAAAACAATGCACAACATTGCTGTTCGTACTGAGGGAGTTTTAGTCGACAGAGATGCTTATGCCCTTAAATTATATAAAAAAGCAGATATGACAGAATCAATTGGTCAAGCCGTAGGACATACAGCTAAAAACTTAAGTATTCAAACAATCGTTGCAGCTACTGACTCAGGTCACACAGCTCGTATGATTTCTAAATACCGTCCAAAAGCACACATTGTTGCTGTTACATTTAGCGAAAGAAATGCAAGAAGCTTAGCTCTTAACTGGGGAGTATTCCCACAAGTAACTGAAAAACCATCTTCAACAGATGATATGTTCACTCTAGCAACTAAAGTTTCTAAAGAAACAGGATTTGCTAAAGATGGCGATTTAATCTTAATCACTGCAGGAGCTCCAATTGGAGAAAAAGGAACAACTAACTTGATGAAAATTCAATTAATTGGTTCTAAATTAACTGCAGGACAAGGAATTGGTGATACACCAGTTTCAGCAAAAGCTGTTGTGGCATCATCTGCTAAAGATGCTGTTAACATGATGGAAGTTGGTTCAGTCTTAGTTGTTAAAACAACAGATAAAGATTACATGCCAGCTATCGAAAAAGCTTCTGCACTTGTTGTTGAAGAAGGTGGATTAACTTCTCATGCTGCTGTTGTAGCAATCGCTGAAGGAATTCCAGTTATCGTTGGAGCAGTTGACGCAGTAAGTTCAATCAAAAATGGCTCAACAATCACTGTTGACCCACGTCAAGGAACTATCTACGAAGGCGAAACTGCATTTTAATTAGTAGCTTATGTATAAAGAAAAAGGGAATTTATCCCTTTTTCTTTTTTTTTAATCTAAAATATTAGCTTTTATCTGATTAGATAGTGTAGAATAATCTGGACTGAATGGAAAAGGAGGTAGTATATGAAAAATAGAAATAGGATGTTGTATTTAGCAATCGCCAATCTATTTATTGTTTTTATGGGCGTTGGTTTAGTTATTCCTGTCATGCCATTATTAAAAGATTCTATGAACTTATCAGGGGCAACGATGGGAACATTAGTCTCTGTATTTGCGATAGCCCAGTTAATTGCTTCTCCAATCGCTGGGCACATGTCTGATAAATTTGGGCGCAAGAAGTTAATTGCAGCTGGAATGTTTATTTTTGGTGTGTCTGAGCTGATTTTTGGTTTAGGACATGTTGTTAGTTGGTTGTATGTGTCACGTGCTTTAGGTGGAATTGGAGCCGCTTTAATTATGCCTTCTGTCACAGCATATGTTGCCGATGTGACAACCATTGAGGAGCGTCCTAAGTCAATGGGATTAGTTTCTGCTGCGATTAGTGGTGGTTTTATTATTGGTCCTGGATTAGGCGGTCTTATCGCTCACTTTGGTATGAGAGTTCCTTTTTTTGCAGCAGCAATTTTAGGATTTCTAGGTTGTATCCTAACGATTATGGTTTTAAAGGAACCAGAGAAAAAAATTATGCATGGGCAAGTAACTAATGAAGGATCATTCAAAGAAATTATAAAGAATCCTATTTATACGTTTCCCTTTGTTATTATCTTGATTTCTTCTTTTGGATTGCAAGCATTTGAGTCTATTTATAGCATCATGGCGGTTATTAACTTTGGTTTCAATACAACTGAAATTGCGATAATTATTATGGTTAGTGGGGTTTTAGCGTTGATTTGCCAAGTCGTCTTTTTTGACGGGATGATTCGTATGGTTGGAGAAGTTGGTTTAATTCGAATTTCATTCTTCGCAAGTTCCATCTTTGTTGGGGTGATTGCCTTTACTGATAATAATTGGGTCGTTATTATTTCAACGTTTATTGTCTTTCTAGCATTTGATTTAGTCAGACCTGCCATTACAACGTATCTTTCACGACATGCAGGTGATAGACAAGGAACGATTAATGGACTAAACTCAACATTTACTAGTTTTGGAAATATATTGGGACCAATGGCATCTGGATTTTTATTTGATGTAAATCATTTCTACCCATACTATGTCTCAGCTCTCGTTTTATTAATCACGAGTTTCTTATCATTAAGATGGAAAAAAGAACCTGTTTCAAAAGATGCAACCGAATAAATGAATGACAAACACGAACAATTTCAAAAATGAGATTGCTCGTGTTTTATTATAATCAAAAAGGGAGGGAATGAGTATGACTGATTATTCAAAAGGGTATGAAACCTTTAAAGAAGGTGTTATTGCTTGTGTACCAACTATTTTAGGTTACTTAGGGATTGGTATTGCAGCGGGAGTAGTAGGGAAGAGTTCTGGATTATCTATTTGGATGGTTGTTTTAATGTCCGTCATTGTTTATGGAGGTAGTTCTCAATTTATTATTACAGGAATGCTTGTTACAGGTACGCCGATTTCTGCTATTATTTTTACGACATTCTTAGTCAATCTCAGACATTTTTTAATGAGCTTTTCTGTGTCAGACTATTTTAATGACTTATCGATTCCAAAATCAATGGGAATAGGCACCCTACTTACAGATGAGTCCTACGGTGTTTTAATGACGGCTGTTTCAAATAAAAAGAAAGTCTCTTTTCAATGGTCAAATGGGTTAAATATAACCGCTTATCTAACGTGGATTCTTTCAACGTTGTTAGGAGCTGTTCTAGGTAACTTGATTCCTGATCCTAATTTAATTGGCTTAGATTATGCTTTAGTAGCGATGTTCATTGGTTTAATTATTTTACAAATAGACTATCCATTAAAAAATAAAACAGGACAAACGCTGCTTATTTTAGGTGTCATCGTGCTTAGTTTATACTTACTGTCTCATATTATTTCAATGGAAATGAGTGTTTTAATTGCAACAATAATAGGGTGTGGAGTGGGGGTTATGACAGATGATAAACGATAATTGGCTCATCATCCTAACAATCATAGGATGCGGCATTGTAACGTGGCTTCCGAGAGTGATTCCCTTTATTTTTAGTAAAAAAATGGTATTTTCAACACGAACTAAAAAATTTATGTCCTATATTCCAATGTGTATTTTGACGGCACTGTTTGCTCAAACCTTATTTGTGTCAAAAAATAGCGAAATGACGGGGATCAACACAGAAAATTTATTAGCAAGTATTCCAACCATCATCATCGGATTTTGGACTAAAAGTTTAATCTGGACAGTTGTGACTGGGATTGTTACTATGGGACTTATTAGATATTTAATGTGATTGAAAAACAGGAGGAACAGATGACAATACTATTTAAACAAATTAAAAAAGAAGACTTTGCTGATATCTACAATCAGTTTATGATTCATGATTTTCCTGAAAATGAATTAAAAACCCTCGAGACGATTCTAACTGCCTACGATCAAGAGAAGTATGCTTGTTTTATTATGGAAGAAGCGTCTGAAATTAAAGCCTACGCATGTTTTTCTTGGTACTCTGAGGAGATTAAGATTTTGGATTATTTTGCTGTAACTAGCCATTTACGAGGTTCTGGTTATGGCAGTAAAATGCTTGCGTGGATTAAGAATAATGACATGATTTCTGAATTATTAATAGAATCCGAAGATCCAGACTTTGCAGACAGTCAAAAAGAGCTGATTATTAGACAAAGAAGAATTGCATTTTATGAAAAAAATGGATTTGTTAGAAGAAAAACTAACATGAAATTAAGTGACGTTGAATTCGCATTATTTACATTTGAGGCTAGTGTTCTGAGTGAAGAAAGTTTAATTAAAGAAATCAGTCAAATTTATCATCATATTACACCGAATTTATCGATTGAAAGCTATTAAAATTATATTTTGATAGTGAGGATTATGGTATACTAAATTGACTTTGAAAGGATGAGGGAATAATGAATGAATTAATAGGTAGTGTCTGGCTAGGGATGATTTTTGATGAAAACGATCATAGTTATTTTGTCCAAAAAAATGGGATTACTTTTTTACTCGCTAAAGAAGAAGGCCAAAGAGAAATTGGTGACATGGTAGAAGGATTTGCTTATCAAAATCAAAAACAACAAAATGTATTTACAACAACACTTCCTTCAGTTAGAAAAGACCATCAAGAATTTGCCGAAGTTATTGCTTCAAGAAAAGACTTAGGTGTGTTTGTTGATATAGGCTTAAAAGACAAAGAAATTGTTGTTTCTTTAGATGAACTACCAGAAATGAGAAATTTATGGCCTAAAAAAGGAGATCAACTATTAGTTTCATTAAAAGTAGACGAAAAAGATCGCTTATGGGCAACTATTGCTGATGATGTTGAATTTTTAGCAATGTCTCATGCGGGAACAGCGGAAGAAATGCACAATAAAAATGTCACAGGGATTGTTTACCGTCTTAAATTAGTGGGAACATTCTTTATTACGGATGAGAAACACATCGGCTTTATACATCCCTCTGAGCGTTTTGAAGAGCCTAGATTGGGCGAACGTGTTACAGGACGTGTGATTGGTGTTAGGCCTGATGGTGTGATTAATGTGTCGTTAAAGCCAAGATCACATGAAGTTATCTCTTCAGATGCTCAAATGATTTTAACTTTCTTAGAAAGATCAGAAGAAGGCAAAATTAATTTCTCAGATAAATCAACGCCTGAAGAAATTCAAACAACTTTTGCGATTAGTAAGGGTCAATTTAAGCGAGCATTAGGATCGTTAATGAAAGCTAGAATGATTACTCAAGAAGACGGATGGACAATTTTAGTTAAAAAATAAAAATCTAATTGAGAATCATTGCTTTTATGTTTTATATAAATTATAATTTATACAAAGTGGTTTTATAAAATTAAGAATAAATTATAATGATTATAAAAAGGAAGTGCCAGGTGCCCATGGAAAATACTATGGAGTCATTAATTAGAATTAAGAAAAAACTACACGAAGCGAGTTACAAGTTGACACCGCAAAGAGAAACAACTGTGCTAGTTTTATTAGAAAATGAGAAAGACCATCTATCAGCAGAAGAAATTTATATGTTAGCTAAGTTAAAAGCACCAGATATTGGTCTTGCCACAGTCTATAGAACATTAGAAATGCTGACAGAATTAAAAATATTAGATAAGATCAGCTTTACAGATGGGCTTGCCCGATATGATATGAGAAAAGAAGGTGCAAAGCATTTTCATCATCATTTATTATGTTTGGAATGCGGAGATATCGAAGAAGTAGAAGATGATTTGCTTATTGAAGTAGAACAAGTTGTCGAAGATCGCTTTAAATTCAAAGTAACAGATCACCGATTAACGTTCCATGGTGTTTGTCATCGCTGTCTAGATAAAAAATAAAAAGCAACAACTCAGTTTAAGTGAGTTGCTGCTTTTTTTGCTTTTTCATGAATAGGACAGGTGATAACGTGGTCATTCACCATGCCAATACTTTGCATGAACGCATAGACTGTAGTTGGTCCAATAAATTTAAAGCCTTTTTTTTTTAAGTCTTTTGATATTTTTTCAGCAAGTGGTGTAAAGTTTGGGACATCACTCATTGTTTTGGCAGTCGTTTGAATTGGTGTAAAGTTAACATATGCCCAAATGAACTGATTAAAACTACCATATTCTTCAACAATTTTTAAAAAAGCAGTAGCATTGGAAACAGTCGCTTTAACTTTTAATTTATTTCGAATAATCATTTCATTAGAAAGTAAGGCTTCGATTTTTTGATCATCATAGTTTTGAATGATTTTAGGATCAAAATTATCAAAAGCTAGTTTCATACCAGCTCGTTTATTTAAAATGGTTGTCCAACTAAGTCCTGCTTGCATCGTTTCAAGAATTAACATTTCAAAAAGTAAGTCATCATCAAGAAGAGGAAATCCCCACTGCTCATCATGATAAATTAGTTCTAATTCACTTCGCGTTGCCCAGGAACATTTCAAATTATCCATAAGTCACCTCGATTAATTCATTTTATATATATCATTAAAATGTTGTCGATCAATATAAATATTTGGATTAACGATGTAATCAGTTTTGTCAAAATAAACAATTTGCTCACTGACAAGACCGTTAACTAATTCGTATTCAATAGGGATTTGAGCTTGAATTGAAAAGCTCTTATCTGGACCTAAAAAATTAATCGTAGCAAGTGCTACAGGTTTTAAAGGTTGTTGTTCAAAGAAAATTGTCGTTGAAGAGTGTATTTCATTTTTTTTCTTATCGTAAAAATCAACTGCTTGTGAAGCCAGTTTTTGATTATTTAAAATTAAATTGATTCTTGAAGAAGATAAAGGCTGAATTTTGATTAATTCAAATTCTTGATTTAATAATCTCTTTGCTTTGGCTTCTTTAGAAAAATAATTTTGATTGGCTAATTCAGTTAAGTGTTCATCAACTTCTTGAAAAAGTATTTTTTCTTTTTCGTTCGTTGTTTTGACCAATGATGAGTAAACTGGTAAGCAAATAATAAAAAAACTTATAACAAATATGATAAAAAAGTAGATAAAAAATAGCCACCAAGAAGATTTAAAGTGAATAGTGCTGAACAAAGCTAGGACAAAAACAATGGGTATATCTAAAATAATAGAGATTTTGAAAAAGCTTTTCTTTTCTTCATAATAAGTGGTTAATTTTTGGTAATAACTATCATTATTTACATTTATTATATTAAACAAGTGAAGATTTTTATAGTCAGATTGACTAGGTAACAACGACTATCACATCCCTTCTTTTTAGCAATATGTCCATTGTATATTCTAGAGAAAAAAAAGTCTATTCCTATTTGAATAAAAATAAAAATAGTTTACATAATAATAGTATTAAGTAGTAAAAACTGCTAAAATAGGAAACGGTAAGTGGGGTGTACAGATGAAAGACGAAATACAAGAGTATCTGCATTATTTAAAAATTGAAAGAGGTCTATCTGAAAATACCATCCAGAGCTATCAAAGAGATTTGAATCAATACGCTTTTTTTATAAATGAGAGACAAATCGATTCTCTAGATGCTATTGATAGATATACTGTCCTTGATTTTTTAGAACAGCTTAAAAATACAGGAAAATCATCAGCTACGATTATACGAATGGTTTCTACTTTGAGAAAATACCATCAGTTTTTAAGACAAGAACGATTTACCGATAATGACCCGATGCAGCATATTGATACACCTAAAAAAGCGCAAAAATTACCTAAGACGCTCTCGATTAAAGAAGTAGAAAAAATAATCGAAGCACCAGACACAACAACTTGTCTTGGTATTCGCGACCGTGCGATTTTAGAAGTAATGTACGCCACAGGGCTTAGGGTAACGGAATTAATTTCTCTTAAATTAGATGATTTGCATCTATCATTGGGGTTACTTCAAACCATTGGTAAAGGTGATAAAGAACGCATTATACCTTTAGGGGACGTTGCGATTAAATGGATTGAAATTTATTTAGAAAAATCAAGACCAGAATTACTAGCTAAAAATACAAAGGAAAAACCAACTGTCCTCTTTTTGAATTATAAGGGTGAAGGTTTTTCAAGACAAGGTATTTGGAAGAATTTAAAGGTTTATGTGACACAAGCAGGCATTGAAAAAGAAGTAACCCCTCATACATTGAGACACAGCTTTGCTACTCATCTATTAGAGAATGGGGCAGATTTAAGAGTTGTCCAAGAGTTATTGGGTCATGCCGATATTTCAACGACGCAAATATATACGCATATTAGTAAAAAAAGAATGGCTGACGTTTACAAAATGCACTTTCCAAGAGCATAGGATGAACGTAAGAAGGATTGGGAAATGAAAGAATTAAACGTAAAATTAGAAATATTTGAAGGTCCATTGGATTTATTACTTCATTTAATTAAAACATTGGAGATTGATATCTATGATATCCCTATCTCTGAAATAACAGAGCAATACATGATTTATATCAGGTCGATGCAGGAATTAGATTTAGAGCTTGCCGGTGAATATATTGTCATGGCAGCTACCTTAATGTCGATTAAGAGTAAGACCTTGCTCCCTAAAGTGGAAGTTGATTTATCTGAGATGGGTGAGTACGAGGATGGAATTGATCCAAGAGACCAATTAGTAGCTCAATTATTAGAGTACCGTAAATTTAAATATGCAGCGACACTTCTTAAAGATAAAGAAGTAGAGCGAGGAAAATATTATACAAAAGAAGCCACTAATTTAGAAGATTATCGTCAAGAAACAATTCCGCTGGAGCCAAACGAAATAACAACGATTGATTTGTTCTTAGCCTTTAATGATATTATTAATCGACAAAAAGAGTTGGGACCAGATACTGCGAGTATTTTAACGGAAGAGTATACAATAGAAGATAAAATCAATGAAATTATTGGTAAGTTATTTAGACAAAATAGTCATGACGGGGTCCGTTTTGAATCATTATTCAACCTGTTTACTCGAAATGAGATTGTGACAACTTTTTTAGCGCTCTTAGAATTAGTAAAATCAGGAGAAGTAATTGCTAAACAAGCCTGTAAAGAAGAACCAATTATTTTGTTTAGAAAAAATGAAATGGAAGAGGTTAGTCATGGAAGTCTTTAGTAAAATCGAAGCGCTTCTGTTTGTCGCTGGAAACGAAGGGTTGACTTTGAATGAAATAGCCAATATTTTAAATAAGAAAACAGCGCCGACATATCAGTTAATAGTGGACTTAAAAGAAAATTATAATAAAGACGAACAACGAGCAATCACCATATTAGAAGTAGGAGAGCATTTTATTTTAAGTACTAAGAAAGAATATGCAGCACTACTGAAGCTTTTTGCACAGTCGTCTATCAATCAAAATTTATCGCAAGCAGCGTTAGAGTGTTTATCTATAGTTGCTTATAAACAACCAATAACACGAGCTGAAATCGAAGAATTAAGAGGGGTTCAATCCTCAGGTTCTGTCCAAAAATTAGTGGCACGCCAGTTAATTGAGGAAAAAGGACGAGTTGAAGGTCCTGGCCGAGCAATTCTTTATGGCACAACAGCCTACTTTTTTGATTACTTTGGTTTGAAATCAATCGAAGAATTACCGACAGTGGATCAATTAGAAGTAAATGCAGAAAAAGAAATACCAAACGATTTGTTTTTTGATCGATTTAAAGAACAATTTGAAAAAATAGAAGAACAGGGTGGGAATTAATGGAAAGATTACAAAAAGTACTAGCACATTGTGGAGTAGCTTCACGAAGAAAATCAGAGCAAATGATTCAAGAAGGTCGTGTTTCAGTTAATGGAAAAAGAGTGACTGAATTAGGCGTTAAAGTTGGAAGTAATGATCAAATCGAAGTAGATGGCGTACCAGTGTATCAAGAACAACATGTTTACTACTTATTTTATAAACCAAGAGGTGTTATATCAGCAGTAAAAGATGACAAAGACAGAACAGTGGTAACTGATTATTTCCCAAGTGTTAGTGAAAGGATTTTCCCTGTAGGACGTTTGGATTATGACACATCAGGTTTGCTTTTATTAACCAATGATGGTGAATTTGCTAATATTTTAACCCACCCAAGTCACGAAGTACCTAAGACGTATGTTGCTAAAATTAAAGGATGCCCTACACCAGAAGAGCTTAGACCTTTAACAAAAGGGTTGAAAATTGATGGACGTAAAACAGCCCCAGCAAGATATAAAGTAATCTCAAATGATCATGTGAAGAAAACTAGCGTTATTGAATTAGTTATTCATGAAGGGCGTAATCACCAAGTTAAAAAAATGTTTGAAATGATTAAGTTCCCAGTTATTAAGTTAAAGCGTGAAAAAATGGGTAGCTTAGAGTTAACAGGATTAAGACCAGGTCAATACAGAGAGCTAAGCAAAAAAGAAGTTAGCCAAATTTTAGTAGAAGCTAAAGGTTAAAAATAGTTGAATTTTTTAATGAATTAGTTATAATTAGGTTGTAAAAAAAATAAAAAAGGTCGTCTTCACGGGCAGGGTGTAATTCCCGACCGGTGGTTATAGTCCACGAGCTTAAATGATTTATTTCATTTTTGCCGAACTGGTGTAATTCCAGTACCGACAGTTAGAGTCTGGAGTAAAGAAGATAGGGCTTATTTGAGAATATTATCAGATAATGCACTGTTTTTTTGTCATACTCTTTAGGGAGGTAAGACGAGAGGACAGTTTTTTATTTGAAAAATTCTTGGAAATGTCTGAAGATGGTCCTGATTAGGAGGATTCTCTCATGAGAAAAAGCAAGACAGAAAAAATGGTGGTCGCAGCGTTATTAGCTTCATTTTCGTATTTATTATTATTGGTAGAAATACCTGTTTTACCAGGATTTAACTGGTTAAAACTAGATTTCAGCGATGTTCCAATTTTGATTGGAACGTTTGTATTAGGACCGATAGGAGGAATTGTGATAGCTTTCATTCGCTCAACGCTTAATTTTGTATTGCGTGGTGGAGACATTTTGAGTTTGATTGGAAATATAACCGGCTTTTTAGCATCAGTTATTATGCTGTTACCAATCTACCTAATGATGAAAAAAGAAACGAGTAATAAAAATTTGGTTACAGGTATGACGATCAGTACAATCGCTTTGACGATTTTTATGTCAATCGCTAATTACTTTGTCATTACCCCACTCTATATGTATGTAGCAGGAATGAATTTTGGTATGCCAATAAAGGAAATGGTTTTATATGGAATAGTTCCATTTAATTTATTTAAAGGATTAGCAGTGAGTGTAGTCTTTTTTGTAACATATAAAAAATTGGTTCCAGTCATTGAAAAAAGAATGGCCTTTGTGAAAAATTAGTTTGAAATTCAAATATTTAATAGTGTTTAAAAATTAAAATGATCAAGAAGTCAGCTAAAAGGCTGGCTTCTTTTTTTTATCATTAATTTTTTTTGTTACAAAAATTTCTAATGTTTCTATTACATTAAAAAAAAATGCTTAATTTTATCTTAAATAGGATATTTTATGATAAAAAATCACAAAAAATTCATAATTTTACGTTTTAATAACACTAATGGTATTTATTTTTGTTACACGTCTTGAAATGTTTGTAAAAATACCTTAATATATGTCATATAAAGAATATCAAAAGAGGTTTTAACTAATGAATAAAAGAAAATATATTACAGGGATAGATGGACTGCGCTCAATTGCAGTCATAGGTGTGATTCTCTACCATTTGATACCAGGTAAAATGCCTGGTGGTTACTTAGGGGTGGCGTTGTTTTTTGTTATATCAGGTTATTTAATGACTGATATATTACTGAATCAATGGGAAAATAGAGGAAAGATTGGTTTAAAGAGTTTTTATTTTAAACGCGCAAGAAGAATTTATCCATCACTAATCATGATGTTTGTTATAGCAGGCAGTAGCTTTGTCTTTTTATCTAAAGATTTACTCCAAAATTTGAAACAGATATTTTCAACAAGTCTATTAAATATCAATAATATTTGGCAAATTTTTAATGGATCTTCGTATTTTGATCGATTTGGTAATGAATCAGCCTTTACTCATTTATGGTCCTTGTCAATAGAAGGGCAGTTCTATCTTTTATGGCCAATAATTCTCGCGCTACTCATTTTCAAGAGAAAAGACTATGTTTTGTTAAAGAATTTTATTTTAGCGGGGATTGTTATCTCTGGAGTACTAATGGCTGTCATCTATCAACCAGAGAGTATTAACCGAGTGTATTACGGAACGGATACAAGAATTTTTTCAATTTTAATGGGAGCTTATCTAGCACTGTTTTTACGAGAAAAAGAAGAATTAATAGCAAAAATGGATGATAAATCTAAGCTAGGTATTTTTATTATTTCTCTTGTTTCGGTTATCATCGGTTTAATCCTTATTAAAGATAATTGGAGCTTTACTTATCGTGGAGGAATGTTTTTATTCAGTTTATGTAGTACGATTTTATTAGGAATTGTGATTGTTAGTGCGCAAGCTAATAAAGCTCTAACGAACCCTTTGTTTAAATGGATTGGTACTAGAAGTTACGAAATTTATTTATGGCAGTTCCCAGTAATGATTGTTTATGAGAAAACAATCAAATGGAATGGAGATCATAGTTTCCTTCATTTGATTATCCAGTTGGTTTTAATCTTATTATTATCCGAAGTGACTTACCGAGTGGTTCAACTACTTGTTTATGAAGTTAATTGGAAAAACTCAGATTTGGATGGAAAAAATCGTTTAGAACAGTTAACCCAAACGTTAAATGGAAAACTAGCTGTTGGTGTTATTATGGTGTTTACTCTTGTTTTTGTGTATGGAATGGCGATTGCTCCTTCTGGTAGAACAGAAGAAAGTATTGCTCTTCAAAAGAAATTAGAAAAGAATAAAGAATTAATTAATAAGCCAAAAACAAGTGAAACAAAACCTTCAGAAACGAAAAGCTCTACTAAAGAATCATCTGAAACGAAAGAAACAACGGAAAATTCAACTCAGGAAAATGGTTTAGTGACATTAACAGCAACTGAAAGTGAATTCTTGAAAGAAAAGAAAATCAGTGCTATTGGGGATTCACTGCTGTTAAGTGCAGCCCCAGAAATTCAGAAGGTTTTTCCTAGTAACTTTATTGATGCTGAAGTGGGTAGACAATTCATGAACAGTGAGGATGCCTTCAAAAAAGCAAATAAAGATGACAAATTAGGTGACATTGTTTTAGTCGTTTTAGGAACAAATGGCAGCTTTTCTTCTAGTGATGTTGATAATGTGATGAAAGAGGTCGGAAAAAGACCAGTCTTTTTTGTTAATACCATGGTTCAAAAGCCTTGGCAAAAAACAGTTAATACAGAATTAGAAAAAACTGCTGAGCGTTTTGACAATGCTCATGTCATTGATTGGAAAAAATATTCGGAAGGTTATAGTAACTGGTTTGATGGCGATAATGTCCATCTAACGCCAGATGGAGCAGATATTTTCGCTAACTTTGTTGGAAAAGAAATCTATGATACGTTAAAATAAAAAATCTGTGACATGTAGGTTACCCTGTATGTCACAGATTTTTTTAGCTAAATGCTGCTTTATTTTTCAATAACAATCGCTCGTGTCGGACAAGCTTTATATGCGTTTAGAAGATCTTCTGGGACGTCTGTGCCAATCTGAAATTCTGTCTCGTCAGAGTCACTTAACTTTACAATTCCGTTGTCGTGGTAATCAAAAATATTAGGTGCTTTAATTTGACAAAGACCGCATGCAATACATTTTTTTGGTATAATTTTACATAACATATAAAAACTCCTTATCGAGGTGACTCATGACATACTATCATCACTTTATTTTGCATTGCTTTGAATCGAAACAACCAATGCGAGTATCAACATTATATCATTTATTAAAAGGTAAAAGAACTACCTCTATTCTGTCTTATGCGTACTTTTATGATTTACTAGAGTATTTCAATTTATTTTCAAAACAGCAAGAAAGCTCTTATTTAAAAACAATTCAGGAATTAATTCAAAATGGTTACTTGGAGGTTTTAGAAGAGGGTGTGGTACAAATAACGGACGAAGGATTGTTATTACTAATTAATCAAAAAGCAAAGCCAAATCTTTCCTCACTTAATCAGTTGAAATATTATAAATGGGATTTAAAATATTGGCAACGCCTTCTATTTGTGACGCAAGTGATTTCTGAAAAATCATTTAAGGAAAAAAACTATGTTCCAATTGAAAACAATGTGTTTAGACAACAACAATTAAAACGTTGGTTGAAGAAACAAGATGAAAAAATTATCGAAAATATTTACGATGAGTGGCGATTTATAGCAGATCAATTGCCTAAAGATGATCAGATATATATTTTTAAACAACTTGTTGGACATGAACATGTAGGTCAGACATTTCAGCAGATAACAGAGAATCAAGAAACTGATTTAATTTTCTCTTATCTTGAATTCAAAAATATTCTACATGAGATGATAGAATTAATAGAAGAGTTCCAAGATAAACTGCCAATTTTTTTCGGAATGATGGGGGAGGAAAAGCAATTATTAAAAGAGGAAAGTTATTTAGTCACTAAAAAAATATATGAAAAGACTCAATCTGTGAGAGAAGTTGCTCAGGTTAGAAATCTTAAAGAAAGCACCATAACTGATCATTTATTAGAGTCATTTTTAATTTCGACGAGTAAAGAAGAAATTATTTTAAATGAATCATTAAATAGACAAATATTAGATAAATTTAGAGTAGAGCAACCTGATTTTAGAAGATGGCGATTCTCAGATGTACGAAAAGAGATGCCAAACCTTAGTTTCTATGAATTTAAAATGTATCAATTCTTTCTAGTGGAACAGGAGAAGGTATTATGACAGTTATTAAAGAAATATTACAATTAAAATTTGGATTTGAAGAGTTTAAGATAGGTCAAGAAGAAACAATTGAAGCGCTACTGAGAAAAGAAAATACATTTACTATTCTACCAACTGGAACAGGGAAATCCTTATGTTATCAATTACCAAGTTATTTATTTGAGGGACATACGATTATTGTGTCACCTTTGATTTCTTTAATGGAAGACCAAGTCGCTCAACTTAGAGAAATGGGAGAAAAATCAGTGATTGCTCTGAATAGTACCTTAGATTACTCTTCTAAACAGTACGTGTTATCCCACTTACATGAATTTAAGTTTATCTTCATTAGTCCAGAAACCTTGAATCAAAAAGAGGTGTTGAATCAATTCCTGAACTTAAAGATTAGCTTGTTCGTTATTGACGAGGCACATTGTATCTCGGAGTGGGGGCATGATTTTAGGCCAAGTTACCTTGAGTTAAAAACAATTTTAAAGAAGCTCAATCATCCTTTAACCCTTGCATTAACAGCGACAGCCACAACATCTGTGGCAAAAGATATTGAGAATGAAATCTTCTCTTCTGGGAAAATCACTCGTTTCTCATATTCCGTAAACCGTGAGAATATTTTCTATAAAGTCCAAAGCTGTGAAGATAAAGTAGAGTATTTACAGGAATTTTTATCAGATAAAAACATTCCAGGAATTGTATATTTCTCAAGTAAAAAAGAAGCTGAAAGAGTTTCTAGCATTTTAAACAGTAGCTTGCCTTATCCTGTTGCTTTCTATCACGGGGACGTATCGGCGACTGATCGAATGAAGATCCAGCAGCAATTTATAAAAGATGACATTAGAGTTCTTTGTGCAACGAGTGCCTTTGGAATGGGAGTTAATAAAAAAAACGTTCGATTTGTCATTCATTATCATTTGCCAGATAGTTTAGAAAACTATGTTCAAGAATCTGGACGAGCAGGTAGAGACGGAAAGCAAAGTATTTCGATATTACTTTATCAACCAGGAGATGAAAGGATTCATTACTATCTACAAGAAGAAAGTTTTAATCAAAAAAGAGATTTATTATTTTTAAAGGATAAGACAAAAGAAGAATTACAGAAATACGAAACTATTTTAACGGATATTCAAAAAAAATGGTTAACTCAATTAGAAAATAACGATTGGGACTGGGAATTATTTGAAAGGAATTTGAATCTAAAACAATTTGAGAAGAAAAGTAAAACAATCAGGATGAGTGAGTATATCAATAGCTCGATTTGCAGGCGTCAGTTTATATTAAATTATTTTAGTGATACCTATCAAAAAATTGAGCAGCCGATTTGCTGTGATGTCTGCCAAGAAGAATTACCAGAACTACATTCGAATGTTGAAGAGTTTGACGAGGAAAAAAAAGAACTAAATTCTAAAGAGATTCTAAAAAAATTATTTTTAATATAATTTTTAAAGAAATATATGCTAATATGTGATAGAATAAATTCAGAAGTTTTGAGGAGGTCAATAAGTGAGTAGAAAAGATAACGATAAAGATCAATTAAACGAAAAAGAGCCTTGGGATCAACCCATATATGAAGGACAAGAAGAACACCAAGAAGGACAAGAAGTAGAAGACGATGGTAGTTCAAGAACTGACAGACGTGTTCAAGAAGAAGGTAAAAACTGGTATGTGATTATATTAGTTGTTCTATTATTCTTGATTGTTTTAGTTCCAGTATCAGCTATTCTATACTTCAATATGAATACTAAAATGAACGAAGGCAAAACAGCCAACAGTTCTGTTGTCATTGAAGATAGCTCAAAAGTAGCTAAAAAGACATCTGAGACGAAAGAAAAAACATCAAGCAGTTCAACTAGTTCATCAAGCAGCAGTACATCTTCAAGTACTTCATCAAGTTCATCATCATCAAAAGCTTTTGCTGATGTAGAAGTATCACCTGGTGAAGCACAAAATAACCAAAACAACGCAGCAAATGCGCAACAAGGTGCTAATACACAGCAAGCAGCTGGTGGCAGTTCAGTATCGTTTGGTGAAGGTGAAAACATTAGTATCTGGCGTATTGCTAATAATAATGGTGTAACGCAAGAACAAATTATGCAGTTAAATCCAGGGTTAGATCCACAAAATATCCAACCAGGACAACAAATTAGAATTAAATAAAAAAGTCGTCTTTTGACGACTTTTTCATTTATAAAGTAAAGGTGTTAGTAAATGACAAAAAGTATTCAAGTAGCAATTGATGGTCCAGCATCAGCAGGGAAAAGTACGGTAGCTAAAATCTTAGCTAAAAAAAGAGGCTATATTTATTGTGATACAGGAGCTATGTATCGTGCCTTAACATTATCTGCTTTAGAAAATAAAGCGGATTTGGATTCTGAAACTGAATTAGAAAGCTTATTAGAGACTATTACTATCAGCTTTAAACAAAAAGAAGATGGGCAACATGTTTATTTAAATGAACAAGACGTGACAGATGAAATAAGAGTAAGTGACGTCACAAATGCTGTGTCTAAAGTTTCGGCTTATAAAACAATCAGAGAAGAAATGGTTAATAGACAACAAAAAATCACCTCTTCTAATAGTATTGTCATGGATGGTCGTGATATTGGTACAGTGGTCTTACCCAATGCTGATTTAAAAATATTTTTAGTGGCAAGTGTAGAAGAACGAGCAGAAAGACGCTATAAAGAAAATCTTTCAAAAGGCATTCAAACTGATTTTGAAACATTAAAAAAAGAAATTGCTGATCGTGATCACTATGATTCAAATCGAAAAAATTCACCTTTAGTTCAAGCGGAAGATGCGATTTTAGTTGATACATCAGGCTTAACAATTCCAGAAGTGGTTCAGAAAATAGAAAAAGAGTTGAAAACATTTTTATAATAGATAAAAAGAACATTTTACCCTAGTAAAGTGTTTTTATTTTAGGTAGAATAGTAGTATGCAATGAATGTTGAACTATTGTTGTTGAGGAGGATGGGAAAATGACAGAGCAAACTAACGAAACAATGTTAAACGCTATGGCAAGTGTACAAGAAGTAAAAGTCGGAGATTTAGTGAAAGGTGAAATTCTTTCGGTCGATGACAGCAAACAAGCAATTGTTGGAATTATTGGCGCAGGTGTAGAGGGTGTTATTCCGTTAAAAGAATTATCAACTCTAGCTGTAGAAAACGTAACAGATGTTGTTAATATTGGTGACATTATTGATTTAGTGGTCATTTCTGAGATCGGAAAAGACAAAGAAAATGGTAGCTACTTGTTGTCAAAACGACGCGTAGATGCTAAAAAAGTTTGGGAAGATATTGAAGAAGCATTTAAAGAAGGCAAAACAATTGAAGCACCAGTAACAGATGTTGTTAAGGGTGGATTAGTTGTTGATGCAGGTGTTCGTGGATTCGTTCCTGCCTCAATGGTAGAAGATCATTTTGTTTCTGATTTTACTGATTATAAAGGTAAAACATTAGCTTATAAAATTATTGAAATCGAACCATCAGAAAATCGCCTAATTCTCTCTCATAGAGCGATTGTTGAACTAGAAAAAGAAGTGGCTAAAAAAGAATTACTAGGTAAAATCTTAGCTGGAGATATCATTGAAGGAAAAGTAGCAAGATTAACTAATTTTGGTGCCTTCATTGATTTAGGTGGCGTGGATGGTTTAGTCCATGTTTCTGAGATTTCTCACGCACATGTGGATAAACCAGAAGACGTGCTAGAAGTGGGACAAGAAGTTAGCGTGAAAGTGTTAAGTATTGATCCTGAAAAAGATCGCATTTCACTATCTATTAAAGAAACAGAAGCTGGACCTTGGGAAAATATTGCTGAGCGAGCTGCTGTTGATAGTGTTCTAGAAGGTACTGTAAATCGTCTAACTTCATTCGGAGCCTTTGTAGAAGTTTTACCAGGAGTTGAGGGATTAGTTCATATTTCTCAAATTTCTCATAAACATATTGCAACACCTCATGAAGCTCTTGAAGAAGGTCAAAAAGTAACAGTTAAAGTTCTTGACGTGAGTGAAGAAAATAAACGAATCGGCTTGAGTATTAAAGCTTTAGAAGAAAAAGAAGAAGAAGTGGTTGCAGAAGTTTACGTTATGCCAGAAGAATCAACAGGTTTTACTCTAGGAGACGTAATTGGTAAAGATTTAACCGAATAAAACAAAATATTTCAGAGATTAACTTTAAATAGTTAATCTCTTTTTTAATTTTTGAATGTTTTACTTGCAAGGAAGTTCGCTATCGGATAAACTTTATAAGGATATAGTATAATGTAAAGAATATAGGAGGTGGCCAATATGGCAAACCCAACATTAGCAATAGTAGGAAGACCCAACGTAGGAAAATCCACATTATTTAACCGTATAGCTGGAGAAAGAATATCGATCGTTGAGGACATTCCAGGAGTAACCAGAGATCGTATTTATGCCCATGGCGATTGGTTAGGAAGAGAATTTAGTATTATTGATACAGGTGGTATCGAGATGAGTGATGAGCCATTTATGGATCAAATCAAGCATCAAGCAGAAATTGCCATTGAAGAAGCCGATGTTATCATGTTAGTTGTTAGTGGAAGAGAAGGTATCACTGATGCTGACGAATACGTTTCAAGAATTCTTTATAAAAGTGATAAACCAGTTGTATTAGTTGTCAATAAAGTAGACAATCCTGAAATGAGAAATGATATTTATGAATTTTACGCATTAGGATTAGGAGATCCAATGCCAGTTTCAGGGAGTCACGGAATCGGATTAGGAGATGCCTTAGATAAAGTTTGTGAGCATCTAAAAATGGTTCCAGAAGCTGAAGAAGACGATACTATCCGTTTCAGTTTAATTGGACGCCCAAATGTAGGGAAATCATCATTGATCAATGCAATTCTTGGTGAAGACCGTGTGATTGTTTCAGATGTTGCTGGAACAACAAGAGATGCGATTGACACGTCATTTGTCTCTCCAGAAGGTCAAAAATTTGAGATGATTGATACTGCTGGTATGCGTAAAAAAGGAAAAGTTTACGAGAGTACTGAAAAATATAGTGCCATGAGAGCTTTACGAGCGATTGATCGTTCTGACGTAGTATTAGTGGTTTTAAATGCTGAAGAAGGTATCAGAGAGTATGACAAACGAATTGCAGGATTTGCTCATGAGGCAGGTAAAGCGATTATTATCCTTGTAAACAAATGGGATACGTTAGAGAAAGATAATCATACGATGAAAGAGTTTGAAGAGGATATCAGAACAGAGTTTAAATACTTAGATTATGCTCCGATTGCCTATGTTTCTGCTAAAACAAAACAACGTCTTCACACATTACCAGAGATGATTGAGAGAGTTAGTCAAAATCAAACCTTAAGAATCCCATCAGCCGTATTAAACGATGTTATTATGGATGCTGTAGCCATCAACCCAACACCAACTGATAAAGGAAAACGATTGAAGATTTTTTATGCAACTCAAGTGGCAATTAAACCACCAACTTTTGTTATCTTTGTTAATGAAGAAGAGTTGATGCATTTCTCTTATGCTCGATTTTTAGAAAATCAAATTCGTAAAGCGTTCGAGTTTGAAGGGACACCAATCCGCGTCATTGCAAGACGCAGAAAATAAAAAATGCATTTTAGCATAGATGTATTTTAATTTCAAGATTAATCGATTGAATTCAAAAAAATAGTAATAATAGGGCTAAAAGCATTGCTATCACTTGATTCTTATGGTATCTTTGTTTAAGAAATATTATTTTGAATATTTCAAACTGTTACTTTTGGACCACTCAAAAGTGACTGCCTAAAATATGATGTTCAAATTAACCATCAATTTCCTTTATAAGGAGGTGAAATAGAAACATGGCTAACAAAGCAGAATTAATCGAAAAAGTTGCTGAGGCAACTGGTTTAACTAAAAAAGACGCAACTTCATCAGTAGATGCTGTATTTGCTTCAATTCAAGAATTTTTAGCTGAAGGCGAAAAAGTTCAATTAATCGGTTTTGGTAACTTTGAAGTACGTGAAAGAGCTGCCCGTAAAGGTCGCAACCCACAAACTGGAGAAGAAATCCAAATCGCAGCAAGTAAAGTCCCTGCATTCAAACCAGGTAAAGCTTTAAAAGACGCTGTAAAATAATTAAGGGAACAGTTCTATTCATTTAGAACTGTTTTTTTGAGCTCTCAAGCAACAAAAAAGAATGATCCAAGGATCATTCTTTTTTTATTTATCTTTTTTTATAATAAAAATTTCTACACGCCTATTTTTTGCTCGGTTTTCATCATTATTATTTGGTACTTTTGGTTTGAATTCCCCATATGCTTGAACAGAAACGCGGTCTTCTGTGATACCGTTATGTTTCACAAGTAACTTCATAACAGTCATGGCACGAGCAGAACTCAATTCCCAGTTTGATGGGAACTCAGGTGTGTTACTGGGAACGTTATCGGTGTATCCAGCAATAATCAAATCATTATCTAATCCCTTAAGAGATTCTGCAACTTTTTGGACAACATCCTCAACATCTCCTGTGATATCAGCACTACCAGGAGTGAATAAAAGTCCACTTTTAATGGCTATCCTTAAACCATCTTGTTCTAAATCAACATCAATATCCTCTGCGTGTCCAGATTTTGATAATTCATCTTTAATTGAATCACCAGCAGCTTGCATCTTTTTCTCTTCATCTGTTTCGGCTTTTTTTGGAGTATCTATTATTTTTTTGCTCTCACTCTTTTTTTCCGTTTTTCCATTTTTGTCTTCTGCTGGTGTTTTTTTTCGTTGACCAGGTAGTATTCCATTGTCACTTCCGTTACTTTTTCCAGATAAAATTACACTGAATTCATTACTTAATTCATCTAAGCGACCATCATCTGTTTTTGCCATGGCAAACATAACGATGAAAAGTGCTAATAGTAATGTTAACATATCTGAATAAGGTAATAACCAACCTTCATCTACGTGTTCTTCATGTTTTTTAGGTCTTTTTTTCATGCTATTTTAACCCAACTTTCTTATTGATCCGATTTATTCAGTTGCTGTTTTCTCTTGTGGAGATAACATACCATTCAATTTCTTTTCAATGGTGTTTGGATTATGTCCTGCTTGAATAGCAAGAACACCCTCTAATGTAATAAGCATATTTTTAACTTCTTCTTCTGTTTTTCGATTTAAGCGAGAAGCAAAAGGAATCAAGATAACATATCCGAAAAATATTCCGTAGAGAGTTGCTACAAAGGCAGCTGAAATCATATGACCAAGAGCATCCACATCGTTTAAATCCCCTAAGGCACCAATTAAACCGATAACCGCACCAAGTACGCCTAAAGTAGGTGATGCACTACCAGCAGTTTTAAACATCGAAGCACCTGTATGATGGCGTGCCTCTAAAGAAGAAATTTCATTATTCAAAATTTCTTCAATTTGATCCACATTAACTCCGTCGACTACCATTTGCATGC
Source organism: Vagococcus hydrophili (assembly GCF_011304195.1). Taxonomy (NCBI): domain Bacteria; kingdom Bacillati; phylum Bacillota; class Bacilli; order Lactobacillales; family Enterococcaceae; genus Vagococcus; species Vagococcus hydrophili. The sequence continues at coordinate 2,654,831 of NZ_CP049887.1, read as the reverse complement.
CATTTTTTAAAAAAGGATCTTCTAAGCTATCGACAGTGCTCTCTAAAGCAAGTATTCCTTCTTGTCTAGCTTTTTGTGCTAGTAGCATAATGGTGTTAACTAATTCTTTGGGAGGCGTTTGTTTTTTATTTTTGAATAAGACACCTAAGACTTTAGGCAACTTTTTTATATCTTCTCGAGGAAAAGAATTGTTTAACGCTGCCAGAGTTCCAACTCCAATAATAATAATAGCTGCGGGATTAAGTAAAACTGTCGGATCAGCTCCCTTAACAATCATCCCTACGACAACAGATAAAGCTCCTGCAATAACACCTAATAATAAAAATATATCCATCATTTTCCACCTAACCTTAACTTCTTTGTTTTTTTAAAACGCTGTCTTTATAACTATTGCGTATTTTTATACTATTAAATAAACATATAAAAAAACACTACATTTATATTTATCGGTATGTTTTTAAAAAAATTAATAGATAATTAAATAATAATCAAATTAGAAAACAATTATCATTTTTTAATTTTTTTAAGTAGATTAGGTATTGAATTTTCTTTATTTTTCATTTATAGTGAAATAGCTATTTAGAAAGATAATAGATAAATAATTTAATTGACATTAACAACTTAAATAGTGTTTTTTCTATCAGTTAGTTTTTTGTTTAATAAAAAACGACAATGATTTAATAACGTTTTTTTCAGTTAACGTACTATTTTATTGTTGGTAGTTATATAACTAGTTTTTATAACTTAACAAAACAAAAAAACAGTTATTTTAAAATTGATATTTCCATGTGAAAAAATGTTTTTGTTTTTTATTAATATTGTTAGAGAAAAATATTAACGTAAAATAACGATGGTTTTCATAAAAATAGGAGGAAAATAATATGGTTTTTCAGAGTTTAAATTTTTTGAATCAAGCGATGGACGCTTCCGACTTGAGACAAAAAACAATTTCAACGAATATTTCGAATATTAATACCCCAGGATATAAAGTGGAAAGAGTTTCATTTGAAGAGAAATTAAGAAAAGCGAATGCTGATTATGAAATTGATTTAAATAAAACTCATAGTAATCACTTGTCTATTAATGGGGGATTAAATAATTTAGAGCCAGAAGTAGTTCGAAGAAACAATACGTCAGTAAAAGATAACGGCAATAATGTTGATTTGGATTACGAAATGACTGAAAAAGCAGTGAATGAACTTTACTATAGTTCTTTACAAAGACAGGTTAATCACGAACTGTCTCAGTTAAATTATGTTATAAATCACTAGTTGATTTTAAATAAAAAATGGAGGGATAAAGCATGGGAGTATTTGATTCATTTAATATTAATTCAAGCGGGTTGACGTTAGAACGTATGAAACTAGATACAATTTCAACTAACATAGCTAATGTGAATACAACCAGAACGGAAGAGGGAGGACCATATAAACGAAAAACGGTCACTTTTCAAGAAAGCTTGAAGAAAGAATCAGACAAAGGAAATAAAAGTTTTGGTGTTAAAACAACCGGTATACGTGTAGATGAAGATGTTCGAACGGTTTATCAACCAGAACATCCTGATGCTGATGAAGCTGGCTACTTAGAATTACCAAATGTAAATTTGAGTGATGAGATGTTAAACATGATGAATACATTAAGGACATATGAAGCGAATACTGCAGCCTTTGAATCAAGCAAAAATTTAATGAAAAAGGCTTTAGAGATTTCGAAAGATTAAAGGAGTGAAACTGGATGAATATGATAACAAATAATTTTAATGAGATTTCAAATTATCGAGAAGAATTAAAAAATCGAATGGATTCAGGAAATGTCTTTCAAAAACAACCACAAAATAATCAAGAAAATAACGAGCAAGAGTTTTCGAGTGTTTTAGGTCAGGCAATTGATAAAGTTGATACTGAATTAGCTAGTAGTAGTAATAATATTCCTAAATTAATATCAGGTGATTTAGACAATATCCATACTGCGATGATTGATATGAATAAATCACAACTTGTTCTTCAAACTGCCGTTCAAGTTAGAAATAAATGTGTCGAGGCATATAACGAAGTTAAAAATATGCAGTTTTAATTGATTGGCGAAGGAGAATGATTTAGTACATGGAAAAGGTACACGAAGTTAAAGACACTCTCATCGAAAAATGGAAAAATTTGGGTAGAATTGGAAAAATTAGTATTTCACTTGGGATAGTTAGTTTAATAGCAGTTATTATATTTTCCACTTATTTAAAAAATAAAACCAATTATTCTGTTTTATTTTCAGATCTATCTGATGCTGATTCAGGAAATATAGTTAAAAACCTTGATGAGCGTGGTGTTAAATATAAGCTTGAAGATAAAGGAAGTAAGGTCCTAGTTGAAAGTAATTCGATTGATAAAACAAGAATTGAATTAGCTATGGATAACCAGCTACCCAATAAATCAACTGGATTTGAAATTTTTGATGAAAAAAACATGATGACAACAGATGAAGATCGAAAAATCATGTATCAACGAGCTGTTACGGGGGAACTTCAAAGATCGATAGAGTCTTTAGAAGCTGTAAAAGAAGCAAAAGTGATGTTAGTTACACCAGATAAAAGTATTTTTGAAGATAAAAATAAGGAATCAAGTGCTTCAATTATTTTAAAATTAAAGCCTAATCAAATTCTAAGCGAAGAAGCTATTAAAGGAATTGCTTCTTTAACAAGTGGTGCAGTTGAAAACTTACCTCAAAAAAATATTAAAATTGTTGATGAGCAAGGAAATGTATTGTCTGACATTCTTGATGAAAAAAGAGGGAATGGCTCAACAGATTTAGCTAATAAGTATCAAAAAATGAAAGATGATTTAGAAATTAAGTTAGAAGATAAAACTGGAAATATGTTGAATACACTATTTGATAAAGATAAGTTAAATGTTGCAGTCAATGTAGATTTAGATTTTGACTCAATTGAAAGAACGTCAGTAACATATGATAAACCAAAAGTAAGAAGTGAAGAAATCAGAGCTAATTCTGATGGTGCGGGTATCGACCAACAAGCTATCGAAGGTGGCAACATTCAAGATAATGTGACGAATGTTATCGGTGAAGATGGTGAGAATGGAAAGTCATATAGTCATATTATAAATAATGAGTTAGACACAGAAACGACAAAAGTCTTAAACGCACCAGGAGTTGTGAAAAGAGTCACTGCCTCTGTTTTAATTAATGAAAATTTATCAGTTCAAGAAAAAAATCAAATTGAAGAACTAGTCCAATCAGCTGTAGGCTATGACCGTGATCGTGGTGATAAAATTACGATTCAAGGAATTAAAATAGCAACAGATGAGGAAACAAATGAAGATAATCAAAATGAAGGTAATGCTTCATTCATGAAAAATATCTTATCTAATCCGATCTTTATTGGAATTATTGCAGCAATAATTGTAACAGCAGTTGTCATTATTTTCTTAGTTATCAAAAATAAGAAGAAAAAAGATAATTACTACGACTACGAAGATTTAGATGTATCAGGTCAAATGATTAATGAAATTCCTTCAGAAAAAATAGATGAAATTGTTTCTAACATTGAAGAGAACGAACAAAAAATGGTCAAGCCTGAAATACTAAATGAAGAAGATAATTTGAAATATCAAGATGCGATTGAAAAAGAAGAAAAAGCAAAACGTTACGCAAAAGAAAACCCAGAACTTGCAGCAGAATTAATCAAAGTTTGGATGAAAGATGAGTAGGTGAATCAATGGAAAATGTAGATGGAACAAGAAAAGCAGCTCTTTTATTGATTTCACTAGGATCTGAAACAGCATCTCAAATAATGAAGCTTCTTCCAGAAAAATACATAAAGAAAGTTAGTTATGAAATAGCTAATATTGACCATGTAAATCCGGATGAAAAAGATCAAGTTATAGAAGAGTTTATTCAAATGTCAACAGCAAGAAGACATATGATTGATGGTGGGATTGATTATGCAGTAGATATTTTAAATAAAGCACTGGGTACTCAAAAAGCCAAGGAAGTAATTGATGTGTTAACACAAATTCAATTACGAGAAAGACCGTTTGATATTGCAAGAAAAGCAGATCCACAACAATTAACCAATTTATTATTAGAGGAACATCCGCAAACAGTAGCATTGATTCTTTGTTACATGCAGCCAGAAAAGGCAGCAGAAATTTTGGCAAATTTCCCAGACAATAGACAAGCTGAAATAGCTGAAAAAATTGGAACTATTTCTGGAACATCACCAATTATTATAGAAAAAATTGAAAAAGTTATAGAGAATAAATTCTCTAACTTTATTAATAATGATACTGAAAATGTTGGTGGAGTAGATACATTAGTAGACATCTTGAATTCAGTCGGAAGAAGTACAGAGAAAAATATTATTAGCGACCTTGAGAAAACACAACCAGAATTATCTGAAGAAATTAAAGCTAACTTATTCACATTTGATGATATTGTTGGTCTTGAAAAATCAGATGTCCAAAAAGTGTTGCGTGAAGTTAATCATGATGTTCTTGTATTGGCACTTAAAGGAGCATCAGATACAATTAAAGACTTCATTTATGGAAATCAAAGTTCGCGTTCTGTTGAAATGCTGAAAGAGGATCTACAGTTCTTAGGACCAGCTCGATTATCAGCAGTTGAAGAAGCACAACAAAATATTGTTGCTGTTATTCGTCGTCTAGATGAGGAAGGAGAAATTTACATCGGAAGAGGTGATCAAGATGCCGTCATCTCATAATCTTTTTAAGCACTCCAATGTCATTGAAAAAAGAGACATAAGAAAGATCGAGACAACTTATGTTCCAAAAAAAAAAAGCCTTCCTATTGATAAAAATATAGGGGATGACCTATTATCTTTAGAAGGATTAGAAGATAATCCATACAGTAGCTTAATGATTTCTAATTTAGAGAAAGAATTAGAAGCTCTGAAAAAAAAATATCAAATAGTCATAAAAAAAGAACGAGATAAATTTTTTCATGAGTTAAGAACAATTAGAGCAACAGTAGAAGAAGCAACAGAGTTAGAAGCTGAAAGAATAAAAGAAGAGGCATACGATTCAGGGTTAAAAGAAGGAAGATTAGACGGTTTTGAAGTAGGGAAAAAAGAAGGTTTTCAAGTCGGAGTAGAAGAAGCAGGTTACTTAAAAGATAATGCTTTAGAAATTATCAAAAATACTAAAGAACAAGTGGAACAATATAAAAAAGAAAAACAAAATGAGTTTATAGAACTGGCCTCTATCATGGCAGAAAAAGTTGTCAATGAAGAATTATCAACAGATGAGGTTAGTTTAAGAAAAATAATTGCCCCAGTTCTTAATAGATTAGATAAAGAAGATAACTTTATAACCGTTTTTGTTACTAAGGATAACTACGAATCAACAATAAAATATATGGAAAAACTCAAACAAACATCTGAGCAAATGAAGTATACAGTACTTGTTGATGAAAGTCTTAAATTAAATGGATGTGTAATTGAAACAGATTATGAAGTGATTGATCTTGATATTAAGAAACAATTAGAGTTGATGGTAAAAGATTTATCAGAGGGTGAGTGCGATGTTTGAAAATTTAACACTTCAAAAAGTTCAGAATAATTTCAGTAAGAAAACGTACTTAACGAAATACGGTAAAGTTAGTCAAGTTGTAGGACTAATTATAAAAGTAGAAGGTTTAGATGTTTTTATTGGAGAAGTTTGTGAAATAGAAATTGCCAAAACAAAAAAAATTGTTTTGGCAGAAGTGGTGGGTTTTGTAAGCAAGACTGTTCTATTAATGCCGTTAGATGAGTTAAATGGTATAGGTCCTGGATGTCTAGTAAAACCGACAGGGACATCACTTGAAGTTGAAATTTCTGAGGACTTACTCGGTAAAACCTTAGACGGGTTGGGAAGAGTTCTAACTGGAGAAAAAGGAAATAAAGTGACAGCATATCCTGTTGAACAAGAGTCCCCGGATCCTTTTAAAAGAAGAAAAATAGAGACAGTTATGAGTACTGGAGTAAAAGCAATAGATGGTATTTTAACAGTTGGTGAAGGTCAAAGATTAGGAATATTTGCAGGTAGTGGTGTAGGTAAGAGTACTTTGTTAGGTATGATTGCTAGAAATTGTGAAGCAGATGTCATTGTTATTGGCCTAATCGGTGAGCGTGGTCGAGAAGTGACAGAGTTTATTGAAAATGACTTGGGACCTGAAGGTTATAAAAAATCAGTCATAGTATGTGCTACCTCAGATCAGCCACCTCTTGTAAGACTTAAAGGAGCGTTTGTTGCGACTGCTGTTGCTGAATACTACCGAGATCAAGGGAAAAAAGTTGTTTTAATGATGGATTCAGTCACTCGTTTTGCAATGGCTCAAAGAGAAATTGGTCTAGCTACGGGAGAACCACCCACGTCTAAAGGTTACACACCATCAGTTTTTGCGATGTTACCAAGATTACTTGAGCGAAGTGGTATGTCCGAAAAAGGGTCGATTACTGCTTTTTATACGGTTTTAGTAGAAGGTGATGACATGAATGAGCCAATTGCAGATGCGGTTCGTGGGATTCTTGATGGACATGTTGTTTTATCAAGAAAAATTGCTGGAGAGAATCACTATCCAGCGATTGATATCCAGCAAAGTTTAAGTCGTTTAATGAAATCAATTGTTGATGATGATCAAAATGAAAAAGCAGGGAAATTGAAAGAGAATTTGGCTATATACGCAGAGGCTAAAGACTTAATTGATATAGGTGCCTATAAATCCGGAACAAATAGTAAAGTTGATCAAGCCATAGCACTGCAAAATGGTATCAAGGAATTTTTAACGCAAAAAGTTGAGGAAAGATTTAGTTATGCTAAAACAGTTGAGGAATTGAACCGAATATTTATATCAAACAAGAAGTGGTAAAGGAAGTGCAAACTATTGAATAAATACAAATTTTCTTTGGACAATGTTTTAAATTGGCGTTCTTCTCAAGAGGAAGAAGCAAAAAAATCTTTTTTGGTTTATCAGCAAGCACAACGAGAGCAGGAAGAAATACTAGAGGGATTTGTTGAAGCGAGTCAGCGTATTAAAAAAGAGCAAACTAATTTGGTTGATATTAATACGTTAAGACAACAATATGTTTATAAGGATCATTTGGATAATGAAATTATTAAACAACAACAAACCGTTATGAAGTACAGTAATGAAACCGAAAAAATGAAAGACATTTTTGTTGGTGCTCAGAAAGAACGGAAGATCTTAGAACGTTTAAAAGAAAAACATTATGAAACCTATATTAGTGATAGTAAAAAAGAAGAACAAAAAGAATTAGATGAAATGGGTACATTAAGATATGGTAATTCTATTTTTTAAAAAAGGGTGAAACATAAATGGATGCAGGAAAAATTTCCAGTGGTTTTAGTAGTACAAAATCAAATGCACAATCTAATGGAAGTATCGAAGGAATTTTTTCTGAAATATTGATGCAACAATTAAAAATCAATGGAAATGAAGGTTCCTTAGAGGAAAATGCTCTACCAAGATTAATTAATTTTGAAGATGTGGTTGAAAGTCTTGAAGATAATCAAGATACAAATGAAACAAGTCAAGAAAAAGAATTACCTGCAGAACTTTTAAGTAGCGGTCTAGATGTACAACAAGATCAAACGAATGTTATAGATTCTGATATTAAAAAAGAGTTGTTTGTAGAAAATCAGATAAGTAATAATGCAGAGACAATAAAGAATCAATCTCCAAGTATTGACTTTTCTATTCGCAAATTTCAGAAATTTCCAGTGGAGACTGATGTAAGCTTAAAACAATTGCTAAATAAAGATTTTGTAGCAGAGCCTTTAAAAAAGATAAATACGTTCGATTTAACTGATTTAAACAAGGATAATGTCCTATCAAATAAAACATTGTTAGATGCTAATAAGCTACATGCTAGTAAAGTTGAAGGCGTTTCAGAAAAATTAGTAAGTGAGATAGATGTAAAAGATGAGAACGATTTTGATATTGTGAAATCTGAAACTAATAATTCAAAAAATGATAGTGAAAATGTAGTAATTGATGCAAAAAATAGTGAAGATGAAATCAATCCTTTTTTCTTAAAGAGTTCAGAAGAAAAAATATCAGAGAATAAAGTTATTGATTCTACAAAAACTATTTCAACTAAAGACAGTGTTGTATTTAAAGAAAATAATTTGACACCAATCATAGAGTGGATGTCAGAAGAAACAGGGAAAATCATCGAAAAAGGAAATTCCCAATTTAAAGTGACTCTACAACCTGAGAATTTAGGTAATTTAGATGTCCTTTTGGAGTTAGATAATGGGAAACTAACTGCAAAATTTTTAGTAGATTCTAATAAGGTAAAAGAATTAGTTAATCATAATTTACCTATTCTACAAGAAGCTTTGGAGAAACAAAATATAGTAGTCTCTAAAACAGAAGTTATGTTGAATATGTCGAATCATTCAGGCTCTGATTTTGGCGGTGATTTGAGCCAGAGACAGAATCAACAAAAAATGCTGAATGAGAAAAAATCACAAAATAATTATGATATCAAAGAAGACAGACATGACATAAAAGAAAGTAATAATGGAGATTCTGTTGATATTTTAGTCTAAGGAGGCAAAAAAATGCCAGATATTATGGAAAACCGGGATGTAAATACTGATTATACAGGTGGATACGTTCCAACTGATCGAAAGAAAAACAATGGGTTAGATATGGATGGATTTTTAAAAATATTAGCAGCATCTATGGCTAATCCGAGTTTTGATGGTTCTGATGGTGGTGGTAGTGGCGGTACGGATTATATCACTCAGATGGTAACTTTCGCGACATTGGAGCAACTTCAAGAAATCGGTGGCGACCTGGAATACACAATGATGATGACTCACCAGCAACAAGCAATCGGTTTAATTGGTAAAACTGTTTCAGTAATGGTAGACAAAGATAATACGGTTGAAGGTGTTGTTGAACAAGTTAAATTTAAAGGTGGAATCGCAACTATTGTAATCGACGGGAAAGATTACTTAATGGCACAAGTATCAGCCATAGGTGAGGTGAAAAAAGAGGAGACTGAAGAACCAGCTACTCCAGAAACACCTGAGAATCCAGAAGTACCAACACCGTAAGGATATTTTTATGATTTTTCAGTATAGTAACTTAACAATGTTATTATGTTGAAAATTGATAATAAAAAAGCACTCTCTGTGCAAAGTAAGGGGAAAAATAATGTTAAACTCAATGAATTCAGGCGTAAGTGGTATGAAAAGTCAACAAACAAAAATGGATGTTACAGCCAATAACATCGCCAACGTAAACACGTATGGTTACAAATCAGAACGTGTTACTTTTCAAGATGTAATGAGCTCAACAGAAGCAAATGCACAAGGACCGACGATGACTGGTGGCGGTGGGGTTAACCCAAGACAAGTTGGTTTAGGAGTTCAAGTAGGATCAATTGATAAAATGAATACGATTGGAACGCCACAACCAACAGGTAGACCACTTGATTTCGCTTTAGATGATAAAGGATACTTTGTTTTACAAAAAGATGATCAAGATGAAACAAAATACTATACACGAAATGGTGCATTTAGTTTAGATAGCAACGGAACACTTGTAAATGTAGATGGATATAAAGTTATGGGGTATCAACCGAAAACTGGAGCTCCTATTCAAAATAGTCCTGATTTCAATGCTCAAACTCAGTTAGAAGAGCCAGTAGGACCTATTGTGATTCCAAATACATTAGTGGGTGCAGATGGAAAAGACGTTACTCTAGTGAACTTCACTATAGACTCATCAGGTCTTGTGACAGGGCGTTACAGTGATGATAACACGTACATTATCGGTCAAGTAGCTGTAACAACTTTTGCCAATCCTGATGGGTTAGAAAAACAAGGTGGTAATAATTACTTACAATCAAATAACTCTGGTGAAGCTAACTATGTAAGAGCTGGACAAAGCGGAAGTGGACGATTGATTCAAGGAGCGTTAGAAGGATCTAACGTAGATTTAGCAACTGAATTTACAGATATGATTGTGACAAGTCGTGCGTATCAAGCTAACTCACGTTCAATCACAACTTCTGATGAAATGCTTCAAGAATTAATCAACTTAAAACGATAATTTAAAACAAGCCTGGTGCTTGCTAAAAAGGAGAGAAACAAATGATTAAATTAACGACAATGAATAATCAAGAGTTTTATTTAAATACCGCACTTATTTTTCGAATTGAGCAAGCACCAGATACAATTATTACACTTTCTGATGGTAAAACAATTATGGTAAAAGAATCATCAGAGCGAGTAGTTAATCTTTTTAAAAATTATCAAAAAGAAGTGTTTAATTTTACTTTGATAAATGATAACTAATGTATGGGGTGTTGAAAGATGGAGCCAGAAAATAATGGTGAAGAAAAAAAAGAAAAAAAAGTAAAAAGTTTAAAATCAATAATTCTAATTGTAGTTATCGTAATTGTAGGAATTGCAGCTGGAACTGTTGGAACGATTGTTGGGAACATGTTTTTACATAAAAATGAACCAAAAGAAGAAGTTGTAGCAGTTGATAAAAAATATAATAAAGATGAAGTATCTGTTCCGCTAGAAGAATTTTTAATTAATCTTGCAGAAGGACCTAATAAGGAAGCATCTTACATACGTATTGAGATGTCACTATTAACAGCTAATAGTAAAAACGCTGAAACAGTTCAAGAAAATACTGAAATGATTCGTGATAGCGTCATTAATAAATTAAGACAAAAAGATGCATCCAGTATATTAGCAGATCAAAATGGCGTTAATAAATTAAAAGAAGAATTAAGAGATCAAATTAATAAAGATTACGGTTCTGCTTTAGTTAGAGAAGTCTTTATAACAAATCTAGTAATTCAGTAATCAAGAAGGGGAAATAATGGGAAGTATCTTTTTACTTTTTAAAAGTATTGTTTTTCTTTTTGCAATAATTATTTTAATCAAAATAACATTAAATTATATGAATAAAGTAACTTATAGCCAAAGTAAAAATATAGAAATAATAGAAAAATTAACAGTGGGAAAAGAGTCATCCATGGCAATCGTCATAGTTTGTCAAAAGTACTATTTAATGAGTATGACGCCCACTTCAAATGATTTAATTAAAGAACTTGGTGAAGAAGAAGTTCAACAGATTATTGTTCAAAAAATGGTGGATCAAGAATTTAGAGAAGAGAAACAGCTGCAAATATTGAATACATATCAAAAGACAATTGGTAAACTAAAATTTTTTAGAAAGGAGACCCGGAATGAAAAGAAAGATTAACGCTAAAATTATTCTGATAATTCTTGGTCTTTTTTGTTTACCTGTTAGTGCAGTCGCTGTTCCAGTGGATGATTTGACTGATACAGTGAGTAAATTAGTAGGAACAAGTGGAACAACAGATTCAGTTAAATTATTTGTCCTTATGACGGTATTAACCTTGATTCCAACTCTTCTGGTTTTAACTACATCATTTACTCGGATAATAATGGTTCTTTCATTTGTTCGTAATTCATTAGGAACACAACAGACACCACCTAATCAAGTTTTGATAGGAATCGCTTTGTTTTTAACATTCTTTATTATGCAACCTGTCTACACAGAGGTTAATACTACAGCGATTCAACCTTTAATGAAAGATGAAATCACTCAAGCTGAATCAATTAAACTAGCTGAAAAGCCCATTAAAAAATTTATGTTGGAACAAACCCGAGAAAAAGATTTAGCACTTTTTGTAAAGAATTCTGGTAAAAAAGAGGTTAAAAATCCAGAATCATTACCACTACATATAGTGACGCCTGCATTTTTAATTAGTGAATTAAGGACAGCCTTTAGTATAGGTTTTTTAATCTTTATACCATTTTTAATTATTGATATGGCGGTATCTAGTATTTTAATGTCAATGGGGATGTTCATGTTATCACCAGTCATGATTTCCTTACCATTTAAGCTATTGTTATTTGTTCTAGTAGATGGTTGGTATTTAGTCGTAGAGACTTTAGTAAAAGGATTTCAGTAGAAAGGATTTTTAGATGACAATTGAATTAGTTTTAGATGTCATGCGTGAAGCTTTTCTTAAGATCATTTTGATTGCAGGTCCAATTCTGCTAGTAGCGATGGTCGTAGGATTGTTTATAAGTATCATACAAGCAACGACACAAATTCAAGAACAAACGTTGAGTTTTGTTCCGAAATTATTAACTGTATTTTTATTCTTAATAATATTGGGAAATTTCATGATCACAACACTAATCGAATTTACAAAACATATGTTTGAAATAATGTCTTCTTTATAATGATGGTGAGAAATGAATACAATACTATTTACTTTTATTTTAATATTTTGTAGAATATCCAGTTTTATGGTGACAGCTCCAGGATTTTCCTTTAAACAAACGCCGAGTTTATTAAAAATACTGATTAGTTTTTCATTAAGTATTAGTGTTTTTAGTGTACTTCCAGAGACTATTTCAACAAATAACTTATATATCGGCATTTTTTATATTATTAAGGAGCTGTTGGTTGGAATTGCTTTAGGTTTTGTTGTTCAATTAATTTTTTCTGCTATTGAGATGGCAGGGCAAATCATTGACTTTCAAGTTGGTTTTTCAATGGGTTCAGTATATGATCAGACAATTGGGATTCAAGGCTCTAATTATGGACGATTGTATTATTGGTTGGCATTAACACTTTTTTTTGTGACTGATATGCATCATATTGTGATTGAAAACTTACTAGCATCATTTGATATCGTTCCATTAACCGAAGCCAGTATGAAGTGGAATACTGTTGAAGGAATGGTTAAATTGTTTGCTAAAGTTTTTGAAATGTCAATCATGCTAGCAGCACCTGTTGTATTAGTTGCGTTTGTCACTGATTGTGTACTAGGAATTGTTTCAAGAAGTGTTCCTCAAATTAATGTCTTAATGTTGGGAATGCCAATGAAAATATTAATTAGTTTTTTCTTTGTATTACTATTTCTACCAAATTTAGTTCAATTAATCATCCATATTTTTCCAGATATGAATAAATATATGAGTGAATTCTTACAATCGTTAGGTAGGTGAGAGGGTGTCAGATAAAGATGGAAAAACTGAAAAACCCAGTCCCAAGAAGCTAAGAGATGCCAGAAAGAAAGGAGAGCTCGTAAAGAGTCCTGATTTGGTATCAGCCACTTCTTTTTTCATATTTTCATTGTTCTTTATTCCTCTTTGGGAATATGTCATTAGACAATGTGTTGGCTTGATTCAAAGTTATTATTCCAACTTTTATGGCTACGAAAATTTAGAAAATAACTTAAATGTCATTGGGTTTCAAAATATAATGAAATTTTTAGTGATTGTTGCTCCATTCATGTTGATTGCATTTTTTAGTGCTTGGATTAGTAATTTGCTTCAAGTAGGCTTTTTATTTACAACAAAGCCTTTAAAACCAAATTTCAAAAAATTAAATCCTATTAGCGGTTTTAAAAATTTGTTTAATAAAAAAGCATTTTTCACACTTTTGAAAAATATGGGTAAGTTAATACTAGTTTTTGTAATTACTTTAAGTGAAATAAAATCTGTACTGGATAGTTTTTTTAATGCCGGTTCTGCCGGAATACAAGCACTACCTTTCTTTATTTTACATTTTTTAAAAAAACTTAGTTTGAAACTTGCGATAATTTTATTCTTACTTGGAATATTGGACTATGTTGTTCAGTGGTTATCATTTAGAAAGAAAATGAAGATGTCTAAACAAGAAGTCAAAGATGAATACAAACAGCAAGAAGGGGATCAACAAATTAAATCAAAACGAAAAAGTATGTATATGGAAATGATTTCAGGCATGATGAGTCAAGTAAAAGATTCAACAGTTGTTATCACAAATCCGACTCATTTAGCAATTGCTATTCAATACGATAAGGAGAACAGTGGAACGCCTATCGTTGTCGCTAAAGGGGCAGACTTAATCGCTAAAAAAATTAGAGAAGAAGCAACTCTAAATAAAGTTCCTATTCTTGAAAATAAACCAGTAGCTAGGTCACTCTATAAGTCAACGGATATTGGTCAGCCTATTCCAGTTGATATGTATGAAACTGTGGCCGAGATATTAGCCTTTGTTTATAAGATGAATGAGGAAAATAAACATAAAATTTAATTATTAATTAATCAAAGGGACATAATGGAGGTAATGAAAAAATTTGGTTTCAAAATTTAATTTAAAAAATAAGAATTATTCTGATGTTATCGTATCCTTTGTTGTTGTCGCGGTAATTGGTCTAATCATCATACCTTTACCAAGCTCATTTTTGGATTTTTTAATAATTGTAAATATAACAGTCGGAATAAATATTTTGTTAATTACACTATTTACAAAAAGTGTCTTAGAATTTACAACTTTTCCAACGCTTTTGTTAATAACAACAATGTTCAGGTTGGGATTAAATATTGCTTCTACACGTTTAGTTTTAACTAAAGGGAATGCTGGTCATGTGATTGATGCATTTGCCAACGTTGTAGCAGGTAATAATTATATTGTAGGTGCTGTTATATTTGTAATTATTACAATCGTTCAAATTGTCGTTGTAACAAATGGTGCGGGACGAGTTTCTGAAGTTTCTGCACGATTTACACTGGATGCGATGCCAGGTAAACAAATGGCAATTGATGCTGATCTAAATTCAGGTCTAATTAACGAAGATGAAGCAAAGAAACGTAGAGCAGATCTTCAACGTGAAGCTAGTTTCTACGGTGCGATGGATGGGGCGAGTAAATTTGTAAAAGGTGATGCCATTGCTGGTATTATCATTACTTTAATCAATTTACTTGGTGGTATTTTAATCTTTTCAATGGGTCAAGGAATGGATGTCTCCGAAGCGTTAGGTAAATTTGGGAAATTATCAATTGGTGATGGGTTAGTGAGTCAAATACCATCTCTTTTAATTTCAATTTCTTCAGGGATTATAGTAACGAGATCAAATAATAATAATACATTTGGTGCAGCAATCAGTAAAGATTTCTTCCCTAATCCTTTAATTGCAGGAATTGTATCTTTCGTCTTAATTATTATTGCTATGGTTCCAGGATTTCCTAAAATACCATTCTTTATTATGTCGGCTGTGTTTGGATTTATAGCCTTTAAGAAATACAAAAATGAAGATCTGGCTGAACAAAAGTTAGCTGAACAAAAACAAGAGATGCTTTTAATGCAGAAAGAACAAGAATTAGAAGAAGATGATACTGTCTCATCCTTTCAAGTTGAGCCTATCTCAGTAGAAATTGGCTATACGCTAATTCCGATGACAGATGACAGCTTGGATAATTCTCTAATGCGTCAAATAGTTAACATAAGAAAGCAATGTGCCCATGAATTAGGTGTACTACTGACCCCGATTCGAATAAGGGATAACCTACAACTTGGTCCAAATGATTATTGTATCAAGATAAAAGGAAATGAAGTAGCAAGGGGAGTCATTTATCCCAATAAATTAATGGTTATTAATCCAGAAAATGAACAACTTAACTTAGAGGGAATTGATGCAAAAGAGCCAGCTTTTGGTCTTGATGCCTTATGGATTGAAGAAAAAGACCGAGATATAGCTGATATTCACGGTGCAACAATCGTTGAGCCTGTGACGGTTATTGCCACTCATTTAAAAGAAGTTATTTATAGTAATACAGCAGAATTATTAGGTAGACAAGAAGTGAAACACTTACTTGAAGGAATTAAGGATAAATATAATGTGGTTATTGATGAGCTTATTCCAGATATTATGCGACTGGGTGAAGTTCAAAAAGTGTTACAAAATTTACTGAAAGAACAAATTCCTATTAATGATTTAGTAACTATTTTAGAAACGTTAGCAGACTTTGGGATGGTCACTAAAGATGTAGAAATCTTAACAGAGCATGTTAGACAGTCTCTAAAAAGAACAATTGCTAAACAATATTTAGGATCTGATAATGTATTGAGAGTTCTTACGATTCATCCTGAATTGGAAGATATGATTTCAAAGAATACTCAAAAAACAACGTCAGGATCAATACCAGTATTAAAACCGGAAGTCATTACACAAATTTTTGATTCGATTAATAAAGTTCATCAACAGTTTACAGCAGAAAATATTCAACATGTCATTCTAGCATCACCAACGACAAGATTGACTTTAAAAAAACTAATTTCATATAATTTTCCAGGCCTTGCGGTGCTTTCTTTAAATGAAGTACCCAATGAAATTGAAATAGTAACTTTGGGAATGATTTCATTAGACTAAAAATTATAGCTAACACGGTATTAAGAAAGGGGGAATCGTCATGTATGAAGTTGATTATGAGGAAGAAATAGTGAAACATCTTCCTTTTGTCAAAAGGGTTGTTAATAGAATCGAAATAAAGTCAACAGAATATGATAAAGATGATTTATTTAATATTGGTGTCATCGGATTAATGGACGCATTGAAAAAATTTGATGTGAATAAAAAAGTTTCCTTTGAAAGTTATGCCTATATACGTGTTCGTGGGGCAATTATTGATGAGGTAAGAAAATCATCCAGAGTTTCCCGTTCAAGAATGGGACATTTAGATAGCTTTTATAAAGCTAAAGAGAAAATTGAACGTGAAAAAATGGTAACTGCAACAGATCAAGAAATTTGTAAAGAAATGAAAATTAATGCTAAACAACTATCTAAAATCCATGAAACGATACACTACTTAGCAAATGTTTCTTTGGATGATACGATCTTTACGAATCAAGGGGAAACCTTAGAATTAAAAGATATTGTTGAAGATACCGATACTATACCTATAGATATTTTATTAATGGATGATGAAAAAAAACAGGCATTACGACGCACAGTTGCTCTTTTAGATGAACGTGAACAAATTATTCTAAATTTGTACTATGTAGAAGAATTAACGTTGAAAGAGATTGCTGAAATTCTAGAAGTCTCAGTCCCTCGTGTTTCTCAACTCCATGGAAAAATATTAATTAAACTAAAAAAAATGATTGAGGAGGACTTGAAATGATTAGAAGTATGTATACTCTACAAAGAAATTTAGATGTTCTTCAAACCAAACAAGAGAACACAAGTGCTAACGTGGCTAATGCAAATACTTACGGTTACAAATCACAGCAAGCTATTCAAAAAACAGATGAAGAGCAAAAATTGCATAATTACACTAATGGTCCAGAATTAAACAAAAGAAGAGAGTTAGGTTCTTTTGTATTTGGAAATAAGGTAGATGAAATTTACAAAGACATGTCCAGTGGTAGCTTTAAACAAACAAATAAAGCAACTGACTACGCGGTTTTAGGCGAAGGTTATTTTAATGTTCAATTACCAAACGGTGATATAGGTTACACCAAGAACGGACATTTTCAAGTAAATCAGCAAAATCAATTAGTCACTCAGGATGGTAACGTAATACTTTCTAAAAATGGAGCCCCTATTGATGCTCGTGAAAATTTACCTGATTTTAGATTAACACGGTTCACAGATCAGGAAGATTTGACTGCACAAGGTGAGTCGTTATTTGTAGCTGAAAATCCTGGAATGGATGATCGAGCAAGTACTGTCAGAAAAAGTATGCTTGAAGGCTCAAATGTCAATATGGTTAATGAAATGACGACGTTGATGGATACTGCTAGACAATTTGAAATCAATCAGAAAGCTCTCCACACATCAGATGAAACGCTTAGAAAATTAACCAATGAAGTAGGTCGCGTATAGAAAGGTTGTTAAAAAATGAATCCGAGTCTTGCAGTCAGTAAAAGTGGAATGAATGGTTTACAAACTAACTTAGATATTGTTGCTAACAATATAGCAAATTCTAATACAGTTGGTTTTAAAGAAAAAGACACTAATTTTCACGAATTATTAAGAGAAGATACAAAGTCACGAGAAAATTTACTTTTAAATGGTATTTCTCGTGGTATGAAGTCGGAACAGGCACAGTTAAATATGACACAAGGAGGTTTTATTCCAGGGTCAAACGATTTTGATTTGGCTTTAGTGGGTGATGGTTTTTTTGGAGTTAGATTGCCGAATAATCAAATGGCCTATACTCGAGATGGTTCATTTAGATTTGATGCTAATGGAACTCTTAGAACGAGCAATGGTAATCAAGTGGATATTAATTATTTAGTACCTAAAAATAACTGGCCAAATGGAAGTGCTACAGTGAGTGAACGGGGGGAAGTAACAGTGGGTAATCAATTGGTTGCTCAAATTCCAGTCTATGCAACAGATCGTTATGAACAGTTCCAGGAAACAGGAGATAATCTTTTTCAGTTACCTCAAGGTACAAATGCGCAGGTAATGAATAATCCGACTATTAAGCAGTATTATTTAGAGGCTTCAAATGTTGATTTGGCTGATCAAATGACAGATATGATTGTCACACAAAGAGTATATTCGATGAACACAAAAGTTGCTCAATCAACTGACGAGATGATGCAAATTATTAATAATTTTAAACAGTAGAAAGAAGATATGACATGATCAGGTTAGTAAATGTATTTAAAAAATATACAGAAAATTCGACAGCATTAAGAAACATTACATTAGAAATCAAGCAAGGTGAGTTTATTTATTTAGTTGGTCCAAGTGGTGCAGGAAAATCAACCTTAATAAAATTGATGACTTGCGAAGAACGTTTAACTCATGGTCTTTTAAATGTTGGAAATATTGATTTGTGTCGATTACCAGATAAAAAAATTCCAGAATTTAGAAGACAAATAGGGATCATTCCTCAAGAAATTATTCTTCTTGAGAATCTGACGGTTTATAAAAATCTAGTATATGTTCTGCAAGCAATTGGTGTGGAGAAGAAACTAATTGCTGATAAAGTAACAACAGCATTAGAAGAAGTCGGTATGTGGATGTATAAAGATTACTATCCTGATGAATTGTCTATTGGTGAAAAACAAAAAGTAGCTATTGCAAGAGCTATTTTAAGTGATCCGAAAATATTGCTAGCTGATGAACCTACGGGAAATTTAGACAATAAATCTGCAATAGATGTTATGAAAATTTTATATCAGCTAAATCAAAAAGGGACAACAATCTTGATGGCGACACATAATTCAACAATTGTTAATACCATCAGATATCGTGTGCTAGAAATAAAAAAAGGCATAATCGTTAGAGATCAAAAGGAAGGTTCTTACGGCCTTGCAAGTGACTATAAAGACATATTTGTCATTTAATAAATAAAAATGGAGGTTTTTATGAGTAAAGTAGAAACGAAGAAAAAAAAATCACTAGGACCAGTTATTATTAGCATCATTTTATTTTTAGGAATAATACCAGTATTATTATTGCTGTTCCTAAATACGAAGTTAATGGATCAGATGATTATTCATCGTGTAGCGATTGAAGAGAAAAACAGTACAATTCGTGTTGTAGACCGGATGAACGGAATTCAACATAATATAGAGAATACTCTTAATCGTTTAACTGAGGATACAACGATTATTAACACTAAAAATACTTTAGAAGATCGAGAAAATATTCGACACATTATCAAAGTGGCCAATGAAGCTGATGAAAATACAGAAAATGTTTTTTATCAGCCGCTTAATGCTGACAGTGTTTCGTCACTAGGTAAAGAAAAAGACGCAAAAGTCGGTGAAAGGGTTGATCGCACTTGGTATAAAGAGGCTTTAGCTAATCCTAATAAAATAATGTGGTCAAAGCCTTATGAGTCAATTAGCTCTAAGCAAATATCAATGACAGCTTCAAAAACAGTAAGTGATGGAAACAAGGTTATTGGTATTGTTGGAGTGGATATTAATCTAAAAAATGTCGGAGACATGGTTAAATCGTCCTTAATAGGAACAACAGGAAATATGATTCTAGCTACTAAAGATGGAGATGTTCTAACGTCCGGTAACCCAAGGTTTGATGGTAAGAATATTTCAGAAGAAAGATTCTTCAAAAATAAACCAGAAAAAGAAGGTTATACGGGAAAAGGAACAGAGAAAGTATACTTTGGTGAAACTGAAACAGGATTACTTCTAATTGGTGGTGTTTCACCGAAAGAATTAGAATCAGAAAAAAAATCTTTAATTAAAGTTTCAGCAACAGTTATTGTTGTGTGGGGAACGATAGCTATTTTAATTGCCATAGGTATTTCTAAGAGTGTTATCAGTTCAGCAAAAGTTATTGTCAATGCCTTTGAAAAAGCCTCAAGTGGTGATTTATCAGTAAAAATTACCAATACTAAAGGTAATTCTGAAGGAACAAAACCACTTTTAAGTAGAATACCAGGCCTTAAAAAAATGTTTGGTGATGGTGAAGTAAGAGAAAGTGGCAATGAAATTTCTCAAATTGTGATTGCATTTAATAACATGTTAACAGGATTTTCAGGACTTGTTCAAGGGATTCAAGAAGAGAGTAATGAAATATCAGATATGACGATATCTTTATCTGAAATTTCAAAACAAACAAATTCAGCAACTGAAGAAGTATCAGAGACAATCACAGGTATCGCTCAAGCAACAAGTTCCCAAGCAATTGATTCAGAAAAAACAGTTAATGAGATGAATGAATTGGGACAAGTGATTGATTCCATCCAAAAATCATCTTTAGATATGAATAAAACAACTGAAAAAGCAACTAGCGTCAATGAACTGAACTCTCAGTTAATGCAAAAAGTATTTGATAATTGGGAAGGTGAACGTCGTAAATTAGGTGAACTTGTAGAAAATATTTCAGGAATGAATATGGATATCCAAAATATAAACAAAATTATCCAAGTTATCACAGATATTTCTTCACAGACAAATCTTTTAGCACTAAATGCATCGATTGAAGCAGCACGAGCTGGTGAAGCTGGAAAAGGTTTTGCAGTGGTCGCAGAAGAGGTTAGAAAATTAGCTGAACAAAGTGCTAAATCGACGAAAGATATTGAGTCAATTATTGAAGAAATTCAATATAAATCAAATGGTATGGTAACACAAGTTAGAGAGTCGTATGAAGGTGGAGAAAAACAAACTCAAGTCATTAATGAAGCGATTGATTCAACTCATCAAGTGGTGGACCAATTTGATTTATTGACTAAAGAAATTTCTTTAATTGATCAGTTGAGTAAAGATGCTACCATTCAAAAAGATTCAGTGTTATTCGCTGTAGAAAATATCTCAGCTTCAACAGAAGAAAATTCAGCTGGAACGGAAGAAGTATCTGCTAATGCAGAGGAAATTTTAGCAACAATGCAAGAGTTCTCAAGTAATATTGAGGCTTTAGAACAAATTTCTGAAATATTGAAATTACAAGCGAACGGTTTTATTTTGAAATAATTAAAGGGTAGACTATATTATTGAAAAAGGATTTGTTAGGATGAAAAAACAAAAATCAAAATCAGTAAAAGGCAAAATAATTGGATTTATTCTGTTTTTAACGATAGTTCCTGTTATTACTGTCTTATTTATCAATATGAAACTAATGAAAGAAACCTTAGAGCATCGACTATCAATTGAAGCGGAAGAGAAAATAGCTAGTGTTCAAAATCAAGCAGGAGCAGCTCAAAAGAGTGCATTAAACGATATTGAAATTTTAAAGAAGCATGACGTTTTTAAAGGAGACTTAAACAGTCCGAAAAGAGAGCAGGAAATTCTTAAAGTTTTAAATTTCCTATTTGAATCAGATGAAAATTATGCAGATGTTTATTTTGTTCCAAATAACAAAGATATTGTAAGCAGTGTCACTTTCAAAATGACACCAGATCAGTATAAAGAACGAGAATGGTACAAGACAGCAATTGCTAATCCTCAAGAAATTAATATATCGAAACCAGTGAAAGATGTAAACACAGGAAACTTAATTAATACGGTGTCAACAGCCGTTGTGGAGAACAATCAGATAAAAGGAATATTGGCCATTGATGTTAGTACAGATGAAGCGGTTAACATAGTTAATACAACAAGTGTAGGTATTTACGGTGGAATGAAATTAGTCATGGCTAATGGTGAAGTATTAGCTTCAAATGAAAAGAGCGAAATTGGAAAAAATGTCAGTGAAAATCCTGGATTTAAAAAAATGACTGAAGAAAAAGGCATGGTTGATACACCAGCTGGTCATGATTATTATTTCAAAACTAAAGGTGATTTATTCATCATTGCAGAAGTAGCACAAAAAGAATTTCAAATGAAACAAGCTGAAATGTTTAAATATTCATCGATTATTATAGGTATTTGGGGTGTCATCTCAATATTTATCGCAGTCTTTGTTTCTAATCGAATTATTGGTTTAGTTAAAACGATTGTTGATTCTTTTGAAAAAGCGAAATCTGGGAATTTAAAAGCTAAAATTATTAATATTCGTGGTGGTACAAAAGAGTCTGGACCACTTGTAACTAAATTCTTTGGTTCTGGTGAGGCAAAAGAAGATGGCGCTGAAATTAGCCAAATTGCGAATGCTTACAACGGCATGTTAGATGGTTTTGCAAATTTGGTTAAAAATATCCAAAATGAAAGCAATCAAATTGCAGATATGAGTGTTTCTTTATCAGATATATCAAAACAAACAAATTCAGCAACGGAAGAAGTATCAGAAACAATTACAGGAATTGCTCAAGCAACAAGCTCACAAGCAATTGATGCAGAAAAAACTGTAACTGAAATGAATGAATTAGGTAATACTATTGAAGTGATTAATCAATCAGCGATTGAAATGAATGACCAAGCACTAACAGCTAGTCAGGATAACCAAAATAATTCGGACTTAATGCATGATGTGCATGAAAACTGGGAGATTGAAAGAGAAAAATTAAAATTATTAGTAGATAATATGGCTGGTATGAATACGGATATTCAAAACATTAATAAAATTATTCAAGTTATTACGGATATTTCAACTCAAACCAATCTACTAGCGCTAAATGCTTCCATTGAAGCAGCACGAGCTGGTGAAGCAGGTAAAGGATTCGCTGTTGTTGCCGAAGAGGTACGTAAGTTAGCTGAACAAAGCGCTATTTCAACGAAAGATATTGAGACAATTATTGAAGAAATTCAAATGAAATCAAACGAAATGGTAACACAAGTCTCAGCTTCATATGATGGTGGTCAAAAACAAACAGAGATTATCAATAGTGCCATTGATTCAACAGATAAAGTCACTCAACAGTTCGATACGATTATTCAAAACGTTCATAAAATTGATCAACTTAGTCAAGATATTAAGCAGCAAAAAGATGATGTTCTGTTTTCGGTTGAAAATATTTCAGCATCAACTGAAGAAAATTCTGCCGGGACAGAAGAAGTATCAGCAAATGCTGAAGAAATATTAGCAACAATGCAGGAGTTCACTGCTAATATTCAAGATCTTGAAACAATTGCTGATGGTTTGAAAAAACAAGTTAATCAATTCAATATTTAAAATGTAGCAAGTCGTTTTAGTGGAGGAAAAAGTATGGAAAAACAAATTGTTTTTTTGAGCCAAAGACAAGCATTAAGTCTTCCAATCAAAAAGATTGAAAAAATCATTCAATGGACAGAACCTATTCCAATCCCAGAGACATCACAATTTGTTCTAGGTGTGATTGATTACAATGAGACTATATTACCAGTAATCGATTTAAATCAACGGTTATATGCACAAGAAACGGTGAGAAATAATGACTTAAAAATTATTGTTGTTCAGTGGAAAGATGAGTGCCTTGGGTTAGTTGTGGATTCTATAAAAGGAATTGTTGATTTCTCAGTGGAGCAATTCGAAATGATGAATAATGATGTTACGTTTGATAAAAATTATATAGATAGCTTTGTTAGAACAAAAGAAGGCATTGTTATTCAGTTAAATATCGATGCACTTTTTGAAGGAAACATTATGTTAGATAAGTTACTACGTAGTTTAGAAGTAGAAAGTTCTGAAACCTCAAGTGAATTGAGTGAAGACGATGAGTAATGACATAAAAGTTGGAATATCGGATTATAAAATTGCCAAAGCCCCAGATCAATTATTGACGTTAGGTTTGGGATCTTGTATTGGTATTGTTATTTATGATAAGAAAAACAAAATTGCAGGATTGAGTCATATTATGCTACCTGATAGTGAAATGTTTACTACAAGAAGTATGATCAAAGTTGAAAAATTTGCAGATTTAGCCATTCCTGCAATGGTTGAAGAAATCAAAAAGTTACAACCTAATCATGGTAGATTGGCTGCCAAAATAGCTGGTGGTGCAAGTATGTTTAAGCTAGCTAATGATGTGAAATCACAAAATGTAGGCGAACGAAATATAGAGGCTGTTGAAAAAGCTCTAAAAGAACTCAGAATTCCTATCGTTGCTAAGCACGTAGGTGGGAATATGGGACGTTCGATTTTTGTAAATGTGGAAGAGATGACCGTCTCTATAAAAATGGTCAATCGGGAAGTATATGAACTATAAAGTGAGAGGTAGATTAAATGTCAATTAAAGTAATGGTTGTTGATGATTCGGCTTTTATGAGGAAAGTTTTATCAGATCAAGTCAATCAAATTTCCAATGTGGTAGTAAGTGCTACTGCTAGGAGTGGAGAAGATGCGCTTTTAAAACTAAAAAAAATACAGCCTGATTTGATAACCCTAGATATTGAAATGTCAGGAATTAATGGGTTAGAAACATTAAAAATCATTAAAAGAGAATTTAATATACCAGTAATCATGTTAAGTTCCCATTCAGGTGAAGAAATGACAATTACTTGTTTAGAGAATGGGGCGATGGATTTTGTAGAGAAACCTTCCAATATATCAAAAATAGAAGATTCTTTTAAAGAGGAACTAGAAAAAAAGATTAAATCGATTATCGTTAAACCTGGTTCTGTTGAAGTGATTAAAGAAGTTAAGGTAGTTGGCGAAAAAAGGTTTCCAAATAAAGTCCGCGGAATTGTCATTGGCTCTTCAACAGGAGGACCAAAAGCGCTGATGGAAATTATTAAGTATATTCCAAAAACATTAAATGTTCCTATATTTATTGTGCAACATATGCCTTCTGGGTTTACAAAATCTTTTTCAAAACGAATGAATACTGAAGCAAATGTTGAAGTAGTTGAGGCTAAACACCTCGAGTTAATCAGACCAGGAGTGGTTTATATTGCTCCTGGAGATTATCATATGCGCATTGATCAGCGAAGAATTTATTTAACGAATGAAGAGAAAAAAATTAATAGTGTTAGACCTGCTGTTGATCCATTGTTTGAATCAGCCTCCAAAGTTTATGGGAAGAGTTTGGTTGGTATCATTCTGACCGGAATGGGAAGTGATGGGGCAGAAGGAATGAAAATAATTGCTAATAATAAAGGTTATACAATTGCTCAAGACAGAGAAACTTCAGTCGTCTATGGAATGCCTAGAAGAGCTGTTGAATTAGGAGTGGTTGATGAGATTCTATCATTAGATATGATTGGCACTAAATTAGATTGGATGATAAGGGTGAAACAATGAAAAAGAACTTTGAAGAATTCAATAAATGGGCAATTAGGCATCTAGGTATGGATTTAGAATCATACAAAGAGAGTCAATTACAAAGACGGATTCTGAATATGATGGAAAATAGAGAAGTAACCAGTTTAAAAGATTATATGAATTTAATGGAAAAAGATAAGGAAGTTAAAGACGAGTTAAAGGATTATTTGACCATTAATGTGACAGAGTTTTTTAGAAATCCAGAATTGTTTACGGCTTTAACTAAACACGTGAAAAGTGATTTACAAACCAATTTTTCTTCATTGAAATGTTGGAGCGCTGCTTGTTCTAATGGATCAGAACCATATAGTCTAGCCATGTTATTTGAAGAAAATGACATTAAATTATCTGGGAAGATACTGGCAACAGATATAGATAAGATAATCCTTGATCGAGCAAAGAAAGGATTTTATTTTAAAAATGAATTAAAAAATGTCTCACAAAAGCAATTACAATCGCATTTTTTAGAGAAGGATAACGGATTTGAAGTGAAAAAGGAAATTAAAAATAATATTAGATTTAAAGAGCATGATTTACTTCAAAGTCGCTTTGAAACAGGATTTCATCTAATTATTTGTCGAAATGTTACCATTTATTTCAAATCTGAAGCACGTGATGCGCTTTATCAAAAATTTTACGATTCATTGGCACCTGGTGGAATTTTCTTCACAGGAGCAACAGAAACAATCAATCAACCTGAAAAATTTGGATTTAAGAAAATAGATTCATTTATTTACCAAAAATAAAGGAAGGAGGGATTTAAATGGATGATAATGAAAAATACCGGGAACTGTTTTTTGAAGAGGCAGATGAACATTTAGAAAATTTAAACGATGGTGTTTTAGAATTGGAAAATGATCCTGGAAGTGAAGAGACGATAGATAGTATTTTTAGATCGGCACATACGTTAAAAGGAATGGCAGCAACGATGGGATATGAGACAATGGCTAAACTGACTCACCGCATGGAAAATATTTTTCAACATTTTAAAAATAAAGTAGTTGAAGTCAACTCAGATAGTATTTCTTTAATATTTGATTGTTTGGATTCTTTATCTGAAATCATTGAAAGTTTAAGAAGTGAAACTGATTTTGAAGAGGCAGAGATTTCGTCTTTAATGAAGCGGTTAAAGGAAGTTGAAAATTCAACAGAAGACGTTGTTGAAGATGAAGTCATAAAAAAAAATAAAAAAGAAACAATTTGTTTTCCAACAGATCATTTAACTTCTGTAGATATTCAATTAATGAACGATTTAGAAAATACTAATTATATGCCTTTTGGGGTGAGTATTAGATTAGAAGAGACGTGTACGTTAAAAGCACCTAGAGTTTACTTGATTTTAGATAAATTAAATCAAGTCGGGGAAGTAACCTTTAGCTATCCTGATACAGAAACGTTAGAAAAAGGCGAATTTGATCAAGATTTTCATTTAATTTTAATTACTGATAAAACTCAAGAAGTAGTTCGAGAAAATATATTATCAAACAGTGATATTGAAACGATGGATGTATTAACGCCCGATGAAATTTTTACAAAACAAGTAGAAGTAGTTGCTGTATCTGAAAGTAAAGATGTACCAACTCAAAAAGCACCCACCAAAAAAGAGAAAAATAAACAAGCAGCTAAACATGGTCAGCAATCAATAAAAGTTGATTTAACTAAATTAGATACATTCATGAATTTAGTTTCCGAGCTAGTTGTTTACCGGACAAGGTTAGAAAATATAAGCACAAGTGATACGAAACATGATATCAAAGAGCCATTAACAGAAGTTGCTAGAATAACGTCTGAACTCCAAGATTTGGTTTTAAAGATCAGAATGCAGCAAGTAAGTGTTGTTATGAATCGATTTCCAAGGGTTGTTCGTGACTTAGCACGTGATTTAGACAAAGATATGACGTTAGTTATTGAAGGTGAAGATACTGAATTAGATCGAACGGTGGTTTCTGAATTAAGCGAACCTCTTGTCCATCTCATTAGAAATTCGGCTGATCACGGGATTGAATCTAGAGAGCGGAGACAGGAATTAGGTAAACCAGTTGAAGGTGAAATTAAGATTACCGCATTTCAACAAGGAAACAGGGTCACAATCACTGTTTCGGATGACGGTAAAGGTATTAATCCAGAAGTTATAAAAAATAGTGCTGAAAAAAAAGGTATTTCAACGGAAGGTCTCTCAGAGAAAGAAATCCTTCATTTAATTTTTCATCCTGGTTTTTCTACTGCACAAGAAGTTACGAATGTCTCCGGTCGTGGGGTTGGAATGGATGTCGTTCAGTCTAAAATTAGTCAATTAGGTGGTTCAATTGAACTTCAAAGTCAAGTAGATTTAGGATCAACATTTACGATTAATTTGCCTTTGACATTATCGATTATTCAATCACTCATGGTGAAAGTTTCTGGGGAACTTTTCGCATTACCACAAGGATCTATCGAGAAAGTAGTTGAAGTTTCTGAGGAAAATATCTCTAAAATACATATGAAAGAAGTGTTTATGTATCAAGATATTGCAATTCCAGTCATTAGGCTCCAAGAAATCTTAGAATTACCTAAAAATGAACATCCTGATGGGAATCCTCATTTGATTATTGTACTACTAGGTAAAAATTACTATGCGTTTCTAGTAGATGAATTAATAGGGCAACAAGAAATTGTGATAAAGAAACTTGGACGAGAGTTGAAACACTTGAATAAATTTTTAGGTGCTACGATTCTTGGTAACGGGGATATCACTTTGATATTAGATATAAATGTGATTTGTAGTGAAGGTAGCGTGAAAAAAATATGATGAATAAATTAACTTCTTTAGAAATTGATGCGTTAAAAGAGTTAGTGAATATTGGTGGCGGTCATGCAGCAACAAGTATTTCTGTTTTAATTGATAAGCCAGTTGAAATGATTGTTCCTTTGATAAAAGTGATGAATTATGAAGAACTGTACAAGGATATTATGGCTGAAAGTGAAATTATTTATGCTGTGACAATTCAAGTTAGCAGTAAAGGGGAAGGCATGTTTTTATTTGCTCTCCCAGAGAGTTCAGCTAGTGAAATTTGTGATATGATGCTACCGCCAGATTTTGAGAAATCTGAAGAAATGATTGGTTCAGCGATTACAGAACTTTCTAATATCTTGGTTAATTCATTTATGAATTCAATTGGTCAAATGTTAGAAATTGAGTTTCACACATCTGAACCAGGATTAACTATTGATATGTTTGGTTCGATTATTAGTAGTTTATATATGGTATTTGATCAATTTGATGATGAAGTTTTGATTATCGAAAATGAGTTTTATTACTCTGGAAAAAAAATGGATGCTCTTCTTTATTTTATACCTGAAGTTGGCGTTTTAGAAAATTTATTTAAATCAATAGGAATGTAGAAAGTAGGAAATAATAATGACAAAAACAGTTTTAATAGTAGATGATGCGGTATTTATGAGAATGAAGCTTAAGGATATTTTAGAGAAGAATGGTTATTCTGTTTTAGGAGAAGCTCAAAATGGTTTAGAAGCAATTGAGAAATACAAAACTGAAAAACCAGATTTAGTGACAATGGACATAACAATGCCTGAGATGGACGGTGTGGAAGCATTAAAAGCAATCAAAGAATTTGATGCTAATGCAAAAGTATTAATGTGTAGTGCTATGGGGCAACAATCGATGGTTATGGAAGCTATTCGTGAAGGTGCACTTGATTTTATTGTCAAACCTTTTGATGCAGATCGAGTAATCAAAGCGTTAGATAAAGTTAGTGTGTAGTTGTATTACAGTGAGGAGAAAAAATTATGCAATTAATTGTCTTTACTAAGGGTGAAAAGTACTATGGTATAAAAACTGAAAATGTCGGTGAAATAATTAAATCAACTAAAATTTTCAAGGTCCCTCAAGCCCAATCTTGGGTTGAGGGCTTGATTAATTTAAGAGGAACGATTGTGACACTAGTTAATTTTTCTAAATTTCTTAAAGAAGATGAAAATAGTCTTCATAAAAATATTATAGTGATTACAAATGAAGAAGAAAAAATTGGATTACTTGTTGAAGATATTGTGGGCGTTTTTACGATTGATTCAGAAGAGATTCAGACTTTAGATTCAAAAAATGATGATAATGTTGAAGGAATTATCATGATTCAAGATAAACTAACCAATATTATCGACATAATGACAATATTTACTGAAAATGAGGGATCAATTTGACACAAGTATTGACACAACAAGAAATTGATGCGCTTTTAAATGCTATGAGTAGTGGTGAGATTGATGAAAAGGCTTATTTAGATAAAGAAGAAGAATCCAACGTTAAATCTTATGATTTTAGAAGACCAACTAAATTATCAAAAGAATACATCAATACGTTGTTTATGATTTTTGAGGATTTTTCTAAGTACGCAGGTAATCATTTAACGACACAAATTAGATCAAACGTTTCTCTTAAATTAGCATCAATTGAGCAAATTAGTTATGATGAATTTATTCATTCGATTCCTAAATTCACTCTATTAGGTCTCTTTCAATCAACGCCTTTATCAGGTGTTCAAATGATTGAAATAAATCCGCAATTTTCAATGATTTTAGTTGAACTTTTATGTGGAGGAAGTGAGACTGAAATTGGTAAATTCAAAAATCAGGAGAAAAAAGGGTTTACTGATATTGAACTTGCTTTATTAGAAGAAGTATACAAAATTTTAATACTTGCTTTTGAAACGGCTTGGAATGATATTGTGGAATTAGATTGTCACCTTAATGGACTAGATACAAATCCCCAACTATTACAAAACATGTCACCTAATGAGCCAGTAGTTTTAGTGACATGTACAGTTTCTGTTTTAAATCAAAAAACTTTTATTAATCTTTGTATCCCTTATGTCTTTTTCGAAGGAATTATGGATAAATTGAGCTTCAGAAATTGGTTTGATTCTGACAAGGGATTTAATCAAGAAGACAATGATCACTTACATAAAAATATCAAAAGCGTTGACTTAGGACTTCAGGCTGTTTTAGGGACGACCCAAATGACTCTTTCTGATTTTATAAATCTCGAGGTTGGTGACGCCATAAGTTTAGATCAAAAAATTTCAGAGCCACTAAAAATGTATGCAGGAGATCAATTCTTTGGTTACGTTAAACCTGGTAAAAAAGAAAAAAGGTTAGCGGTTGAAGTATTAGAAATTTCAGAAGGAGAATCAGAATAATGAGCGAAAATTTATCTCAAGAACAAATAGAAAAGTTATTAAAAGAAGAAAGTGAGTCAGTAGAACCTCTCTTTAATCAAGAAATTACCGATTTAATTGGAGAAGTTGGAAATATTTCAATGTCTCAAGCAGCAACAACTCTGTCTTCAATTTTGAATCGAAGAGTAACCATTACAACGCCTAGAGTAAAATATGTAGAGTTTAATGAGATATTAAGTGATTTGGTAACACCAAAAGTATCATCAGTTGTAGGCTTTAAGGAAGGGTTAGAAGGAAGTAATTTACTACTCTTAAATGTGGAAGATGCGATTATTATTGCCGATTTAATGATTGGTGGAGATGGACATCCTGACAACACAGAGTTCACTGAATTAGAACTTAGCGCAGTGGGTGAGGCTATGAATCAAATGATCGGTTCGGCATCAACATCTATGGCAACTATGATTGGTAAAAAAGTGGATATCTTACCTCCAGAAGTCAATTTATGGAAGGACGAAGAGTCAGTTAGTTACACAGGAATTGCCCTAGACACAGTCGTATCAAAAGTATCATTCGATTTATCTGTTGAAGGTGTGATTGAAAGTGAAATCATGCAAATATACACACGTGAAATGGTTGAAGAAATTTCGGAACTTATGATGAAAGATACAGCAGAAGTTTTAGAAGGACGTGAAGTCGTGGCAGAAAAAGTGATTGAAAAGCCGGCTCCTAAGAAAGAAAATACTCGAAAAATTGTCATCCAACAACCAGAATTTGAAGATTTAGATGTAAAAAAAGTCGAAACAAATGTTGATAACTTAGATTTATTAATGGATGTCCCCTTAGATTTTAGTGTTGTACTAGGAAACAGTCGAAAATCTATTAAAGAAATTTTATCAATTGGTGTGGGTTCTGTCGTTGAATTAGATAAACTAACTGATGAGCCTTTAGAAGTTTATGTCAATGGTAAATTGATAGCACATGGTGAAGTGGTTGTCATCAATGAGAATTTTGGCATCAGAGTTACAAGTATATTATCACAAAAACAGCGAATCAATAATTTACATTAAAATGGATGAATGAGTCTATCAGGCTTGTTCATCTTTTTTTGCATTTTTTCGTTTAATCAATGTTTTTTCATAAAAAATATGTATTGCTTATTATATTAGCTGTTAAACTAGTTTCTTAGTCTTAACTAAATATTTAAAGAGCCGATAACTAATATGTAGAGCTTAATGCTAGCGGTTATCATTTTATAAAGGAGAAATTCATATGAAAATAAATAATCAATATAATAAATATGGTGATACTTATAATTCACAAAAAACGAATGAAAATAGAGAAAAAATAAAAAAATCATCTAGTAACGAGTGTGTAGAAATTAATTTATCTAATACTAGCCAAAAATTAAGAATGGAACATCACGTTACAGAGATAGATAACTCTCAAAAAGTTCAAGATATCAAAAAAGCAATAAAAGATGGCACATATAAAGTTTCTTCAGAAGAGATTGCTGACAAGATATTTATGACGTTAAAAGGACAAGAATAAGTATATGGAGACAACTAAACAGCTTACGCCATTACTAAAACAATTAATTAGAATTTTAAAAAAAGAAAACAAAGCGTTGATTGAAAGCGATGGCGTTAAAATAGAAAAAATTTCAAAACAAAAAGAAACAATCGCAGACTCTTTAAAATTAGTCACTTCTATTCCAAGTGATAATGAAAAAAAGTTGCTTTTAGAAGTCAAACAACTACAAGATGATAATCTACTACTCACGCAACAAGCTATCTCTTTTAATGATAATTTCTTAAAAGTGGTAGGTGATGCAGCGCAGAAAACGAATGCTACTTATTCAAGACAAGGTAGCTTACAAAAGCAAACAGATGTTGGATTTATCAATCATTCAATGTAAATAATTAGAAAAACGTAGGAGGAAACTCATGACAGGTTTATTTGGAACTCTCGGTACTGCAAACAGTGGTATGAACACACAACAAACGGCATTAGAAACATCATCACATAATATTGCTAATGCCAATACGCCAGGTTATTCAAGACAAAGAGCGGATATGGAAACAAACCAACCTTATACTTACACAGGAATAGGGCAAATTGGAACAGGATCAAAAGTTAACTCAATTTCTAGAGCCTCTGACCAGTTTGTATTAGCAAACATTAGAAAAGAAAATTCGGTATATAATCAATACAAGCAAAAAGCAGATGTTTTAGGTCAAATTGAAAGTATTTTTAATGAAAGTCCAGGACAAAAAGCAATTTCAGATGATTTAGCTGCCTATTTTGATGCTTGGTCGCAACTAGCTAATAATCCTGAATCGAATACAGCAAAATTAATTGTTGTTGAAAATGGAAATAATTTAGCTGAGAACATTAATCGTACGGCTAAACAATTAGAAACATTGCATAATGACACTGTTTCAGTCCTTGAAAAAAATGTATTAGATTTCAATTCTAAATTAGAAGAGTTAAATGAAATTAATCAGCAACTTTTTAAAGCATCTGCAGATGGTGGAACGCCAAACGATTTACTTGATAGAAGAGATATGCTACTAGAAGATTTATCTGGCTTTGGTAATATTGAAACAACATTTGATGAATATGGCCGAGTATCAGTCAAAATGGGTGGAGAAACTATCCTAGCTCCAGGTGAAATTAAAACGATTAGTGTTGTTGTAGGAACTGATGCTAATGACCAACCTTTAGTTTCAGAAGGTGGTAACTTAACTAACGAGAAGGTACCTTTGACGAATGGTGAGAATTATCCAGTTGGGCAGTTATTAATTTCAGATCCTAAAGATACACCACCAACATTCCAGCCAATTGCGGTTGAAAGTGGTGCGGCAAAAGGTTTGCAAGAAGGATTAGCAGAAATTGATGCTAGGACAGAAGAATTTAATATTTTTACGTTTAATTTAGCAACATCAGTTAATATTATCCATTCTGATGGTGGTAAGGGCGATGATTTCTTTACTTTGGGAGATCCCAACGATCCTAATTTTGCAAAAAATATTAAAGTAAATGATAAATTAAAAAAAGATCCTTCATTAGTTAACGCAGGAAAAGAAGTTCGTGTTCCAGATCCAAACAATCCCGGTGAGTACTTACCATCTGATGGATCTGTGGGGGATGGTACGAGAGCTAAAGAAATTGGTAAATTAAAAGATACCAAATTAGGCTATCCTAATGCGACCTTTGATTATGACCCGGATACGATGACAATTAAAGATGAGCCAGGAGGTTCAACTCTACTTGGTTCTTATATTGATATCGTGACTAAAAATGGTATTGCTAAGCAACAAGCAGATAATCGAGTAACCACTCAAGAATTTTTACTTTTCCAATTAGAAGATCGTAAATATTCTGTTTCAGGTGTAAATATCAATGAGGAAATCACGGATGTTATGCGTTTCCAACGTGCTTTCCAAGCAAATGCTAGAGTAATATCTGTTGTATCTGATTTATTAGATACATTAATTAATAGAACAGGAGTGTAGTTATAAATGAGAGTATCAGATGCTAATCAACACGCGTCATTTCAACGAAATTTAAATCACAATTATACAATGATGAATAAATATCATCGTCAATTAAGTTCTTTTTTAGAAATTGAAAAATCTTCAGATAATCCTTTAGCTTTTTCTAAAATTCTACAAATGAATGATTCGATTTATCGAAACGAGGGGTATAACCAAACGATTAATGAGTCTATCGGTTGGAGTAACACACAAGATGCGGCACTTAAAAATGCCACAGAATCAATGCACCGTGTGAGAGATTTAATGCTAGCAAGTGCCAATGAAACGTTAGGTCCAGACGAAATGAAAGCTAACAAGCAAGAAATGATTTCTGAGATTGATGGCATTGTCGACTCTCTTAATACAACTTATGATGGACGCTATGTCTTTGGTGGTCAGAATACTCAAACACCTCCTTTCGAAGTTGTTAAGGATGACAATGGGGATATTACAGAGATTAAGTATCATGGAACAGCTAACAATCTACCTAGAGAAATAGCTGAGGGTGTGAATGTTGAGCTAGTTACAGATGGAACTAAGTTCATGAATGAGACGACAGACGCTAATGGAAATGTTGATAATTTAAATATTTTTGTTCAAGATCTAATGCTTGCTATGAATAATAATGATCATGCGGCTATCTCAGGAACAGCAGCTACTAGTGATCAACCAGCAACAGGATTAGTTGCTAGGTGGGATACTCATCTTGAGAACATGGTGGATGCTCGTGCTAAAATAGGAACAACGACTAATCGATTAGAATCAGCAAGAGATCGTAATGAAGCTGAAAATCTTCAATTAAAAGAAGCTTTATCTGAGAAACAAGACATTGATGTGGCTGAAAAATACATGGAATTTAGTAATCAAATGGTTGCTTACCAAGCATGTTTATCAGTTGGAAGTAAAATTATGCAAACTAGTTTGCTTGATTACGTTTAAAAAACACATAAAAATTACTTTTATTAGTAATTTTTATGTGTTTTTTTTTTGTATGTGAAAAAAATAAAACTAAAAATTGTTAAATATAACAATAAATAACCGATATATATAACAGAGGGTAACCTCAAAAAAGAAGGTTTAAAACATAGGAGGAAAACAACAATGAGAATTAATACAAACGTACCAGCTTTAAACACATATTCACGTTTAACAGCAGCAAACAATGGAAAAGCGAATTCATTAGCTAAATTATCATCAGGATTACGTATCAACCGTGCCGGAGATGACGCAGCAGGTTTAGCAATTTCTGAAAAAATGAAAGGTCAAATCGGTGGTTTAAAACAAGCTAGCCGTAACGCACAAGATGGAATTTCATTAATCCAAACAGCTGAGGGTGCTTTAAACGAAACACATGACATCATCAATCGTATGCGTGATTTAGCAACTCAAGGGTCAAATGGTACTTTAAGCAACGAAGACCGTGCTGAAATCAACAAAGAATTTGACGCATTAAAAGATGAAGTAGATCGTATTTCACAAACAACTAACTTTAACCAAAAGAACTTATTAGATGGTGAGTTTGATAGCTCATCTGTACAAGATATTAGTAAATCTGACAATGCTGATTTATATATGACAGTAAGTTATTCTGATAAACATCTAGAAGGAGAATTAACTGTTGAATATACTAGAGATGCTAATGGAACACCTGATGTTGTATTAAGTGGTGCTGATGCAGCTAAGTTTGATAAAAAAGATAATGAAGACGGAACATTTACTATCATCAAAAAAGGTGATACAGCAGCGACACCACCAACAAAAGATTCAAATGTTGGCGTAATTAAATTAACAACAGAAGGTCGTTACGGTAAAGGAGAAGTAACAACTGCTGAAACACATACTTCTAAATTTACAGCACAAACAACACCTAAATCAGGTTTAGACTTCCATGTAGGAGCTAACACAGGGGACATCATCAGTGTTGAAATTGGAACAATTGATTCGAAAACTTTAGGTATTAGAGATTTAAGTTTAGGTGATCAAAAACAAGCTGAAATGGCAATCAACCAATTAGACTTAGCTTCTCAAAAAGTATCAAGCACTCGTTCTGACTTAGGAGC
Source organism: Vagococcus hydrophili (assembly GCF_011304195.1). NCBI lineage: Bacteria > Bacillati > Bacillota > Bacilli > Lactobacillales > Enterococcaceae > Vagococcus > Vagococcus hydrophili. The sequence continues at coordinate 2,618,653 of NZ_CP049887.1, read as the reverse complement.
TGCTCAAAACAGATTACAACACACAATCAACAACTTATCTGTAGCACAAGAAAATTTAACTGAAGCAAACTCTCGTATTAGAGACGTAGATATGGCTGAAGAAATGATGAACTTCACTAAGAACAATATCCTTTCTCAAGCAGCAACTTCAATGTTGGCACAAGCAAATGCAATGCCACAAAGTGTCCTTTCTTTATTACAATAATTTTTATGAAAACGATCTGATTATAGGTCGTTTTTCTTTATTTTTAGATTAATTAAAACAAAAAATAACCGATATATATAACAGAGGGTAACCTCAGAAAAATGGTTTGAAAAATAGGAGGAAAACAACAATGAGAATTAATACAAACGTACCAGCGTTAAACACATACTCACGTTTAACAGCAGCAAACAATGGAAAAGCGAATTCATTAGCTAAATTATCATCAGGATTACGTATCAACCGTGCCGGAGACGACGCAGCAGGTTTAGCGATTTCTGAAAAAATGAAAGGTCAAATCGGTGGTTTAAAACAAGCTAGCCGTAACGCTCAAGATGGTATTTCATTAATTCAAACAGCTGAAGGTGCTTTAAACGAAACTCACGACATCATTAACCGTATGCGCGATTTAGCAACTCAAGGATCAAATGGAACGTTAAGTAACGAAGACCGTGCTGAAATCAACAAAGAATTTGATGCATTAAAAGATGAAGTGGATCGTATTTCACAAACAACTAACTTTAACCAAAAGAACTTATTAGATGGTGAGTTTGATAGTTCATCTAAACAAGATGTTGTAAAATCTACTAATGCTGATTTATATATGACTGTAAATTATTCTGACAAGCAAATGGATGGTGATTTAGAAGTTAAATATACCAGAGATGCTGCAGGTAAAGTTACAGTAGAATTAGATGGCGGAAGTAAAGCAGACTATACATTAAAAGATAATGAAGATGGAACGTATTCAATTAAAGAAAATGCATCTGGAAAGGAAGCTGGAGTTGTTAAATTAACAACAGAAGGCCGTTATGGAAAAGATGAGGTAACAACAGCTGAATCTCATGCAACAACTTTTACACCACAAGCAACACCTAAATCAGGTTTAGACTTCCATGTAGGAGCTAACACAGGGGACATCATCAGTGTAGAAATTGGAACAATTGATTCGAAAACTTTAGGTATTAGAGATTTAAGTTTAGGTGATCAAAAACAAGCTGAAATGGCAATCAACCAATTAGACTTAGCTTCTCAAAAAGTATCAAGCACTCGTTCTGACTTAGGAGCTGCTCAAAACAGATTACAACACACAATCAACAACTTATCTGTAGCACAAGAAAACTTAACTGAAGCAAACTCTCGTATTAGAGACGTAGATATGGCTGAAGAAATGATGAACTTCACTAAGAACAACATCCTTTCTCAAGCTGCAACTTCAATGTTGGCTCAAGCAAATGCAATGCCACAAAGTGTTCTTTCTTTATTACAATAATAATAAAAAAAACCGATCGTTCTGTTGTGACCCCTAAAAGTTAGATTTTTGGTCTAACTTTTGGGGGTCGCTACATTCTGATCGGTTTTTTTGTGTTAGTTAAAAGAAGTAGGTAATGTGTGAAGTTTTTCAACTAAACTAGGTTGCCATCCTGTATTATCTATCCAGTGTAGATGAACCTTGTAAGCTTCATTCGTTTTCTTGTTACTTAAAAAACCATAGATATCAGATGAATTAGGTCCGTCTAACCACCATTCTTCAATATTCTCTGGAGCTAAATTAAGTGCTTCTGAAAAAGCTAGCTTTATTTCTTTTCGGTCAATACTATTATCATCAAAGTTAGCGTAGTGAGTACCAGTTTGTGCAGTTTTAATTGTTTTCCATTCCGAATTTTTCCAGGCTTTTTCTACGTTAGCATCTTTTGATTCCTGAATAGTTATGGGATTTTTCTTTTCAACATCTGGGTATTCTTTTTGCTTTGTCTTCTCCTTTGTTACTTTTTCTTCAACAAGAGTAACTTTAGGTCCCCCAATTTCTTTCTTTACTTCTTCTTTGTCTTTTTTAGGAATGAAAATGAATAATATTAATAGAGTAATTATTGAACAGATAACGAGTTTTCTATTTTTTTTATCTTTCAATACATGTAGTAGTTCTTTTAAGTAGTTAATAGTAAACGCTCCTTACGTTATTATATGCTATTAATTTTATCATATATCTCTCCTTATTTGAAAAAATATTTAATAAAAAATAATTTATGCCGATATATATATCAGAGGGTGACCTCATTATAAATAATACCTTAATAAAATTACAGGGGGAAAACAACAATGAGAATTAATACAAACGTACCAGCATTAAACACTTATTCACGTCTAACAGCAGCAAACAATGGAAAAGCGAATTCATTAGCTAAATTATCTTCAGGACTACGTATCAACCGTGCCGGAGACGACGCAGCAGGTTTAGCAATTTCTGAAAAAATGAAAGGTCAAATCGGTGGTTTAAAACAAGCTAGCCGTAACGCACAAGATGGAATTTCATTAATCCAAACAGCTGAGGGTGCTTTAAACGAAACACATGACATCATCAATCGTATGCGTGATTTAGCAACTCAAGGGTCAAATGGTACTTTAAGCAACGAAGACCGTGCTGAAATCAACAAAGAATTTGACGCATTAAAAGATGAAGTAGATCGTATTTCACAAACAACTAACTTTAACCAAAAGAACTTATTAGATGGTGAGTTTGATAGCTCATCTGTACAAGATATTAGTAAATCTGACAATGCTGATTTATATATGACAGTAAGTTATTCTGATAAACATCTAGAAGGAGAATTAACTGTTGAATATACTAGAGATGCTAATGGAACACCTGATGTTGTATTAAGTGGTGCTGATGCAGCTAAGTTTGATAAAAAAGATAATGAAGACGGAACATTTACTATCATCAAAAAAGGTGATACAGCAGCGACACCACCAACAAAAGATTCAAATGTTGGCGTAATTAAATTAACAACAGAAGGTCGTTACGGTAAAGGAGAAGTAACAACTGCTGAAACACATACTTCTAAATTTACAGCACAAACAACACCTAAATCAGGTTTAGACTTCCATGTAGGAGCTAACACAGGGGACATCATCAGTGTTGAAATTGGAACAATTGATTCGAAAACTTTAGGTATTAGAGATTTAAGTTTAGGTGATCAAAAACAAGCTGAAATGGCAATCAACCAATTAGACTTAGCTTCTCAAAAAGTATCAAGCACTCGTTCTGACTTAGGAGCTGCTCAAAACAGATTACAACACACAATCAACAACTTATCTGTAGCACAAGAAAATTTAACTGAAGCAAACTCTCGTATTAGAGACGTAGATATGGCTGAAGAAATGATGAACTTTACTAAGAATAACATCCTTTCTCAAGCAGCAACTTCAATGTTGGCACAAGCTAACGCAATGCCACAAAGTGTTCTTTCTTTATTACAGTAATTAATTTTTAAGCCGACTAACATTTTGGTCGGCTTTTCTTTAACTAGGTAATTTAATTAAAGGAAGTGAAACAAATGCTTGATATCAATCATGTAAATTGGTTAAGTGCTCATAATAATGTAGATAAAGTTGAAAAAATAGAACCTGTTTCTAAAGTATCAACGGAACTTGAAACGAATACTCAAAATGAGCAGTTTAAAGAACCAGAAGGAAATGAATATTTTACCAATGGTTTATCAGATTATAAAAGAGAGCAATTAGAAAAAATAATTGAAGAATCTAACCGACAACTCAATGGTAAAGATGTGAAAATGGAGTTTAAACTTCATGAGACAACCCATAGAACTATGATTACCTTAGTTGATACAGAAACAGATGAAGTGGTGAAAGAAATTCCTTCTGAAAAAATGTTGGATTCTATTGCCAATATCTGGAAAATGGTTGGAATCATCGTTAACAAGGAAGGATGATAATATGCCAACAGTAACAAGTGAAACCGGAATTAGTGTGATGCTAGGAAGTTACTCAACAATTGGGGCGGCACAAATTGATCAAATGATTGAGGCAGAATCAGGACCTTTAGTTAGAATGAATAATGAAAAGTCTTTGATTATTGAACAACAAAACGCATGGAAAGATGTTCGCCTGAGAATGAACACTTTCTTTAAAACGATTGAGACGCTTCAAAAAAATGAAACTTGGAATTCAAAACTAGCGACAAGTTCGAAACCAGATAAAGTAACAATCACTGGAACGGATAAGGCTCAAGAAGATAATTTTGATATTACAGTCCAACAAGTTGCGACATCGTCTCGTCAAGTTTCGGGAAAAATAGATAAAATGGATGATAAAACCATTTACGATGAATTGGGTACGTCTGGTGAGTTAAAATTTGATTCGAAAGATCCTGATGGAGAAGAGATTAAGATCCAGATTGATGAAAAAGATAGTTTAAAAGACATTACTAATAAAATTAATAATGAATCAAAAGAAACAGGTGTCAAAGCAACAATTGTCGATAATCGATTAGTATTGAGTAATGTTGATACGGGTGAAACAGATTTTGAAGTTCGTGGAGATACTTCATTGATGAACGATCTTGGAATGAATAAAGATGATGTGAACAATGCACCAAAATATACACAAGGAATCAATGCTAAATTTACAATTGATGGAATGCAGGTTGAGCGTCCATCTAACAACGTTGATGATGTCGTCGAAGGTGTTACGATTCATATCCATGAAAAGACAGAAGAACCTGTTAAAGTTGGTTTAAAGAGAGATTTAGATAAACCAGTAGAAACGTTAAATGCATTTGTTGAACAATATAATGAATTGATGAGTTTTTTAAACGAAAAAACAGAAGTAGGAGATCCTAGTAAAAAAGATAATAAACAGGGACCTCTAGCAGGCGATAGTACTGCAGCTCGTTTACAGTCAAGTTTAAAAATGTTAGTAACAGGTATTCCTGATCAAAATTCACATACTACGTTTAAGTTTCCATCTGAGTTAGGTTTAAATGTAGATAAAAAAGGTGTTTTATCTTTAGATGAAGAAAAATTTAAAGAGTTATTAAAAGAAGACCCTGATAATGTTCAAAATTTTTTCTATTATGCTGAAAAAACGTTAGTAGAGAAAAAAGATGAATTCGGAAATGTTATTAAAGACGAAGATGGCAAACCTGTCATGGAATTTGATAAAAAAGAGTTTGGTTATACAGTAAAATTAAATGAATTGATGAACTCATATTTAAAAGATCAAGCGGGACAAAAAAGTGTCTACTCAACTAAAAAAGAATCTTACGAAAAAAGTTTAAAAGATTTAGATGAGCGAATTGATCGATTTACTGAAAAACTCGATAAAAAGCGTGATTATTATGTTAGGACATTCAGCCGTTTAGACCAAGTAATGATGCAAGCGGAACAACAAATGGCGACATTGATGACACAATTAGACTCGTTTAACATGAACTAATTTAGAAAAAAGGGGAGCGAACTATTGACTGAAAGTATAGGGAAAAAAGAAGTTTTAATAAAGAAGTTACTTGATAATATTTCTAAGTGGTCTCAAGAATTAAATTTGGAAGAATCTATGAATATTTTAGACCAACATAATGAATTAATGAGTCACTATCAAGTGGTTTCTAATGAAGGATTAACAAATCAAAATAAAAAAGATTTACAGAAACTCTGTGATGAGTATCAAGAGCTGATGGAAAAATTAGAAGGTGAAAAAGCAGAGTTATTTGAGAAAATGGCTCAGTTGAATCAATCTGAAAAAATTGCCCATCAGTACATTAAACAATTTTCTGAATCTTTCTTTATTGATAAAGATTTCTAATAATAACTAAGGAGTATATCATGACATACAATAATAAAGGTAATTCAGCATATGTAAATAATCAAATATTAACAGCGTCACCAAAAAAATTAATTGAAATTCTTTATGAGGCAGGAATCAAACATTCAAAACTTGCTATTTTTCATTTGGATCAAGGCAATTTGCAAGAAATAAATACACAGTTGATAAAAGTACAAGATATTGTTTTGGAATTAAAATATGCAGTTGCACCGACACCTGACAGTGATGTTCCAGATCAATTAATCTCACTTTATGATTTTATGTACAATCAGTTGCTATTAGCAAACACTGAGAAGAACAAAGAACGAGTAGAGTTGGTTAAGAAAATGCTAGAAGAACTTTTGGAAACTTGGTTAGTATTATAGGGTTAATTTTTCATGAAAAAAATAATTAATATTTCAGTTATACTTATAATTTCAGTCGCTAGTTTATTTGGAACCAAAGTTATTTTTACGATGGCTGTTGAAAATAACCGCATTGCAAAAGAGAAATGTCATATTCGTTATACTAAACACCCTAATTTATTGAAAGGCATGAACACTGTAACAACTCAAGAAAATCAGCTGTCAGAGTATCATTTACCTGTTCCTTTATTTGACCAGATGTCAGAACCATCTTTAATATATGGTTGTGAAGTAACGGCACTTAGTATGATTTTAACTTATTATTCCTTTGATTATAATAAGAATCAACTTCAAGAGAAGATTAAGAAGGAGCCATATCAAGTAAGTGATACACTATTGGGAGATCCAGATTCAGGATTTGTTGGGGATGCAACGGGGAAAAATCCTGGAACTGGCGTCAACGTTCAACCAGTATTTGATTTAGCACAATCTTTAGTTAATTCACCATATGAAGTGGTTAACAGTACAGGAAGTTCTCTTTCAGAATTATTCATGCAGATTAAAGCAGGTCGTCCTGTTTGGGTCATTACAACTATTGATTATAAAGTTCCTAGAAAAGAAGATTGGATTGATTGGCCAACTGAGAACGGATTAAAAAAGTATGGGGTTAATCATCATGCTGCAGTTATCACAGGATTTGATAAAGAAAATGTATTTTTAAATGATCCTTATGGAAAAGAAGTAACTGTCAGTCAAGATACTTTCGAAAAAATATACAATGAAACAGGAAAACAAAGTTTATATATAAAATAACACTTATTATAGTCAAGAACACGGTCTAGTGCTTGACTATTTTTTTGTCTTTCATTTAAAATAGAGTATCAAGATGAAGGAGTGGATATTTATGTATTGGATTTGGGTACTTCTTGTAGGAGCGGTTATTGGCGCTATTGCGGGTTCGCTAACAGGTAAAGATAATCCAAAGGGATGCGTGTTCAATATTATCGCTGGTTTAGTCGGTTCTAGTGTTGGACAAAAATTATTTGGCAGTGATTGGGGTGGACACTTAGCCGGTATGGCTTTGATACCATCAATACTAGGAGCTGTCATTGTGATTGCTGTTGTATCACTTTTTACAAGGAGATAAAAATGTAGACTTCAAGCATGGAATAAATGTTGGAGTCTCTTTTTATAGAGAAGTATATCCCTATGTATCAACTTTTTTATGGTAAAATGGTCGTAAGAGGTGGTGGCAATGAGAGAGAAATATGAACAAGTTGACATTGTTTATGCAGAATCTCTAAATCGGTTAATTACGCAAGGTTATTTTAGTAACTTGGAAGATTTTTCTTCTGTATTATTTGTTTCAAGTCAGCCTTTCTACGAGTATTATTACGATAAATTTTCAAAATTATTTTCATCTAGTTTAGAATTTCAGTGGTATATTTGCCCAAATAATATAAAAGCAAGAGGAATTGACACCTTTCAATCGATATTAGAATATATGGAAGAAATGACAACTCCTGAAAATACGCTAATTATTGGAGCTGGTGGCGCTGAACTGTTTCATTTATGTGGTGCTTTAAAGAAGTCTTCACCTTATTTATCAGCATTTTATTACTTACCTTCTACTTTGTCAGGTTTTATTGATTCGTTATTTGGAGAGGTTTGGTTAAATAATTCCAAAGCCATTCCATCCATGAAACAAAAACTTTTGCCTGATCGAGTTGTTTACGATACAATGTTGATGGAATTAGAAACTAGAGAAGTTTGGCGAGAATCTTTTTTTAAATTGATTCATTTAGCTGTTACTCAGAATGCTGAATTACTAAAAAAAATATACCAAGTTTCTTTGTCAGAGAATTATGAAAATTTTTCACCTTTTATTGCTTCGATTATTCAAGTAATAAAAAAAGAAAATCAATTCAGTTCTAGTTTTGGTAAGAGCTTTACGAAAGCTTTCTACAGATTGGAAGAAGCTCATTATTTGAATATTTCTCAAAAAGAATATATTGGCTTTTTACTTCATCTTCTTTGGACATTGGAGAGAAGTGAGGTTCAATTTGATTATAATAAGTTTTATTTTTGGTTTGAGAGTATTGTAGGAATTGAGTTGAAATTACCTGAACAAATGTTAATCACTGATTTAACAGAAAGTTTGTTGATTGAGTTAACCCGTTATCAGAAAATCCTCTGCTTAAAAGAAATTGGGCAAGTTGATATGGTTAACATACCAGATCAAGAGGAATTATTTAAAGTAATAGAGATGTATCGTAGGATAAAATAAATTTTTTGGAGAGATTATATGTCAAACAGTAAAAAAATGTTAGAAGCGTTATCAAATGGAGATTTAATCGAAGCTCAAGTGGCTTTTGAGAAAGCTCTTGTTGAGGATTTACCAGAAGAAAGAATGCAATTGGCGGATAATTTATTCCAATTAGGCTTTGTGGAAGAATCAGAAAAATTATATTCAAAATTATTTGAGGAGTTTCCAGAAGAAGAAACTTTAAAAATTTCACTAGCAGAAATTGCGATTGAGAATGATGAACTTGAAAAAGCGTTTAGTTATTTAGAATCGATTGAAGAAACGAGTGATTTGTATGCGCAAAGTTTAATCACACAAGCAGACCTGTATCAAGTTTTGAATATTCCAGAAGTAAGTGAGCGAAAATTAAATCAAGCCAAAGAAATTATGCCAAATGAACCTTTATTAGATTTATCATTGGCAGAATTGTACTTCTCTAGTGAAGATTATGTTAAGGCAATCGCTGTTTATCAAGAATTAAAAAAGGTGCTATCAAAAGAAGAATCACCAATTAATTTAAATGAGCGAATCGGTGTTGCTTTATCAAGAATTGGCGACTTTGAAGAGGCTGTCAACTATTTAGAGCTTTCAATTGAAGAAGAGGAAACTGTTGAACGTGCCTTCCAATTAGCTTTAACTTATTATCAGTTAGAACAGAATGAACGTGCCATTGAATTATTAACTCAAGTTAGATTAATGGATGAATCATTTAATCAAGTGTACTATCCTTTAGCTCAAATTTTACACGATGAAGGTCGTCACGAGGAAGCCATTGAAATGGCAGAAGAAGGGATTGTGCAAAACCCGTATGAAACTTCGCTATACCATTTAGCATCTGAAACGGCTTATCATTTAGGGGATAAAGATCAAGCAAAACAATATTTAGAAGAAGTGATTTCTTTAGAAGTGGATGCAGATCTTTCTAAAATACGTTTGGCTGAGCTACTACTTAAGGAAGAAGAATACGACGAAGTAATTACTTTGATAGCTACATTAGAAGTGAAAGAACAATCCTTTGCTGAATGGATTTTAGCGCAAGCTTTTAATGGTTTAGAGGAATTTGATCAAGCGAAGAAACATTATGACCAAGCCAAAGAAACTTTAATCGATGATCCTGAATTTGTTAAAGACTATGCATTATTCCTTAGAGAAGAAGGAAATCGTGAAGAATCTAATCGCTTACTACAAATGTATTTGACGATGGTTCCTGATGATGTGGAGGTTGCTTCATTACTTGACAATGAAGGGTGGTAGTTAACATGATCGAATTAGCAAGTAAGAAAAAATTTGTTAATTGGTTAATTCAATCTGTCTCATTGAAAAAGAGAGAGTCGTACTGGATTTTAAATTATCTTTTGAATCATGAATTTTTATTAGACCGTGTAACTTTCGTCGAGAATGTTCTTTCTACACCTAGAGGGTTACTTGTTACAGATCAGTCTGTTTCAGGAAGTGGTTTAGAGATGGTGAATCAAGGAATTGTTATTGAAGATCCTAACAAAATTTTCCATGATATCCGTTTGAATCGAAAAAGTCCATTGTTTATAGGCGTTTCTTTTGATGGGATGACGTTATCTAAGTATTATTTAGATGTGTTAGAGGAAAATCCTTACCAACCTCTTGATGAAGAAGCTGAAAAAGAATTTAGACTGGCGCTAAATAGTTTTATTGAAGAGGAAGAACGGAAGTTTAAGTTAAATATCTTACTTGAGAAAATAAATCAAGCCCTCGAGACAGGCAATAAGAAAGAATTTCAAAAGTTGTCCAAAGACTATCAAAGATTAAAAGAAAATGAGAGTTTGTGATATGTTATCACAGCTCTCATTTTCTTTTTAATTATTAACAATTGTTTCAGCTGTTCCTGTCGTTAAAACAGAAAGGCAAGCCTCTAAAGCCCCGAAGACAAGGTTCTCAACGGCTGTTTCTGTATAAAAAGCAATGTGAGGCGTGTATAATACATCCTCACGTTGGATTAATTCTTGGAGAATGGGATCATCTAATTTTTTGTTTTGCCAATCTTTCGTGACATAATTCATCTCTTGTTCATAAGTATCCAGAGCACACCCTGCTAATTGACCTTCATTCAAAGCGTTGATTAAGGCATTTGTATCAACAATACCACCTCGAGCCGCATTAATTAGTATGCTGCCTGGTTTCATTTTATCAAAGGTTTCTTTATTGAATAAATGATGGTTGTCTTTTGTTAGTGGCATATGAATAGAAACAATATCAGATTGAGCAAGAAAAACATCAAAATCATCTTCGTAAGTTAAAATTTCTTCGGCGGCTGTCGATTTATACAAATCATAGCCAATAATATTCGCCCCAAAGCCTTTAAAAATTTGTCCTGTAACTTGTCCAATGCGTCCTGTTCCCAGAATACCAATCGTTAGGGAACGAACTTCTTTTGAAAGGATGCGACTGTCCCAAGTAAAATCTTGAGAGTGAACACGTCGTTGAATTTCTTCTGTATGACGTAAACAATTCAGAGCGCTACTAACTGTAAATTCAGCAACTGAATTTGGTGAGTAGGCAGGTACATTGGTAATAAGTAAATTTTGTTTTGTCGCTTCCTCTAAATCATACATATCAAAACCAGCTGAACGTTGAGCAATTTGTTTAAAACCATCTTTTCTTAATTGTTGGTACATCTCAGTTGGAATGCCCATGGTTTGTTGGAGACTAATCCCGTCAAATCCTTGGACTAAATGATAGGTATCATTATTTAGAACTTCTGTTGTGACGGTTACGTCGATATTATTTTTCTTCCCCCACTCAAGAGCGAAGGTTTTTTCGTCTTCTCTAGCTCCCATCATGATAATTTTTTTCATAAGAAAGCTCCTTTCCTTGTTAATTAAGTAACAACTTAAGTATAGGTAAAGTGAGAGAAATCTTCTAATCAATAAAATCTATAGGGTTATTGATCCCATCTATAGGTTTATTTTTTTTGGTTTGTAATAAATTCTAAACATAGGGCTGCTGCCGGGCTGAGTGGTTGATTTTTTTTATGGACAACCACAATATCAAAGGGTTTGATTTTGTCCTTAAGGGGAATCCAAGTGAGGGGTTCACTTTTATATAGGTCTTTTAATTGAATGGGTAATAGCGCAATGGAGTTGTCTTTTAGGATTGAATTAACGAGGACTTCATGATTGTTACTCATTAAATTAATCTTAGGGGAAAAGCCATACTCACGTGCTTTGTTCTTTAATACATGCCATAAAACATAATCTTTACTCATAGACGAGAAGGTTTCTGTTTTTAAGTCTTTTATACTAAGTTCTTTTTCACCGGCTAATGGGTGATCCTCTCGCATTAAGACATAAGCATCATATTTAAAGACTTCAAAAATATTTCTTTCAATGTCTAAATCGGGTTCAGTAATCGGAAATGAGACAATACCTATCTCTAACTCGCCATTTGCGACTTTTTGTTGGGTTTTGACAGAACCATCTTCTTCAATTGTGATTGAAAAATTTGGGTAGATGGTCATGAATTGTTGAATCAAAGGCATAAATACTGGGGAGATAACAGCATTTGATCCAATAGTTAACTCTTTTTTTTCATAGATGTGATCTGTTTCTATTTCTTCGGTTAGGTGGTCTAGCTCATCAATTATTTTCTGCCCCTTTTCAAAGAGTAGGGTCCCTGCGGTGGTTGGCATGACTTTGTTTCCAACTTGATAAAGCAATTTTGCTCCTAGTTCTTCTTGAAGTTTGTTCATGTTCCAAGAAAGGGTGGGTTGAGTCACAAAGAGATTTTTTGCCGCGTGAGAATAATTTTGAGCTTTGATGATTTCTAAGAAATACCTTAACTGTCTGAATTCCATCAATGATTCTCCTTTTTAATAAAATTTATCCGGCTATAGAAATTGTCAATTTCAAATTTGTGAAATTGAATCCTATAATAAGGGTGTCACAAAAATAAAACGCTTACTTGTGAATGCGCTTTAAAGGCAACATGCCTAGTATAACTCACAAAGTCAGCGATATAAAGAAGAAAAGAAAGGAAGTAGCCAAATGGTTGTCGGTGATTTCGAGACAAGTTTAGAAACTGTCGTAATCGGAGCAGGTCCTGGAGGGTACGTTGCAGCAATTCGAGCAGCACAACTTGGACAAAGCGTTACATTAATTGAAAAAACTCATATAGGAGGAACTTGTTTAAATGTGGGATGTATCCCATCAAAAGCACTTATTGAAGCAAGTCATCATTATCATGATTTAATTAGTTCTCCTTTTAAAGGTGTGAGTGCAAAAGAAGTTAGTTTAGATTTTTCAGAAATTCAAGAGTGGAAAGATAATCAAGTAGTTAAGAAATTAACGGACGGTATTAAATTTCTACTTAAGAAAAACAATGTAACTGTTTTAGAAGGTACAGGGTATTTCATGGATGAGAATCGAATTCGTGTGATGCATGAATTTGGTGGCGAGACGTATACCTTTGAAAATGCGATTATCGCAACGGGTAGTACACCGATTGAAATCCCAGGATTCAAGTTTAATGACCGTGTCTTAGATTCAACAGGGATTTTAGCTTTAGAAGAACTTCCTAAAAAACTAGTCGTGATTGGTGGGGGCTATATCGGTAGTGAGTTAGCGGGAGTTTTTGCTAATTTAGGCACAGAAGTTACTATTTTAGAAGGTCAATCAGCTATTTTACCAAACTTTGATAAAAAACTAGTTTCATATGTGGAAAAATCATTTAAAAAATTAAATGTAGCCATTGAAACAAATGCTTTAGCAAAATCAGCAAAAACAACAGCTGATAATGTGTTAGTGACTTATGAAGTGAATGGAGAAACCAAAGAAATCGAATGTGATTATGTTTTAGTTTCTGTTGGTCGTCGTCCGAATACGAAAGAACTTGGTTTAGAGCGTGTGGGTGTTGAACTTGATGAGCGTGGCTTAATCAAAGTTAATGATCAATGCCAAACAACTTTAGATCACGTATATGCCATTGGAGATATTATTCCAGGCTTAGCCTTAGCCCATAAAGCAAGTTATGAAGGGAAAATTGCGGCAGAAGCAATTGACGGACAAGATGTGGCTGTTGACTATAAAGCAATGCCAGCTGTATGTTTTACGTCACCTGAGTTAGCTTCAACTGGTTTAACGAAAAAAGAAGCAGAAGAAAAAGGGTACTCAGTTAAAGTATCAGAGTTTCCATTCCAAGGAAATGGTCGTGCTCTTTCAATGAACAAAGCAGAAGGTTTGGTTCAACTAGTTAGTGATAAAGAAACTGGAGAAGTGTTAGGCGGACAAATTGCTGGAGTCAATGCAAGTGATTTAATTTCAGAAATTACTTTAGCAATTGAAACAAGTGCCTCAATTGAAGATCTATCATTAACTGTTCACCCTCATCCAACCGTTAGTGAAACAATCATGGAAGCTGCTGAAGTCGGATTAGGTTTACCAATTCATATTTAAAAATTTCATCATGGAGGATGATTATATGTCGATAAAAAGTGTCAAACCAAAAGATTTTACCATGAATATTTTAAACGGGGTGGCTTTAGGGGTAGTTGTTTCTTTAATCCCTGGAGCATTACTAAGTGAATTATCTAAAGCCTTAGATTGGTCATTTGGTTTAACAGCCACAGGAATTGCTCAAAGTTTAATGCCAATTGTTGTGGGCGTGGCAGTGGCAATTAACTTTAAATTTACACCGATTCAAATTGGTTCACTTGGAATGGCCTGTGTGGTTGGTTCTGGTGTAGCTCGTGTTAATCCAGATGGTGGATTTATTTTCCAAGGTTCTGGAGATGTGATTAATACAGGGTTAACTGCGGCAATCGCCGTTTTGATTATCCTAGTATTAGGTGAGAAATTGCAAGCCTTTACAATTTTAGTGATTCCAACGATTGTTACGGTTGTTGGTGGAGGATTAGGTGTTTTACTTCTACCTTATGTTAAAGCATTAACATCAATGTTAGGTCAATTTGTTGCCACATTAACTGATTTACAACCTGTGCCAATGACGATTGCGATTGCTTTAATGTTCTCAATGATGATCGTCTCACCGATTGCCACAGTTGGGATTGCCACAGCGATTTCTCTATCTGGAATTGCTTCAGGTGCGGCTAACTTAGGAATTTGTGCCGCTGGTTTTGGTTTATGTATTGCTGGATGGAAATCAAACGCAGTGCCAACATCACTCGCTCACTTTATTGGTTCACCAAAAATGCAAATGGCAAACGTGGTGAAAAAGCCAAAAATTATGTTACCAATTTTATGTAATGCAGCGATTACAGGTTCTCTTGCGGCTTTCCTTGATTTACAAGGAACACCATTTAGTGCCGGTTTTGGTTTTAGTGGACTAATTGGACCAATTAATGCTCTAGCTTTAGCTGATGGTGGTTGGAGTGTTGGAAATATTCTTAAAGTAGTGATTGCATATTTAATTGTACCGATTGTTTTAGGTTTTACTTTTAATTATTTATTTAACAAGAAACTTGGTATGACACAATCTGATGATTATAAATTAAATTTCAACTAGAGAAAAGGAGCGACAAAAAATGAGTAAACAAGATTATAAATTATTTACAGATATGGTTAAGAAAAGCGAAGCGGCTGTTCCCTTGGTTCAAATTTTAGATGAAGAGGGGAAATTAGTTAATAAAGGGTTAAAAAGTAGTTTAAATGACGAAGAATTAGTGGAGTTAATGAAAGTCTTAGTTTGGGGTAGAACAGTTAACGAGCGTTTAATCTTAGCTGGACGCCAAGGTCGTATTGGTAACTTACCTCCTTCTGAAGGACAAGAAGCGTCTCAACTGGCAACTTTATTTGCAATGAACAAAACAGACTTCCTTTTCCCAACTTATCGTGACGTGATTCCTTTGGTTCATCACGGTATGCCAATGAAAAATGCGATTCTTTGGTATCGTGGTCACGTGGCAGCGAACGTTTTACCAGAAGGCGTTCACGGTTTACCGGCACAAGTAATTATTGGTTCACAATATGTTCAAGCAGCTGGGCTTGGTATGGCCTATAAACGTGATGGTAAAAATCAAGTCGCTATGACTTACATTGGGGACGGAGGTTCTTCACAAGGTGATTTCTATGAAGGGATTAACTTTGCAGGTGTCTTCAACGCTCAAACAGTCTTTATTGTTCAAAATAATAAATACGGTATTTCTGTTCCTCGTGAAATGCAAAGTAAAGCCGGTACTTTGGCTCAAAAAGCAGCAGCTGCAGGAATTCCTGGTATTCAAGTGGATGGAATGGATCCATTAGCACTTTATGAAGTAACAAAAATGGCAAGAGAATACACAATGGCAGGTAATGGTCCTGTGTTAATCGAAACCTTAACGTATCGTTTTGGCCCTCATACCTTATCAGATGACCCAACAAGATACCGTAGTCAAGAAGAATTAGACGAGTGGATTCAAAAAGATTACATGATTCGTATGAAAAAATACTTAACAGAAAAAGGTATTTGGACAGAAGAAATGGAACAAGAAGTAATTGACGCAACAACAACTGAAGTAAATGACGCAATTGACGCAGCAGATGTTGAACCAAAACAAAAAGTTTCTGAATTATTAAGTAATGTGTTTGAAGTTCCAACACCTCGTATTGCTAAAGAAATTAAAATGCACCAAGCTAAGGAGGAAAACTAAAGATGGCAGTTAAAAATATGGTACAGGCGATTAATGAAGCCTTAACAGCAGAAATGAAACGTGATGAAAAAGTTTTAGTTTTTGGTGAAGATGTAGGAACTAATGGTGGGGTTTTCCGTGTTACAGATGGTATGAGTAACGAATTAGGGGCAGATCGTGTTTTTGATACACCTTTAGCTGAATCAGGAATTATGGGGATGGCAATGGGAATGGCTTTAGGTGGTTATCGTCCTGTGCCAGAAATCCAATTCTCAGGATTTACAATGGAAGCAATTGACGGTTTATTAGGTCAATTAGCACGTCACCGTTATCGTATGGGTGGACGTGAAGGCGTTCCTGTAACAGTTCGTTCAACATTTGGTGGGGGCGTTGGAACACCAGAACTTCACTCAGATAACTTAGAAGGATTGTTTAGTCAATCTCCAGGTTTACGTGTGGTTATTCCTAGTGGACCATATGATGCAAAAGGTTTGTTAACAGCAGCAATTAGAAATAATGACCCTGTTTACTTCTTAGAGCATTTAAAATTATACCGTTCAATCAAAGAAGAAGTGCCAGAAGAATCATACGTTATTGAATTAGATAAAGCGAATATCGTTCAAGAAGGCTCAGACATTACGATTGTCACTTACGGTGCAATGGTTCATGAATCTAAAAAAGCGATTGAAAAATTAGCTAAAGATGGTATCTCAGTGGAATTAATCGACTTAAGAACAGTTGCTCCATTTGATATTGATACAATTTTAGCTTCTGTTAAGAAAACAGGACGTGTGGTTGTGGTTCAAGAAGCACAACGCTTAACAGGTATTGGCAATCAAATCATGGCTGAAATTGCTGAAGGTGCGATGTATGAACTTGAAGCATCAATCGGACGCGTGGCAGCGCCAGATAGTCACTTCCCATTTGGTCAAGCTGAATCTATTTGGTTACCAAATGCTAAAACAATCGAAGAACAAGTTAGAAAGACAATGGCTGAATAGAAATTAGGAGGATGACTCATGGCTTACATATTTAAATTACCAGATGTTGGAGAAGGATTAACAGAAGCGGATATTTTACAATGGTTCGTTAAAGAAGGCGACGTTGTAAAAGTCGATGATCCGTTAGTAGAAATTCAAAATGATAAATCATCAATGGAAATTCCGTCACCAGTGGCAGGGACAGTGGTTAAGATTTTAGTTCCAGATGGTGTGGCTCAAGTGGATGAAGGGATTATTGAAATTAATACAGGTGAGGAAATTGTTGTTGAGACAGTTAAAGTTGAAACAGCAGAAGTTGCACCTGTAGAAGCATCAACTGAAAGAACTGGAAACTATGTGTTTGAATTACCAGATGTTGGAGAAGGTCTAACAGAAGCAGATATTTTACAATGGTTTGTTAAAGCTGGGGACGTTGTAAAGTTAGACGATCCTTTAGTTGAGATTCAAAATGATAAATCATCAATGGAAATCCCGTCACCAGTAGCAGGAACCGTCGTTAAAATACTAGTTCCAGACGGTGTGGCTCAAGTGGATGAAGGAATTATTGAAATCAACACAGGTGAAAAAGTTGTAGTTGAGACGGCTCAAGTGTCTGCACCGCAAGCAGTTACTGCAGCACCGGTTGCGACAAGTGCTACAAAAACAACAGGTATTGTGAGAGCTTTACCATCTGTTCGTCGCTATGCAAGACAACAACAAGTTGATTTAAGTCAAGTTGTTGCAACTGGACCAAACAACAAAATCTTGAAATCTGATGTGGATGCTTACCTTGCTGGTGGCACGAAAGTTACGGCACCAGAAGTAGTCAAACCGAAAGTATCAGCAGTAGCTGCGACACCAACTGAAACAAAAGTAGAAAAAGCTGCTCCTGCTCCAGTTAGTGTTCAAGGTGAAGATTGGGTCGAGAAAATGACGCCAACTCGTCGTGCGATTGCTAAAGCAATGGTGACAAGTCGGACTGAAATTCCACATGTGACTGTGTTTGATAAATTAAGAACTGAAAAATTAGTAGAACACCGTAACATGTACAAAGAAATTGCGAAAGAAGAAGAGGTTAAATTAACTTTCTTACCTTACGTTGTGAAAGCAATGGTAGCGATGTTAAAAGCTTACCCATCATTAAATGCATCAGTGAATATGGAAAAATCTGAAATTGTTCACCGAGGAAATATTAATATCGGGATTGCAACAAACACTGAACATGGTTTATTTGTACCAGTTATTAAAAATGCGGATCGTAAGAGCATCTTTGAAATTGCCGAAGAAATCTCTATGTTATCTAAAAAAGCAATGGCGAACGAATTAACTCGTGCTGACATGAGTGGTAGTTCAGCTACGATTACTAATATTGGTGGCATGCCTGAAGCAGGAGGCGTTTGGTCCACACCGATTATTAACTATCCAGAATCAATGATAATGGGAATCTCTCGTATTTCTGATGAAGTGGTTGTTAATAAAGATCGTGAAATGGAAATTGCCTCAATCATGAGATTATCATTTGCTTTTGACCATCGTTTAGTTGATGGTGTGGAAGCACAAAATGCTTTAGCAGCATTCAAAAAAGCGTTAGGTGATCCAAACTTAATGTTACTAAAAAATTAAAAATAGGGAGGTGTTGAAATGATTTTAGAATCATTTGACGCATTAAAAAAACACCTTGCAAGTCAAGATGGCAAGTTAAAACGAGTGGTTGTTGCTAACCCAACAGATGCTCAAACCTTGTCAGCTGTCATGGCGCTTTTTAAAGAAAAATTATTTTTCCCGATTTTAGTTGGGGAAAAAGTAAAAATCTTAGAAGTTCTGACAAGTATCAATGAAACTGAAACATCAACTTTAGAAATTGTTGATGTTTCAGGAGATACTGAAATTGCTGAAAAAAGTGTGGCTTTGATTAAAGAAGGTATGGGTGATGTCTTAATGAAAGGGCACATCCAAACGAGAGATTTACTAAAAGCTGTGGTGAATAAAGAAAAAGGGATTAGAAAACAAGGTGTCTTATCTCATGTATCAATCAATGAAATTCCTTATTACCATAAATTGCTGTTCCTAACAGATGGTGGCATGATGTTAACCCCTGATGTGGATATGAAACAGGCTATTTTAATGAATTGTTTAGCCTTAACTGAAAAATTAGGTTATGAAAATACGAAGGTTGCTGTTTTAGATGCCAGTGAGAATGTGAATCCGAAACTACAAGCTTCACTTGACGCGGAAGAACTAAAAAATCGTGGGGAACTAGGAATGTTCAGAGATGCGATTATTGAAGGTCCAATCTCCCTAGATTTATCTTTAAGCAAAGAGATTGCGAAGGAAAAAGAATACACAAGTCTTGTAGCAGGGGATGCTGATATTTTACTTGTTTCTGACATTGTAGCAGGAAATCTATTAGGTAAGAGCATGATGACCTTTGGACAAGGTAAAATGGCAGGACTTGTACTAGGAGCGACTGTGCCAATTATCATTACGTCTCGCGGCTCAAGTGCTGAAGAAAAAATGAATTCATTAATGATCGCATGTTTAATGTAAGAGGTGAAAGAATGAAAAAGATTTTAGTAATTAATCCAGGTTCAACATCAACAAAAGTTGCTTATTACGAAGATAAAGAAGAAAAACTCAATAAAAACGTGTTTCATGACAATTCTGAATTAGCAGGTTTTGAAAAAATTTCTGATCAATACGATTATCGTTTAAATCTAATTGCTGAATTTTTAGAACAAGAAGGGATTTCTGTTTCTGATTTAGATGCAGCAGTCGGACGTGGTGGTTCACTTCCTCCAGTTGATGCTGGCGCTTACTTAGTAAATGATTCAATGATTGATTGGTTGGTCAATAAAACTGACGTTCATCATGCCTCTAATTTAGGGGCAATGTTGGCTCGTGGATTTAAAGAAAAAGCTAAAGATGATTGTATTGCCATGATTTATGACCCAATTACTGTGGATCAATTCCATGATTTATCACGAATTTCTGGTCTTAAAGGCGTAAACCGTCGTAGCATTGGTCATATGTTAAACATGCGCGCGATTGCGATGAAGACAGCTGAAGAGATGGATAAAAAATACGAAGACCTGAATTTAATTGTGGCTCACTTAGGTAGTGGCTCGTCTATTAGTGTTCATGAAAAAGGTCGAATGATTGATCTTTCTATTGATGACGAGGGACCATTTTCTGTTGAGCGAACTGGGAGTCTTTGTTTGAAAGAATTTATTCCTTTCTGCTATCAAATGACTCAAGAAGAAGTCACAAGTTGGACACGTAAAAAAGGTGGCATGATTTCTTATCTTGGCACAAATAGCGGGATTGAAGTAGAAGAACGCATTGATGCAGGGGATGAGGAAGCTCGTTTAATACTTGAAGCCATGGCTTATCAAGTAGCTAAAGGAATTGGCGAATTGGCAACTGTGGTGAATGGTCAAGTTGATGGGATTGTGATTACAGGTGGTTTTGCTTATTCTAAGCGTATTCTTGACTGGGTAACTGAGAGAGTATCATTTATCGCTCCTGTTTCTGCGATTCCAGGAGAATTTGAAATGGAAGCTTTAAGAAACGGTGCTTTAAGAGTCTTAGCAAAAGAAGAAATAGGGAAAGAATTTAAATAACAAATAAAAACAGGAACGAAGCCAAAATTAGCTTTGTTCCTGTTTTAGTTTGTTGTTTCGTTTATTTCTTCTGATTTTTTCATAAGAGAAGCCTTCACCAATCACTTCGTTAACAGTAATAACTGAAATAAAGGCTTTTTCGTCTTCTTCTTTACAAATATCTTTGATCGCATTAATTTCAGGGTGTGTTGCGACACAGTAAATAATATTTCGTTCCCGATTAGAATAAGCACCTTCTGATTTTAAAAAGCTTGTTCCTCGTTTTAGTTCTGTTAAAATTCTGGCAGAAATCACATCATTTTTTTCTGAAATAATGAGAATTCCCTTAGCGCTATAAGTCCCGTCCTGAACAAAATCAACAACAAGACTAAAGACAAACACCGCGATGAGTGTATACATCATCTGTTTGACTGAAAGATAGCTGAGTGATAGAAGGAGCACCATCATGTCCAAAATTAAAAGTGAGCGACCAATTGTGAGGCCAAAATTTTTCTCTAGGATTCTTGCTATAATATCTGTTCCACCAGTTGTCCCGCCTACTTTATAGATTAATCCGCTGCCGACGCCTCCAAAAAGTCCAGCTAGAAGAGCCGCAATCAGCATGTCGTTATCAACTGAAATGACAACGTGCATATTTTGCCAAATTAAAATATTAGCTGAGAGGGAAAAAGTTCCAACTAAAGTGTAAATGAGCGTTTGGAATCCAAATATTTTAAACCCAATTAAAATTAACGGGATGTTTAACAATAAAGTACTGTAGGCAGGATTTAGACCTGTTAAATTATAGATAATTAAAGTAATACCGGTCATACCACCTTCAGCTAATTGATTAGGTATATTGAAAGTTACCAAACCAAATGCGTAAATACTTGCTCCTAAAAAAATAATGATCACGTCGATAATTGATTGTTTATTTAACTTCATTTAATCACATCCTCCTTGTTATATTATCATTAAGAATGCAGGACAACAAGAGAAGGGAGTTGAAATGTGAGCCTAACTTTTATAAGATAGGTAAGAGATATGGATAAAGGACTGAGTAAACTATGGGAAATAACCCACAAACATTAAAAGAAATGCAACGTGAAATAGATGATTATATTAATCAATTCAAAAGTGGTTATTTTTCACCCCTTTCTCAAATGGCTCGTTTAACAGAAGAGGTTGGAGAATTAGCTAGAGAGATTAATCATACCTATGGTGAAAAGCAGAAGAAAGCGACGGAACTTCCTAACAGTGTCAAAGAAGAGTTAGGAGATGTTCTTATCGCCACGATTATTATGGCTAATTCTTTTGATATCGATTTAGAAGAAACATTTAAAGAAAACATGGTAAAATTTAACCAAAGAGATAAACATCGTTTTGAGCGTAAAGATGAAAAATAATGAATAGATTGGAACAAGTGAAATGAAAACAAATAAGTTGCCTGAAGAATTTATAAAAGCACTACCGATTATTGAGAAAATTGAAGAAGCAGGTTTTGAGGCTTATTTCGTTGGAGGAAGTGTCCGAGATATTATTTTAGATCATGAAATTCATGATGTGGATATCGCAACCAGTGCTTTTCCTGAAGAAATTAAACAGATTTTTAAGAAAACCATTGATGTTGGGATTGAGCATGGAACGGTTCTTGTTTTACATGAGGATGAACAATATGAAATTACAACCTTTAGAACAGAGTCAACTTACCAAGATTACAGACGCCCTGATGAAGTGACTTTTGTAAGATCTCTTGAAGAGGATTTAAAGCGTCGTGATTTTACGATGAATGCTTTAGCTATGAATAAAGAAGGCAATATTATCGACTTGTTTAACGGAATTGAAGCAATTAATCGAAAAGAAATTGTGGCTGTGGGAGATGCTTCCGAGCGTTTTAACGAAGATGCTCTAAGAATGATGAGAGCCTTACGTTTTTCAAGTCAGTTAAGTTTTGCGATGGAGGAGAAGACCAAAGCAGCTATTGTAACTCATCATCAGTTGTTAAGTAAAATTTCCATTGAAAGAATTTATATTGAGTGGATTAAATTATTAATGGGAGAAAGTCGAAATCAGGGACTAGCTGATTTTATTGAAACAGGTTGTTATGAATGTTGTCCAGGATTTGAAACAAAGGGTGAAAAATTAAAAGAGTTATTACTTTTTGATGAATCTCAGAGAATTGAAAATGAAATGATTGCTTGGATGTTCATTTCTTATAATTTAGAAATCACAGATGTTTCTGGATTTCTAAAAAAATGGAAAGCATCTAATAAAGTGATTGCTGCTGTTAAAGAAGGGGTTCAACAGCTAAAAAAAAGAGAAACTGAAGAATGGTCTAAGCTTAATTTATATCAAGCAGGGAGGGAAATTGTTTCCTATGTTGAAAAAGTTCGTCTTCTAATCAATCAAGCAAGTGATGAAGAACAAAATGTTAGACTATATGATGAATTAGCGATTAAGTCAATGAAAGAACTTGCTGTGAGTGGAAAAGACTTGCTAAGCTATCTTGAGAAATCTCCTGGTCAATGGTTAGGTGAGACATTAGGATATTTAGAAAAAGAAGTGGTCCAGTCTAAGTTAACTAATGAGAAAGATTTGTTACTAAAACGTAGTGCTGAATTTGTAAAGGAGATGTTTTAGGTGATACTTGAAAAAGAATATACAGTTACATCGAATCAAACAGCTTTAAATATGGGCTCAGGAACACTAGAAGTCTTAGCGACACCAAGTGGGCTTGCTATGGCAGAAAATACGTGTATGTTACTATCTGATTCTTTAACAACAGATGAGGAGACAACTGTAGGAACTGAAATTAATTTTAAACACATTAAAGCATCAAAAGTAGATGCCGTGATTAAGGTAGTAGCCGAGATAATGAAACATGAGGGGAAAAAGGTGAGTTTTACCTTTGAAATGTTTGACAATGACGTGTTAGTCGGAAAAGGGAACCATACGCGATACATTGTGAATACAAGTGAATTTTTATCTCACATAAAATAATGAGTATAATTTGTGAAACTTTTAATAAAGTTGTTTATTTTTTAGTTTTATCATGTTATACTAATCGTGTAATAAGTTAAGAGGAAAGAGGAGATCATAGATGTCAAAAGAAATGAACAGCTTCAAATTCTATTTTAGAAACGATGAAACATGGACGATTAAACGTGAACATATTGGGGACTTATGGATTAGTAAAGTCACTACAAGTTACGGTAGAATTAACGGAAGTGATTTCCAAAAAATTAATCCATGTGAAGGCTTAAAAATTGAAGTATTCCAAGAAGCAGATCATGTACAAACTGATGATATTAACTTAGGTGGTTTAGAGTTAGGTATGTTCTCAAGAGCTGTTAAATATCAAGATATTGAAAAAATGAGTATTAATTTTGACGATGGATCAAGTGATTTAATCTACTTCCCATATAAAGACAAAGCAACGCCTGGTCAAGAAGGTTTAGACAATGTTTACCAAACAACTAAAATCTCACCAGATAACAAATTATATATTGTTATTGACGCTGAAAAAACAGTAACAGAAGTATACGCAGATAAATTTTAAAAATGAGAAAGACTGATCTTGAAAGAGATTGGTCTTTTTTTGGCTGATTTTGGAGTAAAGCCCCTTTTTCATCATGCTTGTTTTGTACAGATTCAAAAGGCAGCTCTTTGAGGTAACTTCAACCATAATAAACAATCCAAAACCAGGATTGTTTATTATGGTTTCCACTTACTCAGAGCTAACCGCCTTTTTCATCATGCTTGTTTTGTACAGATTCAAAAGGCAACTCCTGCGGCAACTTCAAACTCCTTAAAAAGTCCAAGAAGCACGGACTGTTTAAGGCCTTTTCCAGTTGCTTGGAGTTAACCGCCTTTTTCATCATGCTTGTTTCAGAGGCTTAAATTTGGTAGAATGGATTGGACTATTTTGAGAGTAGGTAGAATAAATGAAGATGCTGCGTGCAGATAATTTGAAGAAATCATACGGAATTAAAGACTTATTAACAGATGTTTCTTTCCTTATTCGTGAAGGGGATAGAATCGGTTTAATTGGCATTAATGGGACTGGGAAATCAACATTAATGAATATCTTAGCTGGTCTTGATAAAGCCGAGGTGGGATCCCTTGATTTTCCTCATGACTATGAAATTGGCTACCTGTCACAACAAATTGATTTTGATGAGAATTTAACAGTTTTAGATACTGTTTTTGAAGGTAATTCACCGATAATTAAGGCTGTTAAAGGCTATGAGTTAGCTCTTAGTCAATTAGCTAGTGAAGGGGATAATCCTTTATACCAAAAAAAATATCAACAAGCCGAAGAATTAATGAACCAAGAAGATGCTTGGTTAGCAGATACAAATGCTAAAACAATTTTAAGTAAGTTGGGTATTTTATTTTTAGAAAAGAAAGTGTCTGAACTGTCAGGTGGACAAAAGAAACGTCTTGGTTTAGCCCAAGTGTTAATTCAAGCACCTGACTTATTATTACTGGATGAGCCAACTAACCACTTGGATTATCAAAGTATCCGTTGGTTAGAAAATTATTTAAAAGATTATAGAGGGGCATTAGTGATTACTACCCATGATCGTTATTTTCTTGACCGAGTGACCAACAGAATTATGGAACTTTCTCGTGGAGATTTATATGAGTACCAAGGAAACTATGAAGCTTATTTAACGTTACGTGCTGAGAGAGAAGAAATTGAAGGCAAACAAAGTCATAAAAATAAACAACTCTTCAAACAAGAATTAGCATGGATGAGAGCCGGCGTTAAAGCGCGTGGAACCAAACAACAAGCTAGAATTAATCGATTTGATGACTTGAAAAAGGTTGTTTCAGGTAGTAATAGTAAGGATAATTTAGATATTTCTGTCGCAACCAAACGCTTAGGTAAAAAAGTTCTTGAAATTGAGCATGCTAATTATTCAATTGAAGAGAAACAGTTGTTAACTGATTTCAATTTGTTAATCCAATCAAAAGAAAGATTAGGAATTACAGGCGAAAATGGCGCTGGAAAGTCAACACTCCTTAATTTAATCGCTGGGAAATTAGAATTAGAGAGTGGTTCCATTGAACTTGGAGAAACGGTGAAAATTGGCTATTATACTCAAGAAAATGAAGGCTTAGATGAAAGCAAAAGAATGATTCAATACCTTCAAGAAAAAGCTGAGTTAGTTGAGCAAAAAGATGGCACAACTATTTCAACGACTGAGATGCTAGAGCGCTTTTTATTTCCAAGAAACATGCACGGAACGGTGATTAGTCAGTTATCTGGTGGCGAGAAGAGACGGTTATATCTTTTAAACATTTTAATTCAACAACCAAACGTTTTGCTTTTAGATGAGCCAACCAATGACTTGGACATCGAAACGTTGACTATTTTAGAAGATTATTTGAATAATTTTGCAGGAGCTGTGATTACTGTTAGCCATGATCGCTACTTCTTAGATAAAACAATGGAAACATTATTAGTCTTTCAAGGCGAGGGCGTGATTGAACCTTTCTACGGCTCTATGAGTGATTATTTAGAGAGTGAGAAACAAGAGACTCCTACTAAAAATTCAGTGGTTAAAGAAGTTAAATCTGAAACTGTGGCAGCCTTTTCTGAAAAGCATAAATTAACTTATATGGAACAAAAAGAGTGGGAAACCATTGAAGATGATATCGAAACATTAGAAACGACGATTGAAACACTTCAAAATGATATGTTAAATCATTCGAGTGACGCTTTAAAACTTCAGGATATGCAAAAAGAAGTGACGAATGCCGAAGAGAAATTAGAAGAAAAAATGGCACGCTGGGAATACTTAAGTCAGTACGTAGAAGAATAGGGGACCTTTTTATGGAAAAAGATTATTTAGATTTAGCAAGAAAAATTTTAGAAGAAGGCACGGAAAAACATGATCGTACTGGGACGGGAACCAAAAGTTTATTCGGTCATCAGATGCGCTTTGATTTAAGTCAAGGATTTCCTTTACTAACCACAAAACGAGTGCCATTTTCACTGATTAAAAGTGAATTGTTATGGTTCTTAAAAGGTGGCACAAATATTAAGTATTTATTAGAGCACAATAACCATATTTGGGATGAATGGGCCTTTGAGCGTTTTGTTAAAAGTGCGGACTATGTTGGTCCAGACATGACTGATTTTGGACGTCGCGCAGTTAAGGATCCTGAATTTAATAACGTTTATCAAAAAGAGATGACAGCTTTTTGTGAACGAATTTTAGCTGATGAAGCATTTGCGAATCAATATGGTGAATTAGGCAATATTTACGGTTCGCAGTGGCGCCACTGGAAAACAAGTCAGGGTGAGACGATTGATCAAATTAGTGACTTAATCGAGATGATTAAGCATACTCCAGACTCAAGACGTTTGATTGTTTCTGCATGGAATCCAGAAGATGTACCTAATATGGCGTTGCCACCTTGTCATTCCCTATTTCAATTTTACGTGGCAAATGGTAAACTAAGTTGTCAACTATATCAAAGAAGCGCAGATGTGTTTCTTGGTGTGCCTTTTAATATTGCGAGTTACGCATTGTTAACACATCTAATTGCACATGAAACGGGACTGGAAGTTGGCGATTTTGTTCATACTTTTGGGGATGCCCATCTTTATTTAAATCATATGGATCAAATTCAGGAACAGTTATCTAGAGAAATTCGTGAATTTCCAACACTTGAATTAAATAAAGAAAAACATTCAATTTTTGATTTTGACATGGAAGACATTAAAGTAGTGAATTACAATCCGCATCCATCGATCAAAGCACCAATTGCGGTATAAGGAACAAAGGAATTATTTGGGAGGATATTTATAAATGATAGCAGCTATATGGGCTCAGGATGAAAATGGTTTAATTGGGAAAGAGGAAGTACTTCCTTGGCATCTGCCAAACGATTTACAATTTTTCAAACAAATGACCGAAAATAACGTCATCGTAATGGGAAGAAAAACCTTTGAAGGAATGGGGAAACATTTATTACCTAATCGCCAAACAATTGTTTTAACAACTGACCAAAACTATGATGCTAGTGGCGCTTTAGTCATGCATTCTGTAGAAGAGGTAATAAACTTTGCAAATGAGTTTGAAGGGATTTCCTTTATCACAGGTGGTGGAGAAATTTATAAAAACTTCTTGCCGCATATTGATGTTCTTTATAGAACTTTAATTAAGGCTGAATTTGAGGGGGACACTTATTTCCCTTACTTAGACTGGGAAGAGTGGAATTGTGTGAGTACCAGCGAAGGAGAAGTAGATGAAAAAAATATCTACCCTCACGATTTTGAAACGTATCAAAGAAATGCTTAAAAACTTCACCAAAAAACAATATATGTTTTTTGGTGAAGTTTTTTCTTTTTGGAAACTAGTTGGAAGAATTTCTGAGAAAAAAAGTTATAAATCAGGACGAGTGATTGAGAAAAATAAATTGGTACTAGGTATTGGTGGAGGGATTTGTAACTTAGCTAACACGATTAATTTACTGATTATTCATAGTCCTTTAAAGATAATTGAATTCAATACTCATTCAGATGCGCTGGCTCCTGATGAGGGTGGTAGAAAGCCATTAAGTGCTGGTACTTCTGTTAGTTACAGTAATTTGGATTACCGATTTAAAAATACAACAGATCAAGCATTTCAATTGTTACTTTGGTGTGAGGAAGATATGCTTCATGCGGAATTAAGAAGTGAACGTCCATATGCTGTTATTTATGAAATAGTAGAAGAGGATTATCATTTTTATCAAAAAAATGATAAGTATTACCGAAAATCAAAAATTTACTGTGTGAGTTTTGATGAAAAAAGTGGTGAAAAACTAAATAAAGAATTAATATGGGATAATAGTTCTGAAGTGATGTTTGATTATGAGTTAATACCAAAAGAACAAATAAAAATTAGTAGTCGAAAGTTGAGTCTTTTGATCACTATTTTGCTATTTTTTCACAATTGATCATTAATTAAGAGCGTTTTAAAGAAATATAGAGTGTGAAACTTCGATTTTTTTATCATAATAAAATATACTTTCTAAATTTTGATTATTATGACTAAAGTATTTGATAGTGATATAATGAGCAATGTAAAAACTTTTTAGTGTTTATGTATTAAATTCGCAATAGTTTAATTTTAAATGTATTTCAATACATATTCACAATAGGGCTTTACGCACTTTAATATTAGATAATCATCATTAGGAGAGGATTACATGGATAAGAAACAAAAAACAAAAAAATATCAAAAGTATATTCTTAGCACTTTTCTGTTAATATGCTTGCCTGCCTTATTTATTATTACTTTTCATCCTAATCTTATTATTGCAAAATCAATAACTGCTTTTATTATGGTTATGGCAATTATACTTGTAATTTTAAGTTTAAAACTAGTTCAATTATTTTATGAAGATATCACTGATAAAAATGGTCCAGTAATAATACCAAAAGTATATGGAATAGGTGTTACTGTTAATCCATTTAATATCTATGGGAAAATTATATGGTTTTTTATAATACTACTATTGATTTGTATTTTGATAAAGATTGTATTCACACCTATTTAAAAAAAGTATTCTTTTTTAAGAGTAATTCTTTATATTACAATTTCCTCGATAATTTGAATTCTATTACTATAAATGTTGAAAATTAAAAAGATTATTATTAACCCAAGTGAAGTTTTTTCTTTTTGGAAACTAGTATGAGTTATTACCAAAAGAACAAATTAGACATAGCGATAAATAAAAACTAGTGGTTGAAAATTTAACTTTTCGACCACTAGTTTTTTAGGCAAATGAAGCATACGCATTATTCTCTTCATAACGAACAGTATTCAAGAGATAATCAATCATTTGACCTTCATAAACTTTAGTTAAATTATCCAAAGCTAATAAATCTTTTGGGGTTATAAATTGATTTTTCTTTTGAAAGGTAGCAATCTTACTCTCTGTTAAAAGCATTGCCACAAATTCGGAACAAAAATAAGCGTTTTCTCTTTCAATACAATATTCCATGGATAATGCCACTAGTCCTAAAAGATTATACTGAAATAATTCTTTGTTTGTTTCAAAGTAACTAATGATTTTTCTTATTGACTCATATTGTTCTTCAGTAACTTCTAAAGAATAAAGTGAACAATGACTCGTTAAAAAGAATGGATCTTTAAAATCTTCTTTAACAAAGCCACCAATTAAAGGATTGTTAATCTTTTTTCTACCGAAACTATAAGTATCTTTTAACTCAACATCCAATGCGATAGAGACGTGATTGTATTTTTCTTTGGTGTAACATTTAATGGCTTTTGATAACAAACTATTATTAGCTGAATAAATAATAAAAATTTCCATAAACAACGTCCTCTTAATTTTCCATTTTCCTTTTTTATATTCTTATTATAAAGAAATATAAAAAAGAAAACATTGGTCTTTAGTCTTATAAATAAAAAAATAAGTTGTGAGGTAAATTTTCGGACTTACCACGCAACTTATTTTTGACATTTTTGATTTAAGTAAACAAGTAAACTGAGAAAAAGATAAAGATTGCACCTAGCATAACGAATAAATGCCAGACAACATGCATAAATTTAACGTTTTTCATGCTGTAAAAAAGTGCTCCTACCGTGTAAGATACGCCGCCTAGAAATAAAAGTAGGAAACCAGTTGATCCTAAACCGATATAAAGCGGTTTGATAGCGATTAAACAAATCCATCCCATAATAATATAGAGGACCACATCTGTTTTACCTCGTTTTTGAAGCCAAATTGATTTGAAGACAATCCCTGCAATCGCAATACTCCAAACTATTCCAAAAAGGGTCCAACCTAACCACCCTTGAATAGTGACTAAACAATAAGGCGTATAGCTTCCAGCAATCAATAAGTAAATTGAGCTATGATCAAACACTTGGAATACTTTTCTTGCTTTAGTGAAAATCAAGCTATGAAATAAAGTTGAAAAAAGGAAAAGTAGTACCATCGAAGCGCCAAATATAGTATAAGAGACCACTCGAACGGGATCACCCATCTGTGCTCCTTTGATAATAAGTAAAACTAGACCTGCAATACTTAAGCCTGTGCCAATCCCGTGGGTAATCGCATTAAAGACTTCGTTAACAATTAAATATCTTTTTGTAAAAGTCGTTTGTTCCATCCCAAACATCCTTTCATATTTTAAGTGAAAATATTTTTTTAATCTGTTATACTGTACAACAGATAGATTATTACTATTCTACACGAATATGCTGTTTTTTGAAAGAGGTTTGAGAATGACAAAAATAAAAATTGTAACGGATTCTTCTTGTATTATCGATTCAGATAGAATGAAGGACCTAGACATTCATACAATCAGCTTATCAATTATGATTGATGGGACCATTTATGCTGATCAAAATGAACTAGACAAAAATGAATTTATAACGATGATGGAAAATTCGCCGTCATTACCTAAAACAAGTCAACCGCCAATTGGTGAGTTTATTGCCCTTTATGATGAATTAGGAAAAGATGGTAGTGAAATTATTTCTATACATCTGACTGAAAAATTAAGTGGTACAGTAAATACTGCTCGTCAGGCAGCTCAAATGTCCCAATCAAAGGTTACAGTAATTGATAGTGACTATATTGATCAAGCGCTAGGGTTCCAAGTATATGAAGCGGCAACTTTAGCCAAAAAAGGTGCCACTGTGGAACAAATTTTAGCACACATTGAAAAAGTAAAGAGCAACACGCAATTATATATTGGTGTGGCAACATTAGACAACCTAGTTAAAGGTGGGCGTATCGGTAAATTAGTGGGAGCTGTTTCAGGCTTTTTAAATATGAAGGTTCTTTGTCAATTGACAAATGGAGAATTAGAAGTTATTGCTAAAGGTCGCGGAAATAAAACATTTACTAAATGGGTGAAGGGCTTAGATGAAAAATTAGCAACTTACTCAGTAAATTATTTAGGTTTATCAGAAGCAGACGGTATGGAAATCTCGACAGAATTAAAAAATTCTATTATGAGTGTCTTGCCAGATATGAAGATACCTATTATTAGAACAACACCACTTGTGGCAACTCACGCAGGTAAAGGTGCTTTTGCGGTAATGTTTTACACGAATTAAAAAAAGCTAAGAGCAGATCAATTGGTCTGCTTTTTTAAATCGAGGGATTAGATGAATAAAATAAAAAATAGTTTATCATTTGTTGTTTTGTTTTTTGCCACGGTGTTGATAACCTTTTTTGTAGGTTTAATGCTAATTCCTAAGGCAGAAAGAATAAGTTCACCTGATAAACAGTCAAAACAAGCAGAAAATCGAATGGAAATACTAAGAATTAGTGCAGTTGGAGATTCTTTAACGGAAGGTATTGGCGACACAACTCATACAGGTGGTTACGTTCCACTCCTTCAAACAGATTTAAGTGAACGTTACCCAATCGATGTGGTTCAAGTAGATAATCACGGAAAATCTGGAGATCGTAGTGATCAAATACTAAAAAGAATTAAGAAAAATGAAGAGATGCAAGAGTCAATTAAAAAAGCAGATGTGATCCTTTTAACTGTGGGTGGTAATGATTTAATGAAGGTTATCCAAACGAAAATTTTTGATAAATTATCATTAAAAACATTTACAAAACCACGAGTTAAGTATCAAAAACAATTAGAAGAATTATACGATGAAATTAGAAGTTTAAATCCAACAGCTCCTATTTATCAATTAGGGATTTATAATCCTTTTTATAAGAATTTTTCTGAAATAGAAGAAATGCAAGAGATTGTTGATTATTGGAATGAAGGTAGTAAAGAATTCGTAGAGGGTCAAAAGAATGCCTATTTTGTTCCGATTAATGATGAAATTTATAATGGCTTACCAGATATTGAAGTCACTAAAGATAGTGGCAGTAAAGATAAAAAAGGTAAAAGTCAATCAAGTCAGGATTTGATTAATAATCTGATTTCTGAAGAAGACAGTTTCCATCCAAACAATTTAGGTTACCAAATTATAGCAAATGCCTTTAGAGCGAAAATGGAATCAACTAAAAAAGAATGGCTACATAATAAGTAGTAGTGAGGTGTCTACATGACAAAAAAAGAAAATAGACAAGAAAAAATTAAAAAATCGAAGATCGTCCAATTTTTTAATAACCCATGGAAAACAGCTTTTATTCTTTTAGTTGCTGTTTTAGTTGGGTTTTCACTGGTTCTGATTAATCGGATTACCACTCCGCGTATGAGCTATGATAAATCTGCGCCAAAGATTGAGACAAAAAGTAAACCTATTTTAGATATCAATATGAAAAAAGCACAAGTGAATGAATCTTTAAATTTTTTCATGAAAGATATGATGGAAGAGTCTGGGGTTGATTATTCCTTTAATTTAGAAAATGATGCTTTGATTGATGGAACATTCAAGCTTTTAGGTCACGAGACTCATTTTTATTTATACTTTGATCCCTTTGTTTTAAGTGATGGTAACGTTCAATTAAGAGCGAAAAGCCTGTCTGTTGGTTCTTTAAATGTGCCAATCCCAGCCATGATTAACTACATCTCGTCAACAACAGATTTACCAGATTGGATTGAAATTGATGCGGATGCACAAATTATTAATCTTCACTTAGATAAATTTAAAATGAAAAATGGCCTAGCTATTAAAGCGAAGAAAATAAATTTAATAGATGATGACATTAGTTTTAGCTTGTACTTACCAAAAGATGCAGGTAAAGATAAGAAGAAATCAGATACTAAAGACTCGACAAAAGAAACATCGACTGAAAAAT
This sequence comes from Vagococcus hydrophili, assembly GCF_011304195.1. Classification (NCBI taxonomy): domain Bacteria; kingdom Bacillati; phylum Bacillota; class Bacilli; order Lactobacillales; family Enterococcaceae; genus Vagococcus; species Vagococcus hydrophili. The sequence goes on along the minus strand of NZ_CP049887.1, from coordinate 2,585,251 downwards.
CTAAAGAAAAGTGATGTGAACGCGATTGAAAGAAACAGCAATATTTGCAGGTGGCTGCTTTTGGTGCATGATAAAGCCATTTGATCAACATCCAGGCATTGATTCTATTGTTTCTGGTTATACAGGTGGACATGATGAAAAACCAACCTACGAAGCGGTTTGTTCTGGTAAAACAGGGCATACAGAAGCAGTTAAAATTGATTTTGATCCTAAAGTTATTAGTTATGAACAACTTCTAACTATCTACTGGCAACAAACTGATCCGACAGATGCGTTTGGTCAATTTGAGGACCGAGGTGATAGTTATCGCCCCGTTATTTTTTACACAAGTGAGACACAGAAAGAAATGGCTTTAAAAAGTAAGCAAAATTTAGCGGACTCAGGGTATTATCTGGATCCAATAGTGACAAAAATTGAGAAAGCTGTGCCGTTTTATGAGGCAGAAGACTATCATCAAGATTTTTATAAGAAAAATCCTGAGAGATATAGCCTTTCAAGTCAGACCAGAAAAGCATTTTTAAAAAAAGTATGGGATGGTAATGAAAATGAAGCGTAGTTTTTATCATTATGTTCAAACGTTTAGAGGTAAATTGAAACAAACAGATGAATCAAAATTGGCAGAGGATATTTTCAAAGATCTACAGTTTCCAAAACAATCTGAAGATTATGATGAAATTTCTCATTATTTAGAAACAAATGCTTATTATATTCCTAATATGGATATTTTTGATAACTTATGGGAAAACTACATTGAAAATAACTAATCACCAAAGGATGTGTTAAACAGATGAAACAAAAAGATTCAAATAAGATTTCGCTAACGCAGTACATTTTAACGATTGTGATCGTCGGGATACTTGCGTCAGGTATTACTTTGTTTGTTTATGAATTAAACAATCCAATGAGTCGCCTATCAATGGGCAGCACTCAAGAAGATCTTGATAATATCGAATTACTAAATGAATTAATCAAAAGTCAGTACATTGAAGACGTGGATCAGAAAAAACTAATCACGGGTGCACTAGAAGGAATGACGGCAGCAATCGGAGACCCACACTCTAGTTTTTTCCCGGAAGCTGAAGCCGAAGAATTTGATACAAGTGTTTCTGGTAGTTTTGAAGGAATCGGCGCTACGATGATGCTTGAAAATGATTATCCAACCATCGCAGAACCGCCAATCGAAGGCTCGCCTGCTGAAAAAGCTAAACTTAAAAAAGGGGACGTCATTGTCAAGGTAGACGGAAAAGATACAAAAGGGAAAGCACTTCAAGAAGTGGTGTCAAAAGTCCGTGGTAAAAAGGGGACTCGTGTTAAATTAGACATCTTACGTGGAGACGAAACCTTTAACGTGGAAATAGTCAGAGATAAAATTGCCGTTGAATCAGTAAAAGCTAACATTGATAAAAATGAACCAACGATTGGTTATATTAAAATTAATAGCTTTAATCAAACAACATCAGATGAATTTGATAAAGCCGTCGACAAAATGAGAAAAGAAGGCGCGAAAAAATTTGTGATTGATGTTCGTGGAAATCCTGGTGGTGTTCTTCAAAATGTTGAGAAAATGACCAGCCGTTTCCTTGAAGACGGAAAAACAATCGTTGGATTTGAAAATAAAGCCAAAGATAAACAAGAAGAAGTTGCTAGTGAAAAATTAGATGGTGGTAACAAAATTAAAGAGCCATCAGTTATTCTGATTGATGAAAACAGTGCCAGTGCTTCTGAAATCATGGCAGGTGCCTTTAAAGCGCATGGTTTGGACGTGATTGGTGTTAAATCATATGGTAAAGGAACAGTTCAAACAATGGTTCCAATGAAGGGTTACGGGGAAGTTAAATTAACAATCAGTAAATGGTTAACCCCTGATGGCAAATGGATTGATAAAAAAGGGGTAGAGCCAACGATTAAAGTTGATTACCCAGCTTATTTAAAAAATCGTGTGATTGACCGTTCAATGGAATATAAAGAAGGCGTTATTAGTCCCAATGTTAAAATCATTAATACATACTTAAACGAGTTAGGCTATAGCGTGGATAAAGACAGCGAAACCTATACGCAAGAAACAACTGAAGCTGTGAAAAAATATCAAGCAGACATGAAATTAGAGGTCACTGGTGTGATGGATAAAACGTCTGTAGAAAAATTAGAAGACAGCATCAGAAATCATTGGAAAGCTAATGATATCCAGTATAATAAAGCGATTGACGTTTTAAAAAGTAAATAAGAGGAAAAGTTGCAAGAAAAAATCAATTTCTTGTAACTTTTTTTAAATTAAAGCTTGAAAGACTAGCAATTTCATTGATTTTTCTATATTATATAGTGTGGAAGAAAGACGGTGAAAAATTGGAAAAGAAAGTTCTAGATATAGTCTGGCATTGGTTAAAATTAATTGTGGTATGCTCAATATTTGCCGTGATAGTCCAAGCTTTTATCTTGATTCCTGTTGAGGTAAGTGGAAAATCGATGTCCCCAACTTTAAAAGAAAATGACTTTATCGTCATGGAAAATTTTAGTCAAATTGATCGATTTGATATTATTGTCTTCACTTCACCAGATGGTAATACGTATATTAAACGTGTGATTGGACTCCCAGGAGATCATGTGAAATACGAGAAAGATCAACTTTATATTAATAATGAAAAAGTAGAGGAACCCTTTTTAAAAGATATAAAAAAACATAAAAATGAGTATGTTTTTACGACAGATTTAAACTCAGAAGATATTTTAGGAACGAAGAAAATTCCTAAAAACCAATATTTTGTTTTAGGTGATAACAGAAGATTAAGCAAAGATAGCCGATCATTTGGTACCATCAGTGAAACATCTGTTTTAGGTAAAGCTAGAGTGGTGTACTACCCAATTTTTCATAGTAAGATAGTTAAGTAATTAGGAGTGGAAGAAAATGACAATACAATGGTTTCCAGGACACATGGCGAAAGCCCGTAGAGAAGTTTCTGAAAAATTAAAATTAGTGGATATCGTGTTAGAAATAGTCGATGCTAGACTACCAATTTCTAGTCGAAATCCAATGTTGGATAGTTTAATTCAACAAAAACCAAGAATCATCTTATTAAATAAGGCTGATTTAGCAGATCCAATTGAAACAAGCAAGTGGCAAAGATATTTCGAATCACAAGGACATGCGTGTTTAAATATTAACGCTAATGAAGGCAAAGGAATTAAAAAAATTGTTCCTAAAGCCAAAGAAATTTTAGCTGAAAAAATTGAAAGACAACGTGCTCGTGGGATGAAACCAAGACCAATCAGAGCTATGTGTATTGGGATTCCAAACGTTGGTAAATCAACTTTATTAAATCGTTTAGCTAAAAAAAATATGGCGAAAACAGGTAACACTCCTGGAGTAACCAAAGGGCAACAGTGGTTAAAAACAGGGAATGAGTTGGAACTTTTAGATACACCGGGTATCTTATGGCCTAAATTTGAAGATCAAGAAATTGGTCGTAAGTTAGCTTTAACAGGAGCGATTAAAGATACGTTACTTCATATGGATGATTTAGCTTTATTTGGTTTAGCCTATTTTAAAGAGCATTATTCTGCCCAATTAGGTAAGAGATATCAATTATCAGAAGAAGAGCTTGAGTTAACACCAGTAGATATTTTACTCTTAATCACTAAAAAAAGAGGATTCCAAGATGATTTTGACCGAGCGAGTATTATGGTGGTTCAAGAAATTCGTGACGGACGTTTGGGTCAATATACTTTAGACCGAGTTGAGGATATGTAATGAGTAAATTAACGGCAAAAGAGATAAAGGAACTGTTAGTAGAGGTCAGCTCTCTAAATGAATTAGAACAACAGTCTTTTTTTGATGATGAAAGAAAAAGTGTTCAGACTGCAATCAAATCATGTCAAAATCGCTTGTTAAAGGCTCAGAAATTAAAAGAACATTTTGAAGAAATGAAAGAGTTTGAAAAAAATGCTAGAAAGTCAGGTTTTAAATTTATTGCGGGAATTGATGAAGTGGGTCGTGGACCTTTAGCTGGACCTGTTGTATCAGCCGCAGTTATCTTACCAGAAGATTTTGATTTACATGAAGTGAATGATTCTAAGCAACTTTCATTGAAAAAAAGAGAAGAACTCTTTGTGAAGATTAAAGAGCAAGCGGTAGCTATTGGTATCGGGATTAAAGATCATGACGTGATTGATCAAGTAAATATTTACGAAGCCACAAAACTTGCGATGAAAGAAGCTGTGGAACAATTAGAAGTCAAACCGGACTTTTTGTTAATTGATGCGATGGTGCTTGATTTACCGATTGGACAAGAAAAAATTATCAAAGGTGACGCTAGAAGTATTTCTATTGCTTGTGCGAGTATTATTGCAAAAGTCACACGAGATAAGATGATGGAAGAATTTGACATCATGTATCCAGGATATGACTTTTCAAACAATGCTGGATATGGAACTAAAAAGCATTTGATGGGGTTAGAAGAGCATGGTGTCACACCGATTCATAGAAAATCATTTGCCCCTGTAAAAGATATGGTTTAAATCAAAAAAATACCTTCTATTTACGTACTTTACTAATAGTACAATAAATAGGAGGTTTTTTTATGTTAGATCAAAGATTATTTATTTTTAGATTAAAGCATTTAAAAGGAATAGGTAATAAAGGTTTACTACTCATATTGCAATATAAAGTCGAAAATCCAGAGGAAGAATTGACAGCTGAAAAAATGAGCATTATTGGACGTGTGAGGTCATCTTATCAAGAGACTTTTTCACAATCATTTGAAAAAGTACAGCAAATATCTCAAGAAAACTTATTAGATTTTTTGGATAAATATTCATTTGTGACTATTATGGATGATGAGTATCCAGAAAATCTGAGAGAAATCTATAATCCACCGATTGCTTTATTTTACTTAGGAAATATCAGGTTAATGTCGAGAGAAAAACTAGCGATTATTGGTTCAAGAAATGCCACCCCTTATGGGAAAGAAATGATTGAAAAAATTGTTCCAGATTTATGTGAAAAAGAAATCACAATTGTCAGTGGATTGGCAAGAGGGAATGACACATCGGCTCATCAAGCAGCCATTAGACATCAGGGACAAACGATTGCGGTTATCGGTTCAGGTCTGGATTATGTTTATCCAAAAGAAAACTGGCGCCTGCAACAATATATAGGAGAAAAACATCTCCTTCTAACAGAATATTTACCTAAGACACCACCATTAGCTTATCATTTTCCAAGTCGTAACCGAATTATTGCAGGGTTAAGTCAAGGAGTTTGTGTGATTGAAGCCGAAAAGAAAAGTGGAACGTTTATTACAGCACAACTTGCTTTAGAGGAAGGGAGAGATGTTTTTGCAGTTCCAGGGAATCCTTTGAAGGATCATTCTGAAGGTTGTTTACAACTCATTCAAGAAGGAGCTAAATGTACGTGGAAAGCCTCTGATATCTTGAATGAATTTTCATAAATAAGAGTCAAAAAAAATTCGCTCCTTGACAAATGGCTGTTTAATGGACTAATATGGTTATCGATTGTTGAACACAAAAAAATAAAAGATAAAATAAGTGAAAGAAAGGGATTAAAACATGAGTTATAAATATTTAGTAATCGTAGAATCCCCAGCAAAAGCTAAAACCATTGAAAAGTACTTAGGCAGAAATTATAAAGTTGTAGCGAGTGTGGGTCATATTCGAGATCTTCCTAAAAGTAAAATGGGTATAGATATTGAAGATAACTATGATCCAAAATATATTAATATCAGGGGAAAAGGTCCCGTTATCAAAGAATTAAAAAAATATGCGAAAAAGGCGGATAAAGTTTACCTCGCAGCCGATCCGGATAGGGAAGGGGAAGCCATCGCATGGCACCTCGCCCACATTTTAGATTTGGATTTAGAAGATAACAACCGAGTTGTCTTTAATGAGATTACAAAAGATGCTGTTAAAGCAGCGTTTAAAGAACCACGTAAAATTAACGTTGATTTAGTGGATGCCCAACAAGCTCGTCGGATTTTAGACCGCTTGGTAGGTTATTCAATTAGTCCGTTATTATGGAAGAAAGTAAAAAAAGGATTGAGTGCCGGTCGGGTTCAATCGATTGCTTTAAAAATGATTATTGACCGTGAAGATGAGATTCGTGCGTTTACTCCAGAAGAATATTGGAGTATTACAGGTGATTTTGTCAAAGGGAAATCAAAATTCAAAGCTAATTTTTACGGGATTGACGGTAAAAAATTAAAATTAAATAATGCAGATGAAGTAAAAGCTATCACAGAAAAATTAACTTCTCGCGATTACGATGTGACGAAAGTAACGAAAAAAGAACGTAAAAGAAACCCATCACTACCCTTTACAACCAGTGGCATGCAACAAGAAGCTGCTCGTAAATTAAACTTCAGAACAAGAAAAACCATGATGGTGGCACAACAATTGTATGAGGGAATTAAGCTTGGTAAAGGTCAAGGAACAGTCGGTTTAATTACCTATATGCGTACTGATTCAACTCGTCTTTCTGATACGGCTAAAGAAGAAGCTTTTAACTTTATCGTTGAGAAATACGGAAAAGACTATACTGGTGGTGCTATTAAGAAAACTAAAAATGCTAAGGGTGCTCAAGATGCCCATGAGGCGATTCGTCCATCAAGTATTTTAAGAACACCAGAATCAGTCAAAGAATTCTTGGATAAAGATCAATTTAAATTGTATTCATTAATTTGGGCAAGAACAGTCGCAAGTCAAATGGCACCAGCTATTTTAGATACAATGCGTGTTGATATCGAACAAAATGGCATTAAATTTGTTGCCAATGGCTCAAAAATCAAGTTTGCTGGATTCACGAAAGTCTATATTGAAGGCAAAGATGATGGTAAAGAAGATAAAGAAAATATCTTACCAGAACTTGCTGAGGGAGATGCGGTTAAATCAGCCGATATTGAGCCAAAACAACATTTCACTCAACCACCAGCAAGATTTAGTGAAGCAACCTTGATTAAAACCTTAGAAGAAAACGGTGTAGGTCGCCCATCTACGTATGCGCCGACCCTTGAAACCATTCAAAGACGTTACTACGTGAAATTAAACGCGCGTCGTTTTGAGCCAACTGAGCTTGGTGAAATTGTTAATAAATTAGTTTGTGAGTTCTTCTCGAAAATTGTGGATGTGAACTTTACGGCTGAGATGGAAAAAGATTTAGATAAGATAGCCATTGCTCAAGAAAATTGGGTGGACGTCGTTGATAAATTCTATAAACCATTTGCTAAAGAGTTAGAAGTCGCTGAAAAAGAAATAGAAAAAGTTCAATTAAAAGATGAACCAGCAGGCTTTGACTGCGAAGAATGTGGCAATCCAATGCTCATTAAATTAGGTAAATATGGTAAATTCTATGCCTGTAGTAATTTTCCTGATTGTCGTAACACGAAAGCCATCGTTAAAAAAATCGGTGTGACATGTCCAACTTGTAAAAAAGGAGATGTTATCGAGAAGAAAACGAAGAAAAATCGTATCTTCTTTGGCTGTGATCAGTATCCTGAATGTGAATTTACTTCTTGGGATCGCCCAATTGGTCGTGATTGTCCAAAATGTTCTCATTACCTAATACTTAAAAAAGTACGTGGTGGTCAACAAATTATTTGTAGCGACTGTGATTATACAGAAGATGTGCAAAAATAAAATGTTGTCTATTACTAATTAAATTGTGTATAATACTATCGTCGAGGGACTAAAACAAAAAATGTTTTAAGTCCCTTTAGTATTTTTTTGTGAAAAAGAAAGAAGGTTTTTTTAATGACAGAAATGAAAGTAACTGTAATTGGTGCTGGTCTTGCTGGTAGTGAAGCAGCGTTTCAAGTAGCTGAGGCTGGTATTAAAGTTGATTTATATGAAATGAGAGCGGTCAAAAAAACACCAGCTCATCACACGGATAAATTTGCGGAACTTGTTTGTACGAATTCCCTTAGAGGTAACAGTGTCACAATAGCTGCTGGTCTTTTAAAAGAAGAAATGCGTTATTTGGATTCTGTCATTATTGACTCAGCTGATGTGAACCAAGTTCCAGCTGGTGGGGCATTGGCCGTTGATCGCGAAAGCTTTTCTCAATATATTACAGATAAAGTATCAAATCATGAAAATGTAACAGTTCATCATGAAGAAATCACTGAAATTCCAGAAGAGGGTATTACGATTATCGCAACAGGTCCCTTAACAAGTGAACCTTTAGCTGAAAGTATTAAAGAATTTACGGAATCAGAAGGGTTATACTTTTACGATGCAGCTGCGCCAATCTTAGATAAAAATACGATTGATATGGATAAAGTTTACCTTAAATCAAGATATGATAAAGGGGAAGCAGCTTATTTAAATTGTGCCATGAACAAAGAAGAGTTCTACGCATTTAGAGAAGCATTAATCACAGCAGAAGTAGCGCCGTTAAAAACATTTGAAAAAGAAAAATTCTTTGAAGGATGTATGCCGATTGAAGTTATGGCGGCTCGTGGAGAAAAAACAATGACATTTGGTCCTCTAAAACCAGTTGGATTAGAAGATCCTAAAACGGGCAAACGTGCTTATGCCGTAGTTCAATTACGTCAAGATGATGCAGCAGCGTCACTTTACAACATTGTTGGTTTCCAAACTCATTTGAAATGGGGAGAACAAAAACGAATTATTCAAATGATTCCAGGATTAGAGAATGCTGAAATTGTACGTTACGGGGTAATGCACCGTAACACCTTTATGAATTCACCTGAACTACTTGAACCTACTTACCAATCAAAAAAACGTCCGACTCTTTTATTTGCTGGTCAAATGACTGGAGTGGAAGGTTACGTTGAAAGTGCAGCGAGTGGATTAGTTGCTGGTATTAATGCAGCCCGTTTAGCAAAAGGTGAAGAACCAATTATTTTCCCAGAAACAACAGCAATGGGAAGTATGGCGCATTACATTACGCATACATCAGGTAAAAATTTCCAACCAATGAACGCAAACTTTGGTATTTTCCCTGAATTACCAATGAAAATTAGAGATAAAAAAGAACGATACCAAGCGATTGCTGATCGTGCATTAAAAGATATTAAGAAGGTTGTACGATAGTATGATTAATCAATTGGTAGATGTGACAGACTCTAGATGGCAACAGGTTTTTGATATTTGGTTAAGTGCGAATACGGAAGCTCATAGTTTTATTGATGCCTCGTATTGGGAAGAAGCACTACCATTTGTTAAGAAAATGATGCCAGAAGCCCTTGTGTATGTTTTTGAAGAAGAGGATACAGTTCTTGGTTTTATCGGTATGGGTGATGATTATATCGAGGGTATTTTCGTTAAAAATGAATCACAAGGAACAGGTGTGGGTAAGAAGTTACTTAATTTTGTTAAAGAGCGTCATACTCACCTGACATTAAGCGTTTATGAAGAAAATAAAAAGGCTTATGAGTTTTATATCAAACAAGGATTTACTTTTTTATCAGAATCAATAGACGAAACAGGTCATTTAGAAAAAACATTGACTTGGAATAATTAAATTTTTAGCACTCGATATAATCGAGTGCTATTTTTGTGAACAAATTGTGTCCTTTTTCTGTATAATTCGTTAAATTCTGACAATTCATTTGTTTTAGATTATTGAGTATGTTACATTTGTCTTGTAATTTATTTGAAAGGACTTTCTTGGACGATGGATCACTTAACTGAGTTTTTAAGATATATCATGATTGAGAGACAGTATTCTGAAAAAACAAAAGAGGCATATCATGATGATGTGCTAAACTTTTTTGGATTTTTAAAGGAAACAGGTGATGAAGATTACTTATCTGTGACCCTTCAAGATATTAGAATCTACTTATCTAAACTTCACGATCAAAATTACAGTCGAAATACGATTAGTCGCAATGTTTCTAGTTTGCGCTCTTTCTATCAGTTTTTAGTAAAAAATGGAGTCTTAGAAGATAACCCATTTTCCTATGTTCAGATGAAACGCCAACAAGCTAAATTGCCTCGTTTCTTTTATGAAAAAGAAATGGAAGCCTTATTTTTGCAGACGCAAGGAGATGATGCTTTAGACAATCGAAACAGAGCGTTACTAGAAGTCCTTTATGGTACAGGGATTCGGGTAACGGAATGTGTGAATATCAAAATTAAAGATATCGATTTTGAACATTCGGTTGTGCTAATTTTTGGAAAAGGTAATAAAGAGAGATACGTTCCTTTTGGTTCATTTGCAAATGACGCGATAATGGATTACATTCAGTCCGGGCGCGCGGAACTAATGACCAAGAGTAAAACATCCCATGATTTTTTATTTGTGAATCATCGAGGTGAGCAATTAACAGATTCAGGGATTCAATATATATTAAAAAAAATTATCGAAAAGAGTAGCTTAACGACGGATATTCATCCGCATATGTTTAGGCATACCTTTGCGACTCATTTATTAAATAACGGAGCAGACTTGAGAACAGTTCAAGAATTATTGGGACATTCAAGTTTGTCTTCTACACAGATTTATACTCATGTAACAACAGATACACTGCAAAAAAGCTATCGAAATTTTCATCCGAGAGCTTAAAAGAGAGGAAGAATATTATGGGATACACAACATTTCATTCAACAACAATCTGTGCTGTTGAAAAAGACGGCAAATTTGCAATGGCAGGAGACGGCCAAGTAACAATGGGCGAATCTGTCGTGATGAAAGGAACAGCAAGAAAAGTTCGTCGAATTTATAATGATGAAGTTATTGTTGGGTTTGCTGGAAGTGTGGCAGATGCCTTTAACCTAGAAGAAAAATTTGAAGGTAAATTAAATGAATATAAAGGCAATTTAATGCGAGCAGCCGTTGAACTTGCCATGGAGTGGCGCAGCGACAAGATGATGCAAAAACTTGAAGCCATGTTAATCGTGATGAACGACAAAGAGATGTTGGTTGTTTCAGGAACAGGAGAAGTTATCGCACCAGATGATGGTATTTTAGCAATCGGCTCAGGTGGCAACTATGCTTTAGCAGCTGCAAGAGCCTTAAAATCAAATGGTAAAGAAGAATTAACGGCAGGTGAGATTGCTCAAGCGGCGTTGCATGTTGCAGGAGACATCTGTGTTTATACAAATCATAATATTATTGTAGAAGAATTTTAAAGGAATGGTGACACTATGACAACGACAACTAATCAAAAAACACCTAGAGAAATCGTCTCAGATTTAGATAAATATATTATTGGACAACACACTGCAAAAAAATCAGTGTCTGTTGCTTTAAGAAATAGATACCGTCGTATGCAATTAGATGAAGATATGCAACAAGAAATTACACCTAAAAATCTGTTAATGATCGGACCAACAGGTGTTGGTAAAACAGAAATTGCCCGTCGATTAGCTAAAATCGTGAATGCCCCTTTTGTTAAGGTGGAAGCAACGAAATTTACTGAAGTCGGCTATGTTGGTCGTGACGTGGAATCAATGATTCGTGATTTAGTCGAATCAAGTATTGTGATTGTTAAAAAAGAACAATACAGCAGTGTTTATTCTCAAGCGTTGAAAAAAGCTGAAGAGAGATTGGTTAAATTATTGGTTCCAGGAATTAAAAAGGAACAAAAGAAAAATACCAATCAGTTTGATATGATGATGAACATGATGAATGGTATGGGAAATAACCAAGAAGAAGAAAAAGAGGAAATCAACGACACAATTCGTGTCAGTCGTGAGACAGTTCAATCACAACTTGAAAAAGGCATGCTTGAAAATCGTGAAATTACGATTGAAGTTGAAGAAAAGAAAACAGCCCCTGCAATGAATAACGGCTTAGAACAAATGGGAATTGATTTAAACGATACCTTAAGCGCTCTAACACCTAAGAAAAAAGTGAAACGTACGTTGACTGTCAAAGAAGCTCGTGAGATTTTAATTAATGAAGAATCTGAAAAATTAGTCAATGATGCTGATATTCATAGTGAAGCAATTCGTTTAGCTCAAAACCACGGTATTGTTTTCATTGATGAGTTTGATAAAATCACATCAAAATCAGAAAATTCTGGTCAAGTCTCAAGAGAAGGCGTTCAACGTGATATTTTACCAATCGTTGAAGGCTCACTTGTTAATACAAAATACGGAACAATCTCAACAGATCATATCTTGTTTATCGCATCAGGTGCGTTCCATTTAAGTAAACCAAGCGATTTAATTCCTGAGCTGCAAGGGCGCTTCCCGATTAGAGTGGAATTAGATGATTTAACAGCTGAAGACTTTATCAAAATCTTAACAGAGCCTGATAACGCGCTTGTGAAGCAATATATTGCGCTTTTAGCTACGGAGAATATAAAAGTAACTTTTACGAAAGAAGCTATCGAGAGAATCGCTAACATCGCGTTTAGCGTGAACAGTGAAACGGATAATATTGGAGCGAGACGTTTACATACGATTCTTGAAAAATTACTTGAAGATTTATTATTTGAATCACCAGATATGCAAATGGGAGAAATTACTATAACAGAGAGCTATGTGAATGAAAAATTAGATCATATTGCAACTGACAAAGATTTAAGTCGTTATATTCTATAATCGTTTGTTTAATCTGAGGGGGAGTAACGGATGGATACACTACTAGCAAAAACACGAATGATTAATGAACTATTGCAAAAGGAAAACACATTCAGTTTGTCATCTGATTTGCCTTATAATCAGATGGCTGACACATTGGGTGATATTTTAGATTGTAATGCGTATATTATTAACAAAGAAGGCGTCGTTTTAGGGTATATCGTTCTTCATGATTTTAATAATGAGCGTGTCAAAAGCATGTTACTAGAACAAAAGTTTCCTAGATCATATATTCGCGGAATTTCTTATGTTGATTTAACCAAGGAAAATATTAAAATCGATAGTGAAATGACTGTTTTTCCAATTGAACTGCGGGAAGAAACAGGGTTTATCGAAGCTTATACAACAGTTGTACCAATATATGGTGCTGGAGAACGTCTAGGGACGATTATTCTAGGAAGATTAGAAACACCTTTTAATTCTAATGATCTTGTTCTAGCAGAATACAGTGCTACAGTTGTGGGTATGCAAATTTTATATCAACAATCTCGTGAAATTGAAAAAAGAGTCAGAGAATCAACAAACGTTAAAATGGCTATTGGGACATTATCGTTTAGTGAAACTAAGGCAATTAAAGCAATTTTTAATGTCTTGGAAGGAACAGAAGGCCGCATTACAGCCTCAACAATTGCTGATGAGATTGGTATTACTCGTTCTGTGATTGTTAATGCTCTAAGAAAATTAGAGTCTGCAGGGATTGTCGAAACTAGATCTTTAGGAATGAAAGGTACCTATATCAAAATTACTAATGATCGTTTCAAAGAAGAATTAAACAAAGAAAACATTATTTAGTTTTTTAGGAGGTTAATGTATGTCAGTTATTTTGGAGAGTAAAAGTAGTCGTGTTTGCATTAATGAAAAAGGGGCAGAGGTTTGTAGTTTTGTACTCAAAGAAACCAACTTAGAGTATATTTGGCAAGCAGATGAAACCTATTGGGCAAGACATGCTCCTGTTCTATTTCCTTTTGTAGGTAAATTAAAGGGTGATAGTTATACGTATAACAATGAATCCTATACGATGAATCAACACGGATTTGCACGAGATATGGTATTTATTGTGGAACATCAAGAAAAGGATAGTGCAACGTTTTTACTAAAAAGTAGTGAAGAAACATTGAAAAACTATCCCTTTCACTTTGAACTTAGACTAATTTACCGATTGGTTGATAATGATTTAACCATTGCTTATCAAGTGGAAACTCAATCAGAGGAAATGTATTTTGGTATCGGTGGTCATCCTGCCTTTAATATTCCACTTGTTAAAGGAACAAACTTTAATGATTATTACTTACATTTTGCTCCTTCAAAATCCCGATTTTTATTACCTTTAGAGGGTGCCTTTATCAATCTAGCTGAAAAAACATTGGCTCAAACAAATACTTCCATTCAAGTGGAAAGACGTATTTTCGAAAAAGATGCACTTGTGTTAGAAACTAAGGGAGAAAATGCCTTTTCAATTTTATCAGATGTAACGAATCACGGGGTTGTGGTGTCGTATGATAATCTACCGTACGTTGGTATTTGGTCCCCATTCCCTAAAGAAGCCCCTTTTGTGTGCATTGAACCTTGGGCAGGAATTGCTGATACAACAGATGCTACAGGTAAAATTGAAGATAAAAAAGGGATGAATTTAATTCACCCTGGAGATGTGTTTGAAAGAAGTTATAAAATATCAATTAAATAAAACAAAACCCGATGCTGATTTTAAAAAATTAGCATCGGGTTTGTTTTATAAATTTTTTTTAGTTTTAGTTGGAGAAAAATGCCTTTTTCACCACTCTTTGTAGTCCGGGTTCAAAAGGCAACTCCTGCGGCAACTTCAGAAATGAAAATCAATTCAAAAAGGGCGAATTGTTTTTCGTTTCTTCCAGTCGCTTGGAGCTAAGCGCCTTTTTCACTACTCTTTGTTAACAGAAATAGCTGTGATCTTCTAGATCGAGTTCAGTTAAAATGATGGAGGCTGTTTCTTCGATTGAGCGTTGAGCAACGTTGATAATGAGGCAGCCGATTTTTTCGTATAACTCATTAGCAAATTTTAATTCATCTTTAATTTTACCAATATCAGAATACGCGGTATTTGGTCTTAACCCATATGAGCGCATACGGTCTTCTCGGATTGCGTTTAAAATTTTTGGATCATTTGTCAGACCAACAATTTTTTTAGGGTCTACTTCCCAAATCTGAGGAGGAATATGAGCCTCTGGTATTAATGGTAAGTTAGCTACTTTTAAATTTTTATTGGCTAGGAATAAGCTGAGAGGTGTTTTAGACGTTCTTGAAACACCTAATAATAAAATGTCAGCTTCTAAAAAGCCTCGAGGATCTTTACCATCATCATACTTTACCGCAAATTCCATGGCGTTAATTCTTTCAAAATAATTTTCATTTAAGAAATGAAGAGCACCAGGTACGCGACTAGGTTCGATACCTGTTCTTTTTTTGACTTCGTTAACGATAGGTGATAAGGCGTCAATTGTAAATAAATTATTTTCTTTACAATACTCATTTGATAATTGAACGAGGTCTTCAGAGATTAAGGTTTGTAGAACGATTGCATTTAGTTCTTTCGCCTCTTCTAAAGCGCACATTAAATCGCTAGGGTTTTCTATGAATGTCTGCTTTAAAAGTTGAACGTCAACGTCTAATTGATCGTACTGAGCAATTGAGGCGTGGGCAAGCTTTGAGGCTGTTTCTCCAGCTGAATCAGAAATAATGTACATATAAATTTGGTTATTGGTCATTTGATTATTCCCTTCTTTTGTTTTTTACATATGGCTCATTATATCATATAATGATGTTAATGAAACAACGTTAGCGAGGTGAAAGCAGTGAACGGTCAATTAGAGAGCGCCATTAAGATTATGAAAGAAAATGGTTATAAATATACTAAAAAAAGAGAAGAAATCCTCCTTTTTTTGATTCAAGAGAACAGATATCTTGGAGCAATCGAAGTTTTTGACTTTATGAATAAAAAACATTCAGGGATTAGTTACGATACAATTTATCGAAATTTAAGAGATTTTACGACAATGGGATTACTGGAAGAAACCGAATTAATGGGTGAAAAAAAAGTTCGTTTTCATTGTGATGTGTCTAGTTGTCACGAACATTCGCACCATCATCACTTTATTTGTACAAGTTGTGGAGCGACAAAAGAAGTCAATTTATGCCCGATGACCTTCTTTGATGAGCAACTTCCAGACTGTGAAATTGAGTCTCACAGGTTCGAAATTTTAGGAAAATGTCAAAAATGCTTAAAAAAACACTGAGAGACAGTTGACTGAAAAAAACTCATTAGGTATAATATACTACGAACGGTTTTTTGTTTTAATGTAATTTATGAAAAACGGTTACCTAAAAGTTTGGAGGGAGGGATTTATATGTCAAAAACTGTTGTTCGTAAGAACGAATCATTAGATGACGCTCTTCGTCGCTTTAAACGTTCCGTTTCAAAAACTGGTACTTTACAAGAATACCGCAAGCGTGAATTTTACGAAAAGCCAAGTGTTAAGCGTAAGAAAAAGTCTGAAGCTGCAAGAAAGCGTAAAAAATTCTAGTTTTTAATGAATGGATCTGATATTATGTCACTTTTAAATACGTTAAATGATGATATCAAATTAGCGATGAAAAGCAAGGATAAGGAGTCTTTAGCCATTCTTAGAATGATTAAAACTGCTATCCAAAACGAGCAAATCAGTAAGGGAGATGATTTATCTCCTGAAGAAGAGCTGACTTTAGTGTCTCGTGAAATGAAACAAAGGAAAGAAGCACTGATCGAGTTTGAAAAAGCTGGTCGTCAAGATTTAGTGGAACAAGCTGAAAGTGGTATTTCTATTGTTGCTCGTTATTTGCCAGAACAGCTTTCAGATGATGAGCTTAAGGTTATTATTGTAGAGGCTATTGCTTCTGTGAACGCAACATCGATGAAGGATTTTGGTCAGGTAATGGGTGCAGTGATGCCGAAAACAAAAGGCAAAGCTGACGGACAAAAAATTAATGCTTTAGTTAAAGAATTAATATCTTAAAATCCATTGAGCAGTGAGTGTATAACTCACTGCTTATTTTTTTGTCTAATTTTAGCTCTCCCTTTTTCATAACCGATATTTATGGTATTATTTAGTAATGATAGTTTATTAAAGGAGCTGTAGATTATTTGGCAAATGTAGATGAAAAATCAATTGATATTATTTTAAGTGAACAAGTTGAGGTTAACGAAATATTCGGGGCTCACGATAAGCATTTAACCATGTTAGAGGAATACTTAAATTTAACTATTACGAGTCGTGGTGAAGTGATTAAAATTACGGGGATTGAACCCAATGTAACCTACGCTCATGAAATTTTAAAAAATATTCAAAAATTAGCTTTACGAGGACACAAAATAAATACCACAGATATTATTACAGCTGTCCAAATGGCAAAAAAAGAAGATTTAGCTAATTTTTTATCTTTGTACGAAAAAACAATTATTAAAGATTCAAAAGGAACGCCAATAAGAGTTAAAAATACAGGGCAAAAAAATTACGTAGAAGCCATCAAAAGAAATGATGTTGTTTTTGGTTTTGGTCCAGCAGGTACCGGTAAAACATTTTTAGCTGTTTGTATGGCTGTTGCGGCACTTAAAAATGGTGAAGTTGAAAAAATTATTTTAACGCGTCCAGCCGTTGAAGCAGGAGAGAGCTTAGGTTTTCTACCTGGGGACTTACAAGAAAAAGTAAATCCTTATTTAAGACCGATTTATGATGCGCTGTACCTTATATTAGGGATGGAGCACACCAATCGCTTAATGGAGCGTGGCGTTATTGAAATTGCTCCTCTTGCTTATATGAGAGGACGAACATTAGAAGAAGCCTTTGTTATTCTTGATGAGGCACAAAATACAACGAAATCACAAATGAAAATGTTTTTAACCAGATTAGGTAACCAATCTAAAATGATTATTAATGGGGACCCGACACAAATCGATTTACCCAAAAGTATACCAAGTGGTTTAATCCATGCTGAGAGTATTTTGAGAGATATTAAAAAAATTAAATTTATTGAATTTTCTACAAATGATGTTGTTAGACATCCTGTAGTAGCCGATATAATTAAAGCCTATTCTAATGATTAAACGGTGGCTGATTTAATAAAGGGGGATAGTAATGAAACTCGATATAAAGAAAATACCGAATTTATTAGATAAAAAGTTTATTCCGGTAATTTTAATTGTCATGTCAATTGTTTTGTTTGTTTTTATGCGCGGGAGTGTTGAGCAAAAACAAAAAGTATTTAAAGAAGGTCAGTTGGCAGAAGAAACAATTCGGGCAAATAAGACGGTTGAAAATAAATCTGAGACAGAAGAAAAGCAACGCTTGGCGGTTGAAAGTGTTTCTCCGGAATATACCTATGATTCCACTAAATCAGACGCTCAAGAAGCTTTGGTAGCAAAACTATTTGAAATGGTTGAAAAAACTAATGCTGATGCAGAGAAAACTTACAATGAAAATGTAAGTAAAGCCAAAGATAAAAAAACTGTTAGTGAAGTTAGTGTAGAGGAAAAAATACCTATGCTAAAATCACAGTTTGAAAAGCTAAACCCAAATGATTTAGCTTATTTTCAATCTTACCCAGATTCTTTCTATGAACAACTTTTTTCTTATTCAACAAGTGATTTGAAGCGTGTTAAAGAAGAAAGTGCATCAGTTATTGGCGAGGTGATGAATCGTAAAATTAGAAATACTAATTTACAAACAGAAAAACAAACTGCTAAGGAGCGTCTTCAATATATTGATATCACGACAACCATGAGGCAATCAGTGAATACAATCATTGATAAAACCGTTGTCGTAAATGAAGTGGCAAATGAAAAAGCAACTGAGCAAATGAAAGAAAATGCTAAGAATAACGTTCAACCTGTCATGATTTATCAAGGTGAGATTATTGTTCGAGAAGCTGAACAAATTGATTCTAAAGCAATGGAAAAAATAAAAATGTTAGGTTTAACGAATCAATCAACTTCTGTTTTTCCAATGTTAGCTCTTGTTTTAACGTTAATTTTACAGTTGTCGTTGATTTATTTCATTTCTAAAACAGAAGACGATGAAGAAAACGTCATGAAGAATATTATTTTTTATGCTTGTAGTATTTTAATCTCGATCTTCTTTATGAAGTTACTCTATCTTTTCCAAAAAGATACGTTTAGTAATGTCTCTCTTCTTTTCCCATCAGCATTCGTTCCAGTTATTTTAACAATGTTTATGAGCCGTAAATGGGGACTTTTAGTAGCGATGTTCCAATCAATCTTTTCAATTTTTATTTTCTATAATTTGGCAGGAACAACATCCTTGTTAGTTATCACTTTATTCTACGCATTTAGTGGATGTATTGCGACTTTCTTAGTTAGAAAAAGGATTGAGTCACAGCTTAAGTCGGCTTTCTTTTTACTGATAATTGTGCCTTTTGTATTTATCGCTATTTTAACCGCATATCAAGGGTTAGACTTTGGGGATAGTAAGACCTTAACTAGTTTATTTATCGCCTCAGCAGGCGGAATTTTCTCGTTTATCTTATCCATTGGTCTCCATCCTTATATAGAGTTGTTATTTACAGATGATAGCGTGATTATATTAAACGAATTGAGTAATCCAAACCAACCCTTATTGAAACGATTGCTCCAAGAAGCACCGGGGACCTATCATCATAGTATGATGGTAGCAAGTCTGAGTGCCAATGCGGTAGCTGAAATTGGTGGCAGATCACTCTTAACACGAGTGGCTTGTTATTATCATGATATTGGGAAAATTAAACATGCTAACTTTTTCGTGGAAAATTTACCTGATGGCGTTGAGAACCCACATAATTTCTTATTACCTTCTGATAGTAAAGAAATTATTTTTAGTCATGTGACTGAAGGGGTTAAAATTTTAGAGGAAGCTAAAATGCCACAGTTTGTAATTGATGTGTGTCAGCAACATCACGGGACAACTTTAATGAAATATTTTTATATTAAAGAACAAGAAAGAAATGCCGATACAATCGAGGAAACTTTTAGATATCCAGGACCTAAACCTCAATCAAGAGAAGCCGGAGTTATCAATATTGCCGACAGTGCTGAAGCAGCTGTCAGGGCAATGGATCACCCAACGAATCAGAAAATTGCTGAGTTTGTACATGGTCTCATTCGCTCGAGACTTGATGATGGACAATTAAACGAAAGTGGCTTAACATTAAACGAAATTGCTATCATTGAAAAATCAATTGTAGATGGCTTATGTAGCACCTTCCATTCAAGGATTAAATATCCAAAAATGAAGTCAGAAGCAGAAAAAATGAAACAAGAGCAGGAAGGAAGAAAAGTTTAAAATGGACATTACGATTGTTGATAAAACAAATAAAATAACTGATGAACAATTAAAATTGGTAAGTGATATCATTGATTTTGCCTCAGAAACCCCAAGTTTAGAGTTAGCAGATGACACTGAAATGTCAGTAACTTTTGTAACGAATGAGGAGATTCATGAAATCAACCGGAAGTATCGTGAAAAAGATGCCCCAACAGATGTCATTAGTTTTGCTTTAGAAGATGAGGGCATTGATGAAATGTCCCTTGATTTTTCTAAATTTGGTATTCCTAGAAATTTAGGAGATATTATTGTCTCAGTCGAAAAAATTACAGAACAAGCTAATGAATTCAATCATTCTTTTGAACGTGAGTTAGGTTTTTTAGTTGTCCATGGTTTTTTACATTTAAATGGATACGATCATATGACTGAACCAGATGAAAAAGAAATGTTTGGTCTGCAAAGAAAGATCTTAGATGATTATGGACTTAAGAGATAGAAAACAAACAAGAAAGAACAAATCATTTTTAGAATCATTGAAACATGCGTTAGCTGGTTTACTCACTGTTTTAAAAGAAGAGCGGAACATGAAGTATCACTTGCTATTAACAGCGTTGTCTGTCATGATGAGTTTGTTTTTCAATATAAGTAGGATAGAATGGTTGTTTGTCTTAGTTTCCATTTTCATGGTTTTAATTACTGAAACAATCAACACGGCTTTTGAGACAGTGGTCGATTTAGTTACCAATCACGAGTACGCTCTCTTAGCAAAAAAAGTCAAAGATATGGCTGCTGGAGCAGTGTTTTTAAGTGCCATCTTAGCTAGTTTAATAGGTGCCATTATTTTTATACCTAAAATATGGCAATTGATAATATAATGGAGGAATATAATGTATAAAGAAGGTTTCAAGTCTGGTTTTGTCGCGATTATTGGACGTCCAAATGTTGGTAAATCAACATTGCTAAATAGAATTGTGGCTCAAAAAATTGCGATTATGAGTGACAAAGCACAAACAACACGTAATAAAATTCAAGGTGTCTACACTACAAAAGAAGAACAAATTGTTTTCATCGATACACCTGGTATCCACAAACCTAAAACGAGACTAGGTGATTTTATGGTAGAGACGGCTTATAGTGCTTTACGTGAAGTAGATGCTGTTTTATTCATGGTAAGTGCGGATCAACCACGAGGACGTGGTGATGATTTTATTATTGAGCGTTTAAGAAATGTGAAAGCACCTGTCTATTTAATTATTAATAAAATTGATACAGTAAAACCTGACGATTTATTACCAATCATTAAAGATTATCAAGATGAATTTAAATTTACTGAAGTTATTCCAATTTCTGCAACAGAAGGAAATAATGTGGAAACACTTTTAACAACTCTTGTAGGAGATCTTCCAGAAGGTCCTCAGTTTTACCCAGAGGATCAAGTGACGGATCATCCAGAGTACTTTATTGTTTCTGAATTAATTCGTGAGAAGGTTCTTCATTTAACTGAACAAGAAGTCCCTCACTCGATTGCAGTGGTAACAGAAAGTATGAAACGTGATGAATTTGATAAAGTTCATATCCAAGCTTCTATTATCGTTGAACGAGATAGTCAAAAAGGTATTATCATCGGTAAAGGTGGTAAAATGCTTAAAAATATTGGTGTGAAAAGTCGTAAAGATATTGAGAACTTACTTGGAGATAAGGTTTACCTTGAATTATGGGTAAAAGTTCAAAAAAATTGGCGCGATAAACAAAAAGACTTACAAAACTTTGGTTACCGTGAAATGGATTACTAATAAATATGAAGTTGTGACAGAGGTTGACAATTGTTGTCAACCTCTATCTTTTTATCAAATGAAAGGAGTGTTTATTTTGAGACATCAAGAAGAAGTTCAAGCGCTTGTCTTATTCTCAAAAAATTACCGGGAGAAAGATAAACTAGTTAAACTGTTTACAGAGTCTCATGGGAAAAAAATGTTTTTTGTCAAAAATGCCAATCGAAAAAACAATCCCTTTCAAGCAGCTATTCAACCTTTCACCAAAGCAGTTTATATTGCAGATATTAAAACAGAAGGATTATCTTTTTTGAACAATGTCAAAGAAATAACTCCTTTCAAAGTCATCCAACAAGATATTTTTATCTCGGCCTATGCTACTTATATACTAAATTTAGTGGATGTTGCGATTGAGGATGGTGTCTACGATCCAGCACTCTACGGATTCACCTTAGAAGCTTTAACACTGCTTGAAAAGGGTTATGATCCAGAGATTATTACAAATATCTTTGAAGTTCAATTGTTAGAGCGGTTCGGTGTGAAGGTAAATTGGAATGGGTGTGCTGTTTGCGGAAAAACAGATGGTCAGTTTGATTTTTCTTATGCTTATTCTGGGCTGTTGTGTGAGAGTCATTACGGGATGGATGAACGACGCTCTCATTTTGATCGTAAAGCCATTCATTTTATACGGATATTTTCACGAATTAATTATCAACAAATTAGTAGTATCAAATTAAAGGATGAAACTAAATTAGCCATTCGTCAAACCCTAGACAACATTTACGATGAGTATGTAGGGATTCATTTGAAAAGTAAAAAATTTATCAACCAAATGAAATCCTGGGAAAACATGCTGAAAGTCGATAAATAGTAGCTTTCATATTGACAAAAGGTACGTTTAGGCTTAATATAAGACAATAAATATAAATTACGTAGACGGAGAAAAGTAGAAATAATCTTCATTAAAAGCGATTTTGGGTAAGTGGAAGCCAAGAAATAAGATTTTTTTGAACAGGCACTCTTGAGTAAGCTAACGAAGCTGCCAATCGAATTAGGATTGGAAGTAGGGTGGAACCGCGATATTAAAAATTATCGTCCCTATGTTTGTTTAGGCAAACATAGGGACTTTTTGTATACAATTGAAGGAGGAAGAAACGATGAGTCACAAATTAACTGTACAAGAAATGATTCAAACGCTACAAAAATATTGGTCAGACCAAGGCTGTATGTTAATGCAATCTTACGATACTGAAAAAGGTGCAGGAACAATGAGTCCTTATACTTTCTTAAGAGCTATTGGACCAGAACCTTGGAACGCAGCATACGTTGAGCCTTCGAGACGTCCTAATGATGGTCGTTACGGAGAAAATCCGAACCGCTTATACCAACATCATCAATTCCAAGTTGTGATGAAACCTTCTCCTTTAAACATTCAAGAATTATATTTAGAGAGCTTGAAATTATTAGGAATTGATCCCTTGCAACACGACATTCGTTTTGTTGAAGATAACTGGGAAAATCCATCAATGGGTTGTGCTGGTTTAGGTTGGGAAGTTTGGTTAGATGGAATGGAAATTACCCAATTCACTTACTTCCAACAAGTAGGTGGTCTTGAGTGTAAACCAGTGACTTCTGAAATTACATACGGAATCGAAAGACTGGCTTCATATATCCAAGAAGTTGACAGTGTCTATGATTTAGAATGGACGAATGGGGTAAAATACGGAGAAATCTTTATTCAACCAGAATTTGAACATTCAACGTATTCATTTGAAGTAAGTAACCAAGAGATGCTATTAGGTCTTTTTGAAACTTACGAAACAGAAGCTAAACGTTGTATTGAAAAAGGGTTGGTTCACCCAGCCTATGATTTTGTTTTAAAATGTAGTCATACATTTAACTTATTAGATGCTCGCGGTGCTGTATCTGTAACAGAAAGAGCTGGTTACTTGGCTCGTATTCGTAACATGGCGCGTGAATTAGCTAAATCATTTGTTGAAGAGAGAGAAAAATTAGGTTTCCCACTCTTAAAAAAATTATCAGAGGAGGAAAAATAAGATGACAAAACAATTTTTATTTGAAATTGGTTTAGAAGAAATACCTGCTCATGTAGTCACACCTAGTGCCAAACAATTAGCTGAAAAGACTGCTGAATTTTTAAAAGAAAATCGCTTAAGTTTTAGTGATATTGAAATCTTCTCAACACCAAGACGTTTAGCGATTCGTATTAATGAATTAGCTGAAAAACAAGAAAACATTGAAGAAAAAGCGAAAGGACCTGCGAAGAGAATCGCTCAAGATGACAAAGGCGAGTGGAGTAAAGCGGCTATTGGTTTTGCTCGCGGACAACAAGCAACACCAGACGACCTATTCTTTGAAGAATTTAAAGGAGAAGAATATGTCTTCGTTAATAAATTTATTGAAGGACAAGTCGCTGAAAAAGTTTTAGTAGACTTGCCAAGTGTTGTCACTCAAATGACTTTCCCTGTTTCTATGCACTGGGCTGGGTTTGATTACAAATTTATTCGCCCTGTTCATTGGTTAATCAGTCTATTAGACGATGAATTAGTTGATATGGAATTATTTTCTGTTAAAAGTGGTCGCACAACGCGTGGACATCGTTTCTTAGGTCAAGACACTGAGATTGCTCATGCCAAAGAGTATGAAGCGGCTTTAGCTAAAGAATTTGTTTTAGTTAATCCAACTGAAAGAAAAGAATTGATTACAGAACAAATTCAAGTAATTGCTAAAGAAAACAACTGGATTATTCCTTTAGATGAAAAATTGTTAGAAGAAGTAAACAATTTAGTTGAATACCCAACAGCCTTTGTTGGTGATTTTGAAGAACAATATTTATCAGTACCATCAGAAGTTTTAATCACTTCAATGAAAGAACACCAACGTTATTTTGAAGTGTTAGACGCGAATGAACAATTATTAAATCACTTCATCGGCGTTAGAAATGGTAATGCTGAACACATTGATAATGTGGCTAAAGGAAATGCCAAAGTCTTGAAAGCTCGTCTTGAAGATGCTGAATTCTTCTATCAAGAAGATATTAAAGTTTCCATCGAATCTTACGTGGAAAAATTAAAACACGTAACATTCCATGAAAAAATAGGTTCAATCTACGAAAAACAAGAACGTGTTGGAGCAATTGCTCAAATTATTGGTAAAGAAGTTGGTTTATCTGAAACAGAATTGAAACACTTAAAACGTGCAAGCGAAATCTACAAATTCGATTTAGTGACGTTAATGGTGGGTGAATTCTCTGAACTTCAAGGCGTGATTGGCGAGCGTTATGCTTTACTGCACAACGAAGACAAAGAAGTGGCTCAAGCAATTAGAGAACATTATTTACCAAAATCAAGTGATGGTGAATTACCTGAAAGTAATGTGGGAGCTGTCTTAGCTTTAGCTGATAAATTAGATACATTAATTACCTTCTTCTCAGTAGGCTTAACACCAAAAGGCTCGAATGATCCATATGCTTTAAGACGTCAAGCATACGGAAATGTTCGTATCATTGAGAGCAAAGGTTGGAAGTTCCCAATTGATAAACTACACAAAATCATTGAAGAAAAAATTAATGGAAATGAAACTGTTTATGGTTTACATTTAACAGATACAAAAGAAGCGGTTCATACCTTCTTAATGGCTCGTATGAAACAATGGTTTAACACAAAAAATATCCGTCATGATATTGTCGAAGCAGTGGTTGAAAGTAAGCAAGATGATTTAAACAAAATGTTTGAGATTGCAACTATCTTAAAAGTTAATGCCACTCAATCAGATTTCAAACCAACTGTTGAATCTTTAACTCGTGTGATTAATTTAGCGAGTAAATTAGAGTTAGACCAAAATGTTTCAGTTGATGCAACTTTATTTGAAAATGACGCAGAAAAAGCTTTACATGAAGCATTTAGCTCGATTCAAACAAAAGCGAAAGAATTAACTTTAACAGAGCTATTTGAAGCACTAAAAGGCTTGAATCCATTAATTGAAGCTTACTTTGAAAACACAATGGTTATGGTAGAGGATCAAGCTATTAGAAATAACCGTTTGATTCAATTACGGGAAATTGCAACGATGGCACTTTCATTTGCAAGCCTTGACAAATTAATTGTCAAATAGAGAAAAGAGGGATAATATTCCCTCTTTTTTTGTGGTTTCAGGTGCACGCGCTATCAAAGAATGATAGAATAAATGAAAAGGGATAGAAAAGGAAGTGAATGAAAATGAATTATTTTAAACGGGCTATGGCGAGTTTGAAAAGAAGAAAAGGTAAATCGCTTATTCTATTTGCAGTTATTTTTATTTTAGGAAATGTTATGGCGGGAGCTATTGCGATTGACCAAGGAACTAAAAGCGTGGAATCAACGATAAAGAAAAAATTAGGGGCAGTAGCTACGGTTACTCAAGATTACGAAAAATTAGAAAAAGATTCTCAAGAAAACGAAAAAGTTTATGACCAAGCAAAACCACCAAAACCAAAAGTTTTAAAAGAAATCGGTGAGTTAGATGAGGTAAATTATTATGATTATTCCATTCTAGGACATGTAACCACTGAGAAATTAAAAATGGTGCAACCTAAAGAAGAGGACTATCAAACTGGAATGCCTGGCATGAACTGGTTTATGGTAAAAGGTGTTAACTTTAATGAAATACTAGATACTAAGAATAATATTATTGAAATCAAAGAAGGTCGAGTCTTTGAAAAAGATGAAATCAAAAACGGTAAACCTGTTGTCTTAATTTCAGAAGATATGGCTAAAGAGAATAATTTACGTGTTGGTGATAAGATGGTCATCGATAATGTCTTACAAGATTTTTCAGCTATGTACGGAGACAGTGGTGATAGTGGAGACGGCGAAGAGAAGAAAGTCGATCAAAAGAAAGTTATTAAAGACGTCCCTGTAGAAATTATTGGCACGTATAAAGTCTTACAAGCTGAAAAAAGTAGTAAAAAGAAATCTCGTGATGAGAAAATGATGGATAGTATGAATTATTATGAACGGGTTAATTCAATCTATGCACCAAATGATTTCGTTCAAAAAATGAATAAAGAAATTGCTATTAAGAATTATGAAGAATTCCCACAAAATTTTGAGGGTCAATCTAAAGATCAATTCTTAAAAGAACTTGAAGAGAATGATTTTGGTACATCAACATATATCCTTAAAAAACCAGAAGTTGTTGAAGATTTTAGAATTAAAGCTGAAAAAATATTAACTGATAACAAAGCTAAATATAGCAAAATTTTGATTAGTTCTGATAAATATGATCAAGTTGCTGGACCTGTTAAAGGTATGGCTAAAATATCAAAATTAGTGTTAATCATTTCTGTTTTAGCATCGATTTTAATCATTACCTTAGTGACGATTCTCTTCTTAAGAGATCGTAAACATGAATTGGGAATTTACTTAGCTTTAGGTGAAAAACGCAGTAAAGTTGTTGGACAAATTGTCATAGAAGTTGTCGTTGTAGCAGTTGTTGCGATTACTATTTCTGTGTTCTCAGGAAATATGTTGGCTAAAGGTTTCTCTAATTCGTTAATCCAAACCCAAAAAACAGAACAATCTGATAGTATGACCTATGATATGGACAGTATGCAATTAGGACAATTAACAAATACTGAAATTTCAGAAGATGACGTTGTGGATGCTTACCAAATCTCCTTAAATGCATCTTATATCATTTTATTCTATGTAGTAGGAATCGGTGTGGTTTTAGTTTCTACGATAGCTCCATTAGTATATATTATGCGACTTAATCCGAAGAAAATAATGATGTAAGGGAGGAGAAAATTATGGCGATTTTAAAAGCAAGAAAATTAGATTACTTTTACCAAGATGGGGATAAAATGCGCTACATCTTGAAAGATACCAATGTTGATTTTGAAAAAGGAACATTCTATACGATTTTAGGTCAGTCTGGTTCTGGTAAAACAACGCTTTTATCATTACTAGGTGGTTTAGATTCACCTAAAAAAGGTGCTATCTACTATGAAAATAAAAACATCAAAGAAATTGGTTTTGAAAATTACCGTAGAAATGATATTAGTATCATCTTTCAACATTACAATTTAATCCCTTATTTAACAGGTGTTGAAAATGTCATGGTTCCCATGGCGATTACAGAAAATGAACTGCCAGAGGATAACACAAAAGTAGCTTATAACCTCCTCGATTATATTGGTATTGGTAAAGATAAAGCCAGCCGAATTGTGAATCAGTTATCTGGGGGAGAACAACAACGTGTTGCCATCGCAAGAGCATTAGCGACTAATGTGGATATTATCCTAGCTGATGAGCCTACTGGTAATTTAGATGAAGAAATGGAGCAAGAAATTGTTAAGATTTTCAAGACGCTTGCTCACGAACATAATAAATGCGTCATTGTGGTTACTCACTCTCAAGAGATCGCTCAACAATCTGACAAAGCATTTTTACTTAAAAAAGGAGTTTTAAAAGATTATGAGTGATTTTTTATCAAACTTTTCAAATGATAACTACAAAGATACTATGAAAAGTAAAAAGGAAAAACAAGTAGAGGAACCTAAAGAAGAAATTGAAACACCAGAACCACTACTTAATGAAACAGAAGAAGTCCAAGAACTTAAGAAAATTAGAAAACGTAAAAGACATAGTTCACCACAAGAAGTTGAGTCAGAAGAGTTAAGAACGGCTGAACCGCAAATTTTTGATCAAGCAGAAATGGTGGATAGTGAAGAAGAAAAAGCAATTCCTCTACCGGTCTCAGTATCTGCTCAAGTGGAGGAAGAGTTTGATGATCTTCATGAAGTGTCTATCGATCCTGCTTACCAAAAGAAACAACGCAACAAAAAAATCATTATCGGTGTTTCAAGTGCCATAGCTTTAATTGCTATTTACATGGTGTATTATCAAATGACTCATGTGAAAATGCCTGACTTTGCTGAAAAAACAATTATTGATGTAAAAAAATGGGCCAATGAAAATCGAATGGAACTTGATGTGAAACAAGCCTACTCTTTAAAAGAAGAAGCAAATGTTGTCATGAAGCAAGATGTTAACCCGGGTAAAAAGGTTAAAAAAGGTAAATCAGTTAAATTTACGATTAGTGAAGGTCCTAACCCAGAAGAAGTAATTAAACTTCCTGACTTTAAAACAAAGTCTCAAGAAGAGGCAAATCAGTTTGTTAAGAAAAATAAAGCTGATAATGTCAATATTTTAACTGAGTACAGTGATAAAGTTGAAAAAGGTAAATTTACTAAAATTGAATTTAACGATAAAGAAGTTACAGCAGATACTTATAAACGTCGTGATTCTGTCAATGTTTACTATTCTAAAGGAAAAGAAACTTTTGAGAAGAACATTTCAGTTCCTGATTTTACAGGTAAAATGAAATCGGAAGTTGAAGAATGGGCTCAAAAAAATACTGTGACTGTCACTTATGAAGAAGCTGATTCTGATAAAGTGGAAGAGGGGAAAGTCCTCTCTCAAAACATCGAAAAAAATAAAAAAATTGCAAAACATGATAAAATGACTGTCAAAGTTTCAGTCGGTAAAGCAGCCGTTGTACCAAACTTTGCTGATTATTCAGCTGAGTCTGCTCAGAGTGCTGTGGAAGGTTTAGAAGTTTCTATCAAGCAAGTCTTTGCTGATAATGTGGCTTATGGCCAAGTGATTTCTCAATCTGTACCAGCTGGAACACGTTTAACTGGAAAAGATTCTAAAGCCGTTAAAGTTGTTTATTCATATGGACAACCTTATATTAAATCTTACTTTGGTCAATTAGAAGGAGATATTCCTAAATTGATTTACGATGATTTCAATTCTAAAGGTGCCAATATTACATATGGTATTTATTACATGGATTCAGATCAAGAAAAAGGTCAAATTGTTAAAATGAATCTATACAATCAATACATTGCTTCTGATGCGTATATCACTTTTGGTATTAGTAATGGTCGTTTCGCGGACCAGCCAGGTAAACAAGAAAGAGGATCAGACAAAGAGGATGCCAAAACACAAGCTATGGAAAAATAGCTTGTGTTTTTTTATGAGATGTAAAGTTTTTGTGAAGATGGTTTCTTTTAAAAAGAAGAACAGGTATAATATTTAAGATAGTCTTTTAAACAAATGATAAAGGAATGATTAGATAAACATGGATAAAAAAATAACTGGTTTAACCTCAAAAGAAGTTAAGCAACGGATAGATCAAGGACAGCAAAATAATTACAATGAAGATGTGTCAAAATCAACAAAGGATATTGTTAAAGATAACGTTCTAACACTATTTAACTTGTTGAATTTAATTATTGGTATTTGTTTGGCATTAGTAGGGGCATTTAGTAACCTATTCTTTATGGTAATTATTTTAATGAATATCACTATTGGGATTATTCAAGAAATTAGAGCTCGTAATTTAGTGGCTAAGTTGTCAATTATCAATGAAGATAAATCCATCGTGATCAGAGATGGGGAAGAAGTTTCTATCCCATCTGAAAATATCGTAATGGATGATGTTGTAAAACTAGTTGCTGGTGATCAAGTTCCTTCTGATATGGTAGTAATTAGTGGGCAAGTCGAAGCCAATGAAGCACTTTTAACAGGTGAATCAGATTTGATTGAAAAAGAAACAGACTCAGAATTACTATCGGGAAGTTTTATTTCAAGTGGTAGTTGTTACGGCCGTGTTATTCATGTTGGTAAAGATAACTATGCAACAAAAATTGCCAATGAGGCAAAAATCCATAAACCATTTACTTCTGAATTAGTATCTTCTATTAGAAAAGTGGCTAAATTTACAAGTTTTGTCATCGTACCTTTAGGCTTAATTTTATTTGCAGAAGCCTTCTTCTTTGGTGATGGTGAGTTAAAATCATCAGTGGTCGCTTCAGCTGCAGCACTTTTAGGGATGTTACCTAAAGGAATGGTTTTGTTAATCATGATTGCATTGGCAACTGCGGTAGCAAAACTAGCAAAAAAAGAAGTATTAGTTCAAGATATGTATTCTGTAGAAACATTAGCCCATGTTGATGTGATTTGTTTAGACAAGACAGGAACAATTACTGAAGGAAAAATGAAACTTCAAGAAGCTAACATTTTAAACAGTGATTATGAAGCTGACTTTAATGAAATTATTGGTAGTTACTTAAACCAATCAACTGATAATAATATTACAATGCAAGCGATTAGAAATCATTACCCAATTTCAACAAAATTTGCAGCAGAAGATGTGATTAGTTTTTCTTCTGAAAGAAAATGGGGAGCTATGGTTTTAGATTCAATCGGTGTGGTTGCTTTAGGTGCACCAGAAAGATTATTTGCTGAATCTGAGTTACCCGCTGATATTGAAGAGGCTCAAAAAGAAGGTTACCGTGTCTTAATGCTAGGAGTTAGTGAAGAAACACAAATTATTGCTAGTGAGTTACCTAAATTAAAACCTTTAGCTATTTTAAAAATTGATGACCCAATTAGAGAAAATACCAATGAAACGCTAGCCTATTTAAAAGAAGAAGGCGTGGACATTAAAGTAATCTCAGGTGATAATCCTGTAACGGTTTCTAACGTGGCTCGTCGTGCTGGTTTAGAAAACTATGATAAATTTATTGATTTGTCAGAATTAACATCTGATGAAGAAGTTCGTTCAGTGGTTAATGACTACCGTGTCTTCGGGCGTGTGTCTCCACAACAGAAAAAAATATTAGTTGAAGAATTAAAAGCACAAGGTCACGTGGTTGCCATGACAGGGGACGGGGTCAATGATGTATTAGCTCTTAAAGAAGCAGATTGTAGTATTGCTATGGCAGAAGGTGATAACGCTACTCGCCAAATTGCCAACTTAGTTTTACTTAATTCTGATTTCACCACTCTTCCTGATGTATTATTTGAAGGCCGTCGTGTCGTTAATAATGTCACAAAAGTGTCTAGTATTTTCTTTATTAAAACAATCTATTCTTTATTCTTATCTATTTTATGTGCGTTAACGGCAGTATCATTTCCGTTTATTCCAATCCAAATCACTTTACTTGATTTAGCGATTGAAGGATATCCAACGTTTTTCTTATCTTTTGAAAATGATAAGCGAAAAGTAACAACTAAATTTTTACCGACAGCACTAAGAAGAGCTTTACCTAATGCGATTCTAGTGATATTGAATGTCTTGTTTATTTACTTCTACGGAAATGCAAATAATTGGGCACAAATTGATATCACAACTTTAATGTATTACATGTTAATTGCAGTAAGTGCGATGGCAGTGATTAAAGCATGTATGCCGTTTAATTTATTACGTTCATTCCTTGCGATTACAACAACAGTCGGAACATATGTCGCTGCGATGTTATTCAAAGGATTACTTGAAATATCAATGTTAACAAGTGAATCATTACCAATATTTGCTGTTTTAGTCGTTATTACACTAATCGGAAAAATTATTTTAGACAAGTTAATTGTTAAAGATTCAGTGAGAGCTTAATTTTTTTCATGAAAATTAGTCAAAAAACTAGCAAATTTTCAAGAATATGGTATACTTTATTTTGTAGATTTATGTCGTATAGTCGCGCTGATTTCAGTGCGACTTTTATTACTTCAAAAAGTTAAGGGGGAATGTCTAAATGTCAGAGTTAATTCCTCAAGAAACAATCGAAAACATAAGAAAACAAACCAACATTGTCGATATTGTTGGGCAGTACGTACAACTTAAGAAATCTGGGAAGAATTATGTCGGCTTGTGTCCGTTTCATAATGAGAAAACACCGTCATTTTCAGTTGCGGAAGATAAACAGATTTTTCACTGCTTTGGCTGTGGTAAAGGTGGCAATGTTTTTTCATTCATTCAAGAAATTGAAGGCTTAAATTTTCCAGAGTCTGTTGAAAAAGTTGCTGATTTATCATCTATTGAGGTAACGTTCAATTTAAGCAGTACGCCACAAACGATGTCTCCTAAAGTCCTAGAAGAGCACAAATTAATCGACGTTCATGAAAAGACAGCTGATTTATATCATCATATTTTAATGAACACACAAATCGGTGAAAAAGCGCTAATTTATCTTAAAAATCGTGGTTTAACAGAAGAAGTGATAAAAACATTTAAAATTGGATTTGCGCCAGTTGATCGGAGTTTACTGTACAAAGTTCTCCAAAAAGAGAATTTTTCAGAAGATACTCTAAAAAAATCCGGTTTGCTATTTCAATTAGACAATAGCAATTGGTTAGATCGTTTTTATCAACGAATTATGTTTCCTATCACAAATTTTCAAGGGAAAATCATTGGTTTTTCTGGAAGAATATTAGAGGATGAAAGCTTTGATTCTAGCGATCAGCCAAAGTATTTAAATAGTCCGGAAACAGAACTCTTCAACAAACGATTTATTCTTTTTAATTTCCATCAAGCCAGAAGCGAGATTAGGAAAAAGAATGAAGTTATTTTATTTGAAGGTTTTATGGATGTTATATCGGCCTACATGTCAGGTGTGAAGAATGGCGTTGCATCTATGGGAACTAGTTTAACCGTTGATCAAATTAATGCCCTCGAGAAAGTCAGTGAAGAAGTCCTAATCTGTTATGACGGAGATAACGCTGGGATCGAGGCAACGAGTCGAGCAGTAGATTTAATTTCTGCTCAAAGTATGATGAACATTCAAATCGTTTCTCTACCAGATAGACAAGATCCAGATGACTACCGGATGAAATACGGAAATGATGCCTTAAATGAACTGATTAGAACAAGTCGAGATACTGTTTTTCAGTTTAAAAAAGATTATTTAAAGCGTGATAAAAATATCCAGCTCGAAACGGATAAATTATTATATATTGATGAACTCTTAACGGAACTTGTTAAAGTGTCATCAATGGTTGAAGTTGATTCAGCCTTGACTCAACTGTCGACGGAATTTGCGATTTCTAAAGAGACGTTGCAGTCAGAATTAAGATCAAAAAAGCAAAATTATAAAAACAAAGTAGCAACGCCTAGTTTCTCTGAAAATCAAAGAGAAATGGTCATTCCTAAATTTCATGAAGTAAAAAAGGTCAATCAAGTTGAAAAAGCTGAAATGACATTGATTTATCGTGTCTTAACTGAGCGGGGAAGTTATCAACATTTATTAACTAAAAATGAGATTGTCTTTATTCATGATGTCTATCAAGAATTGTACCTCCATCTAAACAATTACATAGCTGTTAATGGTGAAGTATTAGTTGCGGATTTTCTTAATTATTTAAAAGAAGATCAGTTAAAAACCGTGTTGATTAATGTAACGATGCAAAATTTTAGTAGTGAGAGTACTAAACAAGAGTTAGAAGATTGTTTATTAGTGATTCAACGAGCAATTTTAGAGCAAGAGATAGATCAATTAAGGTTTGAACAGAAAGAGGCGAGTAGGTTTGGTAATAAAGAGTTAGAGGGCGAAACAACACTCAAAATTATTCAACTACAACAAAAGCTAAAAGCGATTTAATTTAAAAGGGGGATTTCTTTTATGTCAGAAAAAAACATTAAAAATCAAGAAGCGTACAAAAAAGAATTAAATAAATTTATAAAAGAAAATAAATTAAAGGGTTCAGTTTATTATAATGATTTAACGAATAAATTGGCGACACCTTTTGAATTAAACTCAGATGATATGGACGATTTAATTCAAAAAGTTGAGGATGCTGGTATCAGCGTCGTTGATGAAAAAGGCGATCCAAGTGAACATAGTTTGAAAGTAACAACTAAAAAACAAGCAAAAGAAAAACCTGAAGAAGAAGATTTAATCGCTCCTGCTGGTGTAAAAATTAATGACCCTGTTCGTATGTATTTAAAAGAAATTGGTCGTGTGTCGCTCTTAAGCGCCGATGAAGAGGTAGCTTTAGCTTTACGTATTAAAGAAGGTGACCCAGAAGCTAAACAAGAATTAGCCGAAGCCAACTTACGTTTAGTTGTAAGTATCGCCAAACGTTATGTGGGTCGTGGTATGCAGTTCTTAGATTTAATCCAAGAAGGAAACATGGGATTAATGAAGGCTGTGGAGAAATTTGACCACGAAAAAGGATTCAAATTCTCGACTTACGCAACTTGGTGGATTAGACAAGCGATCACTCGTGCCATTGCCGATCAAGCAAGAACAATTCGTATCCCAGTGCATATGGTAGAAACAATTAACAAATTAATTCGTATCCAACGTCAATTACTACAAGACTTAGGACGCGAACCAACACCAGAAGAAATTGGTGCTGAAATGGAATTAACACCTGAGAAAGTTCGCGAGATTTTAAAAATTGCTCAAGAACCTGTTTCACTAGAAACACCAATCGGGGAAGAAGATGATTCTCATTTAGGAGATTTCATTGAAGATCAAGACGCAACAAGTCCAGCTGAACATGCTGCTTATGAGTTGTTAAAAGAACAATTAGAGAGTGTTTTAGATACATTAACTGATCGTGAAGAAAACGTCTTACGCTTACGTTTTGGTTTAGACGATGGTCGTACAAGAACTTTAGAAGAAGTTGGTAAAGTATTTGGTGTAACTCGCGAACGTATCCGTCAAATCGAAGCAAAAGCTTTAAGAAAATTAAGACATCCAAGTCGTTCTAAACAGTTAAAAGACTTTTTAGAATAAAAAATATAATAAAAAGGGTTATGACAGAAAAAGCTTCTGTTATAACCTTTTTATTATTTTAAGTCATTTAAAATTATTTTTTTAGTGTTATAATAATGCTATGAGAAAAGAAATGGGAAGGTAGATATATGGATCACAAACAATTATCAAGAAGATTAGAACGTGTAGGAGAACTTGTACCTGAAGGAGCGGTCTTAGCAGACATCGGCTCAGATCATGCCTACTTACCGGCTAATTTAATTTTAAATAACAAAATCACTTCTGCCATTGCTGGAGAAGTCGTAGAAGGACCTTTCCAATCTGCGAAGCATTTAGTAGCCGAACTTAATTTGTCTAAAGCCATCGCTGTTAGAAAAGGGGATGGCCTAGAAGTTATTAAGACATCAGACAATGTCACGGCTATTTCAATTTGCGGTATGGGTGGAGCGTTGATTAGAGATATTCTAAATCGTGGTCACTTGACAAGAAAGTTATCAGGAAGAGAAGTGTTATTACTACAAGCAAATATTGGCGAACCTACGTTGCGCCAATGGTTGGTTAACCATAATTATATTATTGATAACGAAGATATTATCAGTGAAAATGAAAAAATTTACGAAATAATCGTTGCTACTAAAGCGGAAGAAAAAATCGAATTAACGGCAGCTGAACTCCTGTTTGGTCCTGTCCTATTAAAAGAGAAAAATCGAGTATTTAAAGAAAAATGGCAGCATGAATTAAAGCAGTATGAAAATATTTTAAGTCAATTAGAAAAATCTACTAAGGATGTTTCTAGTAGAATAAATGAGATGAAAGAAAAAATTGAGTTAGTTAATGAGGTGTTAAAATGAAAGTGACAGGTCAAGAATTTATTGATCGTTTTGAAGAATACTGTCCCCAATATCTAGCTGAAGCAGGAGATCCTGTCGGTTTACATATAGGGACACTAAATAAACCGATTAACCGGGTAATGATGACCTTAGACGTTCGTCCAGAAGTCGTTCAAGAGGCCATTGATAAAAAAATTGATTTGATTGTAGCAAAACATCCGCCTATTTTTAGATCTATCAAAAGACTGACAACTGATGATTTCCAAACTAAAATGTATGCAGATCTACTAAAACATGACATTAGTGTGTATGCAGCACATACGAACATGGATATTGTTAAACCAGGGCTCAACGATTGGTTTTGTGAAGATTTAGAGTTAGAGGTGGTTGATTTTATTACTCCAACTCATCGTTTTGGTTACAAAAAATTGGTTATTTATACACCAAGAAGTCATAGCTTGATTTTAAGAGAAGCACTAGGTAAGATTGGTGTGGGCAGTTATGGTGAAAATTATGAGTTTTGTAGTTTTACTTCAAATGGACAAGGTCGCTTTAAACCAATCAACGAAGCAAAACCTTACATTGGTAGTTTAGATG
This sequence comes from Vagococcus hydrophili, assembly GCF_011304195.1. Lineage (NCBI taxonomy): Bacteria > Bacillati > Bacillota > Bacilli > Lactobacillales > Enterococcaceae > Vagococcus > Vagococcus hydrophili. The sequence goes on along the minus strand of NZ_CP049887.1, from coordinate 2,548,599 downwards.
AGATTGAAGTTGTTGAAGAAGATAAGCTTGAATTTATTTTTCCAGAAAAATTAGAGTCTAAAGTGATTCAAACAATTATTAAGGCTCATCCTTACGAAGAACCTGCTTTTGATATCTTTGACATTACCAATATGAAAGATACTTACGGGTTAGGACGTATTGGAAAATTAAAAGAACCTATTTCTTTAATCGAATTCACACAGAAAGTGAAGCGTACTTTTAATCTTGATGGGTTAAGATTGATAACGGATACAAAAGATAAACAAATTCAAACTGTTGCCATTTGTGGTGGGAGCGGGGAGAAGTTTTACCGAGACGCTTTAAGAAAAGGCGCTGACGTTTATATTACTGGAGATGTGTATTATCACACAGCCCATGACATGATTGAAGAAAAATTGTCTGTCATCGATCCAGGACACTACATTGAACAACGCTGCAAAGAGAAATACGTTGAGTTGTTCAACACATGGAAAGCTAAAAACAACTGGGATATTTCATTTATTATGAGTGAAACAAATACCAACCCATTTGAATTTATTTAAAGGAGAGAAAAACATGTATACAAATTTAGTACCTCGTTTTATCAAGTATGTTCAAACAGAAACACAAAGTGATCCAACAAGCACAACGACACCAACAACACAAACGCAGGTCGATTTTGCTCAGGTTCTTAAAAAAGAATTAGAAGAAATCGGTATGTCTGACGTCTTCTATAATGAGGAAAATGGTTTCTTAATCTCAACGTTACCAAGTAATATGGATAAAGAAGTAAGAAGTATGGGATTCATTGCTCATATGGATACAGCTGACTTTAATGCTGTCGGCGTTAACCCTCAATTTGTAGAAAATTATGATGGTGTATCAGACATCGCTTTAGATAAAGAAGGCAAATTCAAGTTAACTACAACTGATTTCCCTAATCTTTTAAACTATAAAGGTCAAACATTAATTACAACAGATGGTTCAACACTTTTAGGAGCTGATGACAAATCTGGAATTGCTGAAATTATGACAGCAATGGAATATTTAGTTAAAAACCCTGATATTAAACATGGTAAAATCATGGTTGCTTTTGGACCAGATGAAGAAATCGGTATTGGGGCAGATAAATTTGACGTGAAACAATTTGACGTTGATTTTGCTTACACAATGGACGGTGGACCTGTTGGAGAATTACAATTCGAAACATTCAACGCAGCTGGCGCTGAAATTACAATCGAAGGTAAAAATGTTCACCCAGGAACAGCTAAAAATACAATGATCAACGCTCTACAAGTAGCAATTGATTTACAAAATGCCTTACCACAAGATGAAGTTCCTGAAAAAACTGACGGTTATCAAGGATTCTTCCATCTATTAGATTTAAAAGGTGTACCTGATCAAGCTTCTATGTCTTACATCATTCGTGATCACGACATGGACAAATTCAAAGCAAGAAAAGCATTGCTACAATCAATCGTTGATAAATTCAACAAAGATTTCGGTCAAGACCGTATTAAGTTAGATATGAGCGATTCATATTACAACATGGCTGAAGTGATTCAAAAAGACATGAGTATTGTGACTTTAGTTGAAGAAGCAATGAAAAACTTAGACATCAAACCTAACACAGAACCAGTTCGTGGTGGTACTGACGGCTCTAAAATTTCTTATATGGGACTTCCTACACCAAATATTTTTGCTGGTGGCGAAAACATGCACGGACGTTTTGAGTTTGTGGCTGTTGAAAGTATGCAAAAAGCAACGTCATTAATCGTTGAAATTGCGAAAGTAAATGCTGAAAAATAATCTATATAAACAGGATTAGTTTCTGACTAGTCCTGTTTTTTTGCTTAGTATGGACTTTATTTTCTTATGTTTTTGAGTTATCATGACATAAGTTGTATTTTTAGAAAGGAGTTAGTCTATGTCTAACTTACTATCAATTGTTGTTCCTTGTTACAACGAAGAACAAACAATCCATACGTTTTATGAGGAAGTTTTAAAGGTTAAGCAGGAGATTCCTCAAATTAATTTTGAATTTATATTTATTAATGATGGCTCAAAAGATAAAACTTTAACAGTCTTAAGAGAATTAGAAAAAAAAGATCCAGAACAAGTCAAATACTTATCTTTTTCGAGAAATTTTGGAAAGGAAGCAGCTCTTTACGCTGGTTTGAACTATGCCAAAGGGGAATATATCACTGTAATGGATGTGGACTTACAAGACCCACCGTCACTACTTCCAAAGATGTTTGAGTTACTCGAAGAAAATGAAGACTATGACTGCATTGGAACAAGAAGAGTGACAAGGGAGGGCGAGCCTAAAATCAGGTCTTTCTTTGCTAAAAGTTTTTACCGAGTGATTAACAAAATATCAGATGTTAATATTGTGGACGGGGCACGGGATTTCAGATTAATGAAACGCCCTATGGTGGATGCGATTTTAGAACTTAAGGAATATAATCGATTTTCTAAAGGTTTATTCAGTTGGGTGGGTTTTAATACTTATTATCTTGAATACGAAAATATTGAACGCACAGAAGGCGATACTTCTTGGTCATTTTGGCAATTATTTAAATATTCTTTAGATGGAATTATTGCTTTTTCAGTCTTTCCTTTAGTTCTATCAGCTTTTGTTGGCCTGTTTTCTTTTATTGCCGCAAGTGCCGCCTTAATATTTTTCTTCATTCGTGCAGCTATTTATGGGGATTCAACTAGTGGTTGGCCATCTATGGTTTGTATTATTTTAGCTTTAGGAGGCTTACAATTGTTCTGTCTAGGTATCGTGGGGCAATATTTAGGGAAAACTTTCTTAGAAACTAAAAAGAGACCAATTTATATTTTGAAAGAGAAAAGTGAGTCAATCTCTAAAGAACAATAGCAAAAAGTCGTAAAACAAAATTTTGTTTTACGACTTTTTATTTAACAAAGTACACCTACCTACCGCAACTTTCTTTTCATTCTCATCTAACACAACAGCTTCCCAAACCTGAGTGGTTCGTCCAATGTGATTCGGTGTGGCAATCGTTCTTAGAGAGCCGCTTGTTACAGGCTTTAAATGATTGACTTGTAAATCAATTCCTACCACATAATCCGTCTCAGAAGGCTTATTCTGCATGGCTGCCATACTAGTTGCCGTTTCTATCAGAACGCCGTTAATACCGCCATGAAGAACGCCGTAGGGTTGTTTGTGACAATCCTCAACGATCATCGTTAAAATAACTTGTTCTTTGTTTTCTTCTTCTATCTGAATATTTAAATAATCTAATAAGTTCACTAGGATTCACCTCTTTTTTGGAGTATAGCATAAGATTTAAAAACCATAAACAAAATTCTTATGAAAATGATGAAAACAATGTATAATGGGATAGTACAATTTTAAGGGGGAATTAAGAAATGAACCAATGGGAAACAATTAAAGAATACGATGAGATTATTTTTTCAAGACTTGGAAAAATTGCTAAAATAAGTATTAATAGACCGCATGTTCACAACGCATTTACACCAAAAACAGTTTTTGAGATGATTGATGCCTTTACAATCAGTCGTGACGATCAAAGTATTGGTGTAATTATTCTAACGGGAGAGGGCGATTTAGCCTTTTGTTCTGGTGGGGATCAAAAAGTTCGTGGGAATGGTGGTTACGTTGGTGAAGATAATATTCCTAGATTAAACGTTTTAGACTTACAACGCTTAATTCGTGTGATTCCAAAACCAGTTATTGCCATGGTTAAAGGATGGTCAATTGGTGGTGGAAACGTGCTTCAATTAGTTTGTGATTTAACGATTGCTGCTGATAACGCTAAATTTGGTCAAACTGGTCCTAATGTGGGTAGTTTTGATGGTGGTTACGGTGCGGGTTACTTAGCTCGTAATATCGGGCACAAAAAAGCCAAGGAAGTTTGGTTTACGTGTCGTCAATATTCAGCCCAAGAAGCCTTAGACATGGGATGGATTAATACCGTTGTTCCTTTAGATAAAGTAGAAGAAGAAACAATTAGTTGGTGTGAAGAGATTTTACAAAAATCACCACTCGCTTTACGTATGTTAAAAGCTGCCTTTAACGCTGATACTGATGGCTTAGCTGGTATTCAACAACTAGCAGGAGACTCAACACTTTTATATTACACAATGGAAGAAGCTCAAGAAGGGCGTGACGCGTTTAAAGAAAAACGTCAACCTGACTTTGATCAATTCCCTAAATTCCCTTAAAAAGAAGGCTAATTATGCAAACTTGGTTACAAAATCAAGTGGTTGAGAATGGAGAAGGTATAGCGATTCGCTTTAAAGGCGTATCCTATACCTTTTCTGAAGTTTACGACTTGGTTAAGATAAAGAAAAAGAAACTGCTTACCCTAGTAGGTAACGAAAGAAGAATAGGTTTAATCGGTAAAAATTCCTTAGAGATGTACTTAACTATTTTAGCTTTGTGGGAAATACATCGAGAAATCGTTTTTCTTAATTTTAGACTGACAAAAAATGAGTTGGAATATCAACTAAAAGAAGCGAACACGCAAATTGTCATTGGAGACAGTGAACAGCGAGAAAAATTGACTGCCATTGAATTTATTGATTTTAACGATCTTAATAAGATAAAATCTCTGGATGATCCTGCAACTAATCTTTTAGAAAAGACTAATGTCGCTTCAATTATGTTCACTTCAGGCACGACAGGTCATCCAAAAGGCGTCATCCAAACCTTTGATAATCATTATGCTAATTGTTTAGCGACGAAGAAAAATTTAAATTTAAGTTCCTCAGATGAGTGGGCAGCGCCAACACCTCTCATTCATATTAGTGGATTATCTATAGTTTGTCGGAGTCTTATACTAGGCTTGACGATTAACCTGATGACCACTTTTGATGAAGAGGAGTTAACCTGTGAACTTAAAAAAGGTAAGATCACCATTGTTTCAGTGGTTTCAATGACGTTGGAAAGATTAATGGCTATTTATCCTGAAAATGGCTATTCTAAATCATTTCGATTAATGCTTGTTGGTGGAGGGAGTGTTCCGACTCACTTAATTGAAAACTGCCAGAAAAACAATATTTCAGTGGTCCAATCTTTTGGTATGACAGAAACATGTTCCCAAGTAATTGCCCTCAGTGAAAAGGATGCTTACAGTAAAATTGGCTCATCTGGTTTACCATTAGAAGGCCTTTCAATAAAAATTGCCAACCCTAAAAATAATGTGGGTGAAATTTGGTTGAAGGGACCTCAAGTTATTACAAGTTACTTAAGAGAAACAGATTCTTGGACCAAAGAGGGTTGGTTTAAAACTGGGGATTTAGGTTATCTTGATCAAGACGGTTATTTATATGTAAAAAGCCGTTTGAAAGAATTAATAATCTCAGGTGGGGAAAACATCTATCCTGCTGAAATTGAGCAAGTTTATTTAGCTCATCCAAAAATAAAAGAAATCGCAGTTATCGGGAAAAACGACTCTAAATGGGGAGCTATTCCCATTGCTTTTGTGGTGACTGAACTTTCAGAAGAAGACCTTAACAGTTACGGGCAAGCTAAATTAGCTAAATATAAATTACCTAAAGAGTGGCACGTTGTTTCGGAACTACCTCGAACGACGTCAGGGAAAATTAATAAAAATCACTTGATGAAAGAGTTAAAATAAATGAATAAAGACTTAATAAATTTTAAATTACCAGAAGAGTTAAAAAACAAAAAAATAGGAGAGCCTACTTTAATCAGCTGGGTATTTCCGATTGAAGCAAGCTCTCTCATTTCAGATTACGAACGAACCTCTGGGTATTATAACGAACATTTTTATTTTGAAAAGGCTGTGGACCAGAGTTCTATTTATGGAATAGGAGAAATAGTAGAAACTTTTTCAAGTATTTTAACCAATGCAACTGTTGCTATGACTGGTCCTGTTGAATTATCGTCAGGTCTTTTTGATGAAAAAACTAACAATACAGCGAATTGGGGTAACCTTGATCAATCAGTTTCTTATTTACCAAAGATCATTAGAACTGAAAAACACTTGAAACAGTGGGTAACGATAAATATAGTAGTTAAATCTAATGATGATTTAAGAGATGTCTGGGTAGAAAATATGAAGGAGCTAAACGTCTTTTTTGAAATAGAAAATACAGTTAATAGTCTTCCTACTAATATCCTGATGAAGGAAGAATTAAAAGTGTCTGAATGGCTAAAAACTGTGTCTGATTGTGTGGCACATTTGAAAGAGTCTGAAACACTAGATAAAATTGTTTTGGCTCGACAGTTAAAAGTAACCACTGAAAAAAATATCCAACCAATTGATGTGTTAAAGAAACTTAGAAGAGAACAACCTGATACTTACCGTTTTGTTGTAGCGAAAAATCAAACGTACTTTATAGGAGCAACTCCAGAGCGACTTTTGCAAGCAACAAAGGAAGAATTTGCGACTGTTTGTGTGGCAGGTTCTATTAAACGGGGGAAGAATGCTGAAGAAGATTTTAAATTAGGAACAGAGCTTTTAAATGATCAAAAGAATGTGATGGAACATCATTATGTGGTGAAGTGGTTACAAGAAGAGATGAGCCAACTAACGACTTCTCTTGAAGATAATATTCCTGTATCCTTACTTAAAAATAGAGACATTCAGCATTTATTTTTACCAATTCGAGGTCAAAGAAAATCTGGAATCTCATTTTTAGATGGGATTAAAGAGTTACATCCTTCACCTGCTTTAGGCGGCTTACCTAAAGAAGAAGCAACAAAATGGATAAGAGAACATGAATATTACGCCCGTGGTTTATATGGTGGTCCACTTGGTTGGCGAAATATTGTGGAAGATACTGGGGAGATGGTTGTTGGTATTAGATCAGGAATTATTACAGGAAATACGGCAATTTTGTATGCAGGCTGCGGCATTGTGGAAGCCTCGATTCCAGAATTAGAGAGAGAAGAAACAAAAGTCAAATTTCAACCCATGTTACGAGCCTTAGGAGATGAGATAAATGAGTGACACAATGACAAAATTTTTAAAAGCGAGTATTGAGGGATTTAAAGATAGCGGCGTAGTTGATGTGGTTCTTTCACCAGGATCACGATCGACACCTTTGGCCTTACTTTTTGAAAACGATGAGGATTTTAAAGTCTACATGGATGTAGATGAACGTTCAGCTAGTTTTTTTGCTTTAGGTCTCTCAAAAACTAAAAAGAAACCTGTTGTTTGTGTCTGCACATCAGGTACAGCAGCAGCCAACTACTTTCCAGCTATTTGTGAAGCAAAAGAAAGTCAAATTCCATTAATCATCTTAACAACTGATCGACCACAGGAGCTGAGACACGTGGGAGCACCTCAAACTATGGAGCAAGTCCATTTATATGGTGATAAAGTTAAATTTTCTATGGAGTTTCCCGTAGCAGAGGAAACTCCTCGTATGCTTCAGTATAGCTATGCTCAAACATTTCAATTAGTTTCACGAGCAGAGAGTATTCCAATGGGTCCAGTTCATGCAAATTTCCCTTTTCGAGAACCGTTAATTCCGAATCTAGAAGTAGAGACACCCGTTCTTAAAAGAAAACAAAGAGTCAAAGGAATAAAAGTTGTTCAAGAATTCCCAAAAACGTTAAAAGAGGGATTCAATGAAGAAAAAGGAATCTTCTTATTAGGAGAAACCACAGAATTAGTTGATGTAGAAAAATTAGTTGCTTTAGCAGAAAAACTAGGTTGGCCGATTTTTAGTGACAGCCTAGCCAATCTAAAAACAAGTGGCGTAAAATCGTCTGTCATCATCAATCATCATGATTTACTTATGAAACATTTGGAATTAAAAGAAGACCTACAACCCAAAGTTATTATCCGCTTAGGTCGTGCTCTTTTGTCAAAAGATACCAATCTCTTTCTACAAAATTTTGAAGGACATTACTACATAGTAGACGACACGGGTTTGATTCAAGATTACTCTCATCAGTGTGATTTAGTAATAGAATCTAATAAGAATGCTTTTATTGAAGCAAGTTTATGTCAAGTTGAAGAATTAGCACCAAACAATTGGTTGAAGCAGTGGAAAGAATTAGATGAAAAAGTTAGTCAGATTCTACATCAAACCAATCTTTTGACTGATTATTCTGAAACACGGATAACAGCTGATATTCTAAATAATTTACCTAATAAGAGTCAATTATTTATTTCGAATAGTATGCCGATTAGAGATACAGACACTGTTCTTGAAGCAATACCACAAACTAGTAGATTATTTGGGACTCGCGGTATTAACGGGATTGACGGCATTCTATCCTCTGCTTTTGGAATGACCGCAGCAAGTAAAGAGTGTTGGAATGGATTAATCATTGGAGATTTATCTTTTTTTCATAGTTTAAATGGGCTAGCCCTTGGAAAAAAGGAATCATTACCTTTAACCATTTTTGTTATCAATAACGATGGTGGGGGAATTTTCTCCATGTTACCTCAAGGTCAGTTGCCAAAAGAAACCTTCGAACCGTTATTTGGAACCCCTCAAAGCTTAAATATAGAAGCTTTAGCACAAGGTTTCAGCTGTGATTACCATAAAATCCAATCACTCTCAGAATGGAAGTGTCTGTTGCCTAAAATTATGGGAGAACCTAAATTAAGAATCGTTGAAATTTTAACAAATAGAGAAGAAGAAACAGCGAAGCGAAAAGAAATAAACCAATTAATATCTTCGAAGTTAACGGTAGACATATTATGTTAACCATCAAAACTAAATTTGGTTCTTATGCCTGCCATTATTTAACAAAACCCAAAAAGAACGCTAAAACCTTAGTTTGTCTACACGGCTTTATGGGAACACATGCGACTTTTGATTTTTTAAAGGAACATAGTCAATGGAATATAATTGGTATCGACCTAATGGGGCACGGGGAATCAGAACTTTCTAATAACAGCGTGGATTATGTTTTAACTAACATGTCGGAGGCTTTAGAAGAAGTTTTTATCAAGATGGCATTAACTGACATTTACTTGCTAGGTTATTCTTTTGGTGGTCGATTGGCACAAACCTATGCTTATCATTATCCAAATCGAGTAAAACATTTGTTTTTGGAAAGTGCTGGGACAGGTCTCAAAGAAGAGGAAGAAAAAACTCTTAGAAAAGAAAGTGATCAAAAGTTAGCTCAAAAACTTAAACATGAAGGTATGGTCAGTTTTGTTGAGATGTGGCAAAATCTACCTTTATTTGCTAGTCAAAAACTAATCTCAGATAAAAAAATAATGGCTGAAGTAACTTGCAAAAAACAACAAAATTCTGAAACAATGGCTCTTTCACTTGTTCATGGATCAGTTGCTCACCAACTAAATTTTTTAGAAACAGATTTATTTAATACAGTCCCTACAACCTTTATAGCAGGAAGTCTAGATGAAAAGTATACGCAAATTGGTCAGACATTAACAGACCTTAAACAGGTTAATTTAGTGATTATCAAAAATGTGGGACATTGTGCTCATTTAGAAGCACCTGAATACTTTTTTGATATTTTACACGCTATGATTGAAGGTAAAACAATTCAGATTCAAAACATTGAAGCGTATGAGCATGATTTAGAATTGGTGACACCTTTTAAAACAAGTTACGGTGAACTGACACGTAAAAAAACTGATATTTTTGTTGTGACATCTACAGGTGGGATTCAAGGATACGGAGAACTCCTTAGTTTTGAAACCCCAGACTACATTGAGGAAACTTTATCCAATGATCGTCATCTCATTAAAACTGACTTAGTGCCATTAATTGCGGGACAAGTTTTGTATTCACCCAGACAAGTTAGAGATCTTTTTTCACCAGTCAAAGGAAATCAAATGGCAAAATCAGCGATAGAAACAGCTATCTGGGATCTTTTTGCGAAGGTGAATGAATTGTCTTTATCTGAGTATATTGGCTTAATTAATGAAGAGATTACAGTTGGGGTTAGTTTAGGTATTCAAAAGGATGAAGAGACTCTTTTAAATATTGTGACGGATTACGTTAATCAAGGTTACTCTCGAATTAAGCTCAAGATTAGTAAAGGAAAAGACCTATCCTATATCAAAAAAATAAGAGAAGTCTATCCTGATTTAACGATTATGGTGGATGCTAATTCTGGTTATCATTTATCTGATATAGATCTCCTAAAGCAACTGGACAACTATCGATTAGCCATGATTGAACAACCTTTAGGCGCTAGTGATTTCTATGAGCACTCACTCCTACAAAAAGAAATCAACACTCCCATCTGCTTAGATGAAAATATTCGTTCTCTAAATGATGTGAAATTAGCTCATTCAATAAGGAGTTGCCAAAGTATTAATTTAAAAATTCCTCGAGTAGGTGGTCTAACCGAAGCCCTTGAGATACTGGAATACGCTAAGGATAATCAACTATCCATCTGGTTGGGTGGTATGTTGGAATCTGGCGTAGGACGTAGTTTAAATCTTATTTTGGCAAACCATTCAGCTTTTACATTACCAGGAGATTTATCAGCTTCTGATCGTTATTATGTGGAAGATGTTATCACTCAATCCTTTAGCTTAAATAATGGAAAGATGAAAGCCTCGAATGAAGTAGGTATCGGTGTTTGTTTAAAAGAGACAAGGGTCAAGAAGAAGAAATATTTATAGTGATTAAACAATATAGCATTACTTAATACATCATGTTTTACATATATGGTTATTAGGTAGTGCTTTTTTTATATATTTTAAGTTAATCTCTTAGCATATTGTTTGACCTTTTTTGACCAAGAGAGTAAAATATAATCATGAGTAAGAGGAGGAATGACAATGAACATTGAAAAAATGACAACAACCTTACAAGAAGCCATTGCTGAAGCACAAAAAATAGCGATGGTCAGACAACAACAAAGCATCGACATTGTCCATTTGTGGAAAATATTCTTACAACCTAACCACTTTGCTAGAAATCTTTATAGTGGATTAGGCTTAAACGTTGAATTATTCGAACATGAAATTGACCAAGAAATTGATAAATTACCACAAGTTAGTGGGAGTAACGTTCAATATGGACAAAACCTAAGTCAAAACTTATTTAATTTATTACAAGAAGCCGATAAAATAAGAGAAAAGTTAGGAGATGATTTTCTTTCAACAGAAGTCGTTGTAGCGGCTTTAATGAAACTAAAAAATCATGCCTTGACTAAATACTTAGTCAGCCAACAAATAACAGAAGAAAAGTTAAACGAAAAAATATTAGACATTAGAGGAGGGGATCGCGTGACTTCTCAAAACCAAGAAGAACAATATGAATCATTAGAAAAATACGCAACCAATATGATTGAAGCCGTAAAAAGTGGTAAACAAGATCCGATTATTGGACGTGACGAAGAAATTCGTGACGTGATTCGTATTTTATCAAGAAAAACCAAAAATAACCCTGTTTTAATTGGGGAGCCTGGTGTGGGTAAAACCGCGATTATCGAAGGACTAGCACAACGAATTGTTAAAAAAGATGTACCAGAAAACTTGAAAGATAAAACAATTTTCTCACTTGATATGGGCGCTTTGATTGCTGGTGCAAAATTCAGAGGGGAATTCGAAGAGCGACTAAAAGCAGTACTTAAAGAAGTGAAGAAAAGCGATGGTCAAATTATTCTTTTCATTGACGAAATTCACACCATCGTGGGTGCTGGTAAAACAGAAGGTAGTATGGACGCTGGAAATTTACTTAAACCAATGTTAGCGCGTGGTGAGCTTCACTGTATTGGTGCGACAACCTTAGATGAATATCGTGAGTATATGGAAAAAGACAAAGCCTTAGAACGTCGTTTCCAAAAAGTACTCGTTAAAGAACCAACTGTTGAGGACACTATTAGTATTCTACGTGGATTGAAAGAACGTTTTGAAATTCATCATGGTGTCAATATTCATGATAATGCCTTAGTTGCTGCGACGACTCTTTCTAATCGCTATATCACAGATCGTTATTTACCAGATAAAGCTATCGATTTAGTAGATGAGGCGTGTGCGACCATTCGTGTTGAGATGAACTCAATGCCCACAGAGCTTGATCAAGTTACAAGGCGATTGATGCAGTTAGAAATCGAAGAAGCTGCTCTTAAAAAAGAAGAGGATGACGCAAGTAAAAAACGGTTATCACTCCTTCAAGAAGAATTGTCAGAATTAAGAGAAGAAACCAACAGCTTAAAAATGCAGTGGGAAACAGAAAAAGAAGAAGTCGATCGTGTCAATAAAAAACGAACTGAAATCGATGCTGCTAAAACACAGCTTGAAAATGCTGAAAGTAACTATGATCTAGAAGAAGCAGCTGTTTTAAGACATGGAACCATTCCAAAATTACAAGATGAATTAAAAGAATTGGAAGAAAAAGAAGGCAATAATGACAGTAAGATGGTTCAAGAAGTGGTAACGGATAAAGAAATCGCTACAGTTGTAGGACGATTGACAGGTATTCCTGTGTCTAAATTAGAAGAAGGTGAAAGAGAAAAAATCTTACGCCTAAACGAAACTCTTCATGAGCGTGTGATTGGTCAAGATGAAGCAGTGGATGCTGTTTCAGATGCTGTTATCCGTTCACGTGCTGGACTTCAAGACCCAAATCGTCCACTTGGCTCATTTTTATTCCTCGGACCAACTGGTGTGGGTAAAACAGAGTTAGCTAAATCTTTAGCTGAAAACCTTTTTGATTCAGAAGAACACATGGTGCGGATTGATATGAGTGAGTACATGGAAAAACACAGTGTGTCACGTCTCGTTGGAGCGCCTCCTGGTTATGTGGGCTATGAAGAGGGTGGTCAATTAACCGAAGCTGTGAGAAGAAGTCCTTATACGATTGTACTCCTTGATGAAATCGAAAAAGCTCATCCAGATGTGTTTAATATTTTACTACAAGTTTTGGATGATGGTCGTTTGACAGATTCTAAGGGGCGCGTGGTTGATTTTAAAAATACGGTATTAATTATGACAAGTAACATCGGTTCACAACTTCTTCTTGAAGGGGTTTCTGAAGAGGGACAAATTTCAGATGAAACAAGTGAAGCAGTCATGACCATGTTAAAAGCTCACTTTAAACCTGAGTTTTTAAATAGAATTGATGATACGATTTTATTCACGCCTTTGAGTTTAGGAAACGTGAAAGAAATTATCGTGAAAATGATTAGTCAATTAACAAAACGCTTGGAACATCAAGAAATATTCTTGGACATGTCAGATACTGCTAAAACATGGATTGCTGAACAAGCTTATGATCCAATTTACGGGGCACGACCAATCAAACGTTTCTTAACCAAAGAAGTGGAAACACCTTTAGCCAAAGAAATCGTGGGTGGAAAAATACCGCCTAAAACAAAAGTTTTGATTGAGTTGGTTGACAACCAATTAGAATTTTCTAAAGAATCCGTAGAATAAAAATGAACACGTTGTACAAGTAGCGGTTTAACGCACTTTGTACAACGTGTTTTTATGTGTTTGCTATTCCATTTTGGCATACCTAATCAGAAGTAATCACTGAAATAAGCTTCTTGATCAGGAATAATTCTTTCTAAAGTCCTTAGGGTTTCTTTATCTGTTTTTAAGCGCTCAATTCTGTAAAGATAAGAAGGTCGTTTATAGCTCATAAATAAAGCTGCCATGGTTTGAACATCGATATGAACCGGATTTCCAATTGGCTCTTCTGTAATTGTCAAATCGTCATTTTCATCCCAAATCAAACCAAAGACGCGATTGTTCCATTCAGCAATCGGATCTTCGACAACAAAGTGGAATGGTTTTCCTGTTGTGATGAACGGATACGATTCAATAAATCGTTCCACATCAACGATACGTGCCATAAAATAAGGCTCGATCGTTTCTTTAATCTCACTATCATCAAATAAAAAGGCAATTGGTTCATTCTTATAAGTTTCACCTTGAACTAACTCAACCATAGAAAAATGAGCAGAAACAAAGTTCCATAAACCGTGACGTGCTTCTTGATTTAAGTAAAACATTTCTTTAATATGGAAAATTTCCTCAGCAATCCAGTAGAAACAAACGCCTTGAGGCTCGCCTTCTCTATTATAGTAAATTGCGGCAGTTCGTTCTACTTCATTTTCCCAACGCCAATATTCTTCCCAGTTTAAATCTTGTCTAATCATCGCCCCGTGATTGTCCTCAGCAAATTTATCGTAGACTGTAAAAACATCCTCATGATGAATGTCTTCACGTTCCACATAACCAGGAACATCCACACGTTTAGGTAATTGGGTATCTTTGATTTCAAAAGTGACTTTATCTGACATGATTTCCCAACCCTTACGACGGTAGTAGGGAATACTATATGGATATAGGTATGAAATCCATTGCTCATTTTCACGCATTTTATTAAGCCCTAAACCGATTAAATCACTCATTAACCCAAAATTAGAGTATTCTGGATATGTCCCAACGCCTGTCACACCAGCCATTTTATAAACAGAGTCATGAATATTCACCTCACAAGGGTAAATTGCCAGTTGAGAAATCAAGCGATCTTCCTGAGTAAACCACCCGTACACATCGGCTTCACGAAGAACAGGGCGCTTAGCACGAATGATTTCAGATTCATCCTCGTAGCCACCTTCTTCAATATCAGAATCTGTGACTTGAAAAACATAACGAAGTAACTCATTGAACTGTTTAATATGTTTTAATTCTACTTTTTTTAAAATTAATGAATCTTTGATTTCTTTTTTATCCATTTTTTAGGCTCCTAAAATTGTTTTCCTAATTATTATATCAAACTCCTTCCTAAAATACTTTAAAAACTGCTTAAAGCTTGGTATAATTAAAAATGCTGATTGAAAAGAAAGTAGGAGATATATATGAATTTGAATGAGATGAAAAAAAGGCAAGAATCTATTCGTAATTTCTCCATCATAGCACATATTGACCATGGTAAATCCACTTTGGCCGACCGTATTTTACAACATACAGATACTGTATCTGACCGTGAAATGCAAGATCAATTATTAGATTCAATGGATTTAGAAAGAGAACGCGGGATCACAATTAAATTGAATGCCGTGGAACTAACATACAATGCGAAAGATGGAAACGAGTATATTTTTCACTTAATCGATACACCGGGACACGTGGATTTCACGTACGAAGTATCTCGAAGCTTAGCGGCTTGTGAAGGTGCAGTCTTAGTGGTTGATGCGGCTCAAGGAATTGAAGCCCAAACACTAGCTAACGTTTATTTAGCAGTGGACAATGATTTAGAAATTTTACCAGTTATTAATAAAATTGATTTACCAGCAGCAGATCCTGAAAGAGTTCGCGGAGAAATCGAAGAAGTTATCGGAATTGACGCTACAGATGCTGTACTTGCGAGTGCGAAAGCAGGGATTGGTATCGAAGAAATTTTAGAACAAATCGTTGAAAATGTTCCCGCTCCAGATGGAGATTTAGAAGCACCTTTAAAAGCATTAATTTTTGACTCAGTTTATGATTCATATCGCGGCGTGGTTTTAAACGTTCGTGTGATGGACGGCGTGGTTAAACCTGGAGATGTTATTCAATTAATGCAAAATGGGAAAGAATACGAAGTAACAGAAGTGGGGATTTTCTCACCTAAAACAATTGCTCGTGATTTCCTAATGGTAGGTGACGTTGGTTACATCACAGCCAGCATTAAAAATATCCAAGACACACAAGTAGGGGATACTGTCACACTGGCAAATAATCCTGCAAGTGAACCATTAAAAGGATATCGTAAAATGAATCCAATGGTGTATTGCGGTCTTTATCCAATCGATACGTCAAAATACACTGATTTAAGAGAAGCATTAGAAAGATTACAACTAAACGATTCAGCTTTAGAATTCGAAGCTGAAACATCACAAGCACTCGGCTTTGGTTTCCGTTGTGGGTTCTTAGGATTACTCCACATGGACGTTATCCAAGAGCGTTTAGAGCGCGAGTTTAACTTAGATTTAATTACAACCGCACCATCTGTAATTTATCATGTAAACAAAACAAATGGCGAAAAAATCATCGTTGATAACCCAGCTGATTTCCCAGAGCCAAGTATGATTGATAACGTTGAAGAGCCATTTGTTAAAGCACAAATCATGGTTCCTAATGAATATGTTGGGGCTGTTATGGAAATTTCTCAACGGAAACGTGGGGAATTTGTGACTATGGATTACTTAGATGAGTACCGAGTTAATGTGGTTTATAATATTCCGTTATCAGAAATTGTCTTTGATTTCTTTGATAAATTAAAATCAGGAACAAAAGGCTATGCCTCACTTGATTATGAATTAATCGGCTACCGTACAAGTAACCTTGTTAAGATGGATATCCTTCTTAACGCAGAGAACGTGGATGCTTTAAGCTTTATCGTCCATAAAGACTTCTCATATGAACGTGGTAAAGCCATCGTTGATAAATTGAAGAAATTAATTCCAAGACAACAATTCGAAGTCCCAATCCAAGCAGCGATTGGAACAAAAATTGTGGCTCGTACGGATATTAAAGCCCTACGTAAAAACGTACTTGCTAAGTGTTACGGTGGGGATATCTCACGTAAACGTAAACTTCTTGAGAAACAAAAAGATGGTAAGAAACGTATGAAACAAATCGGCTCAGTTGAAGTTCCACAAGAAGCCTTCATGGCAGTTCTTAAGATGGATGACGACGAAGGTAAGAAGAAATAAGGGTTTGTTAAAGTTCTAAAATTAAATATGACTGATTCTTCCGACATTCTTCCCACATTTGAAATCAAATGATGGGGAATGTCGGAAGTTTTTTATACATTCTTCTTCATATATCAACCAATTTATATGAATTCACATGCTTTTTTTATCAAAAAAAGCCACTTAACAGCAGCTAATTTCTCAACAATTCAATTTTTTGATCTAACTGAGACATCTTAATTGGATGGATTTTGATATTATACTGTTCTTTTACTTCTTCATAAACAGATTCGACTTCAGCATAGTTTTTTAGCTCATGATTTAAATCATCTAGAATAGCGAAATAATCAGCGTCTTTATTACCTTGTAACATACTGACATCCATGCTTAAAACTTTAGAATAATTCAAATCGTTAGGCGAGTTAATGATTCTAATGAGTTTATCCTTTTTAGAGCGAGTAGGGATCGAGAAATCAAAAACGAAAGTAATTCCTCTTTTTCCGATTGCTGGGAATTTAGTAGAATAAAAAATATTTTCTTCATCTAAAGCCTTTGAGACAGTTTCAAAAGTAGAGTTAGGCTCATAATTTGGTCTCAATAAAAACAAATCGTTTATTTTTAGTATTGCTTGTAATAGTCGATGTTTAGAGATAGGAAATTTATCAATATTGGATTTAATAAATAGTTCATTTTCCTTACTATCAAATTCAATTCCATAATCATCACAAATATCTGTCAAGATGGTCTTTCTTTTTTTTGTTTGATTGCTAATTTTAAACCCTAAATTTTTTAAATTAGCTAATGTATAACCATCATCTGTAATGAGAACTTGATTATTTTTCAAAAACTCTACGTACAAAACAATATGGTCAAAATCATTATCCAAAAAAGGCGTATCGATTCGTATAATATCCTTATCTAATTGTGTGTAATTCATACTATCCATTATCCAGTCAGAGTACTGCTTTTTTAGATCTAGAAGTTGGCTCATAGTTCTTGCCTCCTCGTTTATTCAATGATGTTAGTATACAACGTAAATTGGTTAAACGCATCTATTATATTTGAGACATTTGGAAAATCTGTTACGTTTATAGGATATGCTACGCAGTCTCTTTTAGGAAATTTATTACTATAAAAATGTATGTGATCACCAATAATTTGCGTATTATCTGGGTTAGTGTGGTTAGAGCCAATATCAAGTCGAATCAATTGATGATACTTATTTGTAAATCTTAAATTGATACTATATCGATTTGCTTCCCGTTTACCACGAAAAATATGAAGCGTGTACTCAATATTATCAATAACACCAATCATAGTTTTATCAATATCAATATTTCCAAACATAGTGGAGATCTGTGCGTTAATATCTTCAATCGCAAATAATCTAGTCGGATTTTTTAAAGACTTAATCAGGTTTTTAACCTCATTATCACTTAAGTTATCTAAATCCATTGTTAACCTCCTTAAAAAATGAATAGTTCCAAGATATTCTTACTATTAATATTCGAAAGTTACCAATAATTATACGAATGAAAAATACTATTTCTTAAGCGCCAAAATAACTAGAAAAATAAAAAATACCGACCTTTTTAACTTCCCAAGCATTTGTAGGTCCAGTTGCCGAACTAACGGGTGTGGGATCTAAAAAGTAATATTTTGTATTCTCTCCATCTTTAAAAGAATAGTTAATTTTTGAATGAAGTGCCTCTTTAGGGAATCCATGAAGCATTACTGTAAACCTTAAAGACCGATTAGAGTTAGTATGAATAAACATAAATAGGGCAATCACAATGATCAGTGCTGTACAAATTAGTTTCTTTTTCAAAAACAAATTCCCTCCTTAAGGATAGTTATCTTTTATTCCCACGATTTTTATTATATCCTTTCTCATAAGCCCCAAACACTTTAATCGCATGTCTTTCTAAGTCATTTAAATTATCATACGGACTTAAGTCTAATGAAATAGTTCGAATCTTAAATTCATCTCCATATTTATAATCAGCATAGACATCTCCATTGCCATTACCTTTAAAATGATTGCCAATTCGATCTAACACTTTAATACTTTGTCCAACATAAATTAAATCCTTACTTATATTATGAAGGATGTAGACACCAGAAAAATTTTGAGTATTAGCATGTCGTGCTTTTTCACCATATAATTTTTTATTTCTTAATTCTAAGTACTCTTTAGGTGTTAATTCCAAAGAGTTATTAGCTAAACTGTGAATTGTTCGATTTATTTTTCGTGCTTGCTTTATTTGGATAGTAAACTTTAACACATGTAAAGATAAACCAATCAAAAATGTTATTCCCAAAATTTTCATTAACTCAGTATTTGAAAAAATTGTTTTAAAAATTTCCATTTTATCCAACTCCTATAATTCTATTCTTTCACTTAATAATATACGATAACCAAATAAAAAACACCATCTCAACAGATTTCTCCATCAAAATAATGTTTTTAATATTAATAAATTACTTTAAAACCGCCATAGCAAGTGCTTGTTGAACCGCAGTAATATTTTTATCTTTTCTAAATTGTAGAGCTTCAGCTGGTTCAACACCACTTGAAATCCAAATTTTAAGTTCAGCATCTAAATCAAAATGTCCTGATGTTTCAACGCTAAACCTTGAAATACTACGGTAAGGAATTGATTTATAAGAACATTTTTTTCCAGTCATCCCTTGTTTATCAACAATAATTAAGCGTGAGTCTGTAAAAACAATTAAATCTCTCACTAATTTAAAAGCAAGATCAATCGTTTCTCCAGGAATTAAAACTGTCTCTAATTCTCTTTCAACTTCCGAATGTTTCACTTGACTTGCATTTCCCATTAAGCCATCAAATAATCCCATAAAATTCCTCATTTCTATTGATTTAAATTTATGTGTTGAATACATTTATGATAAAATTAGTATTAATAATAACTATCATTTTAACATTATGACTGTATTTTAATCATAAGTCAAATCAACAAATTTCAGTTTATTTTATTAGAAAACATTAAGAAAATGATTAAAAATACCGATAGATATAATTAGAAACCATTTTCAGATAAAGCATTTATAGTTGCATCACAAAAATCATTTATTCGTCGTTTTTTACAAAAAATAAAAAAGGGGGACTTGAAGTGAAAAAAGGTAAAAGTTTATTTTTACTGTTGGTGCTTTTGATGGGAATTGTTACTAATCTTTCATTATCAGTCAGTACTATTATAGCATTTGGGGAAGGAGTAGCGGAAACAGACATAATCCAAGAAACAAAGAAGCAAACAGATGATTCCCTCGTAAGCTCAACAGAATCATCTTCTATATCCGAACCAAAAATAACCGAAGAAATAAAAGAACAAGAGACCACAGAAACAAGATCAGAGCTAAAGTCTGCTAGTGAACAAAATGAACGCAGAGAAACGCAAGACATTACAACGTTAACCGGAAAAGATAAACTTTCTTTAGATAAAGTTGGTAAGCCAACCATTCTAAAAAATGCTGAAATTTCAAATTCAGGAACAGAACTTACTCCGATTTCTGTAGGTGATAAAATCAACGCTACTTATGATTTTGATATCCCGGAAGAACTTTACTTAAATATTCAAGAGGGAGATTATTTCGAGTTTGATTTGCCTAAAACAGATCTTGTTAAACTGTATATTGATAATTCTGTAGGAAAATCACAACCTCTAAAAGATCAATCAGGAGAAACTCACGGAACGATTATTATCAGTGAATCAGGGCATGCTAAAATTAGTTTTTTTAAGGCGAATGAAAATTTGAATGGGATTAGAGGCTCTATCTATGCCATGCTTCAAATTCAAGGAGACTCAGGAGATTTCCCAGGAAAACATGAAGTTCCTTTTACACAG
Organism: Vagococcus hydrophili; assembly: GCF_011304195.1. Classification (NCBI taxonomy): domain Bacteria; kingdom Bacillati; phylum Bacillota; class Bacilli; order Lactobacillales; family Enterococcaceae; genus Vagococcus; species Vagococcus hydrophili. Next base: position 2,528,154 of record NZ_CP049887.1, on the reverse strand, counting down.
GTACCTCCGTCTATAGAGAGTGGTTTTGTGTACGTCAAATCAAATCAAGCCCAAGTTTCGCATCAATTTATTGATCAAAAAATAGAGAATAATCATTATACATCCTTAAGCTGGAAAATTATTGTAAATCCTCTCCAAGAAGATTTAACGCGTGCCACTCTAAAACAAACACTTGATGGTACCAATCTAAAACAATTGGATATTATCAAGGCATACACAGCAGATATTTCTATAGATGGCTCTAAAATAATTGAAAAAGAACCTGTGACACTTGTTAAAGACAGTCAAGGGAATATTAAGTTTCCTGCTGGTTCAAAAGAAACTTATATTATTTATACAAAGACAACACTTTCTTTTGGAGTGATAAGTGACATCAGTTCAACCGTTAGATTTACAGGTAGTAAACCTGTTAGCGACATACAGAAAGTTAATGTTCAAGGAGCTACACTTATCACAAAAAGTAGTACCCAACCTTACGCAAGTGGACAACCCTTGTTTTGGGAAGCGGTTTATAATCCTGAAAATGTTCATATTCCTAAAGATGAAGCAGTAATTACAGATGCTATTTCAGGAAGTAATCATGAGATTATTAAGGAAAGTATTCAATTAACCCCTAATTTGCCCCACATCTTAGAACCAACTAATAAAGGGTTTAAAATAAAATTTCAACAGGATGTTACTGAAAAAGTGGTCATCACGTACCAAACAAAATACCTAGGTGGTGAGGCTGAATTAGCGAGTAATCGAATCGACTCTGGTAAGCAATCTAGCTTAGCATATGTTAAAGTACCTCCAACCAAAAGCAATATCGATAGTACCGTTAAAAAAAGAGGTACTGTAAAAGATGATGTCGCTTCTTGGACAATAATCGCTAACGAACCCAGAACTTATCAAGAAGTGGATACATTAGAGAAAATAGAAATAACAGACACACTTGATTCAGGTTATATTATTTTAGATGAATCTAAAGAAAATAAAGGAATCATTGTTGAGAGAAGTTCAACAGGTAATACAAATAGTTTTACGGCAGTTTCACCTGATAAATATACGTTAGATTTAAAAAAACGTTCAGATGGAAAAACAAACGGATTTAATCTCCACTTGGAAAACGCTGGGAAGTTTGTTTATCAAATCAGATATAACTCAGATATTAGCGAAGTTGCCTTTGTTGATCAAGAAAGAAAATTAAAAAATACAGCAGATTATGACTATTCTCCAGCAAAAAATGGGACAAGTCCTAAAAAAGCGACGTATTCAATAATTGATCAGAGAAAGTCGCCATTAGTAAAAATGACTGGAACATACCTTCCAAAAAAGAATCAGATTGAGTGGAGCGCTTATGTTAATGAGAATAGAATAAATTTAGCTGAAAATGCCGAACTAAAAATCCCAATAACGGAAGGTCTAGAACTTGTACCAAATTCTGTTAAATTAGAATATTCCTATTCACCTTCATCAACTACCTGGTCTAACGACTATAACGCCAGCAGTCAATACAATGCGATAACAAATGAAATTACAGCTAAGTTTAAACCTAATAGTTATCAACGTCGTGTCGTCTTTAGGACAACTAGTGAGATGATTCCTGATGGCATAAAAGAAGTAGGCATGACTGGTTTCTATCAAGATGATTATACTAATTTACAAGAGTTTAGTGGCTCTGTTGTTCCAGTATCTGATGGTTCAACTTTTTTAAATGAAACAGGAACCAATAATACAGTAACCAATATAGTTAATTGGAAAACAACGATTAATTTAAATGAATTAGCTATTCAAGATGTTAGTTTGACTAATAATGAATGGCAAAATATGAAAGTTATCAAAAATACCATTAAACTAACGGAACACGATACGATTTCTCGCTTAGATAGACCCTTGATTGAAGGTCAGGATTACCAATTAATTTACACAGAACGATCCTTTCAAATAAATTTTCTGAAAGATTTTTCTAATAATAAAGTCACGTTACTTTTTTCAAGCAATCCAATTTATCCACCAAATTCCTTAGGGATGCCTTTTGTCATGAGTAATGATTTATCTATTTCTGGAAGTAATATTTCTAAAGATAGTGAACAGCGCATTACCACAGGTGTTTCTGGTGTTGTTCCTTCTACAGGTGGTGGTGTTGAAGGAAAGACAGGGCGTGTCATTGTAAATAAAGCAGATGCCTTAGACACAAGTATTATGTTACCAGATGCTGAATTTACCCTCTATAGAGGCAATAAAATCGATCCTGAAAAGATAGTTGATATTAGAAAAACCAACAGTAATGGTAAAATATTTTTCAACGAATTGACATTTGATCATTATTTATTGGTTGAAACAAAAGCCCCTGATGGTTATCAGTTAAATGCCTCAAATCAAACAGCTATTAATTTGAAAACCGGAGTCACCGAAGATGATACTGAAATTAGGACGATTACTAACCGAAAATATACCGATATTCTGACAGTTGTTCCAGTCAAAGTTAGATGGCAGGGCGTACCTAATAGTCTGACTAAACCTGACGTACTAGCAACACTAACTAACAATCATGATTTATCCTATGATAAGACATTAACTTCTGAAAACAATTTTGATGGAAACTTTGAAGAGGTTAGAAAGTTCACATCAGACGGTGAATTGATTGAGTACTCACTAGAAACTACAGCAATTCCAGATTTCAAAACTGAAGTAACTGGATCTAGTCAAGATGGTTTTGTGATTACTAATACTTATGAAGGTAAAAGAGAAGTTAAAGGCGCTATTACTTGGGATGATTATCAAAACAAGTTCCTCACACGTCCTGAAAATGTTGAAATCAGTTTGTTTCGTAATAATCAACCAACTGGACAGACACAAATAGTACCAACTAATAATACGGATGTATGGAATTATACCTTTGATGACTTGTTAGAGTATGATCCTAATGCCACACCATATAACTATACTGTTTACTTCGGTGAAGTCGATAAGTACACGCAAGAAATTGAGGTAAGTAATCCTTTAAATGTTAGTTATCAATATAAAAATACTGATCAAGTGTCAAAACAAGTTACCAAAATGTGGGATGATTACTCTAATAAGTTTGATACTCGACCAGATTCAGTAAAAGTGGAACTTTATCAAAATGATGCTTACTTAAAAGACATGTTAGTGTCAGGCTCTAAACAAGAGAATATTTGGTCCTCGACCTTCGAAAATTTACCTAAGTATGATAGTCTCGGAGAAGAGTATCGTTATACCATTAAAGAAGTGCTTCCTGAAACCTCTCCGTATCATTCAGAGTTAAAAGGAGATATCATTAAAAACACCTATCTAAATACTGAAAAAGTCTCTTTAACCCTTGAAAGTATGTGGGATGACAACGGTGGAATTGCTGGTAAACGACCTGGTCATGTCACTGTAGAAGTTCTTCAAAATAATCGCCTCTTATCAGATAAGACCACACAACTAGAAGGTAATACCGATATATGGAAAAAAACGGTCGCGGATTTACCCAAATATGATGAGAATGGTAATCTTTATGTTTACTCAGCTAGACAAGAAATAGTTGCTGATTATCAAACACGAGGGCCGCTTCAGACTAGTACAGGGTTTAAATTTGAAAATAGTTACCGAACTTCTGATGAAATTGAAATCGAAGGAACTGTGACGATTTTAGATTATGAAAACAAATTTGGAACACGCCCTGAGACGATTAATTTACGTTTATACCGTGACAATCAACCAACAGATCAGACTCGAACATTGTCTTTAAACAGAAACAACGACTATGGTTATTCTTTTGGAAGTCAAAAAAATACAGATGATACAACAAACAACAACTATTCATATCAAGTTGTTGTTGAAAATGAAGATGAGTTCCTAAATAAAGGTTATACTAAAACTCTTTCAACAGATGAAAGACATATTACTTTTGAATACCTTAACCAAGCAACCATTGAAATTAATGGGACTAAAAAATGGGATGATTACCATAATCAATTTGATACACGCCCTGATAAAATTGCGATTGATCTTTTTCAAAATGAACGCTTCTTAAAAACGTTAACCTTAGATACGACTGATACAAGTAGAGATGAGTTTTCATTTAAAATTAGTCAATTACCACGTTATGATACAACTGGTGTTCCTTACCGTTATAGTGCCATTGAAAATATAGACAGTGGTACTTCAACTTTAATGGATTATCAAACTAGTTATCTATGGCTTCCTGATAATTTTAGTGCATTAGATTTTGGCGATGTGAGTAAAAATGTCTTAATCACTAATACGTATAAAAATCTGGAAACGAAGTCTTTAACAATTACCAAAAAATGGGATGATTATCACAATAAATTTAATACTCGTCCTGAATCAATCACGTTTGTCCTATCAAACAATAATGGCGAGGTTCTTGATGAACAAATAGTTGTTCAAAACCCTAATGATGATAGTGATACATGGTACCATGAAATAACTAATTTACCTATATACGATGAACAAGGAAATACCATAAAATATAAAGTAGACGAAAAGGTTCCTAACAACTATCAACTAACGCAAATTTCTAATGATACTAGTTTATTTGTGAATACTTATCGTAATACTGATAAAGAAACAGTTACAGTTGATGTTGCTTGGGATGATGAAGAAAATAAATTAAACCTCAGACCTGATAGTACCTCTGTGGTGTTATATCAAAATGGAGTGAAATTTCAAGAAAACACGATTACCAAAGAAATGAATAATTACGCTGAATTCAATGATTTACCTAAATTCGATAGTGACGGTGAGTTGTATGAATACACCATTTCACAAAAAGAAGTTGCTCAATATCAATTGTTAAATAAGGATGAATTAAGTACGGCAGGAACTTCTTTTACGATTAAGAATAAATTCATTAACACTGCTACCATTGATCTATCAGGCTCTATTAATTGGATTGATAGTGATGAAGCTCTTTCTAGTAGACCAGACCATGTTCAACTAATGCTTATTCAAAAAGATAGTGATGGTAAGTCAACATCTGATAATCCTTTTAAAACGATAAAGGTAAATGCTCCTTTAAATAAGCAAAATAATCAATGGTATTTTAGTTTTGATGATTTGCCACAATATGACGATTATCTAGAAGCTTATGACTATGAAATTGTGCAAGAAGCGATTGATAACTATCAAACAAGTATCGCTGATAGCCTGATAATCAATACTTATACATATCCTGAAAAAACAAAAGCAGAAGGTAAGGTTACGTGGAATGACTACAGCAATGAATTCAATACTCGACCTGAAAAATTAAAACTGATTCTTAAGCAAAACGGTGTAAAAGTTGATGAAAAAGAAATCTATACAACTTCAGATACTAGTAACTATACGTTTGATGAGTTAAAGAAATTTGATTCAGAAGGTAAAGTTTACACTTACACAGTAGAACAGAGTAATCTGCCTAATGAATACACTGTTAAAGCTGATGGTTTTAATTTTATCAATACTTTTGTGAATGAAGAAAAGATAACAATAGAAGGTAACATCACTTGGGATGATTATCGTAATGAATTTGATACTCGTGCCGATAAATTAAAGCTGACTCTTAAACAGAACGGATTGAAGGTTGATGAGAAAGAAATCTCTACAGATTCAGATACTAGTAACTATGCATTTGACGAGTTGAAGAAATTTGATTCAGCAGGTAAAGCTTATATTTATACAGTAGAACAAAGTAATCTACCTAGCAAGTACACTGTTAAAGTTGATGGTTTTAATTTTATCAATACATTTGTGAATGAAGAGCAGACAAAGATAGAAGGTAACGTTTCGTGGAATGATTATCATAATGAATTTGGTACTCGACCTGAGAAATTAAAACTGACTCTTAAACAAAACGGAGTGAAAATTGATGAGAAAGAAATCTCTACAACTTCAGATACTAGTAACTATACGTTTGATGCATTGAAGAAATTTGATTCAGAAGGTAAGACTTACTCTTATACCGTAGAACAAAGTAATCTACCTAGTAAGTACACTGTTAAAGTTGACGGTTTTAATTTTACGAATACATTTGTGAATGAAGAAAAGACAAATGTAGAAGGTAACGTTTCGTGGAATGATTATCATAATGAATTTGATACTCGTGCCGATAAATTAAAGCTGACTCTTAAACAGAACGGATTGAAGGTTGATGAGAAAGAAATCTCTACAGATTCAGATACTAGTAACTATGCATTTGACGAGTTGAAGAAATTTGATTCAGCAGGTAAAGCTTATATTTATACAGTAGAACAGAGTAATCTGCCTAATGAATACACTGTTAAAGCTGACGGTTTTAATTTTACGAATACTTTTGTGAATGAAGAAAAGACAAAGATAGAAGGTAACGTTTCGTGGAATGACTACAGTAATAAGTTCGACACTCGACCTGAGAAACTAGCACTTACTCTTAAACAAAACGGTGTAAAAGTTGATGAGGTAGAGATTTCTACAGATTCAGATACTAGTAACTATACGTTTGATGAATTAAAGAAATTTGATTCAGCAGGAAAAGCTTATACTTACACAGTAGAACAAATGGCTCTACCTGATGATTATACGACAGCAATCGATGGGTTTAGTTTTACGAATACTTTTGAAGTAACCGAAAAAGAGTTAGCGACAGTCAACGGTGAGATTGTTTGGGATGATTACCATAATAAATTCAATACTCGACCTGAAGCTGTAACAATTGAACTTTATGCTAATCAAAAATTAATTGATACTAAAATTGTTTCAGCTCAACAAACAGATACTTGGGCATTTGAATTTAAAAATTTGGTTAAAAACGATGAAACAAACAAAGAAATCAACTACACAACAAAACAAGTAGTTGTAGAAAAATATCACTCTCAAAACAATCAACATATCATCACAAATCGCTATCGTAACAATGAATTGACTGAAATGAAAGTAGCACTTGAATGGATAGATGTAGGTAATAAGTTAAACACTCGTCCTGAAAAAATATCAGTGACACTTTATGATGATCAACAAGCCATCGAAAAGATAGAAGTAACACGAAAAAATAACTACAAACATACTTTTAATGATTTACCAAAATATGATAAAGAAGGTAATGAAATTGAGTACCGAGTAGAACAAGAAAAAATTAAAAATTATCAAACTGAGATAACTTATCAAAGAAACACAACGAATTTTAGAAACACCTATCAAAACAAAGAAACATTAGAGGTTTCTGGTAATATCATCTGGAAAAACGATAGTAAACAACTAAGTAAACGACCGGAAAAAGTAAGAGTTAATTTATATCAACAGACTAATTCTGGAATAAATTTACTTATGGAATCAATCGATGTAACTCCAGATAAAGATGGTCAATGGCATTACACCTTTAAAGAGTTAAAGAAATATGACTCACGTTTAGATACATACCAATACTCTGTTGCTCAAGAAAAAATAGCAACATATGAGACAACTTATGACCGTTTTGATATCATAAATACACGAAGTAATAAAGATATCTCGATATTACCAGTCACAACTATAAACAAAATAGAACCACAGAAAAAAACGACGAATAAAAAGCAACAATTCCCAGCAACTGGGGAAAATTTAAACAATGAAATGTTTTATCTAGGTTTACTGACACTTATTACAAGTAGTGGTATTTTCTTTGCCAGAAGAAAAAGAAGTAAAAAAGAATATTAAAAAACAAGCTAGAAAGTGACTATTCGCTTTCTAGCTTGTTTTTCTGAAAAAAATAGAGGCTGACATCAAATTGGTCAACCTCATAAATCTATTAATTTTAACTTAACTAATCTTTATTCTTATCTAATTTTTCCTTGGCTTTTTCGGCTAACTCCTCGGAAACATCCTTAATATCCGCTTTTACCTCTTTTGCTTTACCAATTGCCTGATCAACAAGACCCTCAGCTTTCATACCTTTGTCATGTGTAATATCACCGGTTACTTCTTTTGCCTTACCTTTTACTTTATCCGTAAAACCTTTATCAGTCATAGAAAAACCTCCTTGATATTCTTTCTATTACAATCAAATTCTAACATATAAGACTTTAAGAGTACAAATGATACGATTTATAGTTTTCAAAATATATAATGATATCTTTGGTTCATAAATAGGATAGCTGTATTTGATGACATAAGTGAATAGATGATACTGTTGAGGAGTTAAAAGTTATTACGTTACAATCCATCCATCCCACCAGCATGTCCACCAACTAAGTGACTACGAGCAATAGCTGTCGCACCTTCCATTAAACTACTCGCATGATAAATCGAGTCAAATCCGTATTCTTTTCTAATTTGATCAATCGTTGTATCAAGTAGTTGATTACTCATACTTTCTTCTGGTTGATCAAACAAATTAAGTTGAAGAGAAGTATCAGTAGACAACTTGGAAAAATTGACCGCAACATTTCGAACGGCACTGCCATCATAAAATTTATCAAAAAGTTGTAAACAATAGGAAACTAGTTCTTTTGAACTATTTGTTTTAGGAATACTAAGTTGGCGACTAAATCCAGAAGAAAGCTCCGTTCTAGAATAACTAATCGATACTTGCACACAACTAGTTTGCATCTCTCTAGCTCGAAGTCTTGCCGCAACTTGTTCCGTCATTTCCCGAAGAACAAGTTTAGTCTCTACTGAATTAGTGTAGTCTTTCAGCAATACTTGACTGTTACCAATGCTTTTGGATTTTGGCGTATATTTCTCTGAGATATCTGTTCGATCAATTCCCCATGCATGAGCGATTAACTGTTGGCCAATAATCCCCATAGATTCCTTCATCTTAAAAAAATCATAATGGGCTAAATCGTAAATAGAATAAATACCTTTGTTGTTTAGTCGCTTTTCAGTTCTTGTATTAATTCCCCAAAAATCAGTCATCTTTTTAATTTTCCAGACAGTTTCAGGGACATCTTCATAGTGCCAAGAGGCAATCATGCTCTGCTCATGTTTGGCCCCATTATCTAGGGCTAGTTTACTTAGAAGCATATTGTCCCCAATACCTACAGTACACGGTAAACCTAATTTTAGTTTGATTTCATCTCTAAAACGTTCAGCAAATTGGTAAGGGGAGAGGCCAAATAATTTTTGCGACCCCTTAACTCGGACAAAGGTTTCATCAATCGAATAAATCAAAATATCTTCATCTGACACATATTGTTTAAAAATATTATTTAGTTGAAGATTCTTTTCGATATATAAATTCATGCGAGGCTCCGCAAAAATCAGGTCTTTATGATAAGGAATTTCAAACCTTCGACTAACGTTACTAATTCCTAAAATTTCTTTTGCTTTAGGAGATGCAGATAAAGCCAATCCTCCCGGAGAATCACCACCACTCATCACCACAAGTAGTGTTTCTAAAGGGTCTTCGCCTCGTTCCACACACTCCACTGAAGCATAAAATGATTTCATATCAATGCATAAAATAGGCTCCACTTTTTCTTCACTGTAATCAAAATATTGGTTGCTTTCTTGCCACACTTTAAGAGACGCCTTCCTTCAAATACCACTTCACACTGGGTGTAATGACAATATGTCGAATTAAATCTAGTTGTATCTGACCATTACTAAGAAAAAGGATATCCCCATTAAATCCCAGAACTTTTCCCATTATATTATCTCGGAAACCTCGATTATCCATTGATTTCACATTAGGCTGAATCACTACGGGCATATCCTTTATTAAAGCAATCTCAATAACTTCAGAAATCGCTTCATAAGACATTTCTTCTAGCCCAAAATTAAATCGTTTGGATTCATGGCTTTCTTTATCAATTTCTCTCGTATGTTCAGAGAGGTAAAAGCCCATATATTTCTGAATCCCACGATCATGGTAATAGTTATTCAATTTCATTACGCACCACACTCCTTTAAAAGGGAACTCTCCATACTAACCGAATGTCTAAGCGCTAATTTTTGGACAATTAACTGCTGTTTTTGATTGTATTGACCGAACAATGCGACTTCTTTTTTACCGTTTTCTAAAAAGAGTAGTTGATGACAGATAGCTTTATCAGTCACCAAACAATTTACTTTATCACTACCAATAACCAAGGTAAAACGCAGTAAAATATTAGGATACATCGATAAACATTTAATTTTATCAACCACACCAATTAAATTTTCTTTTGCCATACATCATCACTCCATTTATTTGATAAACTAATTATAAGAACATCCGTTCTCGTTGTAAAGGGGAACACGAAAAGATAACATATATTATAAATGGATAAGTTAAGAGGAGGTAGAAAATGAGAGATAGCAGTCAAACATTATTAAATCAGTATCAAGTCAGAAAATCATTAATGGAGAAACAACGCTTTATTAAATGGTTAAAAGAACACTTAGACCATTATGATTATCAAATAAAAGAAGAAGCTTTTGAAAAAAATGGGACTAACTTAATCATTGGTGAATTAGAAACTGCGGAGGTTATTTTAACAGCTCATTATGACACACAGCCTAATGGTCTAATTCCGGTATTTATGGGATTTAGTAACTGGATTTCCTTTTTTATTAGCCAAGTCTGGGTGTTACTACCAACTATTTTATTGGTTCACTTTACTAGCTATCACATAGGCTCGTTAATAGCTGATTTTAGTATTAACCACTTGTTGATGGCTTTAATTTTAGGAATCAGCTGTATTTTATATCTCTACCAACTAACAAAAGGGGTTGCCAATAAACATACGGCTAATGATAATACATCAGGTGTTGCGACTTTACTAGCCATTTTAGAAGATTTACCTAAGGAAGAGCGTGAAAAAGTTTGTGTTGTCTTTTTTGATCAGGAAGAAATTGGCTTAATCGGAGCGGCTAATTTTAAAAGAAAGCATGAAGCAGAAATCAACGATATCCCTTTAATCAACTTTGATTGTGTCGCGAATGGAAACACCTTCTGTTTTGTTCATAAAAAAACATTCAGAGAGTCGTTTAAATTTATTCAACTGAAATTAGCGGTTGAGGAGATATCCCTACCGAAAACTAAATCTATCCACTTCGGTTCAGCACTGACTCATATCTATACTTCAGATCAATTGATTTTCAAAAATAGTGTAGGTGTTGTGGCTGCTAAAAAAATACCTTTATTTGGGTATTATATTAATGATATTCATACAAGACTAGATACTAAATTTGATGAGCAGAATATTGAGATATTAAAAGAAATGATGTTAGAATTTATTAGGAAGATATAAAGAAAAGCAATATCTTATCACAAAAATAAGATATTGCTTTTCTTTTCGTTTACCGGAATAGACTGTAAGTACACACAGTTTTTTCCTTGAACGATTTTCATCGGTTTAGCGTAACCAAAACACAATTGCTTTAACCGGTTTAAACGATTATTTTCTATTTCAAGAGACGAGGCATTGTTATTTTTTTGACAAATTGACAGATGAACTTCTTTTTCAAAAAGCACTCTTATGATGAAAAAAGTTCCCTCATCCTCCCAATTAAAAGAGAGGTAATGCTGACTTTCTTTAATTATTTCTACAACGTTACTATTTTTTATACGGTCTAACCTAATCATCTTTTTCTCTCCTTACAAAGATTATACGAATATACGTTCTCTTTGTAAAGCGAACAAAAGATTAAATCCCATCTAAAGAGGTACTCCAGTATACAACAGATTTATTTTGCGTTTTCCAGTAACCTAGTGTGCCTTCTTTATCCTCAATCGTTTTGTTTATTTGATATACTGAGTGGTTTTTTTCTTCAGATAATTTAGAAACATCGGCTGTCAATGCATCTTTAATATCCCCAGATCGTAAAACACCTAGACGAACAGAGCCTTCAGGCGTTAAAAAGACGTAACACAATAGAAATACTAGACCTAGTTTAAATAATAATGAGATAAATCTTTTCATTTAAACAGTCCCTTCCTTAATATAAGTTCATTTTACTTAAAAAAAATGAAGATTTAATGTTTTTATTGGTACGAAAATTCGTAAAAAAATGATATGATGTTTCTAGACGTAAAGGAGATGATCTTTTGTGATAACGTCACTGTATGTGAATACACTAGAAGAATTAGAAAAAGCCATTATAAAAAGACATAACACGATTTGGATTGATGTAACCTTACAAAGTATCCCACTAGGAACTTCCGCTCTATCAGGAAGTCAGGGTACTGATCACGGATTCAATGACACTGTCCTTTGGCTCATCGATCAATTGTTTCATCAATTAACGAATCAACCCATTGAGGAACAGAAGAAACAACAGATTATACAAGAAATGACCCAACACTATAAAATAGAATTAAAAAATGGATTAATTTGTTTATCTCTAAAATAAATTAATTACAAAAATACTAGGATGTTGACCATGACACTAACATTAAACAAAATTGATGATTTATTAAAAAAAGAAGATTTATTAAAAGAATATGTTTACCAAAATAATTGGTATTATAATTTACCTATAGCTAATACTGAAATAAAAGAACTTTCATATGATTCAAGAAACGTAACAGCCGATACCCTTTTCTTTTGTAAAGGACTTAACTTTAAAGAAGAGTACCTAGAAAAAGCTGTGGATGCGGGCTTAAAATTCTACATTTCAGAAAATCCTTATGAAGTGAACAGTAAGTTAGGTATTATTGTGACAGATATTAGAAAAGCCATGGCTCTAATCAGCATGCACTTTTATGAGTTACCACAAGAAAAATTAACGGTGATTGGTTTTACAGGGACTAAAGGAAAAACAACAGCCGCTTACTTCACTAAATTCATTTTAGATGAAGCAACAAACAATAAAACTGCCATGTTATCAACGATGAACACGACTTTAGACGGAGTGAACTATTTCAAATCAGCACTCACAACGCCAGAGTCCCTAGATTTATACAAAATGATGGCTGAAGCAGTTAGTAACGGCATGTCACATCTAATTATGGAAGTGTCATCTCAAGCTTACAAATTGAATCGCGTTTACGGTTTAACTTTTGATGTAGGAATTTTCTTAAATATTTCACCAGATCATATTGGACCAATTGAGCATCCAACCTTTGATGATTATTATTATTGTAAGAGAAGACTAATCGAAAACTCAAAACGCATGGTGCTGAACACAGATACAAAAGACTATCCTTTATTAAAAGAACTAACAGAAAGTAAAAATATCCCTTATTACGCATATAGTAGTACGGATAAACAGGCTGATTATACTTGGGAGACAGCGGTAGATAGCCTACTAGAATTTAACGTTCAATCGACTCATGAAGATTCTTTAGATATTAATGGTCGTTATAAAATCAAACTTATGGGAGACTTTAACAAAGACAATGCCCTAGCAAGTTTAATTACCACTAAAATAGCTGGAGCCTCAAAAGAAGCGGCTGAAAAAGGATTAGCAGAAACACTTGTACCAGGACGTATGGAGCATTTAACTCATCCTAATGGGGCGAATATATTTGTTGATTACGCCCATAACTATTCAAGTTTAAAAAATCTGTTGAGTTTTGCTAAGTCAGCACATCCAGACGGAAAAATCATTACAGTTATTGGAAGCACAGGGGACAAAGGTGTTTCAAGACGTGCTGATTTCGGTAAAGTTTTAGCAGAATTAACAGACGTTGCCATCTTAACGGCAGATGATCCAGGTTCAGAAAATCCAAAAGATATCGCAATGGAAATTAGTTCAGCTATTGATAATAAAGACATCGAACAGCTGATTATTGTGGATAGAGTTGAAGCGATTCAAAAAGCATTATCAATCGTTGGAGAAAAAGATTCAGTGATTATTGCAGGTAAAGGTCAAGATAAATACCAAAAAATTAAGGGTGTGGATACACCTTATTTAGGGGATTATTCTGTGGCTGAAAATTATATTGAAACACTTAAAAACTAGTAGTTAAGAAGAACAGTGATTAAAAATTGTTCTTCTTTTTTGATAGAACGGAGGGCATATTATGAAGCAAGTAAAACCTACCCTTAGATTAGCTAATAATGAAGATACTAAAACGATATTAGCCTGGTGGTCTGACGGAAACGTTATGGAAAGCGTTGGGTATCCACTAGGGTTAAATATTACAGAAAAAGAAATATCCAATACGATAAATCGGTATAATAATACAAATACCTCTCGATTCCTCATTATACAAAATGAATTTGGAAATCCGATTGGTGAATTTTGCTACTATGAGTTAACTCATCATAAATGTAGTTTCGATTTAAAAATTGGGGATACATCTAGTCAAGGAAAAGGATATGGTAAAAACGCATTATTGAAAGGTATTGATTATATAAAATCCAATACTGACTATAGAAAAATAGAAATTAGCGTTGCACCAGAAAATAATCGAGCTTTAGCACTCTATCAATCCATCGGTTTTGATATCATCAATACGATTCAAAATAATTGGGTTGATCAACTTGGAATAACTAGAAGTTCCAAAATTTTGGAATTACCATTGTATTAGTAGGTGGTTAAAATATCTAGAAAATACTGATATTTTTAATCGCGGTAAGTTAAAAATAAAAAGCAATTTTGTTTTCTATAACGCAAAAGAGAACATTATTCTGAACATTTATGACGATCGTGGATGCGATATTTGGTCTGATAACATAACAAGGCAAAAGGTACTTTACTAAAAATATCATTCTTGGGTATTTGACTATGACAAAGAAAAGATTAATAAAAACTTAAAGGCATTTTCTGACTAAATAAACTGTGTTATAGTGAATAGAAATGTGAGAGTGAGGGTATTATGAATAAGAAAACAATAATTATTGGAGCAAGTACAGCTGCTGTTTTACTAGCTGCTGGTGGAGGATACATGGCTTACCAATATCATGATAAGTCATTACAAAAACAAGCAGTCGAAAATTTTGTGAAGGCTTTTGAGAAGAAAGATTTTGAAAAATTAGCAACTAATCTTTCTGAAACATCAGTAAAAGATCAAGGATTAGATCAGAAAAAAGTCGTCGAAAAATATGATTCTATCTTTAATGGCTTAGGTATTTCTGGTATTAAAGGAGATATTAGTAAAGTCGAAAAAGAAAATTTTGATATTGCTTTGAATATGACAACACCTTTTGGAAAATTAGATAATGAAAAAATGACCGGGAAACTCATTAAAGAAAATGGAAAGTACGTTATTGATTGGAATTATTCTTTAATTTTTCCTAAGATGGAAAAAGGTGACAAAGTTTTTATTAATAATGAACCGCCTAAACGTGGGGAGATTCAAGATGTTAACAAACAACCTTTAGCTACTGATCATGCTTATCCGCAATTAGGGATTATCCCTAATACATTAGGTGAGGGCGAGGATAAAAAGAAAAATCTCGCTGATATTGAGAAGAAATTTGATATGACAGAAGAACAGCTAAATAGTCTGTTATCACAAGGTTGGGTGAAAGAAGATTCTTTTGTTCCCATTAAAACAGTGGATTTCAATGAAGATTTAGCTAAATATGATGCAACTGGCGTTTCTACACAGACTGTCAACAAACGTTACTATCCACTCGGAAAAGCTAGTGCACAATTAGTAGGGTACACAGGTAAAACAACCGCTGAGGAAATCGAAAAAGATCCTTCTTTAACAGGTTTTGACGAAACAGGTAAAACAGGCCTTGAAGCACAACTTGATGAAAAATTAAGAGGAAAAGCTGGCGGAAAAATCGATATCGTTAATGAAAACGGGGAATTTAAAGAAACTCTGATTGAACAAAAGAAAAAAGATGGGGAAGATATTCAATTAACCATTGATCGTCAAATTCAAAAAAATGCCTTTGAAGCTCTAGATAATTTACCAGGTTCAACGGTAGTAACTGCACCAAAAACAGGAGAATTAAAAGCTGTTGTTAGCTCTCCATCTTACGACCCTAATAAATTTGTTTTAGGAATGAATCAAAAAGAATATGACGCTGTAGCAAAAGACCCACTTAATCCATTCTTAGCTCGTTTTGGTACAGGTTATGCCCCAGGTTCAACCTTTAAAGCCATTACCGCAGCGATTGGTATTGATGAAAAAGTCACTACACCAGATAAAACTCATGAAATCACTGGGCTTAAATGGCAAAAAGATGGTTCTTGGGGGATTATTTTGTGACACGTGTTTCAGAAGTTCCAACTACAGTAAACATGGAATCGGCGTTAATCTACTCTGATAATATTTATTTCGCTCAGGAAGCTTTAGAAATAGGGAAAGACAAGTATTTAGCTGGTCTTAAAAAATTCCCGTTTGGTGAAAAAATGAATGTTAATATTCCAATGACACCAGCTCAAATTAGTAACGATGAAATTAAATCAGACATATTACTTGCAGATACTTCTTATGGACAGGGACAATTATTAATTAACCCGATTCAACAAGCGGTCATGTACTCAGCTTTTGCAAATCAAGGAGCCGTTGTTTATCCTCAAATTATGGTTGGGGGCAAAGCGAAACAAACAGATAATGTGATCTCTAAATCTGCTGCTGAAACAGTAACGAATGCGTTAATTAAAACAGTAGAAGACCAAAACGGAACAGCTCATCCATTATCAACAGGAGATGGCAGTATTGCTGGTAAAACAGGAACTGCTGAAATTAAAGAAAAACAAGATACTAAAGGACAGGAAAATAGCTTTATTCTAGCTTATGATGCTAAAGAAAGTAAGTTTCTTGTGGTTAGTATGATTGAAAACGCAAAAGATACATCTGCTGTACAAAAAAATAAAGACTTTATTCAAAAATTGAAATAATAATTTTATGTAAACCAATAACAGCTAAAAAAACGTTCTGCTCTAATTTGTTTAGGCAGAACGTTTTTTAGCTTTCTTCAATTTCAATCTCATAAATGGTACTAGAAAAATGGGTTAACTTCTGAATATGTTGCAAGAGTAGTAAAATCCAACTAAAAGCTAATCCAAAGGCAATTAATTCGAAGACAGTTAAAGAAAGGTAACCGATATTTTGGAATAAAAAGTTAGCGATGATTAAGGTGCCAGCAATCCCGTAAGAGATGATCAAAAACTCTTTCGTTACTTTAGGAAGCAACCACTTAATACCGATAATCAAAATGATGATTAAAAGAACGAGCCAATTAGCAGCTTTCGTATGAAGCACATGTAGTTGACCTGTTCCATTATTAGGAAAGAAACCAACGGCACCAAGAGCTATCGCCATAAGCGTTAATAACACTCTTAATATTTGAATTTTCCATCCCACATAATTTCTCTTCTTCAAATTAACAAATAAATAATCAATCAACGCAACGAGTAGTAGGGCGGACAACATTAACGTTAAATTAAACTGCCAACTATTCACTGCTTCATTTGTTCCTAAGAAACTAAAATTATGTTGCCACCACTTACTTTCACTGTTGGTTAACATGGCGAAAAAGACACCGCCAATAATTACAAAGATCAGTAAATTAACAATCATGTTTGAGGTAAAGCTAAGAGCAGCATAAATCATTAAATAATTAATAATAGCAGTAAATAAAAAGAAAACCACAGTTGCTGTGTAGATATCAAAACTCGCTCCATCAAACATAATACCAATCATCCAGAAAAAGCAAAGAATTCCTAGAGATAGCATAACCATAAAAGAAAAAATAACCGTTGGGACATTACGCCAAAGAATATCTTTCAACCCATCGTTTTCTTGATTCTTCTTCTCTTTAATGAAAAAGAAAATAAAGGAGATACTACCACTTATTAAACCTAGTAATGATACCGCACTTGCGATGGAGACTTCACCAGCCATAGGTATTTGAGTGCTATTTTCAAAATAGAAAAAGATAAAAAAAGCTAAGCTACTTAGAATAACAGGAATCAAAAACCACCTTAAGGAAACTTCTTGAAACTCTGCGACATTCTTTTTTCGCTCGATAATAACGCGATTGTTTTCCTTCTTCAAAAAAATGGTGTCCTGTTCCGAAAGTTTTAATTCTTCCACGATTTCTTCAGGTAACTTCACCTTGAATTCAGATAACTTCATTCAGACAACTCCTGTTCATAAAATATTTCTTTTATTATATTCTCACATTGTCTGAATGGTTACAAGTTTTATCCTAGATCATTCGTTTATTCTTTGACCAATTGATGACTCCTGACAGTAAGAATAAACTAATAAGGGTTCCTTCCCGAACAACAATCGGTAGGTCGAATAGAAGAGAGAATAGGAGGGATAGGCTGACACAAATAATATCCACGCCATAACGATAAGTCGAAAATTTTACTTTTGTTTTTTCTGATAATAATTGACAGAATGACTCAATCGGAAACTTCAACAGACTTAAACGCAATACCTGCCCCGTACCAGCTCCAGCAATAAAAACACCTAGTAAGAACACGATTAAGCGAATAGGGTAGGCTGTGAGTGTTAAATTAGCTAGTAAATAGTAATAAACGAGATTAATAACTTCTCCAAAGCTTAAAACAGCCACTAGCATTAGCGCATATTTAGTTAATCGACGGTCTTTATCTAAAACAATACACCCAACAAGGAAACTTAGATTTAAAATAGTGGTTACCGTTCCGATTTGGATATCCCACAACTGGCTTAAAGAAACGTTTAAAGAATTAAAACTACTCACCCCAACATTGGCTTTGATGGTTAACGAAATTCCCACTGCACTAATAAAATAAAATAACAATGATTTTAATAATTTTTCCATGAATACTCATCCTTTTTTCTTTTGATACACTTATATTAAAGGAAGTCTCATTATGTTAGTATGAGATATAGCATACTAAGAGGGTGAAAAATTGAAAAAAACACTTTATTCTTTGTCGAAGATGAAATTGCATTTCGATATTCCAGGTATTAATGAAGAAATTTTAAGTCAATCTGCTATTTTTGAGTATCAAACTGGTGAATTAATTACCAAGCAAGAAGAAATTCCCAATTACTTTTACTTCATTCTTTCTGGAAGAGCGAAAATCATGACCACTCAAACTAATGGAAAACGATTAATTTTACAATTTTTAAAAGAAGATGATTTAATCGGCGAGTTAACAGCAGTTCAAGCAGAAGAAACAATTAAAGATGTGATTGCTTTAGGAGAGACTATTTGTTTGGGTATTCCAAAGAAGATAGTTGATAACCAGTTAATCAACCAAGCCGACTTTAATTTTTTCTTAGCAAACTATATCGGAAAAAAACTATTGATTCGTGTGGATCACTTCAAAGATCAGCAAACTCAAGAATTAAAAATCAGATTAATCAAACTGCTTTTAGAGATTACGATTGATGATACATACCAAGAAAAACACACTGAGCTCGCAGAATATTTAGGTACAAGTTACCGTCATTACATGCATACATTTAAATTTTTAAAGGATAGTGGTTTAATTATAAAAAATGAGAATACCTATTTTATTCAACGAAAAGAAATGGAAAACTATTTAAACTTGAAAGAGTAAATAAGCGTAAGGCTCAAAAATTGGAGCCTTACGCCTATTTTATAGGTAACACCACAGTTACAGTACTCCCTTGATCTAGCTTGCTTTTAATATTAACTTCCCCATCATGTAAGTTAATAATTCGTTTAACTAAGGATAGTCCCAGACCGTTACCTTTAGCTTTTCGACTGTGATCATTTTGGTAGAATTTGTCAAAGGCATGTTGTACGGTTTTTTCTGACATGCCAAGCCCGTTGTCACTAATCGAAACGCTGACTTGGTTTCTTGAAGAAGATACTTCCACTGAAATTTTTCCATTTTCCTGATTATATTTTATCCCATTTTCAACGATGTTTAACCAAACATGATAAAGTAGTTCTTCATTTCCCTTGTAATAAACTTTTGGTAAGTCTAAATCAAGCTCAATGTTTAAGGGTTCCCATTTAGGTTGCAAGAACAAAATAACTTCTCTGATTTGTTCATCTAAACGAAATGACTGATAGTCTAAGCCAATTTCTTGGTTTTCTAACTTTGTTAACCTTAAAATATTATCCGTTAAATAAGATAACTGATTAGCACCATCTAACATGCGATGTAAATACGTTTCTCGGTCCATTGTAGAGAGTTCTTCATCTTGAAGCAGCTGAACGTAGCCTTTAATTGTTGCGATAGGCGTTTTAAATTCATGTGAGACGTTGGAGACAAAGTCATGACGCATACTTTCAATGCTACGTAACTCTTTTACCATGACATTGAAATCATGATACAGCTGATTCACATCTTTAATTTTTTGATTTTCAGTTAGTTGAATAGAAAAATCACCTTTAGCCACTTGCCCCATGGCTTCTCTTAAATTCCCAATCGGTTGCAGTATCTTCCGACCGATAAATCCAGAGAGAGCGACACCAATTAATAAACTAATCAACATCACGACTACCATTGGAAATAAAGGATCATTGTGATTATTCGCTAATAAGTTATATTTTCTTAAAAGAAAGATCAACAAAATAAAGACGATTAACACAAAAAGAATGGTAAAAAAAATAAAGAAAGTAAAATAAATCCATAACTGAGAGTGCAGTTTTTTTCTCATGAATAAACCACCACTTTATAACCCAATCCACGAATTGTCTCAATTGAAAAATCTGGATTATCATCTAAACGACTGCGCAATCTTTTTATGTGAACATCAATCGTTCGCTCATCGGAATCTGACTCCATTCCCCAAATTTCATCCATTAATTGTTGTCTGGTAAAAATTTTATTCGGGTAAGAAAGTAACCTATATAGGAGCAAAAACTCTTTTTGAGGTAGCATCTCAAAACGCGTGCCATCATTAATTTCTAAGGTTTCCTTATCTAAAATAGTCTTACCCACAGTTAATTTTTGACTAGAGACAATTTTAGCTCGTCTTAAAAGTGCTTCAACTCGTAAAAGCATCTCATTAACATCAATCGGTTTAACCATATAGTCATCGACACCTAACTTAAACCCTCGCTTTTTATCCTCAAAAGAATTCTTAGCTGAAATAAATAAAAAGGGTAATTGAAAGCCACTAGCACGAACTGATTCGACTAATTGAAAACCATCCATATCAGGCATCATAATATCACTAATAACTAAATCAATGGTATATTCATCAAATTTTTCAAGCGCATCCAAACCGTTTTTAGCAATCACAGTTTTAAATTGTCGTTTCTTTAAAGTCGATTGATAAAGTAGGGCTAAATTTTCATCATCTTCAACAATTAAAATATAATTCATTCATTTCTTCCTCCTGACTACTTTTTCCTAGTTTAACAGAACTAGATGAATCCAACATGAATTTTGTTCATTTTGAGTTAACAAACCTGTGTTAATCTCTTAACTATCACTTAAAGAAAAGAGAGGATCTCATGTTAGAATTAAAAAATATCAAAAAACATTACCAAGTCGGAGATACTGTCACAAAAGCTTTAGACGGTGTGTCTGTCGCTTTTAGACGACAAGAATTTGTGGCTATTTTAGGTGCCAGTGGTTCTGGTAAAACAACCATGTTAAATGTTATTGGAGGTCTCGATAACTATGATTCAGGAGATATGGTTATTGACGGAAAATCTACTAAAACATTTAAAGATAGTGACTGGGATGCTTACCGAAACAACTCAATCGGCTTTGTTTTTCAAAGTTACAACTTAATCAATCATTTAGGTATTATTGAAAATGTGGAGCTTGGAATGACGTTAAGCGGTGTCTCAAAAGAAGTGAAACGAAAACACGCAGAAGATGCCCTAAAACGTGTAGGCTTAGAACAACATATGAATAAGAAACCTAATCAACTATCAGGTGGACAAATGCAGCGGGTAGCCATTGCTCGTGCTTTAGCCAATGATCCTGATATCTTACTTTGCGATGAACCCACTGGTGCTTTAGACACTGAAACTAGTGTTCAGATTATGAATTTAATCAAAGAACTTTCTAAAGAAAAATTGATTGTTATGGTGACACACAATCCAGAACTAGCTCATGAGTATGCTGGTCGAATCATTGAATTTTCAGATGGGCGCATCAAATCGGATTCTAAACCTCATATTGAAAAAGAGAAAAAAGATCAGTTTCAATTAAAGAGAACCAAAATGGGCTTTTTAACGGCTTTAAAATTATCATTCAACAACCTTAGAACTAAAAAAGGTCGCACCTTTTTAACAGCCTTTGCTTCTAGTATTGGCATTATTAGTATCGGGATAGTTTTAGCCTTATCCAGTGGGTTCCAAAAACAAATTGATCAAACCCAATCAGAAACCCTATCAAAATTCCCGATTACCATTTCTAAAGTAACCACTGATCAGTCTAAAAATCCGAAAGATGCTTTAGGATCGGATAAAGGTAGTTTTTCTAAGACAAAGGAAGTCACTTTAAAAACCAGTGATAGTGATAAAGCACAACACACAAATAACATTAACCAAGACTACGTGGATTACATTAAAAAAATTGATCCTAAGTTAAGCAATAGTATTGGTTATACACGTCTAGTTCACATGAACTTACTTAGAGACGTAGATGGTGAAGTAAAACCTGTATCTTTTTCAAATGATGCTAATAAGTCTGGCGGGTCTATGTCCAGTGCTATGGCAAGCATGACGGGCGTTGGCGTTTCCTCATTCCCAACAAACGCGGATGGATCAGCTAGTGATTTTCTAAAAGAAAACTATAGCGTGCTGTCAGGAGACTATCCAAAAAATGAAACAGATATCGTGTTGATTGTGGATCGTAACAATAGTACCAATATTAACGCACTAAAAAATATTGGGATGGACGCTAAAGAAAACGAAACCTTAGCATTTGATAAAATTATTGGAACCAAATTAAGTCTGATTTCAAATAATGATTACTACACAAAACTTCCAACAGGTAACTTTGTACCTAATCAAGACTATCAAAAGATGTATGACAATAAAAACAACAAAACATTAACTGTTAGTGGTATTTTAAGGGTCAAATCTTCTTCAACTATGAATTTATTAGCCCCTGGTTTTGCCTATAGCAATGAATTAACTTCAAAAATTGTGGCTGAAAATGAAACATCTGATATTGTAAAAGCGCAAAAAGACAGCCAAAATAATGTGATGACAGGAGAAGCTTTAGATGAGATGACTAAAGAAAGCACGCTAGCTTATCTTGGTGGGACAAGTATCCCTAACAGTATCATGATTTATCCTAATAACTACAAAGACAAAGAGGCTGTTTTAGATTATCTAGATGCTTTTAACAAGAAAAAGGATAAAAAAGACCAAATTCTCTACTCTGATTTAGCTGGAACTATGACCGACTTAACGGGTGGTTTAATGGACGCCATAACTTACGTTTTAATTGCTTTTGCAGGGATTTCATTAGTAACAAGTATGATTATGATTGGAATTATCACGTACACTTCAGTTCTTGAAAGAACTAAAGAAATTGGTGTGCTTAAAGCTCTAGGTGCTAGAAAGAAAGATATTACACGAGTCTTTGATGCTGAAACCTGTATTTTAGGGATTGCTTCAGGTGCTTTAGGTGTTGGGATTGCCTTTTTAGCGACTTTTCCAATTAATAGTATTTTATACAGTATGACTGACTTAAAAAACGTCGCACAATTAAATCCTATACACGCACTAGTATTAGTGGTTGTTTCAACTATCTTAACGATGATCGGTGGGCATATTCCAGCGAAAATTGCAGCTAAAAAAGATGCAGCGATTGCATTACGTGCGGATTAATCAAAGAATATTGAAATTAACTTATAAAATCAAAAATAAATGACGTTCTTATCTTTAGGAACTTCATTTCTTTTTGTGTCTTCGTCTATTTAACGGTATAATTAAAGAACAATAAAGGAGGCGCTTTATATGAAAAATAAACGAATGATAGTTAGCTTTTTACTACTTGGTTTCATTTTTTTAGTTGGCTGTTCTCAAAATAATCCTAGTATTAAATTATCAGGCATCGAAGTAGAAAAAACTGATACTGAAAGCTTTAAACCTTATCAAACCATCACAGATAAAGAAGAGATTAAAATCATTCAAGAGATCACAAAAAAACTCGATGATACAGCCGTTCCAGATATTGCCTTAGAGGGACCTACAAATTATCAATTTTATTTTACTTATGATACTAAAGATGCTGATGTAAAACCTGTTGTCTATCAACTTCAAAAAGTAACCAATACAGATGTGTATCGTTTAAATAATCTAGAATTATCTGTGGATGATTCTAGAGCGGTTCAAAAAATACTGATTGAAAAGTAGGTGCAACAAATGACTGTTTATTTAATTAGACACGGACAAGACGATGATCAAATTCGAGGGGGTTGGTCAAAATCTCCCTTAACTCAATCAGGGAGAGATGAAGTTCATCAATTAGGGCAGAAATTTAAAGAACTACAGATTGATCATCTCTTTACCAGTGATTTACCTCGAACGTTAGAAACAACCGCTATTTTAAAAGAGTATCAACCAGGGATTTCTATTACGATTGATTCTCGGTTAAGAGAGATGAACAATGGTCTTTTAGCAGGTATGCCTAACGAAACAGCTGAAAAGTTATATCCTAATCTTTATTTTAGAACTCTAGATTGGACGGGGAAATATCCGGAAGGCGAAAGCCCTGAATTATTTTATCACCGGATTATCAACGTTTGGGAAGCCTTAACAAATAATTTAGATGAAAGTATTTGTTTGGTAACTCACGGTGGGGTAATTAATATTATTCTCCATCATATTAATAAAAAGTCTTATTCCAATAAGAAGTCAGCATACAAAATTCCTACCGCCAGTTTAACTAAAATTGAGTTAAGGAGTGGAAGCCATGAAACGTTTTTCTGTGACAGTCACCATTGATCGTCCTAAAGGCTACGTTGATAAATTTAATAATGTTTACCCACTAAATTATGGTTATGTAGAAGGTATCTTAGCTGGTGACAAGGATTGGCAAGATGCTTATATCTTTGATGAACTTGCACAGGGAGTAACACACTTTAAGGGTGAAGTCATTGCAGTTATTATTAGAGATGACGATGTAGAAGATAAGTGGGTAGTTGCTAAAGAGGGCGTGACTTTATCGACAGAAGAGATTTATCTAAAAGTTCAATTTATTGAGCAATACTTTAATTCAACGATAATATTGTTAGATTAAGCGAAGGAGAGTTATTAGTTGAAGATTACTAAATACCAAGCAGAAAACAGAGATGAAGTTATCGCCCTAATTAAACAAACAATTAAGACAGTCAATAAACAAGATTATACTGAAAATCAAGTAGAAGCGTGGGCTGACTTTAATCCAGAAACATGGGCGAAAGGATTAGAAAACCATCTAGCAGTTATTGTAACTCTAGAGGAACGAATTGTCGGTTTTGCTGATATGGATGACACGGGTTACTTAGATCATTTATATGTTCACTTTGATTATCAAAGAAGAGGCGTCGCGCAGTTGCTACTTTCTTTTTTAGAAAAGAACCATCAAGGAAAGACGTTCACTACTTATGCCTCAAAAACAGCACAACCTTTCTTTGAAGTGTTTGGCTATGATGTTATCAAAGAAAATCAGTTAATCCTTCGCGGGGAAACCTTTATCAATTACTACATGAAAAAAGAAGGTGGCAAGTAAGTATGACAGATACTATGCAACAATTAAAACAATTTTTCCATGAACAAGAAGATTTAAGAGTCTTCGGAATGAATGGTTCAAAAGTCAATCCGAATATTCCAGAAGATAAATTCAAAGATTATGACGTGGTCTTTTTTACAACGGATTTAGAAAAATACATAAAAAATGCCAGCTTTTTAAATAAATTCGGTGAAGTCTTAATTATGACAGAGCCTGAGAACGATCCAGTTTGTCCTAACGAGCTATTAAAAGGAAAAGGGTATGTTTATTTGGTTCAGTACGTGGATGGTCTTAGAATCGACTTACAGATTAGATTACTGGAGACGTTGACAGATTATTTAGCTGAGGATTCCTTAACGTTGATTATCGAAGACAAGGATAATTTAGTTAAAGATTTACCTATCCTCACTGAATCAGACTACTACTTAACTAAACCAAGTCAGTTGCAAGTCGAGAACTCAATCACTGAGTTTTGGTGGATGGTACCAAACATCCTAAAAGCGACCTTAAGAAATCAAGTGTTGCTTGCTGAGTTTTATTTAAGATTGGCACGTGAGGAAGTTATTCAAGCTATTACCTGGACCATCGCAGCTAAAGAGGGTTGGGATAAAAACTACGGAAAAGAATACACTCATAGTTTAAATTACTTGGATAAAGAAACGAGAGCTCAATTAAGCAATTCTTTTGTAACAGGAGATTCTTATAAAATACTGACAGCCTTAAGAGAGATGATTGATTTAGAAGAAAGATACGGTGATATGTTAGTTGTAGATTTTAATCTCGATCAAGAGAAATACGGAGAATACAAAAAGATTCCCTATATTTACCTAAAGAGTAAAGGAGAATCGATACTTGCTGAAACATTCAAAAAAGAGGTGAGTTAATGGTTGTTTACTATGCGTTTCAAGACGCGATAAAAGAAGTCATTCGCACTAAAGGCATTATCCTAACAACAATCGGTAATCTATTTTTAAGTGGATTTACCTTTTTTATGCTACATTTAGCCCTCTTTTTCTATTTCATTAGACAAGGGATGCTTTGGGAAGTGGAACATAATATAGAGGAAGCTCAATTTAATACGCCATATCTACTACCAATTGCGATTTTTACTTATAGCTCTATGATCATTACTGGTATCTTATTTATTATGTCTCTACTTAATATGAAGAAGAATATAAAATTATTTAGTCTAACCCAAAAAGAAGAGCATCACACCATGTTACTCTTAGGGCAAACACCACGTATGATTCAATTGTTTGTCGCTTTTCAACTACTGATTTTTAGCATTTTCATTTTAAGTATGGGTTCGATAATTGGTTTCTCTGCCTTTAATTATGCGATTCTACATACCGCTCAATCAGGTCTCTTTGAAGAAACCATCTTAAGTTACCAACTTAATTTACTAATTCCGATTGTTTTACCTATTCTAGGGATTATTTCTCTTTTTTTAACTTCTTTTATCACCAAAAAACCAGAGTAGACCGAAAAATATCGGTTTTCTCTGGTTTTATTCGTTATCATTCCACAAATCATTCATCGCATCTCTTTGTTCCGAATCCACTATATGAGTGTAAATCGCTGTGGCACTTGTTCCCGTTTGTCCTAACTGATGAGAGACAGTCAATAAGCTATTGGTTTTCTTATAGAGTTGAGTGCCAACCGTGTGTCTCAATTTATGGGGAGTAATTCGCGTTTTAAATGAACTAGAATATTTAGCCACCATTTTTTCAACAGTCGAAGGTTCAATTCTTTTAGCCGCTCCTTTATAGGTCGTTAAAAATAGAGCTTTCTCTTGAAAATCTGGTGCGTAAAGTCGCTGACGAGCTTCTTCGTATTGAACGATGTAGTCAATAAACAAAGAGGATATTAAAGCAATATCTTTAAATCCACCTTTTCTAATAACAGTGGCCTCTAAATTTAGGGTATCTAAATCGGAGACTTGCATATTCACCAACTCAGATAATCTAATTCCAGTTCCTAAAAACAACGCAATAATCCCTAAATCTCTAATCTTATTTCGCTTAAAAGCCGCTTTTGCTTGATGGCTCGTTAAGGTGTTTTCATAATCCTGATCAATATAATATAAAAAGAGAATCGCTTCATCATCAAGAAGGAGCTTCTTTTCAATACTCCGTGAGCGTTCCTGGAGCGTCTTAGTCGTCTTAACATTTTCTATCTTTAAAAACACGTTTTGAGAGAGGTAGACTTGATTGTTTTTTGTCTCCGTTTGCGTATTTAAATATTTAAACAATGAACGAAGGGCGGTGATTGATCGTTGAACCGTCACAAAAGAGCGAGAACGACTATCTTTAACTGTCCCAACTTTTGGTGAATGCATTAAATGAGACTTATACAATTCCACATCTTCTTTTCTTAATTCTTCTAAATCCTCTAACTCAATTTGAAGAGTCCTTGGAGCAGAGATGATTTCTTCTGAGATTAGCCATTCAAAAAAGCGACGAAACTCTTTAGCATACTCATATAAAGTCACAGCAGAGTAGGGGACAATACTCTTAGAGTGCAAATATTCTTTAACAAACCAAGGTAGGTTTTGATTTTCGATTTCAATTAGTTTATTTATTTTTTCTCGACTCATTTTACTAGTTTCCTTTCACGTAAAAACATACGTTCCCTATGATGAATATTATTATAGATTGTCTCTTTTGTCAAAATTCAAAAATAAACCAGATAGTGATATAATTAACATGTAGCACCTGAAAAGTTAATTATTATAGTTGAGGGGGACAAAATTATGAGTATAAAGTCTTATCAAACAGATATTTTGAACAATAAAAAGCAACAAGGTTTCAATACTACTAATATCGAGAAAGAATTTTTGTTCCTTTACGGTGAAGTAGCGGAGGCTTTTGATGCTTATAAAAAAGATAGTGACACTCTAGGTGAAGAATTAGCGGATGTCGCTATCTACTTATTAGGTTTATCAGAGATTCTCAACATTGATTTAGACAAAGAAATTCAAAAGAAGATGGAAACTAATAAAAAGAGAAAATACTATATTAATTCTAATAACTATGCAGAAGAGGAAAAGACAGAACGATGACTTTAGACGAATTTAAACAAATTATTAGAGATGAACCTAAACTGATGGACCTTTTAAAAATCATCGAAAAACTTGAGTTAAAGGATTGTTGGTTATGCGCTGGAACCATTAGGAATTACTTTTGGGACTATTTATCTGAAACCAAAGAGTATCAACTAACAACAGATGTTGATGTCATATTTTTTGATCCCACTATTACTTATGAAGAAACCCTTAAAATAGAACAAGAACTTAAAAATAACTACCCGAACTATCAATGGGAACTTAAAAACCAAGTGTATATGCATTCTCATAACCCAAACACAGATACTTATAAAAGTAGTCTGGATGCCTTATCAAAATTTCCTGAGCGTTGTACAGCAATCGGCGTAAGACTTAAAGAAGGCAATATAGAACTCATTGCGCCTTATGGAATTGACGATATCGCTTCATTTATAGTACAACCAACACCTTATTTTGAAGAAGACTCTGAGCGAATGATTGCCTATCAAAATCGAGTCACAAAGAAGAATTGGCAGGAAAAATGGCCACAATTAGTCATAAAAAATAATTAGAAAGAAGATGATTTAAATGAATGAAACAGTCTGGTTTTTTATAGCGATTTCTATTGTAAGTTTATTTGGTAGCTTGTCCCGATTTACACCAAATACCTTTTGGAACGATACTTCTTATTTTTTTAGAAAGAACAAGGAGGAATATTTACCTTTTACTAATAAACTACGAGGAAAATGCTTATTATTCTTTGGAGTGTTTAACTTAGTTCTAAGTGCTTTTATCTATCTATTAAAAATTTCTATTTCCTTACCCATACTTGCAGCTTTCTTTATAATTGGATTAATTGCCATTGAATTAATCGTCGAGATTTCTTGGAATAAGAAGGAAAAGAACAACAGTAATGTGACGAATCTTTTTCTAAAACAAATCATCCCATTTACCATTATTATCTATACTGCGATTGTCTTTAAAGCTCCTGAATGGTTGATTATCAGTTTCATGATTATCTCTTTATTAACTCTAGGAGCAACAGCACTCTTTTTAATTAAGAAAAAAATCAAATTCTAAGATTAGAGGTGATACTTTGGAAAATATCGTAAGCAGTAAATTAGAACAACTAGAAAAGGAACTTGGACAGACGAAGAAGTTACATGGTTAATAGATCATATTGGGGATGTTGATCCAGGAGTTAGAGATGAACTTGTTTATAATGCTATTTCACTTTCATTAATTCAGGGGAAATTTACTCTAGATCAATATCATCAACTAGTTTCCTCAAGTATTAACGGCGATATGATTAATAGTCAAACGCCACAAGGAATACCTAGCACGCTTCAAAGGAGTTTCACAGCACTTATGAATGCTTGTGTAATTGCTGTAGATGATGAGATTGAGAGTAAATACTGTCAACAACTTACAACAGAAGAGAAAGAATACTTTTTTAATCAAGCTAGCCTTTATTTAAGACGCGAAAGAAATCAAACCGGTTACTCGACAAAATATGGTTGGATTCATATCACTGCGCATGGGGCTGATTTTTTAGCAGCTTCATGTTGTCATAGTGATTTCGGCAAGGAAAGAGTAGGTGAGGTTTTAAAAACGATTGAGTCTGTTTTTAAACACCTTCAAGAACCTCTAACACATCAAGAGGATAGAAGACTAGCAGTGGTGATCCTTGAGTTGTTAGAAAATAAAATGTTAGGGGACGAAGAACTTGCTGAGTGGTTAGGGAATATCAAACTACCTTTAACAGAAGTAGTGGATTATCAAATCCAAAGTAACTTTAATAATTTTTTAGCAGCTATTTATTTTAAACTGGAAACAGAAGGTCAATTGTCAGAAAATTTAAAAATTGAATTACTAACTGATTTGAAAAATTACTAAAACAAGTTTCATGTAAAAATATTATGTCTACCTTTACGGAAAGAGATTACTTTCAAGAAAGGTAGAAAAGAAATAAAAAATGATTGAAGGAGGGGTTTTTTGAAAGAAATTTCATGGATTTGTTTCGATGTTGGGGAAACACTAGTTGATGAGAAAAAGAGTTATCTTAACTATGCTACTCGATGTAGGCATCAATTAGCTACAAAAAACATCGAAGTATCACCAAGCACATACTTAAAAATGATTGAAAATAACTACAAACAAAACGAAAAACGCCCATTATACGCTACTTGGGAGGCGTTCAACTCTGGAGACCAACGTCCAAAATGGCAGCATGTAAATGAAAGCCTTTATCCAGATGTAAGAGAAACCTTACATCTGTTATCTCGAAAATATAAATTAGGAGTCATTGCTAATCAGGGGGTAGGATTGAAAGAAAGATTAACTTCTTTTGAAATTCTAGATTACTTCTCACTGATTGTTTCTTCATCAGATGTAAATATAAAGAAACCTGATCCAGAAATTTTTAAGATTGCGCTAGAGAAAGCTAATGTAAAAGCTTCATCTGCTGTCTACATTGGGGATCGTGTTGATAATGATATGATTCCTGCTAAACAATTGGGAATGAAAACTATTAGAATTAAACAAGGTATGGCAAAGTTTCAATCAGAAAGTTTATTATATCCTTCTGATTTTATTATTAGTGATTTTAGCGAATTGTTAGATATTCTTTAATTTAAATTAATAGAAAGAGGTTATTAAATGAAATGGTATGAAAATCGAATTAAATCAGCTCAAAACGGAACAAATCCCATGCTTATTAAAGAGTTAAAAGGTGGTTTTTTAGTATTTGGTGATGTGCAATTTTTACCAGGTTACTGCGTGTTACTTCCGAAAAAAGAAATACATTCTCTAAATGACTTATCTTTACAGGAACGTTCTCTTTTTCTTCTTGATATGTCGATTATTGGTGACGCATTAATTGAGGTTCTAAAACCTTTACGAATCAACTATGACATTCTAGGAAATACAGATAATTACCTCCATGCTCACATCTTTCCGCGTTATCAATGGGAAGATGAACAACGTCGCAAAATGCCTGTTTGGCTTTATGATTCCTCTAATTGGAGCAATCCAGAAACAGCTTATCAACCTAGTAAACATGATGAAATAAGAAAAAATATTCTTGCATATTTGGAACAAAATTATGATGAATTGAGTGATTAATATTGAAATTACTAATCTGCCAAGCAAAACATGAAAATAATTTAGAAACACTTGAGAAACTACTAATTGACTGTCCTGACGTTGACTATATGTTGTTTCCTGAAGGTTACCTAAACGACATTGATAGCTTGAATAAAGCTAAGCTGCTTGCTAAAAAATATCATACTTATATCATTAGCTCTCTACGTCAGAATGGTGATGTAGCAATAGTTATTGACGATTTCGGAAATATTCTTTACAACAGGAAAAAAACAGCTTCACGTGATGAGGAAAAACTTTTAAATCCTCTATTTTTCATTGATTCTGACCATCAAAAAAACGTTGGATTTCTCTTATGTATGGAGATTCTTAAAGGTATGCGTGATTTACCACTTATTCATTACGATTTTATACTACAACCAATAGGAGTCGGGATGTTCAGTGAAGAGCAGTTTGACCTTTGGCTTAACGAAGCGATTAAAATAGCAAAGAAATTCAATACTATTGTCATTGGAGCAAGTCATTCTGATGGCTCTTATAAAAATTGTGGAGTGTCTATCCCAATTTCTTACTGTATTGATAGTAACGGTGTCCCTGTTTATGTTCTTAAAAATCAATTAAAGACTCAAATTATAGAGATTACTGACAATAATTCAGTTAGATTAATCCATAGTTTTTAGAGTGAAGGAGAATCCACTTATGATAAAAATAACCAAAAGCACAGATAATCATCAAGAAAGTTTAAATCAAATTTTTGAAGAATCTATTCCGTATTTCCTTAAAGTTGAAGGTCGAGAACCTTTAAAACCATTAGAAGATATCAGAGAACAAATTGGAAATCTACCTGCCAGCGTAAATATCACTTGTTTTACTATCTTTTTTAACAATGAAATAGCTGGTTATACATGGATACTTGAAGAAAGTACTGAATTTTATTATGTTCTTCATTTCTATGTAAAAGATAGTTTAAAAAGACAAAATATTGGGCGATCAACTATCGAATTATTAGACAATTTATACCGTCAAAAAGGAATAAATACCTGTCAATTACTCGTTTCTGGTTCTAATTATCTTGGATTAAAATTTTGGACTGAAATCGGTTTCAACAAAATAGTTTATGTAGAAGCTTCCGATGAAAACTCACCAACCAGTACCGTAGAAATTGAATTAGAACGAACTTTTTAGAAAGAAGGATACTTATGGCTAATCTATACGACCTAAATCAAATCCAACTAGCAAAATTAAACGTCATTAATCTAAAAAAGTACACTCTAAGACCGCTAACCTTAGAAGATCTACTCGATTATCACGACATAACATCAGATAAAGAAGCTCTTAAATACAACTATCCAGCTCATAAAACGATTGATGAAAGCTTGATAATGCTTGTTAAGTGGCATTTAAGCAGCCCATTAGGTAAATACGGTATACAACTTAATGAAACTAATAAAATTATTGGAATCATCAGTGTTTCTTTAGCTGAAAATGGTACTTTTTGTAAAATTGGTTACACAATGAATCGTCAATTTTGGCGTCAAGGAATTACTTATAAAACCTTAAAAAAATTAATTAACTTATTATGGTTGAACTTATCTATAACGAAAATTGTTGCTCACGTAAATAAAGATAACCAACCAAGTATCCAGCTGCTTAAAAAGTTAAACTTTACAGAAAATGAAACGTCACAGACGCAAACAGATAAAGAATTTATATTGAATGCTTAAAAATAATCAGAAACACCTACATTTCGACTTCTAAATCCAACTTGGTTTAATATATATTATGTAAACCAAAGATAAAAATATTAAATACTTGCATTCCCTTCTAACTTGAAGCTTACTTTTATGATTATTTATGAGAGTTTCAATAATTATAAACTCATCGGACTCATTTAATGATATACTAACCTAGTTAAAATTATATTTAGGAGCTGAACCATTTGAACAACATTATCCAAAATAAAGAAATCACTTTAGAAACAATTAGAAACAATAAAGATATTTTAATTGCTGGCAGAACTTCATACTTTGCTGATTTAGTAAAAACAGCCGTACAATTAACGACTGATATCAAAAATGAAACAAATCAAGAAATCATTGATGTGAAATCAATGTTGATTACTGAAACTATCACTGTGATGACAGCTTCATGGAGAAATACTCTTCCCTTTAATCTTTTTGTATCTAAAGGCGCTGCTGACTTTGCTAAAAATTTAGGTGTAGCAGACTTAAGAAACTATAACTACAGTCTAAAATTTGGTATGGATGAAATCGTAGAAAAAATCGAGGACCCTGCCTTCCTTTCTGTTGCTGAAAACTTAAACGATCAAGATGTCGCTAAGTTAAATAAAGCTTTAAGTAAAGATGATAAAACAGTTAATTCAAACGTGATGATTCATTGGGAACATGCGTATACTGGTAAAATGTTCACTACGGATGTAACTGATTTAATCAAAACATTAAGTGAAGATGCTGCCGATAATGCTACTATTTTTGAAGCCGTTAAGGATCTAGTTGAGAAACAAGCAATTGTTTGGGTTTTAAAACCAGAAAGCTATGTTCTTACAGAAAAAGGCTTTAAGGATACACGATTACCTGATTGGGAATCTATTTATAAAGAATGTGGCATTGAATTAAGTGAAACTTCTAAAGCAGATTATAAAAATAGCTTTGGTAAAGAATGGTAAAATGTTAAAAATTAGAAGAGCAAGTTGAGAATTCTCTTAGCTTGCTCTTCTTCTACTATTCTGAATAAAAAAATGATAAAGGTGGAGATAAGAATGTTACTACTGATTGCTGAAGACTTTATTAAAGTTGAAAAAATTTCAACAGTTCTTCCCTACTATGAAGAATTAGTTGAGAAAACTCGTCAAGAACCCGGTTGTATTTCTTATGAATTAACCAAGGATTTGAAAAATGAAGGGCATTTTATTTTCTTAGAGCGCTGGGTAAATGAAGATGCCCTTACATTTCACACTAAGACTGAACATTTTAAGCGCTTAGTTCCTTTAATTGATCAGCATATTAGTGAAAAAG
Organism: Vagococcus hydrophili; assembly: GCF_011304195.1. Taxonomy (NCBI): domain Bacteria; kingdom Bacillati; phylum Bacillota; class Bacilli; order Lactobacillales; family Enterococcaceae; genus Vagococcus; species Vagococcus hydrophili. The sequence goes on along the minus strand of NZ_CP049887.1, from coordinate 2,493,531 downwards.
CGAAATATACACGAATGGAGATAATTTATTAATTAAAAGAACTATCTCCATTCGTGTATATTTTTATATAATTCTTTTTTCATATTTTTTAATAGATTGTCGAACTAAATATGATTGATAGATTAAGTACATTAATAAAATAAAAGGACCAAAAGCAATTATAATCCGTAAAATTGCAAAAGGTAATTCAAACAAGAAAGCTTGTATAAAACCATCTCCTGTCTTTTCAAATAAATGAGGTGTTAAAAAGGCGTTTTTTAGATTAAACAGGATAGATTTATCTTTTTCATTAAAGAAGAATAGTACATAAAAAATTAAAATTAGTAGGTTAGTCACATCAAGTTTTTTCTTAGATCTTACTTCTCGATCATATTTAGATTGATCATCAGAAAACAACTCACTATTTTCACTTAATTGACCCAAAAAATATAATTTATGACTTTGTTCTCTTGATTCTATATACTCCCAACCAAAGTCACTAACAAATTGAATATATTCCGTTCGCTCAGATTTATTTTTAAACTCTCTAACATCCATACGAATAACTAAATCAGCGCATCATTTGGAATAAATTTATATTGACCAAAACCCGGTGCCTCAATAAGACTCCATCCATTTAAGATCATTTTATTTAGCCATGTTTCTTCTTTATCTATTGTTGAAAAATATCTACATTTACTTTTACTCTTTTTCATATCAGTCAGCACTCCTCTACTAAAAATTTATTCCAAACAGATATACAATGAGACATTCTTTTAATCTCTAATTCCAAGATTTCATTCCCTAATTGAGTCGTTTGATACATTTTTCTTCTGTCATATTCTGAAGGAACTTGCACAATAAGTTCTTGTTTTAATAAATTATCAATGGCTCCATACATTGTGCCCGCAGCAATTCTTACATTACCTTCGCTCATATCTTCAATAGATTTAATAGCTAAGTAACCATATGTTGGCTTTTTAAAAGCTACTAATATGTAAAAAACCGTTTCCGTTAAAGGTAATTTTGGTCTACTCATATACTAGCCTCCTCGTCTATAATTATATAGTACAACTATACAGTTGAAATGTAGAGCATAACTGTATAAAAAAGACTCATACAAAAATTGTATGAGTCTTAAAGAAGAGTGCTATTCACCTTTAACAAGTTCTTCTGAGTAATCCAAAAATGCTTCACTCACTAAGTAATATTTAGGAACAAAAATAGCTGTAGTTGTCATTAGAAACTCTGAATCAACAATTGCTGGATTTACCATTCGATGTTCTGCATCATTAATAGTTTTAACTGTTAAATTAGCTGGATCGATACTCTCTCGGTATGCTATTTCAGTATTTTTTGAGTTAACATTTTTATCTTTTCCACCTAAAATTAGATGAACTCGACTTCTCATGTTCTTCAAATCATTCGTGGCATCAAGTGACATACTTCTTTTAACAAATTGATATCTATCCTCTGTCATTTCACTTGTTCCACCAGATTTGAGATACTCTTTATAATTTTTCTTTTCAACAATTAAATCACTATCTTTTCGAAATTTTTTGACTTCTTGTTGAACCTCTTTCTCTGTTTTTCCAGCATCTTTGGCTTGATTAGCCGTATAATACTCACTTTGGCTTAACCAATTAACGCCAGGGGCTAGTAAAATAGAAAAATCAATGTCATTCCGTTTATTATCAACTTTAGGTATTACCCAACCCGCTTGACTAGCTCCCCATAATCCAATTTTATTAGCAATTTCTGGACGATTTATTTTTACCCAGTCAATAACTTCACTCACTTCATTAGCACGATCATCCATCGATTGATCTAACCAATTGCCACTCGATTTGCCTACACCTTGTTTATTCCAAGAAACAGAAGCGTATCCTTGTTTAGCAAACCGTTCCATTATCGGGTAATAACCACCATCTTGAGTCGCGTTTTGAGCGCCATCACCATGGACAAAAAAGATAGTTCCCTTTATATTTCCTTCTTTTGGCGTCACAATAACTGAAGATAAACTATTTTTTTCTGTCTTTATGGTTACTTTCTCTTCTTTAAACTGATAGTTATTTCCTATCAATAAAATCCCGGTTAACACTACTCCTAAAGAGATAAGAGCAATCAATAATTTAATCATTATTTTTTTCATTTAACTAATCACCTTTCCTTTATGAAGATTAGTATAAATGGTGTTGTTACCACACAGTCAATAGCTAACTATTCGTTTTTTTACTTTCAAATCGTTCTACTTTAGCCCGATTTCCACATATTTTCATAGAACACCATTTTCTTCTACCATTCTTATTAATAAATAAGAGTGGGCACCCTTCATTGGCACAGTGACTCAGTTTATTGATATCTCCTGATTCGATAAGTTCAGAAAGAGATAAATAAATTAATGATTGGATACCTTCTATTCCACTAACGGCAGGAACGTAAATCACCTTTTTATCTACAAAAATCAATGAAAAGGGATTGTTAAGGGTTGCCTCTTCAATCCTATTCTTTAAATCACTTTCAGTTAGTTCATTCCTTAAGTAACTAGTAAGTAGGTGATAGAGCTCCGATCTAAAACTAATAATTGGTTTGAGCTCATCCATATTTTCTACGAATGTATTAAAAATAGAAAGTTGAGTATTATATGATTCGTTATCATCCATAGGTACCTCAGACCATGCTTTTAAACACTCAACAGATTGGATAATCTCAACCATTTTTCCATTTCTAAACAGACGAGTATTTAAAAAATTTAGAGCCATATTGTTAGTAATATTCGGAAAAATTTCTGTCATAATTTTCACCTCTTTTTACTATAATACCACAAAAAACTAATAATTAACCTATAATTAACAATTTAACAGGTTAATTATTACAAAAATTAACCTGTTAATAGCTATTTAAGAGTTAGTTATTAATCTTCAATAAAAAAGAACAACTCTAACTAAAATTAGAATTGTTCTTTATCTCTATCCAATAATGTTCAATGCATTGTTGGTTGATTTGTACTTCTTTTGTTAGTTGTCCACCACAAGATATAATCACTGATCTTGATGCAGTATTTCTTTGATTACAGGTTAACAGGACTTTATTAGCTAAACCTTCTTTTCTTACATAGGTTAGTACCTGTATCAATACTTGTTTAGCATATCCCCTACTCCGATATTTCATTCCGATTGAATACGCAATATGTCCACCATCTATTTGAAGATACGCAGAAAGCGTGTGATTAAAACTTGCCATGCCAATTAAATCATTCGTCTCGTTTAATACGACAAATTGAGTCACCTTAACATGATTTGTAGGTGGATTCTCTTTATCTTTAATTACTTGGCGACGCCATTTAGTTATATCTTTGGCTGTAGTTAGACCCGATGAGCCATGGATTAATTCTTTTTCTTTGAGAAAAGGTTCTTTAAACATTAAAATTTGTTGGTCTGTTACCTGATCTATACTAACTAACTTGATTGTCATGTTTGGCTCCTAACTTAAAAAGCTACATACAGCAGCTATTAAAACATACATTTTAGGTTCAAAAGAAAAAAACTTACTTGATTGAAATAGAGGTATCGGAGTTACTTTCTTCAAGATTAATTTAGATAGAGCTAGATAAATTAACCAACCAATCACAGCTCCCAATGTATTCGTAATTAAATCATTAATGTCTGTTGCTCTAAACCTTGTAAATAGTTGGCTTAGTTCAATAAATAGAGATAGAAAAAAAGCATATTTTAATGTTTCTTTAAATGAGCGATATTTGCTCCACATTAGTGGCAGAATAAATCCTAAAGGTATAAACATTAAAATATTCAAGTAATCCGAATGAAGCATCCCTGTACCAAAAGGAATTATATTGATATTTGGATCAAAAATATTCCCCTGAACGTTTAAAACTCGTTGCCAATTGGATAGACTAGGAAAACCGATAATTTCTTTCAGCATAATCATCAGGTAAAGCATCATGCCATACCCAATCACATAATGATTAATTTCCTTATAATGCATGATTTTGAATAGTGTTTTTTGTTGTTTATAGTTGTATATTGTTAAAATGATAAAAGCTAAGGCTAGACTTAACATAAAAAACCCTCCTTCGCTCTATTATAGCCAAAGGAAGGTTTCTATGTTATTGGACCTTAGAATGAATTTTGGTTGACATATTAAAAATATACTAAAAGAAAGATAAGACATTTGGCATTGTTAATTTTTCTTTTTCCGCTTTAGAAAAGTCTTTAATAATCTTACCTTGCTCTAACACGATAAGACGATTCCCATACCTAAGCGCATCTTCCATGCGGTGAGTTATCATTAAACAAGTCAGATCGTTATCTTCAATAATTTGGCTAGTTAACGTCATCAGTTGTTTAGCCGTTTTAGGATCTAGAGCGGCTGTATGCTCGTCTAATAAAAGTAATGTTGGCTTTTGTAAGGTTGACATGATTAAGCTCAAAGCTTGCCTCTGTCCCCCTGAAAGATTTCCAGCAGGTGTATCTAGGTGATTTTCTAAGCCATTTCCTATTGTTTGGCATAATTCATAGAACAACTCTTTTTTATTTCCTAACTTTCTTAATGAAAATCCACGTTTCTGACCTCTTAAACTCGCAATAAGAAGATTTTCAGAAACAGTCATTCGAGGGGCAGTTCCCATTTTAGGGTCTTGAAAAACGCGTCCGATATACTTCGCTCTTTTTTCCTCTGACATATGAGTGATTAGCGTATCATTTATTTTTATTTCACCAGAAGTTAAGTGTAGATTACCACTAATCGAATTAAACAAGGTTGATTTTCCAGCACCGTTTCCCCCTAAAATCGTAATAAAATCACCTTGGTTAATTTCTAAATTCAGATAATCCATTATTTTCATGCCTGAATCCGTTATTTTTACGCCATCTTTAATAGTTAAAATTGGTGAGCTCATTTGATTATCTCCTTTTTCGGTAATATTTTTTCTTTAAACTGAGGAATCATTAAGCAAACGGCTAAAATAACCGATGAATAAAGTTTCAAGTAAGTGGTGTCAAATTTTAGTTTAATTACGATTAAAATTAATAGCTGATAGAGCACACTACCAATCACAATAGCGATTAAACGCTCAGGTAATGTTAAATTACCAAATAATAATTCTCCTAAGATAATAGAAGCCAAGCCAATAACTATAATTCCGACACCTTTATTCACATCTGCATACCCTTCACTTTGAGCGATTAAGGCACCTGATAAAGCGATAATTCCATTTGAAACCATTAAACCTAAAATTTTCATGCAATCTGTGTGAATCCCAAAAGATTTTGCCATGGCTTCATTGTCCCCTGTTGCAACATATGCTTGACCTAAATTAGTGGTTAAGAAAAAGATCATACTGCCAATTACAATAACTAGAACGATCAAAGAAATGATAATCTTGTCAAAATTAGGTGGTAGATTTAAAAAGTTTAAACTATCAAATATCTTTCGTTGATTCAGTAGTGAAAGATTTGGTGATTTCATAACAAACAAAATGACCGAGTTTAAACCACTCATGACTAAAATACCTGATAATATAATAGGGATTTTTCCTTTTGTAAATAACAGTCCGGTTGCTAATCCGGCTAAAACGCCTGCTAGAACGCCTAAAAATGTCGCTAAAATCGGTGAAATACCATGTGTTATGGCTGTCACACAAACTGCTCCCCCTAATGGAAAACTACCTTCCGTTGTTAAATCTGGAAAATTCAATATTCTAAAAGTAAGGTAAATACCTAAACCTAGTACTGCCCATAAAAAACCTTGTGCTATCGTTGATACAATCATTTGTCGTCTCCCCCTTTAATTATCGCTTTATCCAGAATGCTTTCTGGAATGTCAATATTTAATAATTTGGCTTGTTTTTTATTAACAATCGTGTCACCTGAATCAAATGTGTAAATTGGTGTGTCTTTAGGCTCTGTTTTCCCTTTTAGAATGTCAGCAACCATTTTACCTGTTTGAACTCCTAACTCATGTTGATTGATACCGACTGTGGCAAGACCACCTTGTTCGACCATCGTATCAACAGAAGGAATGATTGGTATTTTATACTGATTACCCACATCTACAATCGTTTGCATCGCGTTTGCCATGGTATTGTCTGTTGGTAAATAAATAAAATCTACTTCTTTAGACATCACTTGCATCATCTGTGTGATTTCGTTTGTCGAAGGTACCGCATATTTTTTCACTTCGTAGCCTTCTTGAGTCGCAATTTCTGAAATTTTATCTACTTGGTACGCTGAATTATCTTCGGCTGAAGAATATAGTACTCCCATTTTTTTCTTATTTGGTAGGAGTGTATTGACTAATTCTAACTGAGCTTTAACAGGTGATTGGTCACTCACCCCCGTGATATTGCCTCCTGGTTTATTGTTATCAGCGACTAATCCGGCACTTTTCGGGTCACTAATAGCCCCTAAAACAATCGGTGTTTCTGCCGTTTGATTGGCTAAAGCTTGAGCAGCTGGTGTAGCAATCCCCACGAGAACATCTGATTTTTCATTAATCAAATGTTGGCTCATACTAGTCAATTTACTTTGATCTGCTTGTCCATTTTGAAAAACAAGCTTCATTGTCTTACCATCTTCAAAGCCTTGATTTTTTAATTCATCAATTAAACCTTCGTAAATTTGGTCTAAAGCAGGGTGACTAACAAACTGAAGCACTCCAACAACTGGAACATCTGCTTTATCTTTTTTCACTTCCATTTTTTGACTATCTTTTATAAAACTGATAACTAGAAAACTAAATAACGCGAATAATGTGACGATTAATTTTTTATTTTTCATTCTTTCTTCCTCCTTTAAAATCAAAAAAAGAGCAATAACCACTAATCTGGTCATTGCTCATCTAGTCTGACGACAAAACAAAAACCGCATAATCTATGCGGTATAATTTCTCTTTACCTAACATAGATACATATTTTTAGAATGATTTCTAAAAAGCTGTACCCACGCCAAAAGATTAGCCTAAATACAACTATCTACGCCAAGTTTGCCATGAAAAACTATTAAATTTAATTTCTGAAAATTTATTTGTTGTTTGTTTCATGACAATCCCTCTTTCGTTAAAATATTAAACACATCTTACCTATAAATAACCCAAAAGTCAACACAGAATTATTCAAATTGGACTTCAGAGGTGTGTGTCCCTCCATTTGGATTAGAACTAAAGTCTAATTCTTCTTTTTTTTCAACACGTACTGGTTTTTTCTGTGGGATTTTAGGATTAATCATTAAATTTACTTGATCAACTAATTCAGTCGTCCCATTTTCCAATGTGTCAAAGGCAAATCGTTTCTTTTCTTTTCCTTGTTCAATCAATAAAAAAGTATTCTTCTTATCAATTTTAAGCTCACCTAAGCTTTTTTTACTGTCATAGATAGGTTGATAAACATAGACAGTATTTGGTAACCCTTCAACAGCTTTGTTTTGATTAAACATTTTTTCAAGTTCCGTATAGCCTTTATTGTCTGTTGGATCAATCACAGCGAGGACAATCTGATCTTTACTCGCTAACATTGTTTTAATGTCTGAATCTTTAACATTTTTAAATTGTTTATTTTTAAATGTTACTTTTGCTACTGACTCAATTTGATTTTCTCTAATTGTTTCTCTATACATAGAAACAAAAATTTTACCTATAATTAAAGATGCTACAACTACCACTATTATCGCAATCGTTTTTTTCTTTTTCAACACGGTTAATAATTGGCCTTGTAATCCTCCACTATTCTTAGTGTTTGCCTTCATTGAATAACCACCTTATTTTGTTAATAGTAGTATTATAACTTAAAAATTAAGGATTGAGAATACTTAAGCAGATAAAAACAACAATTCGTCTAACTTGAAATTTTGTTTTGACTATATTTTTATGCTAAAGTGGTATATAATAGTTTAATTGAAAAACTAATTTTTTAGATTAGGAGAGACACTATTTTGACAAAAGAAATTAAAAAATGCCCGAATTGTGGTCATGAGTTCAAAAGTGGTGAAGATTATTGCCCAAACTGTGATTTATTTGTCCCAGTGAATGAAAATAATGAAAATGACGCACCCTTTGATCCTGAAAAAACCCAAACGTTTAAGACGTTCAAAGAAACTAAAAATAAAAATGAAGAATCATTTAATGAACCTACATTTAAGCACCGCGGAAAAACGTCTGTCGAAGAAGCTGAAGATGAATCTATCGAGAAAGAAAACACTCCCTCGGTAGAAGATATTGATACAAAAGAAGAAATTATCGAATCAGTGCCAGAAGAAACCATTGAATTAACTAGCATTATTGAAGAAAAAGCAGTATCTGAAGAAATTCCTGTTGATGTTACTCACGATGAACCCGTCATAATGGATGCTGATAGTCAGCTTGATGAAGAAACATCTATCGAGGTTGAATCTGTTTTAGTAGAGTCATCTGTATCTTCTTCAAATGATTCTAGAACCCAATCTTCCGATGGCAATAAAAAGAAAACAAAAGCAATTATCGGTATGTCCGCTGCTGTTGTTTTAATCGTTGGTGGCTTAACATTCTACACGACTCAACAAAAGAAAGCTGATGAAAAAGCAACCACTGAATTAGTTTCAACTACAGAGCTAAACTTAAATTCTCTTTATAGTTCTTCTGAGCATGTTTTCTTAAAGAAAAATGTGACTCAAGATGATATTGATAAAGCAAAAAAAGCACTAGATAAGCTTAAGGGTAAAGAAGACTACGCTGACTTTAAAAAAGAGTTTGATAGCGTTGAAGAAAAATTCAATAAACAAAGTGCCCTAAACGCTGTCTTCAAGAAACCAATCATCGATTCAGACCAATTAGATGCTAAAGTTTATGTTAAAGATGCTGATAAAATGCCGATGAATAAAATAGCTGATGAAAAAGACGGTTTTGACATTTTATACAATAAAGGATTCGCAGAAGCTGAAGATCAAAAAAGTTTATTAACAAAAGCTAATGATGCTCTATCCGTTGTCTTTAAAGAAAAAGAAGTTGTCAAAGAAGCCACAAAAGAACAATATGAAACGGCTGAAAAAGCAATCAAAGATGTTAAAGATCCTGATGTGAAAAAAGAATTAACAGAGAATCTTGATAAAGTAAAAACATTTTTAGATGATCAAGAGAAGAAAAAACAAGAAGAAGCTAACGCTGCTGCTGAACAAGCTAGATTAGCTCAACAAGAACAACAAAATCAAGGGACTCAAAACAACAATAACAATACTAGCGGTAACTTTAAACCTACTGACCCTAACTATAAATGGGGTAATCGTAAAGACGGTGACATTAACTATAACGATGCTGCATGGGCTTGGAACCCTGGTATTCAAGAAAAAGTTATCTCTGAAGTTATTAGTCGAGGTTATGTTAGTGAAGGTGGCTATTATCTGGAACCTGTTTATATTGAAAACGGTGAAGGATTCTATAATTTATACGCTACAGCCAACTCTAAAATATTCCCTAAAAGTAAACCGGAAGAATTTCCGCTTTATGTTGTCACAATCAACGCTAAAACTGGTTGGTTTAAAGGGAATGGACCAAATTAAAAGGACTCAAGAGGATGACTCAACAGTCATCCTCTCTTTATGTGAACCAATAAATTTTACTAAACTATAAGGAGGTTATCCCATGTCTTTTGATGGTATTTTTACACACTTAATGGCTCGTGAGTTGGTCGATCAATTAGTTGGTGGCCGTATTTCAAAAATACACCAACCTTACGATAATGAACTTATGTTAGTTATTAGAAATAAAGGGAAAAATCAGACTCTTTTACTATCTGCTCACCCCACCTACTCTCGCGTTCAATTGACTGAAATAAATTATAAAAACCCGCCAACACCACCGAACTTCTGTATGGTGATGCGGAAATATTTGGAAGGTTCTTTACTTGAGTCTATTTCTCAAATAGAAAATGATCGGGTTTTACAGTTCTCTTTCTCAAGTCGCAATGAAATTGGTGATCTAGAAAATATTGTTCTTACGATTGAACTTATGGGTCGTCATAGTAACATTATCTTATTCAATCAGTCCTCTAAAAAAATAATTGATGCGATTAAACATGTCGGTTCTAGCGTTAATAGTTACCGAACGATTCTACCAGGAGCTGACTATATTTATCCTCCTGAGCAAGATAAAATCAATCCTTTTCAGATTGAGTCGAAGCAACTTTTTGAATTGATGAACACGGCTGATGAGATAAATACACCCTTCATTCAAGAAAATTTTCAAGGATTTGGAAAAGATACTGCTGCTGAATTAGTTTGTCGTATTAATTTAGATATCAAAAATAAATTCAATATTTGGCAAGCTTTTTTTGAGGAGTTAATCAATGAGACTAAACCTTGTTTATACCAAATAGACGGGAAAGAATTTTTTACTCCTATCCCCTTCTCAGAAAAAGAAAATGATTACACGATATATACTTCTCTCAGTCAGCTTTTAGATGGATTTTATGAAGGAAAAGCTGAGCGCGATCGTGTGAAACAACAAGCGGGAGAACTTATCAGAAAAGTTAAAAACGATCTAGCTAAAATTAAGAAAAAAATAAAAAAATTAGAGCAGTCCTTGGTCGACGCTGACAATGCTGAGATTTTTAGAGTTAAGGGAGAACTTTTAACCACCTTTTTGCATGAAGTCCCACGTGGTGCAAAAAAAGTATCTTTACTAAATTACTATGAAGAGAATGCTCCAATTGAAATTGTTTTAAATGAAGCTCTCTCTCCTAATCAAAATGCTCAGAAATATTTTCAACGTTATCAAAAATTAAAAAATAGCGTTAAAATTGTGAAAGAGCAACTCGAAAAAGCTAATTTTGAGCTACTCTATTTAGAATCAGTCACTGATCAGTTAGAACTTGCTTCACCTAAAGATATTGAGTTGATTAAAGAAGAGCTAATTGCTGAAAAGTATATTAAAGACAGGCAGAAAAAGAAAAGAAACAAAGTGAAAAAAAGTGAGCCAGAAAAATTTGTCTCTTCAACAGGCTTATCTATTTTTGTTGGTAAAAATAATTTGCAAAATGATCAATTAACATTAAAATCAGCCAGAAAAACGGATACTTGGTTACACGCCAAAGATATACCAGGCTCTCATGTTATTATTAATAGCCCTGAGGTTGATGAAGAAACTTTATTCGAAGCGGCAAATTTAGCTGCCTATTATTCTAAGTACCGGTTATCAGCCCAAGTGCCAGTTGATTATGTTTTAGTTAAACATGTAAAAAAACCAAACGGGGCAAAACCCGGTTATGTTATATATGAGAATCAAAAAACGTTGTTTATCACACCTAATAAAGAAGTGATTGATAATGCGTTACAAAATGGAGGTCAATTATGAGATTTAGAGAAGCACTAATCGTTTTTATTGGAATTAGTATTATGGTATTTGGTTTTAGTTATTTTATTTATCGTTATTTTTTCAAGAAAGATTTAAAAAATTGGAAACTTAACTGCTTAATGTTAGTTGTTGCTTTTGCTGGTATGGCATTATTGTTACCTAACACAATAACTTATGTTAAAGAGAAAAAAGGCTTTGTAGATAGTGCCAACGTACAATATGTGAGTGGTAAAAAAGTTGTCAGTCACGCCAATGCTCACGAGAGACTAGTCTTACCTACAGCTTATGACACAATTGAAAATACCCATCCTTCTGTTATTAGCTTTCCTGAAAAATGGAATGGTTATAAGTATTGGATGGGAATCACAGCTTACCCTAAAGGTGTAGCAACATACGAGAACCCACATGTTTTCAAATCAAATGATTTAATCGAATGGATTCCTGATGATAACAACCCTTTAGATGAACCAAAATCAGAAAAATTCAATGGTGAAGTTCCTCTTCAATATGATTCAGATACAAATATCATTTATAATAAAGAAGAAAATCGTTTAGAGTTATTCTGGCGTTATGTTGATGATATTTCTGGAGATGTTATTATTTACCGCATTGATTCAACTGATGGCAAAACTTGGAGTGATAAAAAAGTTATTCATAAAGCAAACCGTAAAAAAGGAGACTGGATCTCCCCTGCTTTTGTTAAAGATGAAAATGGTTACCAAGTATGGTATGTTGCTAACGGCTTTAAAATTTGGCATCGTACAAGTAAAGATGGTCTTAAGTGGACAAAACCTACTGAAGTTAAAATGGCTTATTCTAACGCTGACGGTATGAAACATTGGCATTTAGATGTCCAAAAAACAGATTTAGGTTACGAAACAGTCGTGTCTGGTTTCCAGAGCGATGGTACAATTCAATTATCTCAACGTCATGTGATGAATGTTTACTACTCTAAATCAAAAGATGGTAAAAAATGGGATGATTTAACCCCTATTATCTTCCCATCTAAAGACAAACATCAATTTGATGGTAAAGGACTTTATAAGAGCGCCTTACTGAAGGATAATGGGCAATACTATGTTTTCTATAGTGGTATTGGTTTTGATGATACTCGTGGTATCGGATTATCTTATGGTAAAGATATCTTTAAACTTAAAGGACTTAACTACTCTGATACAACTGATTTATTAGATCCTAACAAGAAGTCTACAACAGATCAAAAAAGTGAAAACACCGCTCCATAAATTAAATTTCACTGAGAACACTTAGAAATAAGTGTTCTTTTTTTAGGTAAAATTCACTTTTTCTTAATCTAGTTATCATTTAAGCTTGTTTTCACAAAATTTTCATTGTCATCCCTCTTTTTAATCATTATGATATTAAAGTAACTAAATTATAAAGGAGTGATTTTAATATGGATAAATCTAAGCAATTAAGATGGTACAACGTTGCTATCATTGCTTTTGTTTCCGTATGGGGTCTAGGTAACGTCGTTAATAATTATGCGACACAAGGTCTTTCTGTTATTGTTTCATGGATACTTATCATGGCGCTTTACTTTGTACCATATGCATTAATAGTAGGACAATTAGGCTCAACATTTAAAGACAGCCCTGGTGGTGTTAGTAGCTGGGTTAAGAATACAACAACTAAAAAAATTGGTTATTTTGCAGCATGGACTTATTGGGTTGTACATATCCCCTACTTAGCTCAAAAACCTCAAGGAATTATTATTTCTTTAAGTTGGATCTTTAAACAAAATGGTAATTTTATTAATACAGCAAGTGCGACAACGATTGCTATGATTTGTTTAGTTATCTTCTTATTCTTTTTATGGATATCTTCAAAAGGGTTAACAACCTTAAAAAGAATTGGTGGTGTTGCCGGAACTGCCATGTTTATCATGTCATTATTATTCATCTTATTAGCAGTATCAGCACCTTCTTTAACTGGTGCATCATTTGCAACACCAGATATGGGAAATATCAAATCTTATATACCTAAATTTGATTTTGCTTACTTTACAACGATTTCAATGTTAGTTTTCGCTGTAGGTGGGGCTGAGAAAATTTCTCCATATGTTAATGAAACAAAAAATGCTTCTAAAGAGTTTCCTAAAGGAATGCTTGTGTTAGCGATTATGATTGGTGTCTGTGCGATTTTAGGGTCATTCTCAATGGGCATGCTCTTTGATAGTAACAATATTCCTAAAGATTTAATGGCTAATGGTGCTTATGAAGCCTTTGGTAAATTAGGTGCTTATTACAATGTCGGTAACTTCTTCGTTATCGTCTATGCCATTGCTCAAATGTTAGCTCAAATTTCAGCTTTAGCCTTTTCTATTGATGCACCACTTAAAATTCTTTTAGCTGATTCAGATAAAGAATTTATTCCTGAAAGTTTCTCTAAGAAAAATGCTAAAGGAACACCCGTTAAAGGTTATATTTTAACAGGTATCTTAGTAAGTATTTTAATTATTGTTCCTGGTTTAGGAATTAAAAATATGAACGATAACTATGTTTGGTTACTAAACTTAAACTCTATCGTTATGCCTCTTCGTTATCTATGGGTATTCTTTGCCTATATGATGATTAATAAAATGCATAAAGATTTTGATTCTGATTATAAATTTATTAAGAATCCTAAAATTGGTTACATTGTTGGTTTATGGTGCTTCTTATTCACTGCTTTTGCTTGTATTTTAGGTGCTGTACCAAAAATCCCTTATGCAGAAGACCCAAGAGCATTCATTTTCCAATTTATTATGAATATTTTAACACCAATCATTTTAATTGGTTTAGGAACAATCTTCCCATTCTTCGCAAGAAGAGCTCAAAAAAATCAATAAAGCAAAAAATCCTCGCTAGAGTCAAACTCATAGCGAGGATTTTTTGTTAATTTATTTAAAAGTTCAGAACAAAAAACACTAGAGAACAAGTCCCTAGTGTTCGATAAGCTTTAATTAAGCTTTTTCGATGTTTGTTGCTTGAAGTCCACGTTGACCTTCTTCTACGTCGAAAGTAACTTCTTGACCTTCTTCTAAAGTTTTGAATCCTTCACCTTGGATAGCTGAGAAGTGAGCAAATACATCTGTTCCGTCCTCTTGAGTGATAAATCCGAATCCTTTTTCTGCGTTAAACCATTTTACTGTACCGTTAGCCATGTGCTTTTCCTCCTATTGCGCATCTTTGTACGCGAATTATTGCAATAAATGTGACGCTTAATAGGAGAATTATATATAAAATAAATATTTTCCTAATCTCGTATCCAATTACTACAATAACTATTCTAACACATTAAAATTCATACTACAATGCTTTTATTGCATATATTTCAGCATTTTTTAAAATTAAAATAACTAATCATGAATTTGATCGATTTTTGCGATAAAATGCTCTCTTCCGTAAAAGTCTTTGTTCAGTAATTCTGGAAATATCTCGTTGAAGAAGTATTTTACTGAAGGTCTATGAGAATAAGACTGGATTGTTTGCACAGATTCAATAAACATCGCCATATAAACCTCTTCTGGATTACTTTTAACAATTTCTTCAAAAGACTCATATAAAAGATCTACTTTATCAGCAATTGCCAATATTTCTCCTTCAACACTTTCATCTTTCCCTTCAAATAACCTTCTACGGTAAATGTCTTGAAATTCTGTTGGTATCTCTTGAGAAATAAATTCTTCTGTCATTTTTTCTTCAACTGTTTGAAGCATGCCTCTAAGCTCTTTACTGGCATATTTTACAGGTGTTTTAATATCGCCAATGAAACGCTCTGTGTAGTCATGATTCAATGATTTTTCATACAATGACTTCCAATCAATAGAAACACCATTTGCTTCTTCGATATCACCTAACACTTGAGCGATTGAAGCGACACGATAAGAGTGAGCCGCAACCGTGTGTTTCGTATATTTAAAAAATCCTGGTGCTCTAGTAATTTTCTCTAAGTTGTTTAATCCTAAAATAAATTCGTTTAATCCCATCTCTTATCCACTCCTAATAATTTATTTTTTGTCTTCGTTACGCTTTTTCTTCGATAATTCTAACAAATAAAGAACGCCTGCTAATATTAAGGTTGAAATTGTTAAAAGCAGTGTCTGCAAGCCATCGTTATGAACGACTAGAAGTTGTCTTAATATGGCTGTAATACTAATAATGACCAAATACTTAATTGGAATATCATGGGCATCTTCAATATATTTAACAATCATGACGATGAATTCAAATAACATGAAAAAGGATAATATATAACCTGAAATATCCTCCAGCGTTCTTTGATCGTTTGGTGCCATAATTAAATTGAACGCTCCGATTAAATCTCTCGCCATATAAGCAATAATAAGTAATGCTAATATAAACAAAAAGATATTAACAATTGAGTAAAGTACTTTTTCATATGTTTTAAACATAAAAAACCCCATTTCTTTTTAATATAATAGCTTTTAATCAACATTTTTGTCAATTTTTAAACTTAAAAAATGGGGTTTTCTTTTATTATTTTGATTTTTTAGACTTCACTAAAAATAAATAGTGCTGTTTTGATATATTTAATTTAGGAATATCAAACCGTTGTAACATTCTAGCGACCTCAAACTGATTTAATTCATCACAGTACCAATCGCTAGCTAAATAATCTTTTTCATAATCATTAAAATTAAATACACACAGACTCTCTTCCTCTTCTACACATCTATAAATCGCAAATAAATCATTGCGAGTATTATATAAAAAATGTGCCTCACCTTCTGTTAAGGATAGATGACTTTCTCTTAGTTTCGTCCAGCTTTGAACTACTTTTTTCAGAGTCGTGTTAGGTGACTTCCACGGATAAAAACGGCGATTGTCTGGATCTTCCTCTCCAGCAAGACCAACCTCATCTCCGTAATAAACACAAGGGACTCCTGGCATCATAAACAGTAAGGCAAATGCTAAAGCAACTTTTTGATAGGACTCGCCACATTCTGTGTAAATTCTAGCCGTATCATGAGTACCGATATTATTCAGTGCATTGTAATAAAAATACCTCGGATAGTTTTCTTTGATTGTGACCATCTCTTTGACAACATCCACGATTGGCTTTTGCTCATTAACTAAAGCCAGTATCTGATCCCTCACTGGATAATTCATCACCCCATGTAAAACAGGATGTGACGCGTACTCTTTACTCTCACCATACGCCACTTTATTAGAAGCATCTTCCCAGACTTCTCCAATTAACACTTGATTCTCATACGCATTAATTCGCTCTCTAATGCCTTTTAAAAAGAAATTAGGCAATTCATCGGCTACATCTAATCGCCAGCCGTCAATGTCATATGTTGACCAATAAGAGAGAACACTTTTTCCTCCTCCATAAATAAATTCTTGAAAGGATGTTTCATGCTTATTTATTTGCGGTAAATCAGCAATTCCCCACCAAGACTTATACTCATCTGGATAATTAAAAAAATTAAACCAACTGAAATATTTTGATTCCGGATTTTGATAAGCACCTAAATGCTCCCCATACTCACCAGAATAATTAAAATAGCGACTATTACGGCCAACATGAGAAAAAACGCCATCTAAAATTATTTTTATATTGTTTTCATGTAACGTCTCAACTAGCTCTTTAAACTCTTCTTTTGTTCCAAGGACTGGATCAATATTAAAATAATCATTGGTGTCATATCGGTGATTACTGTTGGCTTCAAAGATTGGATTCAAATAAAGAGCTGTTATACCTAGTTCTTTAAAATAAGGAATTTTATTTTTTATTCCTGCTAAATTTCCGCCATAAAAATCCCATCTCTTAATGTCTCCTGTCTCATCTTTAATATAAAAAGGAAGATCTGATTCATCCCCGTAAATCATTGTGTTCTTTTTAGGAGAATTAATTTGTTTACTAGGATTCCCATTAAAAAGCCGATCAGGAAATATTTGATAGAAGCAAGCTTTTTGGTACCACTCAGGCGCATTATCTTCTTCTGAATAGCACGTCAATTGATACCAAGAAACATCAGCTTCAGTAATATATTGACACCCTTCTCCGCCAAACTCACTTTGACCATAAAACAAATGAAACGCATGTCCCTCTTGATTTACTGCCTTTATTTTGAAGCAATACAAATACAAACCACTACCCTTTGTTACTTGGTAGTGGCACTTGTATTTGTTTTCTTCAAATAATATCATCGGCAACTCATCAATTTCAATTCGCTCTTGTTGTTTCTTAACAACTAAAGACACAGATTGAATTTCCTCAAAAGAATCAACAAAGAGAGTAAAATCAATTGTTTTTCCCTTTTTAACCGCACCAAAAGGTTGTTTAAAGGTTGTTAACCATGAATTATATTGAATATCCAAAAAATTTTCCTCTCTTCTTACCCTTTACGAATCGGTTCAATTTGCCAAATGTCTTCAGAGTATTTTCTTACCGTGTCATCTGCTGAGAAGTGACCTGCGTGAGCAATATTATTTAAACTCATCTTATCCCATTTTTTCTTGTCTTTATAGCTCGCATCAATCCAAGCTTGCGCTTCACAATAAGACATAAAATCTCTTAAAACAAAGAACTCATCGTTATACGTAATTAAAGAATCAAAAATTTCTTGACCTTCCATTTGACAATTAGGAATCGTTCCATCCACAAATGCATTGACCACACGATTAATGACTGGGTTATTATGATAAATATCTGCTGAGTTATAGTTTTGTTCATTATAATAACGATACACTTCAGATTCAGTTAAACCAAAGATAGCAATATTTTCTTCACCAACCGCATCTCTAATCTCGATATTTGCACCGTCTAGAGTTGCTAATGTAATAGCACCATTTAACATAAACTTCATGTTAGACGTTCCTGAGGCCTCTTTAGACGCGAGAGAAATTTGCTCACTCACATCAGCAGCAGGAATAATTAATTCAGCTAAACTCACGTTATAGTTTTCTAAGAAGACCACTTTGATTTTATCTTGAATGTCTGGATCATTATTAATTAAATTAGCTGTTTCATTGATTAACTTAATCACTGACTTAGCAAAATGATAACTAGGTGCTGCTTTTGCCCCGAACATAAAGACTCTTGGTGTGATATCTAAATTTGGGTTTTCTTTTAAGTCTAAATAAAGTTTAACAATGTGCATCAAATTCATTAATTGGCGTTTATAAGCATGAAGTCGTTTAATTTGAACATCAAAAATCGCATGAGGTGAGACTGTTACGCCGTTATGCTCTTCGATATAAGCAGCTAAACGTTTTTTATTTTCAAATTTTGTTTTTTCTAAATCTGACAGTAAATTTTTATTGTCTTCATGATTGAGTAATAACCTTAAATTATTCGTATCCTTACGCCAAGATTTACCAATATACTGATCTAAAGTCGTTGATAACATTGGGTTACTTAATTGAGACCAACGTCTTTGAGCAATCCCATTTGTTTTATTATTAAAACGTTCTGGATAAATAGTATAAAAATCTTTCAAGACAACTGCTTTTAATAAATCTGAATGGAGTTTTGCCACACCGTTAACTGAGTGGGAACCAATAATTGCTAAATGGGCCATATGAATTTGATCATGACGAATAATACGCGTTCTCTTAATCAACCCTTCATCAAATACCCCTTGCCATTCTTCTACGTAACGACGATCAATTTCTTCAATAATTTGGAAAATACGCGGACAAACTTCTTTCATTAATGAACTTTGCCATTTTTCAAGAGCTTCTGACATAATAGTATGGTTGGTGTAACTCATGACTTTGGACGTCACATCCCACGCTTTTTCCCAAGACATGTTTTCTTCATCAATGAGAAGACGCATTAATTCTGCCACACACATCGCTGGATGAGTATCGTTAATATGAATCGCAATATACTTATTCATTTCCATCATTGGTAAATTTAAAGTTTTATAGTATTTGAAGATACTTTGCATACCTGCTGAAACAAAGAAATACTCTTGAGATAATCTAAAACGACGACCTTGTTCGTTAGAATCATCTGGATAAAGAACTGATGTTAAGTTTTCAAGTTCTTGACGTCCTTCAAAATTTTGGAATTTCGCTTTATCTTCTTTTGTTATTTCAGCACTCCATAAACGCATCGTATTAACCGTATCATTTTCAAAACCTGTCATCCCAGTATCATAAGGAATCGCCTTAATTGAATAACCACCGCGATACATTGGTTTTAGTTGACCATTTGCTTGTTCAACCAAATCGACTTTTCCACCGAAATGAACGTCAACCGCTTTACTTTCACGTCTGACTTCCCAGATGTTCCCACGGTTTAACCATTCATCCGGAAGTTCCACTTGATACCCGTCAACAAAACGTTGCTTGAATAAACCATACTCATAGCGAATCCCATTACCATTACCAGGCATACCAATAGACGCGAGTGAATCCATAAAACATGATGCTAAACGTCCTAAACCACCATTTCCTAAAGCCATATCTGGTTCTTCTTGGACTAAGTCTTCTAAATCAATCCCTAAATCATCTAAACCTTCTGAAACCGTATCTAAAATTCCTAGATTAAGTAAGTTACTTTTCAGCATTCTTCCTGGTAAAAACTCAATAGAGAAATAGAAGACTTGTTTTTGTTTTTCTGATAAGTAACCTTGTCTCGTATTTTTCCAGTTTTTACTATAGTGAGATGTCACTAATTTCCCTAAAGTTTCATATAATTCCTTGTTTGATGCATCTGAGACTGACAAAGCAAAACGCTCTTGCAGTCTCTCTTTAAATTCTTTTTTAAATTCTTTTTTGGTGAATGTCATTATTTTTTTCTACCTTTCAATACACGAACAAAATCATTAACTATGTAATCCATTGTAAAGTGCTATATATTGTTGTGACGATTGTTGCCAACTAAAATCTTTTCTCATTGCTTGTCTCATAACATTTTCAAACGTTTCTCGTTCATCCCAATAAAGGAAAATCGCTTTTTTGATTACTTCCATCAAATAGTAAGGTTGGAAGTTGTTAAATCCAAAACCAGTCCCTTCGCCATTACCTGGGTTATATGGTTGAACACTATCTCTCAAGCCACCAATTTCGTGAACGATTGGTAGTGTCCCATATCTCATGGCCATCATTTGTGATAAGCCACAAGGTTCAGTTGCTGAAGGCATTAAGAAAAGATCAGAACCCGCATAAATTTGTTGAGCCAGTGTTTCATCAAAAGAAATATTAATACTTGCTTTATCTGGGTACTTATAGCCAAAGTAAGCAAACTGTTGCTCAAACATCGCATCTCCCGTTCCTAGTAAGACGACTTGTACATCAAATTGTAAAAGATTTTCCATCTCTTGAAGTAACACATGGAAACCTTTTTGATATGTTAGTCGACTGACCATTCCGATTAAAGGAACATCGTCTCTAATGGGTAAACCTAAACGCTCTTGTAGTTCTCGTTTATTCAATTGTTTAACCCCAATGTTGTCTACGTTGTAGTGATTATTTAAACGCCAATCCGTTTCAGGATTAAACACATCATAGTCAATCCCATTTAAAATACCGCTTAAATTATGAGATTCCATCCGCAAGATTGGGTCTAAACCAAAGCCAAACTCAGCCGTTTGAATTTCACGAGCATAACTAGGACTTACGGTTGTAATCTTATCAGCGTATAAAATCCCAGCTTTCATATAATTGACCGCCTCATTAAAACGCAAGGTCCCATCTTCAAAACGCTCTGTACTCATGCCAAAAACTTCCGGTAAGATATCAGGGCCATATTGTCCTTGAAATTCCAAATTATGAATCGTTAAAACTTTTCTTATGTGGTTAAAGCTATTAACCCAGCCGTATTTTTCTTTTAAAAGAAAGGGAATCATGGCTGTATGATGATCATTAAGGTGCATCACATCAGGAATAAAATCAATCTTTTCCATCATCTCAATGATAGCTTGTTGGAAGAAAGCGAATTTTTCCCCATCATCATAATCTCCGTAAATATTCGGACGATCAAAATAATATAAATTATCAATAAAATAATAATCAATGCCCTCATGATTTAAATACTTAATTCCGCAATATTGTTTTCTCCAACCGACTTCCACTGTGAAATTAACGATATCTTGGCACTGATCTTTGAATTTTTGAGATATTTTTGAAAAGAAAGGCAGGACAACTCTCACGTCCACGCCATTTCTTTTTAATTCTTTAGGTAAGGCTCCTGCTACGTCGCCTAAGCCACCTGTTTTAAAAAACGGACTACACTCCGCTGTGCAAAATAAGACTCTCATCAACTTGTTCCTCCATTTGAATCATATCTTCAACAATATGGGCATTCTTTTTAATAACGATTGGGTTTTCTGGTGTTCCGATAACACTAACGCCCTCTTCAATCACAACATTTTTATCTAAAATAGCGTACTTCACAACGGCGTCTTTCTTAATGGTTGATTTCGCCATAACAATAGAATCACTGATTGTCGCATTTTCTTTGACGATCGTTCCAGTTGATAATAAAGAATGTTCCACATTTCCGTAAACAAGACAACCAGCTGCCACTTGACTACCATTAACACGACTTGTTTTAGCATAATACGTAGGGACTTCGTTGATATTTTTCATGTAGATTTTCTTACTTGAATGAAGAAGTGATAAGAACTTACTTGAATCAAGCATCTCCATATTGGCATCATAGTAAGATTTAATATCAAAAATATTACTTAAATAACCAGTATACTCAAAGGCCCAAGTTGTTTTTGTTTTAATCGCATCTTTTAAAACATCTTCAATCGTCGCGATGTCTTCATTTTGGCGCCATTTAGTTAACTCTTGGATTAACCAATCTGATTTAACAATACAGATATTCATGAATAGATTATCCACTTCGTTTTCAACAATGGCGTTTTGAGCCGAGGTAATACCTTTTACTTTGCCATTATCTGAAATATCTAAAATAATATCTTCTGGAGCAATTTTTTCTTGTGGCATTTTTTTATAAACCACTGTTATATCTTCTCGGTGCATTTTATGGACATTGCGCACTTGAGACAAGTCTAGATTACACAGCATTTTATTGCCCATAAAAACAGTAAACTCAGAATCAGATTTTTGAATGTACTCAATCACAGAATCATAATAATGATCTTCCTCAGGGTTACGTTCTTTTAACCCTTGGAAAAAATGCATAAAGTAACGATTTGGGAGACTATTCAAATTCCACTCTTTACCACCATTGATGTGATCAATAACTGATTGGGTCATTCCTTGATTAAAAATCATATAAATTGAATGAATGTCCGCATCAATCACATTTGATAAATTAAAATCAATCATGCGGTAAATACCATCAAAAGGAAGCAATGACACAGGTCTACGATTTGTTAATGGCAATAGCGTATCCATTTTTTTTATATCAGCTATGATGGCACACGTTTTATTAGTCTTCATCGTTACACACTCCTATGACTTCTGAATTTCCAACTACAGCAACTTCTTCTTTACCTTCAACCACAGCGTTATCTCCAACGACAGCATTTTCACCAATAATGGCACGATAAACAATCGCATTTTTACCAACTCTAGCCCCAGACATGATAACACTATCAGTCACTTGAGCCCCTTCTCTAATTTGAGCATCGGTTGAGATGATACTATGATTCACGTTACCCGATACATAACAGCCACTTGAAACAAGAGATTCATCCACTTGGGCTGTTTCAGTTAAAAATTGAGGAGGTGATACACGGTGTCTTGTAGTAATTCGCCAGTTACGATCACGAATGTTCAACTCATTTTCTGGATCAATAAATTCCATATTCGCTTGCCATAAGGATTCCACCGTACCCACATCTTTCCAGTAACCGGCAAAGCGGTAAGCATAGACACGTTCCCCACTGTTAATATATGAAGGAATAACATGTTTCCCGAAATCTAGCATCTCTCCATCTTTTTGATGAGTTGTTAACATAAATTCTCTTAAATACGCCCAGTTAAAGATGTAAATCCCCATAGAAGCTAAATTGTTCTTAGGATTTTCTGGTTTTTCTTCAAATTCAATCACTCGATTGTTTTTATCGGTATTCATAATACCAAAGCGAGAGGCTTCATCCATTGGCACTTCAATAACTGACACGGTAAGAGACGCTTTTTTCTCTTTATGCTCTTCTAACATCTTTTCATAGTCCATGGTATAAATATGGTCTCCAGATAAAATCAAAACATACTCTGGATCCATTCGATCGATATAGTCCATATTTTGAAAAATAGCATGAGCGGTTCCTTCAAACCACTTACTACCATCGTTGGCTGAGAAAGGTTGTAAAACGGTTAAATCGGAATTAATTCCGTCAAGTCCCCAACTATCACCATTCCCAAGATGTGAATTCAAAACAAGTGGTTCATATTGAGTCACAACCCCTACGTTTGAGATATTAGAGTTGATACAGTTACTTAAGGTAAAATCGATGATGCGGTATCGTCCACCAAAAGGGACAGCAGGTTTCGCGATATTTTGCGTTAATTTACCTAACCTTGACCCTTTACCACCTGCTAAAATCATTGCTAACACTTCTTTTTTCATACTGACTTGATGAAGAAACTTCCTTCATCGTCCTCCTCCCGATTGTCTATTTTTTTCGAGTAATTTTAATGTCTTTTGGTTTTAAAATAATTGCCCCAAGCGCTGGCACAATTGTTTTTACTGCAAAATCAAATCGGCTATCTTTTTTGTTAATCGTTTCACAATAACTATTGTGGACTTCCCACGTTCCACCGTATTCCTTCATTTCCGTATTCCAAACTTCTGTATATGTTCCCTTAAAAGGAACTTCAATTTCAAAGTCTTTTCTTTCAACTGGTGTCATATTTAAGACAACGATCATAAAATCTTTCTTTTTCTTTCCTTGCCTGATGTAGGACAACACTGTTTGATCTTTATTATCAGCATCGATAATCTGAATGGTTTCTTGCTCATCCTCTAATTCCCAAAGAGAGCCTGAGTCTTTATATAGTTGATTTAAATCAGAAGTAAAATGCTGCATCTGCTGATTCATCTCATCTTCTAAATCAATCCATTCTAATTGCTCATTGAACTTCCATTCTAAAAACTGACCCCATTCACTGCCCATAAACAGTAATTTTTTCCCCGGGTGAGTGATTAAGTAAGTATATAGATTTCTTAACTGAGCAAACTGCTTGTAGCGGTCACCCCACATTTTATGCATTAAGCTCTTTTTACCATGAACCACTTCATCATGTGATAAAGGTAAAATAAATCTCTCTTCCATCATGTACATAAAGGAGAAGGTCATTAAATTGAAATTATCTTTTCTAAAATATGGATCCATCTCGTAAAAACGTAAAATGTCGTTCATCCAGCCCATGTTCCACTTATAATCAAAGCCTAGAGATGTTTCTATACTCCCTGTAATTTTAGTTTCCGATGAGCTTTCCTCAGCAATCATCATCACTTCTGGATGAGTATGTTTTATCACCGCATTTAGTTTTTTTAGAAAATGACAGCCTTCTAAGTTACTCGTACCACCTTCATGATTTAAAGTGAACGGACCATCGTCATAATTACGATAAATCATACTAGATACCGCATCCACACGTATGCCGTCAATGTGGAAATTTTCAATCCAATAAAGGATACTAGAAATCAAAAAGCTTTGAACTTCTGGTTTTCCTAAATCAAAGTTAATTGAACCCCAACGAACATTTTTCGCCCGATCTTCTTCGGTGTACTCAAACTGAGGTGTGCCGTCATAATAAGCAAGAGCATCATCATTCACGCAGAAATGTCCTGGTACCCAATCCACAATGACACCAATATTATTTAAATGACAAGCTTCCACAAAATCTTGGAATTCTTCTGGTGTGCCATAATAAGAACACAACGCAAAATAGCCTATTAATTGATATCCCATGATTGATCTAAAGGATGTTCCATTAAAGGCATAAATTCAACATGAGTATAATTCATCTTTACGAGGTAAGGAATCAACTCATCTTTCAGTTCTTTAAAGCCATATGGTTCTCCATTAGCGTGGTGTTTAAATGAACTTGCATGTACTTCGTATATATTCAGCGGTCTCTTATGATGTTTGACTCTCTTATTACGTCCTTTGAATAAACCGTCTTTCCATTTCTTGTCTGCTTGTGTATAAACAACTGCAGCATTTCCAGGTCTTTTTTCAAATTTCTTAGCAAAAGGGTCAATTTTCATGATTTGACGACCATTATTTTGTGTAATGTGGTATTTATACAAATCCATTTGTTGAGGTGTGTTTGTCGTAATCTCCCAAATTCCTGTCTCTTCATCTCTAGTCATTGGCGCTGTATCTTGCCAATCATTAAAATCACCTACCAGATAAACTTCTAAAGCATTTGGTGCCCATACACGAAAAACATAATATACTTCGTCATTTTTAATCACTTGATGAATACCTAAAACGTCTTGACTTTTAAAATTTTCACCTGTTAAAAATGATTTTTTTTCACTTAGAGATCCTTCGTGAAAAATTGGCACTTCGGTTACTTTCATAAATTAAATCATCACCCTTTCCAACACGTTAATACAAACAAATAAAAAGAGTTAATTTATATTGTTTATACTTATATAATACCACAAATAAATGACGTTAGTTCTTTATTATTAAAATTTTATTCATTTAATATAACTTTTTTTATTAACAGAGTTATTATTTAAAATGAAAATGTTTTTATAATCTTATTTTTATTAAATGAACATATTTTTGAAGTTAACTAACAATTAAGCCCCCTCTTTTTTTGAACTTATAAAAAATAAAAACAAGATAATCGATTAAAATGATTACCTTGTTTTTATTCTTGTTATTTAATATCTCATTGAATTTTAATTATTTGAAAAATCTATAAAACGGTAATTTTTGAGATAATTCTCTCATTGATGATATGTAAGTTTTCATTGTTGCTTAGTTTGTAATGAATGATATCTGAGGATTGACTTTCCCACTCATTATACAGAATACTTTCCTTTTCATTACTTTCATAATGAGGACATAAGCTACCTTTTAATATGCCTAATCCTTTAAAACTCTGATTATTTTCAAAAACATCTGTGAACCAACAAACTGCCCCTGCGCTTATCCCTACAATCACTTTGCCTTTCTCATACATTTTTATTAACCTCTGATCAAAACCTGTCTCCCGCCAAGTATCTAGCATATAGTGAGTGTTCCCGCCACCGATATAAATGAGATCAGCTGTTTCAAGTAATTCTACATTTTTTAACTCATCCTTTGTTAAGTGATACGTATCGTGTTCTCTAAAGGTATGATGAAATTTTTCAATATAGTTAATCGCATCATGACTTGCAGTAGGAATAAAAACTAAGGTCTTTTTTTCTTTTTTAGGACACAAGTTTAAAGCAAAGCTATCAATATACGCCTCTGTTTCAGTTGAAAATCCACCACCTGAAATTAAAACTAATTGTCTATCCAGATTTCTCACACCCTTCTTTTCTAAATTCTACGTTAATTTGAAGAGAATATCAAAAAAACAACAAAGAAATATCATCTCCTTGTTGTTTCGATTCTTTATTTATTCCACTCTGCTGGATTTTTTTTCCATTTCTTAAGTAAAACAGCATCAGCTTCTGTAATATAGTCTTTTTCTGTTGCTACTTCGATTAATTCACTGTAGTTCGTTAAGGTAACAAATGATGTTTTGGCATTTTCAAAATTTTCGATGCCTTTTGGCAATTCATAAGTGAAAATAGCAGCAACTCCTAAAACGTTAGCTCCTTCGTTTTCAGCAGCTTCACAGGCTTCAAGTACACTTCCTCCTGTTGAGATTAAATCTTCCACAACGACCATTTTTTGACCTTCAGAAATTTGACCCTCAATCTGGTTCTTTTTACCATGATCTTTTGCTTTTCCGCGGATGTAAACCATTGGTAAATCTAAAATCTCAGCTACCCAAGCCGCATGAGGAATACCAGCTGTTGCTGTTCCTGCAATGACTTCAACGTCTGGATACGTTTCTTTGATTTTTTTTGCTAATCCTTGTGCCACGTCACGGCGAACTTTTGGAAAACTCATCGTTAAACGGTTATCACAATAAATCGGGCTCTTTAAACCACTTGCCCATGTAAAAGGATCGTTTGGACTAAGTGCCACTGCTTTAATTTCTAGTAATTGCTCTGCGATTTGTTTCATTATTTTTCACCGTTCCATTCATTTTTAATCTGTACGTAACTCTCATAAGGCGTTTCTGATTGAGTAATCGGTCTTCCGACTACAATATAACTTGAACCAATTGCTTTAGCTTCACTTGGAGTCATGACACGTTTTTGATCTCCTTTTTCACTATTGCTTGGTCTAATTCCTGGAGTTAAGCAAATAAAGTTCTCACTTGTCTTTTCTCTAATAGCACTTACTTCTAAGGCTGAACAAACCACACCGTCAAGCCCTGATAATTCTGTCATTTTAGCATAATGAGCGACACTTTCTTCTAAACTCACCTTAATTAATTGATCTGACTGCATTTGTTCCTCACTGGTTGAAGTTAATTGTGTCACAGCGATTAATTTAGGCACGTCTTTACCTGTTTGTGTACCTTCTTTAAGTCCTTCTAAAGCAGCGGTCATCATCTCTCGACCACCTGCAGCGTGAACGTTAGTAATCGCTACACCTAATGATGCGATATTTTTCATCGCTGATTTTACAGTATTTGGAATATCGTGTAGTTTTAAATCTAAGAAAACATCATGTCCCAATTCAGTTAATTCACTAACGATGCTTGGTCCTTCTTTATAAAATAATTCCATACCCACTTTGACGAATAATTTTTCCTCTGCTGGAAATTGGTTCAAAAATTCAAATACTTCTACTTTACTTGGAAAGTCTAAAGCTATAATTGGTCGATTCATTATTTACGTGACTCCTTCACTTCTTTAATTAACGCTTCTAGGCTTTCAATTCCTAATTCATCCATGCGTTTTGGTAATTCATCAATCAGTTTAGGGCAAATATAAGGATCTGTAAAGTTCATTGTTCCAACACCCACAGCACTTGCGCCGGCTAAGAACATCTCAATCACATCATCCACACAACTTACGCCACCCATACCGATAACCGGAATATCCACCGCTCGTGTGACTTCATTAATCATTCGAATAGCAACTGGTTTAATTCCAGGTCCTGATAAACCGCCTGTTCCATTAGCTAGTACAGGTTTTCTTGTGTTTAAATCAATTCTCATGCCTAAAAGTGTGTTAATCATTGTGATGCCGTCTGCACCAGCTTCTTCCACGGCTTTTGCGATTGGGACGATGTTCGTTACGTTAGGTGATAATTTAATATAAACTGGAACTTTGGCAACTTTTTTGACGGCACGTGTTAAACTCGCTGCGACTTCAGCACTCGTACCAAAAGCGATGCCTCCTTCTTTTACGTTCGGGCAAGAGATGTTTAACTCGATTGCTTTCACATTAGGGGCGTCACCAATTTTGGCACAGACAGCGACATATTCGGCTTCTGAAGAACCTGCGACATTGGCAATAATTGGTAAATCATATTTTTCAAGAGATGGTAATTGATTGGTCATCACTGTTTCTAAACCAGGATTTTGAAGTCCAATCGCATTTAACATCCCACTTGGGGTTTCTGCCACGCGTGGTGTTGGATTGCCGTAACGTTTTTCTAACGTTGTTGCTTTCACCATAATTGAACCTAAAAGACTTAAGTCATAGTACTTACTATACTCGTCACCAAATCCAAAACAGCCACTTGCTGGAATAATCGGATTCTTTAAATCTAACCCTGGTAATTTCACACTTAATCGACTCATATAATCACTTCTCCTGACTTAAAGACTGGACCTTCATCACACACTTTTTTATTAACAGTAGGATCTTCCTTCGATTGACACACGCAAGCATAACAAGCACCCACACCGCAAGCCATTCTTTCTTCCATTGAGAGATACACATGAGGATGATCACTGAATGCTCCTTCAACGGCTCTAAGTAATCCTGTAGGACCACAAGCAAAAACGCCTGTTGGATTAGGGTAAATTTTTAATGCTTTTTCAATCAAATGTCCGGTGTGACCTTTATATCCGTAAGAGCCATCATCTGTCGCAATCATTAGCATACCTAATTCAGAAAACTCTTTTTCATAAAAAATTGCGTCTTTTGTACCAAATCCTTGGAGAAAAACTAATTTAGCTTTTTTATCTTTCAATCGTTTACCTAATTCATAAAGAGGTGGTACACCAATTCCTCCACCTACAACAAAGATCACATCGTCTTCTTTTACAAAGTCTGTGGTAAAGCCGTTTCCTAAAGGTCCTAAAACATCTATTTCTTGACCTTTAACTAATTCACTGATCGCTCTAGTTCCACAACCGTCTACTCGGTAAATGACTTTACATGTTGACTCTTCATGATTTACTTCGGCTAAACTAATCGGTCTTCTTAATAATAAATCAGAACGAGGGACACGAATGTGGACGAACTGGCCAGATGTTTCCATCTGTTCCACCAGTTCTCCTTTCAATGTTAACTCAAATATTCTTGGTGCCAACTCAATCTGGCTCTCAATAAGCATCATTTCTTGTTTCATAATCCCTCTCCTTTATTTATTCTTTTATAATGCAATCGCTGAAAAGTTACGATCTTCTAACACTTTTAAAATGGCATCTGCTGTATCTAATGAGGTCATTAACGGCACACCATTTTCAACCGAAACTCGTCTAATTTTGAAGCCGTCTGATTTTGGTTGTGATTCATTACCAGTTGTATTAATGACTAGTTGCGTTTGTCCTAAGCGAATCATGTCTAACACATTGACTTGATTTTTTTGATCTAATTTAGAGACCACTTTGACTTCTAAACCATGACTTCTGAAAAATTCTCCTGTCCCTTCAGTTGCGACTAAACCGTACCCAATGTCGTTAAATCGTTTGGCAAGTTCTAACGCTTCTTCTTTTGTTTCATCTGAAACTGTGAATAACACTGATCCATAATTAGGTAAGTGCATGCCACTTGCTTCAAAGGCTTTGTACAATGCTTTTTCAAGCGTTCGATCCGTTCCCATTACTTCACCTGTTGATTTCATCTCAGGTCCAAGTTGTGTATCTACTTCTTGTAATTTAGCAAATGAGAAGACTGGTGCTTTCACGTGGACTAACTCAGACGACTTATAAAGCCCATCTTCAAATCCTAGTTCTTTTAATGTTTGACCTAAGATACATTTGGTCGCTACTTGAGCCATTTGAATTCCTGTTACTTTACTTAAGAATGGTACCGTACGACTTGCTCTTGGATTAACTTCAATCACGTACACTTCTGAATCTTGGGCGATAAACTGAACATTCATCATGCCTTTACAGTTTAGTCCTAAAGCTAATTTACGTGTGTAAGAAACAATTTTTTCAAGCACTTCTTCAGATAGATTTTGTGGTGGATACACCGCCATAGAATCTCCTGAATGGACACCAGCTCGCTCAATATGTTCCATGATACCTGGAAGTAAAACATTTTCACCGTCACAGATGGCATCCACTTCACACTCTGTTCCCACTAAGTAACGATCGACTAAGACTGGATGCTCTGGTGAAGCTTTTACCGCTTCTTTCATGTAGCGCTCTAAATCTTTGGTGCTCCAGACAATCTCCATAGCACGTCCACCTAATACATAACTTGGGCGAACTAAGACTGGGTAACCGATTCTCTCTGCAATTTTGATGGCATCAGCTGGATTAGTAGCCGTCGCGCCTTCCGGTTGAGGAATGCCTAATTCTTGTAAAGCCTGTTCAAATTTATCTCTGTTTTCTGCTCGGTCTAAATCTTCAATCGTTGTTCCAATTATTTTTACGCCGTGCTCTGTTAAGCTTTCAGCCAAGTTGATGGCTGTTTGTCCGCCGAATTGTACAATCACGCCTTTTGGTTGTTCTAGTTCGATAACGTGCATCACGTCTTCAATCGTCAATGGTTCAAAATATAGTTTATCTGAGATGGAGAAGTCAGTTGAGACTGTTTCAGGATTACTATTCATAATAATCGCTTCGTATCCTGCGTCTTGAATCGCTCTCACTGAGTGAACTGTCGCGTAGTCAAACTCAACCCCTTGTCCAATTCTAATTGGTCCTGAACCTAGTACGATGATTGATTCTTTATCTGACTTCAAGCTCTCGTTTTCAGTTTCATAGGTTCCGTAGAAATAAGGTGTTTTTGAAGCAAACTCTGCGGCACACGTGTCGACCATTTTGTAAACCGGGAAGAGATTCAGAGCTTTTCTTCTGTCATAAACATCTTTAGTTTTGATTTCCCATTTTTGGGCTAAGTAGTTATCAGAGAAACCTAATTCTTTTGCTTGTTTTAAAAGCTCATCATCTTTAGGATTTTCAATCACCATTTTTTCTACTTCGATAATATGTAGTAATTTATCTAAGAAGAACACATCTATCTTAGTAAAATCAGCGATTTCATAAATTGTAAAGCCTCTTCTAATGGCTTCTGATACGTAGAACAAACGATCATCTTGAGCGTGAATCATGCCATAAGTAATTTCGTCATCTGTTAGTGGTTTTAACTCATCTAATTCAATATGATAAGCGCCTATTTCAAGTGAGCGTACCGCTTTAAGAAGTGATTCTTCAATCGTACGACCTAAAGACATGACCTCTCCTGTGGCTTTCATTTGGGTACTTAACTTGCGATTTCCTTTTTCAAACTTATCAAAAGCCCATCTTGGAATTTTCGTTACCACATAGTCTAGTGCTGGTTCAAACATCGCGTAAGTTGTTTCTGTCACTGGGTTTTTCACTTCATCTAATGTTAATCCTACTGCGATTTTTGCCGCCAATTTAGCAATTGGAATCCCTGTAGCTTTACTTGCTAAAGCTGAGGAGCGACTCACACGAGGGTTTACTTCAATCACGTAGTATTGGTAGCTATGTGGATCAAGTGCTAGTTGAACGTTACAGCCACCTTCGATTTTTAAAGCTTTGATAATTTTTAGTGAGGCATCTCTTAATAACTGGATTTCCACATCTGATAATGTTTGACATGGAGCAAAAACAATGGAGTCTCCCGTATGAATT
This sequence comes from Vagococcus hydrophili, assembly GCF_011304195.1. Lineage (NCBI taxonomy): Bacteria > Bacillati > Bacillota > Bacilli > Lactobacillales > Enterococcaceae > Vagococcus > Vagococcus hydrophili. The sequence goes on along the minus strand of NZ_CP049887.1, from coordinate 2,461,177 downwards.
CCAACAGGGTCAAAGTTTTCCATGTGACACACCACAATCGCATTATCATTTGAATCTCTCATGACTTCATACTCAATTTCTTTGTAGCCTGCGATACTTTTTTCAATTAAGCACTGTGTCGCTGGAGAAAGATGCAAACCGTTTTTAGTGATCTCGATTAACGATTCTTCATCGTCACACATCCCACCACCCGTTCCACCTAATGTGAAGGCAGGTCGTACGATTAACGGATAACCAATTTCTTTAGCAAAATCCAATGCTTCTTCCACTGTATTTACAATGGCACTCTCAGGAATTGGCTCGCCTAATTCTTCCATCAATTGTTTAAATAAGTCTCGGTCTTCTGCTTGATCAATGGCGCTTAATTTTGTTCCCAATAATTCGATATTTAATTCATCTAAGATGCCACTTTCAGATAAAGTGATGGCCATGTTTAAACCTGTTTGCCCACCTAACGTTGGTAGAATCGCATCTGGTCTTTCTTTTCTTAATACTTTAGCTACAAATTCCAAGGTAATTGGTTCAATGTAAACTTTATCAGCAATCTCTTTGTCTGTCATAATAGTAGCTGGGTTAGAGTTGATTAAGATAACTTCATATCCTTCTTCTCTAAGTGCCAAACAGGCTTGTGTTCCCGCATAATCAAATTCTGCAGCTTGTCCAATAATGATTGGACCTGATCCGATAACAAGTATCTTTTTAATATCTGTTCTTTTTGGCATCTTATTTCCCCCAAGTATCCATTAATTCTACAAATTCATCAAACAGTGAGACCGCGTCATGTGGACCAGGTGCCGCATCTGGATGGAATTGAACTGAGAATGATGGGTATTTTTTATGTTTAATTCCTTCAACTGTTCCATCATTGATTTCAATATGTGTTAGCATTAAATCCGTTGTGTCTAAACTATCTCTTGAAACCGCGTAACCGTGATTTTGTGAGGTAAAGTACACTTGGTTAGAGGCAATTTCCTTCACCGGATGATTACTACCACGATGCCCATATCTTAATTTAAATGTATCTGCACCGTTTGAAAGACTTAACAGTTGATGACCTAAGCAAATACCAAAGATTGGTACTTGACCTTGGATGCCTAAAATCATTTGACTGGCTTCCATGACATCTTTTGGATCTCCCGGTCCGTTAGATAACATCACCCCATCAGGAGCAAGAGCTAAAATCTGTTCTGCTGAGTAATGATAAGGAACAACTGTCACACCACATTTTCTTGAGACAAGCTCTCTTAAAATACTTTGTTTCATACCAAAGTCAACCACGACAACATTTTTTCCAGTTCCAGGAATATGATAAGCCTTCGTTGTTGAAACTTCATGAACTTGATTATTAGGTAACACTGTCGCTTTTAATTGATCGTACTCATGCTCAATATCATCAACCACATCTATGATACTTCCTTTGATCGTGCCACATTCTCTTAATTTACGTGTTAAAGCACGTGTATCAATACCAGCAATTCCCGGTATTTTTTTATTTTTCAAAAATTCATCTAAGGTCATTTGACTGCGCCAGTTAGAAGCAACGCGGGCATAGTCTTTTACGATAATCCCGTTACATGATGGCTCCATTGATTCAAAATCATCTCGATTAATGCCATAATTTCCGATTGTTGGGTAGGTAAACATGATCATTTGCCCTTTAAAACTTGGGTCAGTTAAGACTTCTTGGTAGCCGCTCATCCCCGTTGTAAATACAACTTCTCCTGTACCAATTCCTGGTGCGCCAAAACCAACACCTTCAAAACATGTACCATCTTCTAATATCAACAATCGTTTCATCTCTTACTCTCCTCTATGCCAAACTACTTTTCCATCTACGAAGGTATAAATAGTTTCTCCAATTACTTGTTCACCAATAAATGGTGTATTGTTTGATTTTGAAACAAATTCTTCTGGTATTTCGACTTGTTTTTGTAAGTCAAAAATTGCCATGTCTGCTTGAGAACCAATGTTTAATGTCCCTGTTTCTAATCCGAAAATCTCAGAAGGAACTTTCGTCATCCAATTAACCACTTGCTCTAAGGTGAATCTACCTGTTTTAACAAAGTGGGTATACATAAGTTGGAAGGCTGTTTCACTTCCGATAATGCCAAATGGCGAATGTAGCATACTTTGGTTCTTTTCTTCATGACTGTGCGGCGCATGATCTGTTGCGATACAATCAATCGTGCCATCTAATAAACCATCAATTAATGCCTGTTGATCATCACTTGCTCTAAGTGGTGGATTCATTTTGAATCGGCCATTGTCTTCTGTGATGTCTGTATCTTTCATAATTAAATGATGAGGACAAACTTCGCAAGTCACATGTACACCGTGTTTTTTAGCCTGTCTAATCACTTCAACACTTTCTTTTGTTGACACGTGGCAAACATGGTAGTGAACGCCTGTCTCTTTAGCAAGTAAAACATCTCTTGCAATTTGAGAGGATTCTGTGGCACTCATAATCCCTGGTAAACCAAGTTTTTCGGAAACTTCACCTTTGTGCATCACGCCACCAAACAATAAGGACTCGTCTTCTGTGTGAGCAACAATTGCCATATCGATGTTCGCTGCTTCTTTCATGGCTTGATACATCACACCTGCCGTTTGAACCCCAACACCGTCATTGGTGAAGGCAAACGCTTTTTCTTCTTTCAAAGCTTTGAAATCAACTAGTTCTTCACTGTTTAATTCTTTAGTGATTGGTGCGTATTGTAAAATCTTCACACTGCTATCTTTTTCAATGCGTTCGTTAATATCTTTTAGTTTTTCTTTTGTATCGGGTACTGGGTTAAGGTTAGGCATGGCACAAACTGTTGTGAAACCACCTTTTGCTGCTGAAGCACTTCCTGTTTCGATGGTTTCTTTGTACTCAAATCCTGGTTCTCTAAAATGGACATGAACATCAACTAATCCTGGTGTAATTAAACCTGCCTTAGCGTCTATTACTTCATCAAAGTCAATTCCTTCTTTTTCAAGTTGACCGATTGCTTTAATTTTAGAATCTTCTAGCCAAATATCGACTTGGTTTAATTTATTATCCTTTGTCACAATATAGCCATTTTTAATTAATGTTTTCATGATTCTCCTCCTATGCTTTCCCGTGTAATATAGCTTCTAAAATCGCCATTCTCATAAAAACACCATTACTCATTTGTTGAGTAATCCGTGATTGATATGATTCTACTAATTCATCTGCCAACTCAACATCTCTATTAACTGGTGCTGGATGCATGATAATTGCTTTTTCTTTCATTTGTTTAGCTCTCTCATTTGTCAATCCGTAATCACGGTGATAATTCTCTTTTGAAAAAGCGTGGCCTTCTTCATGACGTTCATGTTGAACTCTTAACATCATCATCACATCGACTTTTTGGATAGCTTCATCAATCGTGATAAACTCGCCGTAAGCTTCGTATTTTTTGTTATACCACTCAGCAGGACCACAGAAGAACAGATTAGCGCCAAGTCGTTTCAACATCTTCATGTTTGAATTAGCAACTCTTGAATGGGTTAAATCCCCACAAATCGCAATGTCCAAATTCTCAAAATCACCAAACTCTTCATAGATAGTCAGTAAATCAAGTAAACACTGTGTCGGATGATTCCCACTACCGTCACCTCCATTAATGATTGAGGTCGTAATTGTTTTACTTTCAATTAACTCGTTATAATAATTTTCTTCCCAATGTCTAATGACGCAGGCGTGAACACCGATAGCTGACATGGTCAAGACTGTGTCATATAAAGACTCACCTTTTGAGACAGAACTTGTTTTGGCATCAAACTCGATCACATCGATACCTAATTTTTTTTCAGCTACTTCAAAACTTTTATGCGTTCTTGTGCTATTTTCAAAAAATAAATTCGCTGTAAAAAATTGTTGTTCATTTAATTGTGATCTGTCACCTTGTTTAAATTGTTGAGCGCGTTGAATCAAGCCCATTACTTCTTGATCACTCAATGATTCTGCTGTTAAAAGATGTTTTAAACTAATTTTTTCCGATGTCACTATCATGTGTTTTCCTCCTATTAATTAAGTTTGGGGTTGATTATTCTGTTTCGCTTTTAGCTTGTTGTGGTAAGACCACGTTCATGATGATTCCAAATAAAGTTGCTAGAGCCATACCTGAGACTGCTACTGTTCCTGCTTGGAATGTTAAACCACCAATGCCGATAACTAAGATGACTGAGGCGATTAATAAGTTACGTTTTTGATTAAAATCAATGTTGTTGTCAATTAATATTTTTAATCCGCTTGAAGCAATCACTCCGAACAAGATGAAGCTAATTCCAGCAATAACTGGTCCAGGGATACTTTGGATAATCGCTGTTAATTTACCAACAAATCCTAAGATCATTGCTAAAGTTGCTGCTCCTCCGATAACGAAGACGCTGTGTACTCGTGTAATAGCTAAGACACCGATGTTTTCACCGTAACTTGTTACAGGAGGTCCACCCACAAGTCCAGCCACAATTTGTGCTAACCCGTCACCCATCAATGTTTTATGTAGGCCTGGATTTTCATAGAAGTTACGTTTTGTTAATTTGTTAAGGACCATTAAGTGACCGATGTGCTCTGTCATGGTTACAAAAGCGATTGGCGCCATAGTCACGATCGCTGTAATATATAATTTAGGTGGATAAGTAACAAAAGGTACTTGGAAGTTTGGTACGGCAAACCATGCTGCGTCTTTAATTGGTTGAGTGTCCACAATTCCGAAGATTAGAGCTACGATGTACCCACAAACAATTCCTAGTAAGATTGGAATTAAGCCTAAGAAACCTTTTAAATACATGTTGAAGATAATTGTTAGAACTAACGTAATAAGTGCCACTGCAATGTATTTCACATTATAAAGTTGTTCTGGCGTTCCTAAATTTTCAAACATGGCTTGATTGGCGGCATTCGCTGCTAAACCTAGTCCGATAACCATTACGACTGGACCAACCACGATTGGTGGTAATAAGCGGTCTAACCAAGCTGACCCTGCTTTTTTAACAATCATGGAAACAATCAAGTAAACTAAACCTGTTGTTAAGGCTCCTAGCGCAATTGCCGGATAACCTGCATCCTTCATTAACATTTGCATGGCTGCGATAAAGGCAAAACTACTTCCTAAGTAAGCCGGTATTTTCCCTTTCGTGACAAACAGGTAAACTAAAGTCCCAAGCCCTGAACTGAAAAGGGCGATTCCTGGGTTAATTCCGACTAAAATTGGTACTAAGACCGTTGCCCCAAACATGGTGAAGAGATGCTGCAAACTAAGTCCTACCCACTTAATACCGCTTGGCTTATCATGTATATCTAAAACAACATCTGGATTTCTAAATTCTTTACTCATTTTTTTCTTCTCCTTTGTATTAAAAAAGCCTCGTATCTATAGTTAGAAACGAGGCGTACGGAAACAGACAATAAAAGAATTCACTAACTCCTCTAAAGTATCTATTTGCGCTTTTCCTAGTCTCTCTGGACTTGATTAAAAAGCTTATTTATTTTTTCTGATTAAAATTCTATCTGATCCTTCAACTTCTTCAACGGCTACAATAATTTGCTCTGATTTTGCAGTTGGAATGTTTTTTCCCACATAATCAGCGCGAATCGGTAACTCTCTGTGTCCACGATCCACTAAGACAGCTAACGAAATTTTATCCGGACGACCAATATCCATAATCGCATCAAGTGCTGCACGAATCGTTCTCCCTGTAAAAATCACATCATCCACTAAAATGACTTCTTTGTTTTCAAGAGCAAATGGAACGTTTGATGCGTTAATCGTTGGTTCTTCTTTTTTAGCTTCGTGATTATCGTCTCTGTATAGTGTAATATCTAATTCACCAACAGGAACTTCAACTCCTTCAAGTTGTTTTAAACGTTCTGCAATTCTTCTCGCTAAGTGAATCCCTCTTGTTTTAATCCCTACTAAAACGATATCGTCAATTCCTTTATGACGTTCAATAATTTCATAAGTAATACGTGTTAAAGCTCTACTCATTGTCATTTTATCAACAATTTCATTTTCAAACACTTAGCTTCCTCCTAAAAAAATCCAATAAAAAAACTCTTATCCATGAAAGAATAAGAGGGAATTTGTCTACTTAAATTAATTAACTTACTTCAAGGTACAGCATACCCGTCTAAAGTTAACTTAATTCCTTCTTAGCCTCTCTGGACTACTCTTAAAGGATCTCTATTTATTTATTAAAGTAATAATACCTTAAAATGACAGATTAATCAATGTTTTTGCGTAATTCTTCTAAAGTTTCTACAAAAATTTCTGGTAGCTCACTCTCAAAGGTCATTAATTCATGACTTGTTGGGTGCTCAAAACCTAATGTTCTCGCATGTAGGAACTGACCATTTCCTTTTAAGCTTTTCTTAGGTCCATATAATGGATCTCCAGCAATTTGGAAACCAATGTAATCCATATGAACACGAATTTGATGGGTTCTACCCGTCTCTAATTGGCACTCCACTAAAGTGAACTTTTCGAAACGTTCTAAGACTTCAAAATGCGTAATCGCTGGTTTACCATCTTTAACTACGGCTTGTTTCTGACGATTTTCTTTACTACGACCAATTGGTGCATTAATTGAACCTTTTTCATGAGGAATCACACCGTGAACAAGGGCTACATATTTTCTTAAAGCTTTTCTTTCTTTTAATTGATCCGCCAAATAAAGATGAGCCTCATCATTTTTAGCAACCATTAAAAGTCCGGACGTATCTTTATCAATACGGTGAACAATACCTGGTCGAATCACATCATTAATAGTAGAAAGTTTATCACTATGGTTCATTAACGCATTAACCAAAGTGCCATCTGGATGTCCCATTGACGGATGAACAACCATACCTTGAGGTTTGTTAATGACCATCACTTGATCATCTTCATAAACAATATCTAAAGGAATATCTTGAGCGATTGCTTCAATCACTTGTGGTTCAGGTCGATCAATTACGATTTTGTCATCCACTTTTACTTTATAATTAGCTCTAGCGATTTCGTTGTTAACGGTAACGCGTTCACTTTTTAACCATGCTTGAATCTGTGATCTTGAAAATTGCTTAAAAGCTTCTGTTAACACTTTATCCAATCTTCCTTTTTCATCTGTAATTGTATAATTTAATAATTCCATTTATTCGCTCCTTAAGTCTAATTCCTACCTATTCTATCACAGTTTTACGTGAAAAAGAAAAAAGAACCTAACATTTTGGTTAGATTCTAATCTTTTACATCAAAGACACCAACAATTCCGCCGTCTTTTTGTTTTGAAGCAGCTTTTAAAAATAATTTTTCATCTGGGTATTTCTCAATTTTATAACTACCATCTTCTTGTTTCAAACCATCTAGTTCATCAAATGACGTGAAGTTTTCCATGTATTTATATTTTTTTGCTAACTCTTGTGTTTCTTTATCAAGTTTTTCAATCTCTTCTTTGTTAATCTCATCAACCGTGATTTTACCTGTATCTGTTGCGACTGTATCTGGTGCTTTTGTTCGCATAAATTCATTATAAACAAAGTAACCTCCACCTGCTAGTATCACCACAAATATTAGAATTGAAATAAATTTCTTCATTTTTACACCCTCTCGATTGATCTGGCAGACGTCATTCCTTCGATGATTTTCTTTACATCATGATATAATTCTTGAACTGGAATAAAGCGCGCTTTTCTCATATATTCTTTTCCCTCAACAAATAATAAAATAACCGGTGCTGTCATCACTGCAAATTCACCAGAAACTTGAGGAACTTCTACTGCATCGACCTCGATAAACGTCATCTCATGTTCAAATTCTTTCAATTTACTCTCAACTTGCGGTTTCAATCCATGACAAACACTACAATTTGGTTGAGTAAAATAAACAAAAGTAAATTCATTTGAAGCGATTATCTTTCGTATTTCTTCGATAGATTCTATTTTTTTAAACATCTCTTCACTCCTCTTACAAGCATTATATAAAACGAATGAATCCATGCCAAACTATATGTTTCATTATAGCACACCGTGATATTTTTTGAAGTCGTGAATTAAATTTTGATCGACTAACCACTCTAAAACAAGACAAGAGATCATAAAATCAACTTCTTTTTCATCACAAGAAATATCTTGCAACTTATTTTTTAGTTTATCTCTCAGACCCACAAGACTAGGTAACTCAAAATTCAATGGTAACCGAGTCAGATTAAACAGATATTTTTCCTGTTCAACTTTTAAGTAATCCATCTCATATAAAGTTTCCATGAAAATATCAGCTTTGTTGACTGCTGCTTCTTTACCTTTTTCCAGTCTTCGCAGTTTACGTTCACAATAATTGATAAAGTAACTAGGATTAACGTCACCAATTCTTTTTCTAATTGATAGAAATTCATCTGGCAAATCATTGTGATTTAATTTCAAATAATTAAAATAATCAGATAGGTTATTTGAATAATAAGGTTGGTACGTTCCAAAAGAAAAGAATGTTGCTTTTTTACCAGTAACCTCTGTGTACCTCGTTGGGAGTTTTAGCCATCTCTTGGCGTTTTCAGTTGTTTCATAAACCGTTAAGTCAGACGATGTGCCATTTTTAAAGAGTTGGTGCAACACAGACAGATAACGTTCTTCTGCTGGTTTATTATTTAACTCTTCTTTTAATGAGTTAATTTCTATATTTTCTAAAAAACGATGCACTTGATTAATTAAATTACCCTGTTCATCAGCTGAAATGAAATTCCCTGCGTATTCATAACGCCCATGATGTCGTGAAACGAATCCATCCTTTATCATTTCATCAATCAAATGATCCATGTTGGTTGTTTCAGAAATATTTCTTTTAATTTCCCGTAATGTCACTTCTTGATTTTGATGCGTCAATAAATAGTCAAGTATCTCTTCAAAAATTGGCAACATCATCAATTGATGCTTTTCAACATCAAAAGGCTCATTGTTTAATTTAATTAACAACGATAATCCTCCTTTCAAAAAAAGATCAAAACAAAAGTCAGAAAATCTTTTGTTTTGATCTTTCACTTTTTTAGTTAAATGCGTTTGTTAATGGAGGTACCACTTGTTTTTTACGTGAAACCACACCACTAAGTACTGCCGTGTTGTTTTCTAATTTAACACCGAAAGCTGTTTCTACTTTTTCTTTAGGCTCTCCAACCACAAGAACAACTGAATCACTTTCTAAAATGTTTGTAACAACTAAGACAAACATATCAAAACCATTCAATTCATTTTGTTTAGCCATTTCAGCTTCAAGTTCTGCTTGACGAGATAATACATCGTTAACATCTACTGTATTCACTTGACCAATACGTAAGTTTTTGCCACCCATTGGGAATGATTTAGCATCTGCATCAATCAATTGTAAGGCAGTTTTATCAGCCAGGTTAGTACCTGCTTTTAACATATCTAAACCGTAAACATTCACGTCCACGTCAGCAATGTCAGCTAATTCTTTCGCTGCTTTTACGTCTTCTTCTGTACATGTTGGTGATTTGAATAATAATGAATCAGAAACAATCGCTGAAAGCATTAAACCAGCAATATTTTTTGGAATTTCAATGCCATGTTCTTTATATAATTTTAAGATGATTGTGTTCGTACAACCAACTGGCTCGCCTCTGTAGTATAAAGGGTTCGCTGTTTCAAAGTTTGCGATTCTGTGATGATCCACAACGGCTAAAACTTCTAATTCTTTAATATCAGAAACACTTTGTTGCACTTCGTTATGATCCACTAACATTACGCTATCCACTTCGTTTTTAGCTGTTTCAATCACGCGAGGTGCTTCAACGTTAAAATAATTAAGTGCGAAAGCTGTTTCTTCATTGGGTGTTCCTAAAGCAACGGCTTCAGCGTCTACCCCTAATTTTTTTTGTAAGTAAGCATATGAAATAGCAGATGTAATCGCATCTGTATCTGGGTTTTGATGTCCGAAAACTAATACTTTTGACATAATAATAATTCCTCCAATATCGATATCTTGCCCTTTATTATAGCATAAATAAAAATTATCTTAATAGGTTTATGAAAGAAAATTTAGATAATCACCATCTTAATTATTTTTAAGCCAATATCTTCTTACCCAAACTTTTTCTTCTTCAATATAAACTTTATTCTCCAAGATAGCACCATTGTTTTCAATAACTCCTGCTGAACCAAGATTATCATCATCACAAGTCAATAGAACTGAAGTAATTTGGTGTTCCTTAGCCAACTTCAACCCTTCTTTTAACATCAGACTACCATAACCTTTTCATCTTTCAGAAGGTGCAACCGAATAACCGATATGTCCCCCAATTTTAGTTAAATAATCATTAAGTTCTAGTCTCAAATTTAATAGACCTAAAACTTTTTTACTGTCATTGTTAACTAACATATATTCCTTACAGGGAACAAAATTTTTATTCGGAATGGTTTCTTTGTTTTCTGATAATTTTAAGTATTCCAACCAGTCGCTAATCGTTTCAAACTCAACAAGAGAACTTGATCCGTGGATATAATCCGTAAATTCATCTTTATAATCTAAAATTTCTTTTTCAAAAGCCATACTTGGTTTTACTAAACTAACATTTTCTACCATAAAAAAAGCCTCCTAGTTTTCCTATTATCATACCATAGTAAACTTTGGAGGACATATATTAACTAATTAATTTTAAACCAACCGCAGCGAAAAGAATTAAACCGATAAAGAATAAACGCTTCGGATCTTTTGGTTCTTTATAGAAAATAATTCCTAGAATTGCCCCACCTGATGCCCCAATTCCTGTCCAGACTGCGTAAGCTGTACTCATTGGTAAACTTTCGATGGAATAAGAAAGGAGTAAGAAACTCATACCAAACATAATAATTAACTTAATCAAATTTTTCTTTGATTTCTCACTTACATACTGATTGATACTATTCACACCCAGCATTTCAAAAATACCGGCAAAAACTAGACTAATCCAAGCCATTTTATTTCCCCTCACTTTCTTCTTTACCACCAGATGATAATTTAAGTCCCATTACACCAATTAATAAAATTACTAAGAAGACAACTGTCATTGCACCAACTGGTTGTTTAAAGACAAAAGCATCTACTAAAATCGTTCCTGTTGTGCCCAGTCCAACGAATACTGCATAAACTGTTCCAACAGGTAGCTTCTCCCCTGCTTTAATCATTAAATAAAAACTTACAAAAATAGCAATAACTGTTCCTCCCCATTCAAGTGGAGTTGATGCGTGTTTTAAACCAACAACCCACATCACCTCAAATACTGCTGCGACTAAAATTAATAACCAACTACGATTCATACTAATCTCTCCTTCTAAATATAATAGTTCCACACAAAAAAGCCCGAAGAGTAAATTCTCCCAGGCTTTTGTCCTTCCGTGTGCGTAGCAATCATTACTACGGGCTTACTCTCGGACCAGTCTAATCAATTTGATTACGGAACCCTAGTAAGTTCTTCTAGCTATTTGTATCATTCGATTATAGCAACTCAATTTCAAAAGTCAACTATCTCGTTTGATATTTTGTATAATCTTGGATATGCAAGATATCTTGTGCATTTTTCACGCGTTCCTGAGTAGGTGGATCGATTCCTTCTAAAGGATATGTTAACCCTAACTCTTCCCACTTGTAGCGCCCCATTGTGTGATAAGGTAAAATTTCAACTTTATCCACGTTATTCAACGTTTTGATAAATGCGTCTAAACGAATTAAATATTCATCATAATCACTTCTGAATGGGACTAAGACGTGTCTAATCCAAACTGGTTTGTTAATATCAGATAAATGTTTTGCCATTTCTAAGATATTATCATTTGGATTTTTTGTTAATTTTTTATGTGCTTCATTGTCAATGTGTTTAATATCAAATAACAGTAAATCTGTGTATTTCATCAACTCATCAAATTGACTAATAAATGGTTCCTCATAAGTAAACGGTCGACCACAAGTATCAATGGTTGTGTGGATGCCATGAGCTTTGGCTTTTTTAAACAAATCAGTGATAAATTCAGGTTGTAAAAGTGGTTCACCACCACTAATTGTAATCCCACCTTTTTCACCCCAATAACTCTTATAACGCAGCGCTTCTTCTAAAATTTCATCAGTTGTCACTTCACGTCCACCATTGATTTTCCACGTGTCCGGATTATGACAAAACTCGCATCTCATGCGACATCCTTGCATAAATACGATAAAACGAACTCCCGGTCCATCTACAGTCCCAAAATTTTCAGTTGAGTGAATTCTTCCAGTAACTTTTTCTGTCATAACTTTCCATCCCTTATTTTAAAAGAGGCGACCGAAGTCTTCAGCCGCCTCTTCATTATTTATTTTTTAAATTACATTCTGTCGTGAGCAGTTCTTGAAATAACGTCTGCTTGTTGTTCTGGTGAAAGGTCGCGGAATTTAACGGCATAACCAGATACACGAATTGTTAAGTTTGGATATTTTTCTGGATGCGCTTGAGCATCTAATAATAAATCTGTTGTAAAGACGTTAACGTTTAAGTGGTAACCACCATTGTCAAAGTAGCCATCCATAACGTTACGTAAGTTGTTAACGCGAGTTGCGTCATCTTTACCTAAACCATTAGGATTGATTGTTTGAGTATTTGAAATACCATCTTGAGCGTTAGTATATTCTAATTTAGCTGTTGAATTTAATGATGCTAATAAACCATTTTTCTCACCTAAGAATTTACCATCTTGGTAACTTGGGTTAGCTCCTGGAGCAAGTGGTTTACCTGCACGACGTCCGTCAGGTGTATTACCTGTAGCTTTACCATAAACAACGTTTGAAGTAATTGTTAAAAGTGACGTTGTTGGTGTTGAGTTACGGTAAGTATGTTGACGTTTAATTTGTGTCATGAAGTATTCTAAAATCCAGTTAGCACATGCATCTGCTTCAGCATTGTCATTTCCGTAAGTTGGGAATTCGTTTGCTGGAACGTAATCAACTGCTAAACCATCTTCGTCGCGGATAACTTTAACGTTACCATGTTTGATTGCCATCATGCTATCTGTTGCATGAGAAATACCAGCAATACCTGTAGCGAAAGTACGTTTTAATTCAGTTTCCATGAAGGCTAATTGTGGTGCTTCATAAGCGTATTTATCATGCATGAAGTGAATCACGTTTAATGTATTAACATATAATTCTGCTAACCAATCCATGATGTCTTTGTAACGTTCTACAAATTCGTTGTAATCTAAAGTGTCACCTGTCATTGGGCGGAATTTAGGTCCAACTTGTGCTTTAGTTTTTTCGTCCACACCACCATTGATAGCATAAAGAACTGCTTTAGCTAAGTTAGCACGTGCGCCGAAGAATTGCATATCGTGACCCATAACTGTTGCAGACACACAACAAGCAATCGCACAATCATCTGATCCCCAGTTAGCTCTTAATAAATCATCATTTTCAAATTGGATTGAAGAACTTTCTTTTGCAATATGAGAAGCAAATGTTCTGAATCCTTCTGGTAAATGAGAAGAATATAACACTGTTAAGTTTGGTTCTGGAGATGGTCCCATGTTGATTAAAGTATGTAAAATACGGAAATCACTCTTAGTTACTAATGAACGACCGTCAACACCCATACCAGCGATTGATAAAGTAGCCCAAATTGGGTAACCAGAGAATAATTGGTTGTACTCAGGCGTACGAGCAAATTTAACCATACGTAATTTCATGATTAAATGATCAATCATTTCTTGTGCTTGATTTTCAGTGATTACACCGTTGTCTAAGTCACGTTGGATATAAATATCTAAGAAGGCTGAGATACGTCCGATTGACATAGCTGCTCCATTTTGAGATTTAATAGCTGCTAAGTAACCAAAGTAAGTCCATTGGATCGCTTCTTGAGCATTTTTAGCTGGTGCAGAAATATCAAATCCGTAATAAGTAGCCATTTCTTTAATGTCTGCTAAAGCTCTGATTTGTTCAGAAACTTCTTCTCTTAAGCGGATGATGTCATCCATCATTACTTTGTTACCAACGTTAGATAAATCTTTTTTCTTTTCAGCGATTAAGAAATCAATACCGTATAAAGCTAAACGACGGTAATCACCGATAATACGTCCACGTCCGTAAGCATCTGGAAGACCTGTAATAATTTTATTTTTACGAGCAGCTCTCATTTCAGGAGTATAAGCGTCGAATACACCTTGGTTATGAGTTTTTCTCCAATCAGAGAAGATTTTTGTCATTTCGTCGTCCATTTCGTATCCATTAGATACTAATGCGTTGTTTGCCATATTAATACCACCATAAGGCATAAATGCTTGTTTCAATGGTACGTCAGTTTGTAAACCAACAATTGTTTCTTCTTCTTTGATTAAATAACCTGGTTCATGTGATGTAATTGTAGCAGGGATATTTGTATCCATATCGTACACACCATTTTTTTCGTGTTGTACTTCGAATAATTCTTGTAATCTTTCCCATAATTTTTCAGTACTTTCAGCAGCTGGCTCTAAGAAACTGTCATCACCTTTGTATTCAGTGTAGTTTTTTTGAATAAAATCTCTAACATCCACACTTGTACGCCATTTGTCGCCTTTAAATCCATCCCAATGTCCCATTATTGAGAGCCTCCTTAAAATTGTTGTTTTTAGTTTTTTAATTCGTTTATGTTTTACATGCTCAGTATAACACAAAAACACTTCAATGCAAGTGTTATAGTGAAAAAAAGAGTTAAATATTAAAAATTCTTAAAAAAGTTTTCTAAAAACCATTGTTACAGGCTTTCATTCACATTATCAATTGTTAATTCTGTATCAATTAATTCTATTTCTGTACTATAACAGAGCGTTAAACTGTCCCTTCTGACATATAACAGGAGTGATTTTTATGCCGTGTTTTCTACTTTTTTCACTAATTATTTTCAATAATTAGTCTATACTATTCAAAGAGTAAAAAAAGGAGGATATCAATGAAGACAATTTATCTTATCAGACATGGTCAAACGCTCTTTAACTTGCAGCATAAAATTCAAGGGTTCTGTGACTCCCCGTTGACACTCTTAGGGATCGAACAAGCAAAAATTGCTGGAAATTATTTTCGTGATAACGAAATCTTACTTGATGAAGCTCATACTTCAACTTCTGAGAGGGCAATTGACACCTTACAACTTATTTCCAACCTTCCTTTTAAAACACATAAGAATTTAAGAGAATGGAATTTTGGTGACTATGAGGGGGAAGGCGAACATCTTAATCCTCCCCTCCCATACAATGATTTTTTTGTTCAATTCAACGGTGAATCTCAAGAACACGTAGCAGATAGAATTAACAAAGCGATTCAAGATATCGTTTTTTCTTCTCATAACCAACATATCCTAATTGTTTCTCACGATGCTGCTATTGCTAATTTTTACCGTGTTTGGGAATCCTTTAGTTCAGTTAAGCGAGAATCTAGCATTAAAAACTGTTCTATTTTAAAATATGAGGTTCAAGACGCGGCGTTTGTTTTAAAAGAGATTATTAATCACGATTATTCTCATCTAAACTAAAAAAGCGATTAACCATAAAATCTGATGGTTAATCGCTTTTTGGATTAATTTAGTTACTCAACAATTTTAGTACTTACTTCAATTATAGAACCATCTACTTTTTCATCATTAACAAATGAACCGTTAGATTGGCGGTCATTGATTCCCAAATCCTTGTAATCTACTGTATAAACAGAATTTGATTCTGTTTGGATATTAATTAATTGATTCTCAACATTCTTCACAACAGCAAAGACACGGTGTGGATTACTCTTCAACTCACGCAGCACCATTAAGCCACGTTTTGCTCGACCTAATTTACTTAGTTCATTGACTTTCATTCGTTTGACTGAGCCTCTTTGAGTCACTAAAGTAATGGTTGATTTTTCATTTTTATCTAAAATTAAACCGTTGACTACAAAATCTTGATCTTTAAGGTTAATAGCTTTAACCCCTGAAGCTTTTGCTCCAACAACTGGAACTTCCTCTAAGTCATAATATAGACCAAAGGCTAAATGTGTTACTAATAAGACATCTTTACTTTGCATACCATCAATCAGTTCAACTGCAATCACTTCATCTGTTTCTGTTTTTAATTTCATGCCTAAAGTCGGGCGACTCTTATACGTTCTCCAAACATTAAACTCACTCATATTAGTTCGTTTAATCATACCTTCTTTCGTCGCAAAGACAAATTGAAGATTCTCTGTGATTTCTGTGTACGGGAAGACACCGATAATTCTTTCATTAGCATCTAATGATGTGATAGTTAGAGAGAAATGCTCACCAACATCTTTCCATTTTTTATCAGCTAATTCATGAACTTGACGGTAAATCATATTTCCTTTATTCGTTGCGATCAACAGATGATTATGCGTATTTAATTGTCCACTAAAGACAAGGCTATCTGTTTCTTTCATCTCAATAACATCGTCTTTTGATGCTCCAAATGATCTTAAACTACTACGTTTAGCATAGCCTTCTTTAGTTATGCTTACCATCACATCTTCTTGAGGAATTAAAACAGCCGTTTCAATCGTGATTTCTTCGATTTCTTCTTCAAGTTTAGTTAATCTTGGTGTTTGGTATTGCTTTTTAACTGCTCTTAACTCAGATTTCATCACATTAAGAAGTTCTTTTTCATTATTTAAAATCTGCATTAATTTTTCAATTAATTCAGCTAATTCTTGGTTTTCTTTCTCTAATGCGGTGATATCTGTATTCGTTAAACGGTAAAGTTGTAATGATACGATTGCTTCAGCTTGTTCTTCTGTAAAAGCATAAGAAGCCACTAAATTCATTTTTGCATCTTTTTTATCTTTACTACCTCGAATTGTCGCAATCACTTGATCCAAAATAGATAAAGCTTTAATCAGACCGCTCACAATATGTTGACGATTCTTCGCTTTTTTCAGTTCAAACTCACTGCGTTTTCTAATAACTGTTTTTCTATGACTAATATAAGCACCTAAAATAGCTTGTAATCCCACTTGTTCAGGGCGTAAATTATTAATAGCTACCATATTAAAGTTATAGTTAATTTGTAAATCAGTGTTTTTAAATAAGAAGTTCAAAACTGCAGTAGCATCCACTTCTTTTTTAAGCTCCACAACGATTCTAAGTCCTGTACGGTCACTTTCGTCACGAACTTCAGATATACCTTCTAAGCGACGGTTTAAACGCATTTCATCCATTTTTTTAACCAAAACAGCTTTATTCACTTCGTAAGGAATTTCTGTAATAACGATTTGTTCACGTCCAGCTTTTAAAGGTTCGATACTTGTTTTAGAACGTAAGTTAACTTTTCCTTTACCTGTTTCATACGCTTTTTTAAGTTCTTTTTTCCCTTGTAAAATCCCACCTGTTGGAAAATCTGGTCCAGGAATAAACTCCATTAATTTATCTAAAGAAGCATTAGGATGGTCAATCAAATGAATTGTTCCATCAATGATTTCTCCTAAATTATGAGTTGGAATTTCTGTCGCGTAACCTGCAGAAATCCCTGTTGAACCATTAACTAAAAGATTTGGATATTTCGCTGGTAAAACAGTTGGTTCTTTTTCTGTGTCATCAAAGTTCCAAACAAAATCAACGGTCTCTTTTTCGATATCCGTTAATAGTTCCCCACTTAATTCAGAAAGACGCGCTTCCGTATAACGCATGGCAGCAGGTGGATCTCCGTCCATACTCCCGTTGTTTCCGTGCATTTCAATTAAAGGATTACGTAACTTCCAATCTTGACTCATACGAACCATTGCTTCATAAATACTGCTATCCCCATGAGGATGGTAATTACCCATAATATTCCCCACAGATTTAGCTGATTTACGGAAAGCTTTTTCGTATGTATTGCCGTCTTTGTTCATTGAATATAAAATACGGCGTTGTACTGGTTTTAATCCATCTCTAATATCAGGTAATGCTCTGTCTTGAATAATATATTTAGAGTATCGTCCAAAACGATCACCCATAATTTCTTCTAGAGTTAACTTTTGAATACCATGTCGTTCACTCATTTATCTTTTCTCTCCTTCACTTTGTGTTGATTAAAACAAACTATCTTGTTGAAATACTTCGTCAGTCGTTTGCTCTTGTGTTGAAGAAGTTGATCCTTCTAAAATACTACCATCTTCATCTAGAGAGAACTGAACATTTTTTTCAATCCAGCGTCTTCTAGGTTCAACTTTGTCGCCCATTAGTGTCGTTACACGACGTTCAGCTTTTGCCCCATCTTCAATTGTCACTTGAATCAACGTTCTTGTTTCTGGGTCCATTGTTGTTTCCCATAACTGATCCGCGTTCATCTCACCTAAACCTTTGTAGCGTTGTAACATATAGCCTTTACCCATGTTACTCGTCACTTGTTTCAACTCTTCATCTGTCCAAGCGTATTCAATCACAGCTTTCTTGCCATTTCCTTTTTGAACCTTATATAAAGGTGGTAAAGCAATATAAACTTTACCAGCTTCAACTAAAGGTTTCATATAACGATAGAAGAAAGTTAATAGTAAGACTTGAATATGAGCCCCATCGGTATCCGCATCGGTCATAATAATGACTTTATCGTAGTTACAATCATCAATATCAAAATCAGTACCGACTCCAGCACCAATAGTATAGATCATTGTATTAATCTCTTCATTTTTCATAATATCTTGAAGTTTCGCTTTTTCTGTATTAATTACCTTACCTCTTAATGGTAAAATCGCTTGGAATTTACGATCACGACCTTGTTTAGCTGAACCTCCGGCAGAATCCCCTTCGACTAAATATAATTCATTTTTCTTAGGATTTCTTGATTGAGCCGGTGTTAATTTACCTGATAATAAAGACTCGCCTTTACGACGTTTCTTACCATTACGGCTATCTTCACGAGCTTTTCTAGCTGCCTCACGAGCTTCACGAGCTTTAATCGCTTTTCTAATTAACATCTGTGACATTTCACTATTTTCTTGTAAATAGAAACCTAATTGCTCACTAATTACTGAATCAACCACGTTACGAGCTGATGGCGTTCCTAGTTTCCCTTTTGTTTGCCCTTCAAATTGAAGTAAATTTTCTGGGATTCTCACTGATATAATTGCAGAAAGACCTTCTCTAAAGTCTGTTCCTTCTAGGTTTTTATCTTTTTCTTTTAATAAACTCACTTTTCTAGCATATTCATTAAAAGATTTAGTTAAAGCTGTTTTCATCCCAGCTTCGTGGGTTCCCCCATCTCTCGTTCTTACATTGTTAACGAAAGATAAAGTATTTTCTGAATAGCCATCATTATACTGACATGAAAATTCAACTTCTATACCTTCTTTTTCACCTGAAAAATAAATAACTGGCGTTAACGTATCTTTATCTTCATTTAAATAGTCGATAAATTCTTTAATACCATCCTCAAAAAGAAAAACTTCTTCTTGATCATTACGTTCATCTGTTAGGGTGATTTTAATTCCTTTAAGTAAGAAAGCAGATTCTCTTAAACGTTCCGCTAAGATATCATAAGAAAAAACAGTGGTTGAAAAAATAGTTGGATCTGGTTTGAATGTAATCAGTGACCCGTTTTTCTTTTTAGACGGTTTAATTCGTTTTAATTTACCATCTGTGTGTCCACCATCTTTAAAGTCTATCTGAACTTCTTCGCCATTTTTAACTGTTTCTACATGGACATGACTAGATAAGGCGTTTACCACACTTGCCCCTACCCCGTGAAGTCCTCCTGATGTTTTATAGCCACCTTGACCGAATTTCCCACCGGCATGAAGAACTGTAAAAATAACTTCCACAGTTGGTTTACCAGATGCATGGATTCCTGTTGGCATTCCGCGGCCATAATCTCGAACACTCACACTATTATCTTGATGTATTGTCACATCAATTTCATTTCCGTAACCAGATAATGCCTCATCCACTGCATTATCAAAGATTTCAAATACTAAATGATGTAATCCTTTAGAATCTGTCGAACCGATATACATCCCCGGTCTCTTTCTTACTGCTTCAAGACCTTCTAGAACCTGAATCGACGTATCGTCATATTGTCTTTCAATTTTATCTGACACAAAAAAAACTCCTTTACATCATTTAAGTCAATGCTAAAAAGCATCTTATCACTTTATATATAGTACTTCAAAATGATTTCAAGATAAAGCAATTTTTCAGAACAAAAAAAAACAACTTGATGACAAGTTGGCTTAACCTTTTCATTTCGTCTACTTCCTTATTCTATAATAAATTTTGGAAAGTTGCAAAGCTTTGCGAGTTAATTTTAATCAAAAACTCTTTTATAGCAGTCATTAAATATCTGACACTGACTAAAAAAAGGCTTTCCTAGTTTCCTTTTTAAGTGTATATTTAAGGAGATGGCTGTTTACAGTTATATTAGAAAGGGTGATTATGTGTATCAAGAAAAGAAACCCGTTAATTTAAATGTTTTATTAGGTTCCTTATTTTTAGGATATTCCATGGTTTATATTGATAAATTATCTGTTGGTATCTCAATTGTTTCTATTAGTAAAGACATCCCAATGACTGAAAGTACCAAGGGACTTATTTTAAGTGCTTTTTTTATTGGTTATGCTTTGATGCAAATCCCAATGAGTTTTGCGATTAACAAGTTTGGCGCTCGATCTGTGGTCATTTTTTCAGTAATTCTTATCGGTATATTTGATTTTATTTTCGGTCTAAGCCAAAGTATTCAGATGTTAATTGCCGTGAGATTACTCTCTGGCATGTTTGCTCACTCTGGTTATGCTTCTGCTTCTAGTAAAGAAGTGATTGATAATTTCCCTGTGGAACGACGGACATTCGCTAAAGGAATACTTATTTCGTCTTCAGGATTTGCTGGTGTGATTGGACCTATTCTATTGTCTCCACTAATTGAAATGAAAGGCTGGCGTTTTGCTTATACTTTACTGACCATTGTTTCCTTAGTCATTGCTTTTATCATTTCATCTTCTATTCCTAAAAAAGATAAAAATCAAAAACAATCAGCATCTACAGCAAAAAAAATACCGATTCTTTCAGTTTGGAAAAACCCAACAATTTGGTTCCTATTTTTTGCGGCATTCTTTATTAATAGTTTATTGTACGGATTAAACAATTGGTTACCAACATTTTTAGTTTCTTACCGAGGAATTACTTTGCCTCAGTCTGGCATGATTAGTTCAGCTGTTGGTGTCTTCGCCCTAACAGGAGCAATCGGTGGTAGTTATATTGTTGGGAAGTTTTTCCGTAATCAAGATAAAAAAGTCATTATGGTTACTTCAAGTATTGGCTCCATTCTTGCTTTTGCTTCTTATTTTGTTTACAAACCAATTAACTTTATTTTAGTCCTTGGTTTTGCTACGTTATTCTTAACGTTAGGTTTTGTTACCTTAATGGCCATTCCTATGAAAATGTTTAGTGGCGAAGTCTTCGCACCGAGTTACTCAACCATTGCAACAGGTGGTATTATTGGTGGTGCTGTTGTTCAACTTGTCATCGGTTTTTTAGTCGAATCAAGTGAAACATTTTTAACTGCTTTTATCTACTTCCTTTGTTTAGGCTTATTAACAGCAGCGAGCTTAATTTTTGTTAAAATCCCCTCTCAAAATGAATCAATTTAAATTTTAAAAGACACCTCAGAGATTTTCATTCTAGTCTCTGAGGTGTCTTTATTTTATGTTTTAATCAGATGAAAGTTACTAGGTTGTTTAGCCATAATTGTAGGATGTTTTTCTAAATAGCCTGAAATTAACTCTGTCATATCAATCGTCACTTCTCGCACAATCTTTTCAGGTCCGAACATACCATAATCACCGCCACCAACTGCCCGGTATTGATTCATGACAACTTCTAATCTTTCATCATCTTGTATTTCTTTATCGTCTATTTTTAATTCAACCACACGTTGACCTTTTTCTTTCCTTATATCGAACGTATAGTCTATGCCGCTATATAAATCATAATTATAATGCTCCACTTTAGGTTCTAAGAACTCTTTACTTACACATAACTGATTCTCTTGATCTGTATCAAAGTAACTAGCACATCTTTCCAACGCCACCTTTAAATCGGCACCAGAGATGTCTAAGACCGCCACAGTATTAGGATAAATATAGTTCGTCACAATGTCACGCATACTAATACTTTCACCAAAACCTGTTCCATTATTATCAAAAAGAGCTGTCCCAGAAATCGCAACTCCTGTCACTTCCTTTTGAACGTCTTGAATAAATTCAATATAAGGATGACTAAATTCTCTGACTTTCATCGGATCAGTAATAGTCATATCCCCCTCGACTTTCCCTTGGGGTTGATCTAACCAATCTTCTACTTGATTTAACAAGGGTAAGAATTTCTCATGTAGCACTTGATTTTCAACCTCTTGATTAATTTCAATCAAACTAGCTTGGGATTTTTTTATTTTCTTAGTGACTTCATCAAAATCGAGGTCTACTCTACCTAAATATCGACCTTTGTCTCCTGGTTGAGTTACTGGACAAGGACCATCGTTCAAACTAATCACACGGTGTTGATGCCCTGTCAGTAAACAATCAATGCCCTCAACTTCATGAAGAAGAGCATAACCTTCATTTTCACCAGTTAAGACCTCTGTGGGTTCACCTGTTTCTAAATCACGCTCAAAACCACCATGGTAACTAACAATGACGATATCTGCTTCTTCTTTTAACTTTGGAACAAATTCTTTTGCTGTTTCTAAAGCTGATTTAAAAACCAACCCTTCAACTGTTTTAGGTTGTTCCCAATTAGGAATATACTGAGTGGTTAAACCTAAAACAGCGATTTTCACACCTTCACGTTCAATCACAACATAAGGACAATTTGTTAAAAAATCACCATTTGCTTTTAAAATATTGGCACAAATGATTGGGTAATTTAATTTACTAATAGTTTCTTCTAAAAATTCAATCCCATAGTTAAACTCATGATTTCCTAACACACCGCAGTCATAACCCATTTCATTCATCACATCAGCCATTGAACCTGCACTTGGATTTTTAGCTAGAAAATAACTAAGTGGTGAACCTTGTAAGAAATCACCATTGTCGATCTTGATTAAAGAACCTTGGACCGTTTTTTCTATTTTCTTGATCTGTTCTTTGACTTTTGTTAAACCAAAATCTAATGACTGATTTCTTTTTCTAAAATCGGTTGGATATAAAAACCCGTGAGTGTCGCTTGTCGATAATAGTGTTAACTCCATTAAACTCTCCCCTTATCCGTTGACTAATTTACTTCTTAATTTATTTGAAACAACTTCCACAATTAAAATTAGGACAATTAAGCCAATTAAAATTGAGCCTACTTGGTTCCAACGATATGAGTTCATTGCAAAGATTAATGGTGAACCAATACCACCAGCTCCAACTAAACCAAGAATTGTTGCATCTCTTAAGTTCATATCAAAACGATAAATCGTAATTGATGCAAAATTAGCGATTAATTGAGGAATAATTCCAAAACGAATTTTCTCAAACGTCGTACATCCCATTGAATCCATTGCTTCAAGAACACCGTGATCAATGTCTTCAATAATATCCACATAAAGTTTTGAGACCATCCCAATTGATGTCAGTGACATGGTCATCGCCCCAGCAAAAGGTCCAGGACCTGTGACACGAACAAACATCAATCCGTAAACTAAGGCTGGTACAGTTCTAATCACGATAACTAAGAAACGCATCACTAAGTAAACTGGTTTAGGAACAATACTAGGTGCCATTAAAAAGGCCACCGGGATAGATAAAATTGCGCCAAAGATTGTTCCAATAAATGCGATACAAATTGTTTCAAATAATAAGTAAAATACACCTTGGTTCGTAAAATTCCATAGTAAGTCCATGTCAGGAGTCAAAATCCCTTGAATAATCTTACTCGCAATTTTCCAACCACCTTCATCTACTGCATTAAATTCGATAGCTGAAAGCGACCAAATAAAAGAGCCTACAATGATCGTTGTTAACAACAAATATTGCATTTTTTTAGAAGGTTCTTGTCTTAATTTTGCTTCTATTGCTTGATTCATTATTTTCTCCTTTATCTACTGTAACTTTTTACGGGCATATTCACTGATTGTCTCAATGATAGCCACAGTTAAAACCAATACTAATAAAATTGTTCCAACATTAGCATATTCACGCCAACCTAATTGCTCGTTTAAGATGATACCTAACCCACCAGCACCAACATATCCTAAAATTGAAGCGTATCTTAAATTACCTTCAAAGTTAAAAAGAGTCGTTGATAAAAATGTTGGTAAAATTTCAGGAACTACTGCATAGCGAAACGCTTGAAAACGAGTCATTCCCATTGATTCAAGGGCTTCAAACGTTGACATGTCTAAGGATTCAATTTGCTCATAAGTTAATTTCCCGACATAAGCTACTGTAAAGATGAAAATAGCTAAAGTCCCTGCCATAGTGCCTAAACCAAAAATAAAGGTAGCGATAAGTGCTGTAACAATCGTTGGTAATGTTCTTAAGATACTAAATAATAATTTAAAAAATCCTGTAATCACACGATTATGGACAATGTTTGATGACGCTAAAAGAGCTAAAGGAATCGAAACAATTGCC